>NZ_CP119147.1:1928750-2571666 GCF_029167645.1 Streptomyces sp. AM 2-1-1 | reverse complement strand
ACGGCAACTACTGGGGCAGCTCCAGCATCTTCGGCTCGGCCAACACCAGCCACGGCTGCGTCGGCCTCAAGGACGTCAAGGGCGCGGGCGACGCCGACCAGCCCGCCGCGTGGTTCTACGACCACTCGCTCGTCGGCGACGTCGTCATCGTGAAGAACTCCCCGGACAAGACCATCTCCCCGGACAACGGCCTCAACGGCTGGAACATGGACTGGTCGGAGTGGACCGCCGGCTCTGCGGCCTGATCCCCCCCGCACGTCCACCCCGTTCTCCGTACGAGGGCGGTGGCACCCCGGTCCCGACGGACCGCCGGCGCCACCGCCCTCGGGCGTTCACCGGGGTTGCGGACGGTTCGCGAAGGTGGCGTACCGGCCGGGGAGTCTCCCGCCGGGCAGGTTCTCATCCGTCTCTCATCGCGGCCTTAACCCACCATCACGCCCGGTCCATAGGTTCGCGGCATGTTCTTCACCTACCTCCGGCGCGAGCTGCGCCGTCGCAGAAAGGCGGCGCTGGTCGTCGCCTCGGGGCTCGCCCTCGGCATTGCGCTGGTCATCGTCGTCAGCTCGGTCACCGCCGGGATGGGCAAGGCCCAGGACAAGGTCCTTCAATCGCTGTACGGCCTCGGCACGGACATGACCGTGACCAAGGCCGCTGCGGCGCAGGGCTCCACGGGCGCCCGGGAGCGCCCGAAGTTCAACTTCGACGCCAAGGACAGCGACGACGACGCGACGCAGAGCACGGACCGGGTCATGGTCCAGGGCTTCCAGACCCTCGCCGACTCCACCGTCACCAAGGTCGGTCAGCAGACCGGCGTGGCGAGCGCGGTCGGCGGCCTGAGCCTGAACGTGATGAAGGTCGACGGCCAGTTCAAGCGCGGCGAGTTCCAGCAGGACCCGTCGTCGGGCAGCGCCGGCGGCCAGGGCGGTCCGGGCGGCGGCCAGGGCGGCGGCACCGGAGAGGGACGCGTCGAGGGCGGCGGCGCCTCCTTCGACGTCAACTCCTACACCGTGTACGGCACCGACGTCACCCACCAGGACCTCGGTCCGCTGACCTCCTCCGAGATCACCGCGGGCCGCACCTTCACGACCACCGAGACGAACGCCGAGGTCGCCGTCGTCGACGCCTCCTACGCCAAGGAGAAGTCGCTCGCGGTCGGCAAGACGGTCACCGTCTCCGGCACCACGTTCACGATCGTCGGGGTCTCCACCGCCAGCAGCGGTGACGCCGCCGCGAACCTCTACATCCCGCTCCAGCAGGCGCAGACGCTCGCGGACTCGAAGTCCAAGGTCACCACGGTCTACGTGAAGGCCAAGGACTCGACCGCCATCGACAGCGTCAAGTCGACCATCCAGAAGAACATCTCCGGCACCACCGTCACCACCTCCGCCGACCTGGCCGACACGGTCTCCGGCTCCCTCTCCACCGCCTCCGACCTGGCCTCCAGCGTCGGCAAGTGGCTCTCCATCGTCGTCCTGATCGCCGCCTTCGTGGTGGCGGGCCTGCTCACCTCCTCGGCGGTCAGCCGCCGCGTCCGCGAGTTCGGCACCCTGAAGGCCCTCGGCTGGAAGAGCGGCCGGGTCACCCGCCAGGTCGTCGGCGAGGCGCTGGTCAACGGCCTCATGGGCGGTGTCCTCGGTATCGCCGTCGGCCTGGCCGGCGCCTACGTCGTCACCGCGATCAGCCCCACCCTCACCGCGGAGCTCGGCTCCGGCGGCGGTGGCGGCATGGCGGGCGGCGGGATGGGCGGCCCCGGCCGTCAGACCGCCGCGAAGACCCTGGACATCGCGCTGACCGCACCGGTCTCCGTCTCCACCATCGTGATCGCTGTCGTACTGGCCGTGGCGGGCGGGCTCATCGCCGGCGCGTTCGGCGGCTGGCGCGCCTCCCGGCTGCGTCCGGCCGACGCCCTGCGCCGCGTCGAGTAGCCCTCGGCACCGGCTCCACGTCCCCCTCTTCCGTACGTACAGCAGGAGTCCACACGTGTATCAGCTCAGTGGCGTCACCAAGCGCTACCTGCGGGGAAAGACCAAGGTCGACGCCCTCGCCGGGGTCGACCTGACCATCGAGGACGGCGGTCGCCTCGTCATCCAGGGCCCCACCGGCGGGGGCAAGTCCACCCTCCTCCAGATGCTCGGCGGTCTCGACCGGCCGACCGAGGGCACCGTCGAGCTCGACGGCGTCGACCTCGCCAGACTCTCCGAAGCCAAGCTCACCAAGGTCCGGGCCGAGTCCATCGGCTTCGTCTTCCAGAGCTTCAACCTGATCCCGACGCTCACCGCAGCGGAGAACGTCGAGACGGCCCTGGTCCCGCTCGGCATCGGCGCCAAGCTCCGCCGCGAGCGGGCCGTCGAGGCGCTGGAATCGGTCGGCCTCGGCGACCGCCCCTCCCACCTGCCGAGCGAGATGTCCGGTGGGCAGCAGCAGCGCGTCGCCATCGCCCGCGCGCTGGTCAAGAAGCCCAAGGTGCTCCTCGCCGACGAGCCCACCGGCAACCTCGACGAGTCGATGCGCGACGAGATCATGACGCTGCTCGAAGGGCTCTGGAAGGAGCTGGGGCTGACCTTCGTCATGGTCACCCACGACAGCGCCCTCGCCCGCAAGGCCCCGCGCCTCGCCACCATCCGCAAGGGCAAGGTCACCGTCACGGAGAACGCCTCCGCCTGAACCCCCGGCCACCGATCCGCTCCCCGCTCCCTGATTCCCGCTCCCCGCAACACGACAATTCCCGCTCCCCACGTCCCGCAGCACGAACGCGCCGACCGCCCCCGGGTGGCCGGCGCGTTCGCGCAGGCGGGTTGCTGCCGCGTGCGGGAGGGGGCCCGCGGTGGTTCCGGGCACGCCGGGGTGGGGTGCGGCGGCCCGGAAGCCCGCGGTCCTCCGCGGTCGTACGGCCGTTCGGCGGCCCGGTCCGGACGGCGTGACCGCCCTGCGGCGTCCACTCTGTGGATGATCCGGAGGAGGCGCGTCCGCCGGGACGACACTTGGTCCGTACACCGGTTCCCGCCGTCCCGCGCACCGCGACCGCGCCCGTGCGGGGCGGCGGGGGCCGGCCGCGCTCCCGGGACGGGCGCGCCCGTGTCCGCCACTGCTCCACGGAAGGTCTTGATCAGATGTCGGTATCCACCGGATCCGCTGCATCCGCGAACGCGTCGACGGCCGAGAGCCGCGTCATCGAGCCGCTCTACGCCGAGGTCCTCCGGCGCAACCAGGGCGAGACGGAGTTCCACCAGGCCGTCCGTGAGGTCCTGGAGACCCTCGGCCCGGTGCTCGCCGCGCGTCCCGAGTTCGTCGACGCCCGGATCGTCGAGCGGCTGTGCGAGCCGGAGCGCCAGCTCATCTTCCGCGTGCCGTGGTCGGACGACAACGGCGACATCCACGTGAACCGCGGCTTCCGCGTCGAGTTCTCCAGCTCGCTCGGCCCGTACAAGGGCGGGCTGCGCTTCCACCCCTCGGTCAACCTCGGCATCGTCAAGTTCCTCGGCTTCGAGCAGATCTTCAAGAACGCCCTCACCGGCATGCCGATCGGCGGCGGCAAGGGCGGCGCCGACTTCGACCCCAAGGGCCGGTCGGACGCCGAGATCATGCGCTTCTGCCAGTCCTTCATGACCGAGCTCCACCGCCACCTGGGGGAGTACACCGACGTCCCCGCCGGTGACATCGGCGTCGGCGGCCGCGAGATCGGCTACCTCTTCGGCCAGTACAAGCGGATCACCAACCGCTACGAGTCGGGCGTCCTCACCGGCAAGGGCCTCGGCTGGGGCGGCGCGCAGGCGCGCACCGAGGCCACCGGCTACGGCTGCGTCATGTTCACCTCCGAGATGCTGCGCGTGCGGGGCGAGTCGCTGGAGGGCCGGCGCATCGCCGTCTCCGGCTCCGGCAACGTCGCCGTCTACGCCATCGAGAAGGCCCAGCAGCTCGGCGCCACCGTCGTCACCTGCTCCGACTCCGGCGGCCACGTCGTCGACGAGAAGGGCATCGACCTCGGCCTGCTCAAGGAGATCAAGGAGCGGGACCGGGGCCGGGTCTCCGACTACGCCGAACGGCGCGGGGGTTCCGCCACGTTCGTGCCGGGCAAGGGGCCGTGGACCGTACCGGTGGACGTGGCACTGCCCTGCGCCACCCAGAACGAACTGGACGAGGAGGACGCCCTCGCGCTGGTGCGCAACGGCGTCAAGGCGGTCGCCGAGGGCGCCAACATGCCGACTTCCCCCGGGGCCGTCCGCGTCTTCCAGGAGGCGGGCGTCGCGTTCGCCCCCGGCAAGGCGGCGAACGCCGGCGGCGTGGCCACCAGCGCGCTGGAGATGCAGCAGAACGCTTCCCGCGACTCGTGGAGCTTCGCCCACACCGAGGCGCGGTTGGAGGAGATCATGCGGCACATCCACGACTCCTGCCACACCACCGCCGAGCGCTACGGCAGCCCCGGCAACTACGTGGTCGGCGCCAACATCGCCGGCTTCGAACTGGTCGCCGAGGCGATGCTGGCCCAGGGCCTCATCTGACGGAGGGCCTCCCCGAGCCGGGGCCGTCCCCGGGCCCTCCCCGAGCCGGGGCCGTCCCCGGGCCCTCCCCGGGCCGGAACCGGCCCGGGGAGGGGGTGGCGCCGCGACCGCACCGGGCGCGGGCGGCGCCGGCCCCGCGGGGTTGCGCGGTTTCTCCCTCAGCGGATCCGCCGAGGGCACAGCGCCGTACGCCCCACGGGTACGGCGTCGCTCCTAGGCTTGCGGTCATGACGATCCGAGCGAGGGACACCAGCCCGTACGCCACCGGCCACCGGACCGCCGGTCCGTCGGCCCCCCGGCTGTCCGCCCCCGGTCCGGCGGCCCCCGGACCGGCGGCCTCCGGTCCGGCGGGCGGCGCCCGGGTGATACCCCTGCGGCCGTTCCCCGCGACGCCGGGTCCCGTGCCGCAGCCGTCCCGGGAGCCCCTGCTGCGGGACCTCGTCGGCGCGATCCTGCACCGCGAACGCCTCGCCCAGAGGCGGACGTTGAAGGACGTCGCGGACGCCGCCCGAATCTCGTTCGGGTACCTCTCCGAGCTGGAGCGGGGCCGCAAGGAGGCGTCCTCGGAAGTCCTCGCCGCCGCCTCCCACGCCCTGGGGCTCCGCCTCGCGGACGTACTCGGCCGGGCGGCCGCGGAGCTGGCCCGTCCCGCCGGCTTCCACCCGGTCACGCGTTCCCCGGGCGGTGACGCGCCCCGCGCCCAGGTGAGGCTGGCCGCCTGACGGCGCACCTGCCGCGCACACCACCGTAGGATCCCCTGCCGAGACGGCAGACAGCCAGACGGGGGACGCGCGCATGAGCGGTACGGACGGCACACCGACGACGGCCGGCGGGCACGCCCCGGGCGCGGCCGACGGGCCGGCGCGGCCGCCGGACCCGGCGCGGGCCCCCGCGCCGAGGAACCGGGCGGCCCAGGTCAGCGGCTTCTTCGCGCTGGGCGCCGTCGGCGCCCTGGGGAACTTCGCCACCGGCATCGCCCTGATCAACCCGGCCGTCTTCGTCACCCTCGCGACGCTGTGCGCGCTGATCGCCATCACCGCCGGGCACATCGGCCGCTACCGGGGCAAGCGACTCGGCGGCAGTGGTCGAGGAGTCGCGCTGGTCTCCCTCCTGACCGGCTGGCTGGTGCTGCTCGTCTGCCTGCTGGCGGGCCTGGCCCTCGCCGGGCTGGTCGCGGGCCTCGCGGTGCTCACCGACGCCTGACCCGGGACGCCCGAGCCGGGACGCCGACGGGGGGCGCCCGTGGTGGGCGCCCCCCGTCGGGACGTACGGCCGCGTCCGGGCCGGCGGCCCGGGACACCCGGTCCCGGTCCCGGCCGGGCTCCCGGATCAGCTCTGGGCGGGTGCCACGCCGATCGGGCAGGAGACGCCCGTACCGCCGATGCCGCAGTAACCGCCCGGGTTCTTCTCCAGGTACTGCTGGTGGTACGCCTCGGCCGGCCAGAAGGTGCGGCCCTCGGCGGGCAGGATCTCCGTGGTGATCTCGCCGTACCCCGAACCGGTCAGGACCTTCTGGTACGCCTCGCGGGACGCGGCGGCGGCCTCGGCCTGCTCGGCGGAGTGCGTGTAGAGCGCCGAGCGGTACTGCGTACCGACGTCATTGCCCTGGCGGAAGCCCTGGGTCGGGTTGTGCGACTCCCAGAACAGCTTCAGCAGCTCCGAGTACGCCACGACCTCGGGGTCGAAGACGACCCGGACGGCCTCCGTGTGACCGGTCCGGCCGGAGCAGGTCTCCTCGTACGTGGGGTTCTCGGTGTAGCCGCCCTGGTAGCCGACGAGCGTCGTCCAGACGCCCTCCGTCTGCCAGAACTTGCGCTCGGCACCCCAGAAACAGCCCAGCGCGAAGTCGGCGACCTCCAGGCCCTCCGGGTACGGCCCCAGCAGCGGGTTGCCGAGCACGATGTGACGGTCGGGCACCGTGAACGTCGGGGTCGGGCTGCCCTTGAGGGCCTGCTCGGGGGAGGGGAGCACGGGTGTACGGCCGAACAGCATGATCGGTCCTCCTTCTACGGGGCGGTACCGGGACAACATCTCCGCACCGCCCCGCATTCCGCGAGGGGCCGGATGCCGTTCCCCCCGGTACCGCCTACCCGAGCAGTCGCGCCGGGCTGCCGCCGTTCGCCTCGTACCCGGCCACCGCGAGCGCCCGGTAGATCGCGTACTCGGCGGCGGGGTCGGAGTCCTCGGTCCAGGGCAGCGCCCCGACGTACCCGTCGATGTGGACGAACTGGTGCATCGCCTCGGCCCAGCGCTCCATCCGGACCAGGAAGAGCACCAGCAGATGCCGGACGTGGGCGAGCATCGGGTCGTCCTGCCGGGCCGCGTGGACGGCGAACATCGCGCCCTCGACGGCCTTGGTGACCGCCGCGCTCCGGTAGAAGTCCGGCGTCAGGTTCACCTCGGGCAGGTTGTCGTAGAGCGAGAAGAGCGGCAGTGCGGCGAGGAGCGAGCCGTGCGGGGCGCGGGCCGCGGCGGAGGTGGCGAACCGGTCGGCGAGTTCGCGCGAACCGTGCCACTTCGAGGACCAGTAGTGCAGCGCCGCCAGGTGCGCCCCGAAGTGGGCCGGGGCGCGGTCGATGATCTCCGCCCAGAGCCGGTCGAACTCCTCGGGGGCGTACCCCAGTCCGCGCGCCACGGCCAGCTGCGTGACGTAGGGAGCGGGGTCGTGGGGAGCGAGCGCCGCCGCCTCGCCCGCCACCGTGCGCGCCTCGTCCAGCAGGATCCGGAAGTCCTCACTCCCCACGGCGGAGGAGCGCCACGCCTGCTGCACCAGGAACTCCGCGTGCGCCGCCGCCGCGCCGGCGTCCCCCGGCGCATCCGCGCGCCAGGCGCGCAGCCACCCACCGCCGACGCCCGGCCGGGCGGCGAGTTCGAGCGAGGCCGCCCCGGCGAACGCCTGTACCCGCTGCCACCGCAGCTCGCCCTCCTGGGGCGTACCGGCGAGCAGTTGGGCCGCCGCGCGCCACTCCTGGGTGGCCTGCACGACGTGCAGCACGTCCACCAGGTCCTGGTCCGGGCCCGGTAGCCGTACGTCCAGCAACTCCTGGCGCACGAAGCCGTACGTCTCCGGGTCGGCGGCGTCGGGCGAACCGGGCATCGCGAGCCGGACACCACCGCCCCGGCGGCCTCGCAGGAACGGTACGAGTACCGCCGTGATCATGCAGAGCACGAGCAGGAACCACAGAATCTCCATGGACCCATTGTCCCCGTACGGCCCAGCGTCCGGTGCGGGCCCTCGGGACGAACTACGCTCGGGCCTCATGACCGACCAGCACAGCTTCGAGACCCTCGCGATCCACGCGGGAAACACCGCCGATCCGCTCACCGGCGCCGTCGTCCCGCCCATCTACCAGGTGTCCACGTACAAGCAGGACGGCGTGGGCGGACTGCGGGGTGGCTACGAGTACAGCCGCAGCGCCAACCCGACGCGCACCGCCCTCGAGGAGAACCTCGCGGCGCTGGAGGGCGGGCGCCGGGGACTGGCCTTCGCCTCCGGACTCGCCGCCGAGGACTGCCTGCTCCGTACGCTGCTCACCCCCGGCGACCATGTGGTGATCCCCGACGACGCCTACGGCGGCACCTTCCGGCTGTTCGCCAAGGTGGCCTCCCGCTGGGGCGTGGAGTTCTCTGTGGCCGACACCTCGGACGTCGCCGCGGTACGCGCCGCGCTCACCCCGCGCACCAAGGTGGTCTGGGTCGAGACGCCGTCCAACCCGCTGCTCGGCATCACCGACATCGCGGCCGTCGCGGGCGTGGCCCGCCAGGCCGGCGCCCGGCTGGTCGTCGACAACACCTTCGCCAGTCCTTACCTCCAGCAGCCGTTGGCGCTCGGCGCGGACGTCGTGGTGCACTCCACCACCAAGTACATGGGCGGCCACTCCGACGTGGTCGGCGGTGCGCTGATCGTCGACGACCCCGGTCTCGCCGAGGAGTTGGCGTTCCACCAGAACGCGATGGGCGCGGTGGCCGGACCGTTCGACGCCTGGCTGGTGCTGCGGGGCATCAAGACCCTCGCCGTCCGCATGGACCGGCACACGGAGAACGCCGGCCGGATCGCCGAACTCCTCACCCGACACCCCGCTGTGACGCACGTCCTCTACCCGGGGCTGCCGGACCACCCGGGCCACGAGGTCGCGGCCAAGCAGATGCGGGCGTTCGGCGGCATGGTCTCCTTCCGGGTGCGCGGCGGCGAGGAGGCGGCCGTCGAAGTCTGCGACCGGGCCCGGCTGTTCACGCTCGGCGAGTCGCTCGGCGGGGTCGAGTCGCTGCTGGAGCACCCGGGGCGGATGACGCACGCCTCCGCCGCCGGCTCCCCGCTGGAGGTGCCGGGCGACCTGGTGCGGCTCTCCGTCGGCATCGAGAACGGCGACGACCTGCTGGCCGACCTCACCCAGGCGCTCGGCTGACGCGGCGCCCCGCCGCCGGTCTTCCGCGGGCGGCGGGGTCGTGGTCAGGGAACCGGCGGGTGCGGGTCACGCGCCGAAGCGCGGGTCACGCGCCGAAGCGAGGGTCAGGCGCGCGGGTCCGGGGCGTGGGGCGCCCCGGACGTCTCAGACGGCCGCCTTCTCGTCCTCCAGCGACGCCCTGACCTGCTCACGCAGGTCGGGGCCGTCCGTGTGCTCGTGCACCGAGACGGCGTGCTCGGCCGCCGCGCGGACGACCTCTTCCTCCTCGCCGGAGATGGTCAGCGTGCAGCCCGACACACTCGGATACTTCCGGCAGTCGGCGACTTTCCTGGTCATGACGGCCTCCTCGTCGTCCACGTGGGCCAGCCCTTCCAGGGTAGTTCTCGCTCAGTCGCCCTGCTGCTGGTAAGCGGCCTGGCGCACCGCGAGAGCGTCGTTGAAGCGGGTCAGCAGGGTGCAGAAGACGTCCCGTTCCTCCTCGCTCCACTCCTCCGTGACCTGCGACATCAGATCGCGGCGGGAGGCGCGCACCTCGTCGAGTCGGGACTGGCCCCGGGGCGAGAGCTGGAGCACGACGGCCCTGCCGTCCTCCGGGTGCGAGGTCCGCTTGACCAGGCCGGTGTCCACCAGCGGGGCCACCTGACGGGTCACCGTCGAGGAGTCGATCCCCATGCCCGCGGCCAGCGCCTTCACGCCCATCGGGCCCTCCCGGTCCAGCCGGTTCAGCAGCAGGTAGGCGGCCCGGTCCATCGAGT
Organism: Streptomyces sp. AM 2-1-1; assembly: GCF_029167645.1. Taxonomy (NCBI): domain Bacteria; kingdom Bacillati; phylum Actinomycetota; class Actinomycetes; order Kitasatosporales; family Streptomycetaceae; genus Streptomyces; species Streptomyces sp. AM 2-1-1. The sequence continues at coordinate 2,562,006 of NZ_CP119147.1, read as the reverse complement.
TGCGCACCTTGCCGAGACCACCGAGACGGGTCTGCTCGGCACGCCGGGCGAAGACCGCCACCTGGTGCTGGAGAGCGTCGAGAACGACGGGCTCGGATCCCCGCGGCGGGGCGACGTCCTCCCCCGAGGGAGACGCAGCATTCGTCATGTCCTGAGGGGGCATGGCCAATAGCTCTCTTCGTGCGGTGCGGATGGGTGGGGGACAGAGTACGCGGCGACGCGACCGGGTGTGTCCCGGGTGGGCAAACCCGGGCACCGTGCCCGCGCGGCCGCGAGGCCGGCGCGACCACCGGGCGGACGCCGCTCCGACGAGCTGCGAGACTGGCGTCCATGAGCTTCGGTACGTCGGTCCCCCCCTCGCCCCTGATCCTCGACGACGTCCGGGGCGCCCAGAAAATACTGTCGGGCGTGGCCAGAACGACCGCGATGGAGGGCAGCCGCCACCTTTCGGAGCTCGTCGGCGCGCCGGTCCAGTTCAAGTGCGAGAACCTCCAGCGCACCGGCTCCTTCAAACTGCGCGGCGCCTACGTGCGCATCGCCGGCCTCACGCCGGAGGAACGGGCCGGCGGCGTCGTGGCCGCCAGCGCCGGAAACCATGCGCAGGGTGTGGCACTCGCCTCTTCGCTGCTCGGCGTACGCTCCACGGTCTTCATGCCGGTCGGCGCACCCCTCCCCAAGATCGCGGCGACCCGCGAGTACGGGGCCGAGGTCCGGCTGCACGGCCAGGTCGTCGACGAGACGCTCGCCGCCGCCCAGGAGTACGCGGAACGGGCCGGGGCGGTCTTCATCCACCCCTTCGACCACCCGGACATCATCGCGGGCCAGGGCACCGTCGGCCTGGAGATCCTCGAACAGTGCCCCGAGGTACGCACCATCGTCGTCGGCATCGGCGGGGGCGGGCTCGCGGCGGGCATCGCCGTCGCGGTCAAGGCGCTGCGCCCCGACGTGAGGATCATCGGCGTGCAGGCGGCGGGCGCCGCCGCGTACCCGCCCTCGCTGGCCGCCGGGTACCCGGTCGCCCTGGAGACGGCGCCGCACACGATGGCCGACGGCATCAAGGTCGGCCGCCCCGGCGACGTACCGTTCCGCCTGATCGAGGAGCTGGTCGACGAGGTCCGCACGGTCACCGAGGACGAACTCTCCAGCGCCCTGCTGCTCTGCCTGGAGCGGGCCAAACTGGTCGTCGAACCGGCGGGTGCCAGCCCGGTCGCCGCCCTGCTCAGCGACCCGGAGTCCTTCCGGGGGCCCGTCGTCGCCGTGCTCTCCGGCGGCAACGTCGACCCGCTGCTCATGCAGCGCATCCTCCGCCACGGCCTGGCCGCCGCCGGCCGCTACCTCAGCCTCCGGGTGCGGATCGTCGACCGGCCCGGGGCCCTGGCCGCGCTGCTCGCCACCCTGTCGGAGTCCGACGCGAACGTGCTCGACATCAGCCACGTACGGACCGAGCCCCGTCTCGGCCTCTCCGAGGCGGAGGTCGAACTGCACCTGGAGACCAAGGGCCCGGAGCACTGCGAGGAGGTCGCCGCCGTCCTGCGCGGTGCGGGCCACCTCATCGTCGACTGAGGACCGCCGGCCCGGTGGAGGCAGCCCGAAAACGGAGACCGGGAATCGTGTTCCGGCACCCCTTCGGCCCCTCGCTTCCCTAGGATTCGCACAGGAGTCACCCGAACGGGCAACAGTTCCGTCCGACAGCGAACCGGGGGTATGCCCTGTGCCAGGTGCGATCCATGCCGAGGGTCTGGTGAAGACCTTCGGCGACGTACGAGCGCTGGACGGCGTCGATCTCGACGTCCCAGAAGGGACCGTTCTCGGCCTCCTCGGACCCAATGGCGCCGGCAAGACGACCGCGGTGCGGGTCCTCACCACCCTGTTGCGGCCCGACAGCGGACGGGCCGTCGTGGCAGGCATCGACGTGCTCGCCAAGCCCAACGAGGTACGCCGGTCCATCGGGCTCTCCGGCCAGTTCGCGGCGGTCGACGAGTACCTGACCGGCCGGGAGAACCTCCAGATGGTCGCCCGGCTCTACCAGATGCGGGCCCGCGACGCGAAGCGGCGGGCGACGGAGCTGCTGGAGCGGTTCCACCTCGCCGACGCGGCCGACCGGCCCGCCAAGACGTACTCCGGCGGCATGCGGCGCCGGCTCGACCTCGCGGCGGCGCTCGTCGTGCAGCCCCCGGTCATGTTCATGGACGAACCGACCACCGGGCTCGACCCCCGCAACCGCCAGCAGCTCTGGGAGGTCATCGAGGAGCTGGTCGGTGGCGGAACGACACTGCTGCTCACCACGCAGTACCTCGAAGAGGCCGACCACCTCGCCCACGACATCTGCGTCATCGACCACGGCAAGGTCATCGCCCGCGGTACGTCGGACCAGCTCAAGGCACGTACCGGCGGCGAGCGCGTCGAGGTCGTCGTCCACCGCCCCGACGAGATCGAACCGGCCCGCGAGGTGCTCACCCGCTTCGGCAAGGGCGAGGTCACCGTCGCCCGGCACACCCGCAAACTGACCGTCCCGGTCACCGGCGGGGCCAAACTCCTGGCCGAGGTCATCCGCGACCTCGACGGCCGGGGCGTGGAGATCGACGACATCGGGTTGCGCCGTCCCACCCTGGACGACGTCTTCATCTCGCTCACCGGCCACGTCGCCGAGAGCGCGGCCGAGGGCAACGGCGCGCACGGCGAGGACCGTGCGCCCCACCGAGAAGGCGGTTCGACGGCCGGGGCGTCCGGCACGGGGCCCGCCGTGAACACGACGAAGGAGGACCCGCGGTGACCACCGGCACGGAAGAGGTCCGGACCCTGGCGCCCCGCCCCGCCGGCGGCATCGTCCAGTCCGTCGGCGACTCCCTCGTCATCGCCAAGCGCAACCTGATCCGGATGACCCGCATCCCCGAGATGGTCATCTTCGGACTGGTCCAGCCGATCATGTTCGTGGTCCTCTTCACGTACGTCTTCGGCGGATCGATCCAGGTCGGTAGCACCATCTCCGAACAGGCCTACCGCGAGTACCTCATGGCCGGCATCTTCGCCCAGACGGTCACCTTCGCCACGGCGGGCGCCGGCGCGGGCATCGCGGACGACATGCACAAAGGGCTGATCGACCGGTTCCGCTCCCTGCCGATGGCACGGGGCGCGGTCCTCACCGGGCGGACCATCGCCGACCTCGTGCAGACCGCCCTCACCCTGGTGGTGCTCGCGATCGTGGCGCTGATCGTCGGCTGGCGCACCCACGAGAACATCGGCAAGGTCCTCTTCGGCTTCGTCCTGCTCCTGCTGCTCGGTTACGCCTTCTCCTGGATCGGCGCCCTCATCGGGCTGACCGTGCGCACCCCCGAGGCGGCCACCTCCGGCGGGCTGATCTGGCTCTTCCCGCTCACGTTCATCTCGAACGCCTTCGTGGACGCCAACCAGATGCCGACCTTCCTGCGGTACATCGCCGAGTGGAACCCCTTCAGCGCGACCGTGCAGGCCTGCCGCGAACTCTTCGGCAACCTCCCGCCCGGCTTCGTCACCCCGGACGCCTGGCCGATGCAGCACCCCGTCTGGGCGTCGGTGATCTGGTCCGTCCTCATCCTGCTGGTCTTCCGCACCCTCGCCGTCCGGAAGTACCGCTCCGCCTCCGGCTGAGCCGCGCCCCAGCCGGGGCGCGCGGGCTTGCCTCCGGATCGGGGCACGCACGTGCGGCACACAAGGCCCGTGCGGCACGCGAAAAGGCCCCGGCCGCCCGGATCGTCCCCGTGGGGGGATCCGGGCGGCCGGGGCTCTCGCGTGCCGTGTGCGCGGTGGCCGGTGGCTCAGCCGGTGTACGGCTTGGCCGAGAGGATCTTCACCGAGGCCTTCTTGCCGTTGGGCAGCTCGTACTCCGCGTCGTCGCCGGTGCGCTTGCCGTCGACACCGCGGCCGAGCGGCGACTGCGGCGAGTACGTCTCGATCTCCGAGCTGGCGTACTCGCGGGAGGCGAGCAGGAACGTCAGCGTGTCGTCTTCGTCGCCGTCGAAGGCGATCGTCACGACCATGCCGGGCTCGACCACGCCGTCGTCGGCGGGCGCCTCGCCGACCTTCGCGTGCTCCAGGAGCTGGGTGAGCTGGCGCACCCGGAGCTCCATCTTGCCCTGCTCCTCCTTGGCCGCGTGGTACCCGCCGTTCTCGCGGAGGTCGCCCTCCTCACGGGCCGCCGCGATCTTGACGGAGATCTCCGTGCGCGCGGGACCAGACAGGTAATCCAGCTCGGCCTTGAGCTGGTTGTACGCCTCCTGCGTGAGCCAGGTGACGTTTTCGCTGGTCTGGGTCACAGGGTGCTCCTCGTCGGTACTGGGAATACAAAGCATCGCCCTACCCGGGAGCTTGTTCCCCAACGGGTGGGCGAAACCACGAGCCTAACAATTTCCCGGGCAAAGGGGGAGAAGGTTACTCGTCGCCGATGGAAGCGTGGCGGACCGTACGGTCCCTCCGGACCCGCGGGGGCCGACCGGCCCCGCGCCCCACCGGGCTCAGCCGGCCGAGCCGCCGCCCGTGCAGCCCAGCAGCTCCACCGCGCTCGCGCGGGACGTCGTGCGCAGCACCACGACCTCGTCGACGCGGTCCTCGGGCTGGTCGAACCGGAAGTCCTTGCGGGCGACCTCGCCACCCTCCGCGTCCAGCGCGCGCACCGTGCAGAAACCGCCGGCGTCCTTCTCCTTGCGCACTTCGAGGTGGGCCTCGGCCCGCTCGTCGGAGACGATCTTCGACTTGATCAGTTCGGCGCTGATGTCCGTGCCACCGACGTAGTCCACACCGATCCAGACGATCACACCGACCAGGGCCGCGCCCAGGACGCCGCCGATCACCTTGAGCTTGCGGTCGGCGCGCTCATCCCGGTTCCGGCCGTACCGGCCCTCGGGTGTGGCCTCGCGCACCGTGGTCATGATCGTTCCTCCTGAGCCGGGAACCGAGGAATTTTCCACCTTCCCGTTCGGTCACTATAGGAGTTGCCCATCGCGACGAATAACTGAGGATCGAGTCTTGACCGAACAGCTGCGCCTGATGGCCGTCCACGCCCACCCCGACGACGAGTCGAGCAAGGGCGCGGCCACCATGGCCAAGTACGTGTCCGAGGGGGTGGACGTCATGGTCGTCACCTGCACCGGCGGCGAACGTGGCTCCATCCTCAATCCCCGGCTCCAGGGTGACGCGTACATCGAGGAGAACATCCACGAGGTGCGCAGGAAGGAGATGGACGAGGCCCGCGCGATCCTCGGCGTCGAGCAGGAGTGGCTCGGCTTCGTCGACTCCGGCCTCCCCGAGGGCGACCCGCTGCCCCCGCTCCCCGAGGGCTGCTTCGCCCTGGAGGACCCGGAGACCGCCGCCGGACGCCTCGTCGCCAAGATCCGCGCGTTCCGCCCGCAGGTCATCACCACGTACGACGAGAACGGCGGCTACCCGCACCCCGACCACATCATGACGCACACGATCACGATGATCGCGTTCGACGGTGCGGACGACAAGGAGCGCTTCCCCGAGGACCGGTTCGGTCCCGTGTACAGGCCGCAGAAGCTCTACTACAACCAGGGCTTCAACAAGCCCCGCACCGTCGCCCTGCACGAGGCGCTCCTCGCCCGTGGCCTGGAGTCCCCGTACGGCGACTGGCTGAAGCGCTGGGACGAGCGGGACCACGCCGAGCGCACCCTGACCACGCACATCCCGTGCGCGGACTTCTTCGAGGTGCGGGACCGGGCGCTCATCGCGCACGCCACGCAGATCGACCCCGAGGGCGGCTGGTTCCGCGTGCCGATGGACCTCCAGAAGGAGGTCTGGCCGACCGAGGAGTACGAGCTCGTGAAGTCCGGAGTCGATACCTCCCTCCCCGAGAGCGACCTCTTCGCGGGCATCCGCGACAATGCCTGATATGTACTCGACCCAGGCACTGACGCACCTCGTCCCGCTGGCCGCCGACGAGCTCGACAAGAACAAGGTGACCCCCGGCGTCCTCGGCTTCCTCGTCTTCGCCGCGCTCGCGGTCGGCGTGTGGCTGCTGATGAAGTCGATGAACCGCCACATGGGCAGGGTGAACTTCCAGGAGTCCCCGGAGGACACCGAAACCCCCGGCGCCGACGTCGGCACCTCCGCCGCGGCCCGCGGCAAGTAGCACCCCGGGCGCCGTCCCTCCTCCGGCCGGCGCCCCGACCCGCCCCGCGCCACGGCACTCCGGCGCGGGGCGCGCAGTCGCGCGGAGGCCCGGTCGACCGGTGGCCCTGGTCGATGCGCGGCCGATCCGGAGGAAGGGATCTCCACGCGGACCGCGATGACTCTCGGTGGCCGGCTGGGCTACCTCGTCGTCTGCCGTGTTCGCGGCGAAGGTGCCTTTCTCGCAGACCGAGCACACCGCACCCCGGCCCACGCCGCCCCCCGGCCGCACACCAGGGCCGACGGATGAGTGGGGCGTCCGCCAGCAGGTGCCGCAAGCGTGGACAGCAGCGCGGACACGGCTCAGCCGATCATGGAATTCTCCGGGCCGGGGTGCGGAGCGCGGGGTCGGTCCGGATCCCCGGTGGCGCTTCGAACCTCCGCCCCCGGTGAGCCCGTCCCCCGTCCGTCACTTCCGGTGCGCGAGGATTGGGGCATGGCCAACCGACTCGCGCACACCACCTCCCCGTACCTCCTCCAGCACGCGGACAACCCGGTCGACTGGTGGCCCTGGTCGCCCGAGGCGTTCGAAGAGGCCAGGCGCCGGGACGTACCCGTCCTGCTGAGCGTCGGGTACGCCAGTTGCCACTGGTGCCACGTGATGGCTCACGAGTCCTTCGATGACGAGACGCTCGCCGCCCGTCTCAACGAGCACTTCGTCCCGGTGAAGGTGGACCGGGAGGAGCGGCCGGACGTGGACGCCGTGTACATGGAGGCGGTGCAGGCGGCGACCGGGCAGGGCGGCTGGCCGATGACCGTGTTCCTGACGGCGGACGGCGAGCCGTTCTACTTCGGCACGTACTTCCCGCCCGAGGCCCGGCACGGGATGCCGTCGTTCCGGCAGGTGCTGGACGGGGTGTCGGCCGCGTGGACGGACCGGCGCGAGGAGGTCGCCGAGGTGGCGGGGCACATCGTGGCGGACCTCGCCGGGCGGTCGCTGGCGCACGGCGGGCAGGGGGTCCCGGACGAGTCGGACCTCGCCAGGGCACTGGCCGGGCTGACCCGGGACCACGACGACGCCCGCGGCGGGTTCGGCGGTGCGCCGAAGTTCCCGCCGTCGATGGTGATCGAGTTCCTGCTGCGGCACCACGCCCGTACCGGCTCGGAAGAGGCCCTGCGGATGGCGGTGAGCAGTTGTGCGGCGATGGCCAGGGGCGGCATCTACGACCAGCTCGGCGGCGGGTTCGCCCGGTACGCGGTCGATGCGGAATGGACCGTTCCGCACTTCGAGAAGATGCTCTACGACAACGCGCTGCTCTGTCGCGTGTACGCGCATCTGTGGCGGTCGACCGGGTCGGACCTGGCCCGGCGGGTGGCGCTGGAGACGGCCGACTTCCTGGTCCGGGAGCTGCGGACGGCGGAGGGTGGCTTCGCCTCCGCGCTCGACGCCGACAGCGAGGACGCCGAGGGCCGTCACGTGGAGGGCGCCTTCTACGTCTGGACGCCCGCGCAGCTGCGCGAGGTGCTCGGCGAGGAGGACGGCGCCTTCGCGGCGGCCCGCTTCGGGGTGACCGAGGCGGGCACCTTCGAGGAAGGTTCCTCGGTGCTCCGGCTCGACGCCGGCGAGGGGACCGACAGCGGGTCCGGCGATACCGGCGACGGGGCCGCTGGCGAGGACGCCGAGCGGATCGCCTCCGTACGGGCCCGGCTGCTGGCCGCCCGCGAGCTGCGGCCCCGTCCGGGGCGGGACGACAAGGTGGTCGCCGCCTGGAACGGCCTGGCCGTCGCGGCGCTGGCCGAGACCGGCGCCTACTTCGACCGCCCGGACCTGGTCGAGCGGGCCACCGAGGCCGCCGATCTGCTGGTACGGGTCCACCTCGGCGAGAACGGCCGCCTCGCCCGTACCTCCATGGAGGGGCGGGCCGGGGAGAACAGCGGGGTGCTGGAGGACTACGCGGACGTCGCCGAGGGGTTCCTCGCGCTGGCATCGGTGACCGGCGAGGGGGTGTGGCTGGAGTTCGCCGGCTTGCTGCTCGACGTGGTGCTGACCCGGTTCGCGGGGGAGGGCGGGCAGCTGTACGACACGGCGGACGACGCCGAGAAACTGATCCGCCGTCCGCAGGACCCCACCGACAACGCCACCCCGTCCGGCTGGACGGCGGCGGCCGGCGCCCTGCTGTCGTACGCGGCGCACACCGGCTCGGAGGCGCACCGCACGGCGGCCGAAGGCGCGCTCGGGGTGGTGAAGGCGCTCGGTCCGCGCGCCCCCCGGTTCGTGGGCTGGGGGCTGGCCGCCGCCGAGGCGCTGCTCGACGGGCCCCGTGAGGTGGCGGTCGCCGGTCCGGTCGGCGGCGAGCTGCACCGTACGGCGCTGCTGGGACGGGCGCCCGGGGCGGTGGTCGCGGCGGGGGAGCCGGGGGGCGGGGAATTCCCGCTGCTGGTGGACCGGGCGCTGGTGGGCGGCGAGCCGACCGCGTACGTCTGCCGCCACTTCGTCTGCGAGACCCCGACGACGGACGCCCGGGAGCTGGGCCGGAGGCTGGGCGGCTGAGGTCCTGTCCCCCCGGTGGCCGCTGCTTGCCGGCAGCGGCCACCGGGGAGGGCGCGGAAAGCGAGGGGTCCGACCGCTCAGTCGTGCTGGTAGGCGACGAGCGAGATGGCCACGTAGTGCGCGGTGAAGGCGGCGAGGGTCAGCGAGTGGAAGACCTCGTGGAAGCCGAAGAACCTCGGTGACGGGTTGGGGCGCTTGAGACCGTAGATCACGCCGCCCGCGCTGTAGAGCAGACCGCCGACGACGACCAGGACCAGCACGGCGACGCCGCCGGCCCGCATGAAGTCCGGCAGAAAGAAGACCGCGGCCCAGCCCATCGCGATGTAGCAGGGCGTGTAGAGCCAGCGGGGGGCGCCGACCCAGAACACCCGGAACGCGACGCCTGCCAGCGCCGCCGCCCAGACCGCCCAGAGCATCGGCCGCCCGGTGGAGTCCGGCAGCAGGAGGAGCATCAGCGGCGTGTAGGTGCCCGCGATGATCAGGAAGATGTTCGCGTGGTCGAGCCGCCGGAGTACCGCCTCGCCCCGCGGGCCCCACGTACCCCGGTGGTAGATCCCGCTCACTCCGAAGAGCAGACAGGCGCTGAGGGCGTACACCGCGCAGGCGGCCCGCGCCCGGGTGCCGTCCGCGAGCAGGACGAGTGCCAGGCCGGCGATGACCACCGGGGGGAACATGCCCGCGTGCAGCCAGCCGCGCATCCGCGGCTTGAGCGGCGCGGCGGCCGGGGCGGCGGTTTCGGGTGCGGACGCACCGGCAGCAGTCATGGACGCATGCTACCTACGCCTCCGTAAGGGCTGTCGTTACCCGTTCTCCGCACGACCCGTGCTCACTCTCCGAGTGGCCATGCTCACATGTGAGGCCCTCTGGACAGATGGGCGGTAGCGTCGGATGATCAAATGAGTGCGGTCGGCACCGGATGAGCGCCAGGGATGACGCAGTCGAAGCGTCCGGGTCGAAGCCCCCACGGGGCATCAACGGAATCCCACCCTCGACAAGGAGCGATCGTGGCGCGCGACATCGCGGCTCCCTCCCCCCTTCCCACCCGGCACCAGGAGCTCGTCTCCTGGGTCGACGAGATCGCGGCTCTCACCCAGCCGGACCGTGTGGTCTGGTGCGACGGCTCCGAAGCCGAGTACGAGCGGCTGTGCCAGGAGCTCGTCGACAAGGGCACCTTCACGAAGCTGGACGCGACGCTGCGCCCGAACTCCTACTACGCCGCCTCCGACCCGAGCGACGTCGCCCGCGTGGAGGACCGCACCTTCATCTGCTCCGAGAAGGAGGAGGACGCGGGCCCGACCAACCACTGGAAGGCGCCCGCCGAGATGCGGGAGATCTTCTCCGGCGAGAAGGGCGTCTTCCGCGGCTCGATGCGGGGGCGCACCCTCTACGTCGTGCCCTTCTGCATGGGCCCGGTCGGCTCCCCGCTCTCCGCGATCGGCGTGGAGCTCACCGACTCCGCGTACGTCGCCGTCTCCATGCGCACCATGACGCGGATGGGGCAGGAGGTCCTGGACGAACTCGGCACCGACGGCTTCTTCGTCAAGGCCGTGCACACCCTCGGCGCCCCGCTCGCGGAGGGGGAGCAGGACGTGCCGTGGCCGTGCAACTCCACCAAGTACATCTCGCACTTCCCCGAGGACCGCGAGATCTGGTCGTACGGCTCCGGCTACGGCGGCAACGCACTGCTGGGCAAGAAGTGCTACGCGCTGCGCATCGCCTCGGTCATGGCACGTGACGAGGGCTGGCTCGCCGAGCACATGCTGATCCTCAAACTCACCCCGCCGGCAGGGGAGTCGGAGGCCCCCAGGTACATCGCCGCCGCGTTCCCGAGCGCCTGCGGCAAGACCAACCTCGCGATGCTGGAACCCACCATCTCCGGCTGGGGCGTCGAGACCATCGGCGACGACATCGCCTGGATGCGGTTCGGCGAGGACGGCCGCCTGTACGCGATCAACCCCGAGGCGGGGTTCTTCGGCGTCGCGCCCGGAACCGGCGAGCACACCAACGCCAACGCCATGAAGACCATGTGGGGCAACTCCGTCTTCACCAACGTCGCGCTCACCGACGACGGCGACGTCTGGTGGGAGGGCATGACCGAGGAGCCGCCCGCGCACCTCATCGACTGGAAGGGCAACGACTGGACGCCCGAGTCCGGTGTCCCGGCCGCCCACCCCAACGCCCGCTTCACCGTCCCGGCCGGCCAGTGCCCGATCATCGCCCCCGAGTGGGAGGACCCGAAGGGCGTGCCGATCTCGGCCATCCTCTTCGGCGGCCGCCGCGCCACCGCCGTACCGCTGGTCACCGAGTCCTTCACCTGGCAGCACGGTGTCTTCCTCGGGGCCAACGTCGCCTCCGAGAAGACGGCCGCCGCCGAGGGCAAGGTCGGCGAGCTGCGCCGCGACCCGTTCGCCATGCTGCCGTTCTGCGGCTACAACATGGGCGACTACATGAACCACTGGATCAAGGTCGGCGCGGACAAGCCGGACCAGTCGAAGCTGCCGAAGATCTACTACGTGAACTGGTTCCGCAAGGACGACGCGGGCCGGTTCGTGTGGCCCGGATTCGGTGAGAACAGCCGGGTGCTGAAGTGGATCGTCGAGCGGCTGGAGGGCAGGGCCGAGGGCGTCCGGTCGCCGATCGGCATCCTGCCGGCGAAGGGCTCGATCGACACCGACGGACTGGACCTCACCGAGGCGGAGTGGGAGCTCCTGCTCACCGTCGACAAGGAGATCTGGCGCGAGGAGGCGGCGCTGGTCCCCGACCACCTCAACACCTTCGGCGACCACACACCGAAGGAACTGTGGGACGAGTACCGGGCGTTGGTCGAGCGCCTGGGGTGACGACCCACCCTCGCCGGACGGCCCCCGGAACCCGAGCGGGACGCGACAGCGTCCCCGAGCGGTTCCGGGGGCCGCCGTCGTTTTCGGGCCCGCCGGCCGCATTAGCGTGACACGCCGGTTTTCAGTCAACCCTTGCGCCTTAGCCGTTCACGGGGGTTACGCTCCTCCTGCACGCCTCCGGGAGCCACCCGGGGGATCAACACGCTTGTGGGGGAAGTACGTTGAAGAACTCATGGCTCCGTCTGCGGGTCGCCGCCACGGTCACCGCACTCTCGCTCGGCACCGCCGGGCTCGCCGTGGCGGCCGCACCCGCCGCCCAAGCGGCCGACACGGCGGGGGCGTTGGTGGCGAAGTTGCCGATCACCTCGTTCGGGGCGCTGGTCGTCGACTCGGCGCACCAGCGCGTCTACCTCAGCGACGACCGCAGGACCGCCGGTACGGGGGCGGTCCAGGTGTACGACTTCGCGGGGGAGAAGGTCACCACCCTGGCGACGGACAACGTGCCGTCCACGCTGGCGCTCAGCTCGGACGGCTCGACGCTGGAGGTCGGCCAGACCTCGGGCCTCATCTCCTTCGACACCGCCACCTACGCGCGGACCGGCCGGATCTACGGGGGGTACGACGTGTACTGCCCGAGGGACGCCGCCTTCGCGGGCGGGCGGGTCTGGTACACCGAGGCGACGACCACCAGCGACTGCGACAACCGCCCCTACCACCTCTACGGGACCTCGGACGGGCGCGCCGTCACCACCGGCTGGAACGCCCCCGGCAGACTGCGGCTCTTCGGTGCCCCGCAGACCCCGGACCGGCTGATCATGGCCCAGCCCCGCTCGACCACCGTGACCGACCCCTTCCTCACCGTCTTCGACGCGAGCGGCGCCACCCTGGTCCGCAACGCCGAACGCCGGTTCGCCGACAGCACCGGCCAGGGCGGACTCGACGTGAGGGACGTGGCCCAGTCGGCCGACGGCAGCCTGATCGCGGTGGCGGACGCCCGTACCGGCACCCGGCTGCTGCGCGCGGACGACCTCGCGGACGCGGCCACCGGCTACCAGCCGCTGCCCACGGGCGCCGTGGCCAGCGCGGTGGCCTTCAGCCGCGACGGGAAGTACGTGGCGCGGGGAGCCGCCGCCACCGGTCCCACCGCCGACCTGGTGGTCCAGGCCGCCGACCCCGCGGACGCCACGCCCCCGCTGGAGTTCGCCTTCGAAGGCGAACTCGACGGGAACAAGGTCGTCCCGCGCGGTCTCGCCTGGTCCGAGGACGGCTCCCGCCTCTTCGCCGTCACCAACGGCGGCAGCGGGGCGGAGTACTGGCTGCACGTCATCCAGCCGCCCGCCGCCCAGTACGACACCCGCTTCGCCGGTGCGCTCTCCACGAGCGCGGCGCAGCCCGTCGTCGGCGAGCCCCTCGGCATCCGGGGCCGGCTGGAGATCGACGGGCCCGCGCCCGCCCGGCCCGTCAAGGTGACGGCGGTACGCCACGACGCGGGCGGCGACCGCACGCTGGCCGCGGCCGAAGTGGACACCGACGGGACCTTCACCGTGCTGGACGTGCCGTCCGTCGTCGGCACGGCCACCTACACCGTCTCGTTCACCGGCGACCTGACCCACCGCCCCACGGAGAACGTCTCCCTGCGGACCGAGGTGGCGAAAGCGCCGACCTCGATCGCGCTGAGCGCTCCGGCGGAGGGCACCAAGGGGGTGGGCCTCCGGATCACCGGGACCCTCACCGCGCAGGGGCGCGCCCTGCCCGCCTCCCTCACGCTCTCCGTGGTGCGCACCGACAAGAGGGGTACCAACGCCCTCACCTCGGCGTCCGTCGCGGCGGACGGCACCTTCACGGTCGACGACGTCCCCGGCACCAACGGAGAGGTGGTGTACGAGGTCGGCTACGCGGGCGACGACGTCCACGGTGCCAGTACCGCCACCGCCACGATCCGCGTGCGCAAGCCGGTCTGAGCCGCAGGTCCTGCTGCCCGGAACACGGGGACGGGGGACGGGGGACGCGTGACGGGGGAGGGTGCGCGGCGAACCGGCCGGGTGCCCTCCGCCCGGGTCCGCCCTCGTCGGGGCGGACCCGGCAACCTCTCCAGGATCCCGCACAACTTTAGACTGATTCCAAGATAAGATGGTCTTCTCGCAGAACCTGGAGGCCACCCATGTACGAGCCGATCCGCACCCCGTCGGTCCACACGCCGACCGACACCGCCGGCTTCCCGCACCGCAGCCGCGAGGAGGAGCTGGACATCCAGCTCGCCGGTCACCTCGCCGCGCTCCTCTCCGTCACCGACGAACTCGGGCTCGACGCCGCAGCTGAGCGCATCGCCGAGCAGGTGTCACGGCTGCGAGGCGCGCCCCCGGCCCGTCATGCCGGGCTGATCGACGCCCCGGCCGACGCCCTGCACCGCCGCGCCCACGCCCTCGCGGGCCGGGTGCTCGTGGTGGCGGCGTCGCGCGCCGACACCGCCGTGGCGATCCTCGCGGCGGAGCGGATGGACGCGCACGCCGCCGCGCTGGCGGACGCCGCAGCGCAACACCTGGTCCCGACCGTCTGACGTCCCGACCGCCTGACATGACGACCGTCTGACACGACGACCGCCTCATGCGACGACCGCCTGATGCGACGAGCGCGGTTGCGGCCGGCGTGGCTGAAGCTGGGCGTGAGGGCGCCATGGGGGGCGCACCCGCCGGGGACGCGTCCGCCGGCGGGCTCCGCTCACGGCTGGCTGTAGCCGTCCAGGAAGTGCGCGATCCGGGTCACGGCGTCGCGCAGCTCCTCCACCGGGGGCAGCGTGACCACCCGGAAGTGGTCGGGGTCCGGCCAGTTGAACCCGGTGCCCTGCACCACCATGATCTTCTCGGCCCGCAGGAGGTCCAGCACCATCTGCCGATCGTCCTTGATCTTGTAGACCTTCGGATCGAGCCGGGGGAAGAGATAGAGGGCGCCCTTCGGCTTCACGCAGCTCACCCCGGGGATCTGCGTCAGCAGGTCGTACGCCACGTCGCGCTGCTCCAGGATCCGGCCGCCCGGCAGCACCAGATCGTCGATCGACTGCCGGCCGCCGAGCGCCGCCGCCACCGCGTGCTGCGCGGGCATGTTGGCGCAGAGCCGCATGTTGGCGAGGACGGTGAGCCCTTCGATGTACGAGGAGGCGTGCTCCTTCGGCCCGCAGACCGCCAGCCACCCGGAGCGGTATCCGGCCACCCGGTAGTTCTTGGACAGGCCGTTGAAGGTCAGGACCAGCAGGTCGGGGGCGATCGCGGCGGTCGGCGTGTGGGTGGCGCCGTCGTAGAGGATGCGGTCGTAGATCTCGTCCGAACAGACCACCAGGCTGTGGCGCCGTGCGATCTCCGTCAGTCCGCGCAGCATCTCGTCGTCGTAGACGGCGCCCGTCGGGTTGTTCGGGTTGATGATCACGATGGCCTTGGTGCGGTCCGTGATCTTCCGCTCGATGTCGGCGAGGTCCGGCATCCAGTCGGCCTGCTCGTCGCAGCGGTAGTGCACCGCCGTCCCTCCCGCCAGCGAGACCGAAGCGGTCCAGAGCGGGTAGTCGGGGGCCGGTACGAGGACCTCGTCGCCGTCGTCGAGCAGCGCCTGCATCGACATCTGGATCAGCTCGGAGACGCCGTTGCCGAGGTAGACGTCCTCGACCTCCAGGGGGATGCCCTTGGTCTGGTAGTGCTGCATCACGCCCCGGCGCGCGGACAGCAGGCCCTTCGCGTCGCCGTACCCGTGCGCCCCGGCGAGGTTGCGCAGGATGTCTTCGAGGATCTCGGGCGGGCACTCGAAACCGAACGCCGCCGGGTTGCCCGTGTTGAGCTTGAGGATGCGGTGACCGGCCGTTTCCAGCCGCATCGCCTCCTCCAGCACGGGGCCTCTGATCTCGTAGCAGACGTTCGCGAGCTTCGTGGACTGGATGACCTGCATGTCCGCGAGCTTACGGCCGTGTTTCCCGGCGTGCCCGGAGTTCCCGCCCGACGGTCTCCTCCGGGCTGCGCCGACCGGCGGGTGCGGCTTCCATCGCCATGCCGCCGGGCGGGTGAGCCGTGGGAACCTCTGGTCGGCCCCCTGGTGCGGCTTGGAATACGGGCATACACCGACGCAGCGGGTGAGATGTGCCACGCGAGGCCCGTCCGCCGAACGCGCATACGGTCAGTCGGGGTGCCTCCCCGCACGTTCCGGGGTACCTCAGAAGTCGCTCAATTCCCGCCCGCGAGCGTCGGCCGGGGAGAAGAGTACGGACATGAGCCTCTTCAGCGAGAAACACCTCGCCGTCCTCGTCCTGCGGGACGCCCCCGCCATCGGCGACGCACTGCGCGCGGAACTGGCGGCGGCACCGGCGGCCGACCGGCCGGGCCTGGAGCGGGCCCTCGCTCTCGTCGGTCGCTACGCCGACCGGCCCGAGCACGAGCTCCGGGCCCGGTGGGTCCGTGAGCGGCTCACGGCGGTCGGGTACGAGGGAGCGGCCGACTCCACCGAGGCGATCGGGGTGCTGCGCCGGGCCGAGCCGGCCCTCTCGCTCCTCCAGGCCGTCACCTACGCCCGGGAGGCGGCGGCGGCCGAGGCCTGAAACGGCCGGGCCGAGCGGCCTCGGGCGGCGGCCTCCCCCACGGCTGCGCCGAGGGCCGCCCCGGGGGTTCGCGGGCTCCCGGGTGGGCCATGCTCGCCCACGGCCGGGCCCCGAGTGGGCCACGCTCGCCCGGGGCCCGGCCGCAGCCGTCGGCCCGCAGCCGGTGCCGGCCCCGCGCCGCTCCCCGCGCGCGGCTGGTTTTCGCCCCTTGTGGGGGCTCGACCCCGTACGTGAGCATGCTCATGCCAAGGCCGGAAGATCTCCGGCCACGCGTGTGCGTGCCCACCGACCCCGGTGCGCCCGCGCACCAGGTCATCGGAGGGGACCCCCCATGAGAAAGCCTCTCGTCGCCGCGCTTCTGAGCGCCCTGCTCCTCGGAGCCGGTACGGTGCCCGCCGTAGCCGCCTCCGGCTCCGGGGCGCACACCGCCTCGTCCACGGCTGCTCCGGCGTCGGCCGGCAAGTCCGCGGCGTCCGCCGGACGGTCCGTCGCTCCCGCTCCCGCTCCCGCCCCCGCCGGAGTGCGGGCGGTCGGCTTCGCCGGCACCGTGGCGCTGAGCAACTGCTCCGGCTCCGTCGTCCGTACCCCCACCGCGCTGCCCACCGACCCCGCGCTGGTCCTCTCCAACGGCCACTGCCTGGAGACGGGCTTCCCGGCCGCCGGACAGGTGCTGGTGAACCGCGCCTCCACCCGTTCCTTCACCCTGCTCAACGCGGCCGGGACCGGCGTCGGCACCCTGCGCGCCAGCAAGATCGCGTACGGCACGATGACCGACACCGACATCTCGCTCTACCAACTCACCCGCACCTACGCCCAGATAGAGAGCAGCTACGGCATCAAGGCCCTGGAGCTCTCCGCCACCCACCCGGTGGCGGGCACCGCGATCACCGTCGCGTCGGGGTACTGGAAGCGGACCTACACCTGCGCCGTCGACGGCTTCGTCTACCGCCTCAAGGAGGGCGCGTGGACCTGGAAGGACTCGGTCCGCTACACCTCCGCCTGCCAGACCATCGGCGGCACGTCCGGCTCCCCGGTGATCGACAACGCGACCGGCAAGGTGATCGCCGTCAACAACACCGGTAACGAGGACGGGCAGCGGTGCACGGACAACAACCCGTGCGAGGTCGACGCCAACGGCACGGTCACCGTGCGCAAGGGCATCAACTACGCCCAGCAGACGTACGGCATCGTGCCCTGCGTCGGTCCCGGCAGCGTGATCGACCTGAACCGCAGCGGCTGCGCCCTGCCCAAGCCGTAACGCCCGCGGCACGGACGGAGCCGACCCGGGGGCCTTCGGGCGCCCGGGTCAGCGCGCGGTCGAGCGGACCGAACGGCCCGCCAGCACCTGGGTCCTGCGGCCGTCCTCGATGACGAACCGGCCGTCGATCAGCACGTGCGGGATGCCCACCGGCAGGGTGCGGGGCGCCTCGAAGGTCGCCCCCGCCGCCACCGTCGCCGGGTCGAAGAGGACGAGATCGGCCCGGTACCCGGCGCGGACCAGCCCCCGGTCGGTCAGCCGCAGCCGGGCGGCCGGGCGGGAGGTGAGGTGGGCCACGCACTCCTCCAGCGGGAGGACCCCCAACTCCCGGGCGTACCGGCCGAGGTAGTGCGGGAAGGTGCCGTAGGCGCGCGGGTGCGGCTTGTCGCCCCGCAGGATGCCGTCGCTGCCGCCGGTGTGCGAGCGGTGGCGCATGATCCGCCGGACGTTCTCCTCGTGCCCCACGTGCTGGAGGATCGTGGTGCCGAGACGGTCCTCGGTGAGCAGCCGCCGCGCGACCGTCCACGGCTCCTCGCCCCGCTCCCGCGCCGAGGCGGCGACCGTATGGCCCACGTACCCGGCCAGCGCCCCCACGGTGACCCCGGATATCTCGATGGTGTCCCAGTCGATCGGCACCCCGTGGCAGCCGTCCGAGCCGGTGACCTCCAGGTCGTGGCGTATCCGCCCGGCGGCGCCGGGGTCCGCGAGCCGCGCCAGGACCGCCGCCGGGCCGCCCTCGCCCGCCCAGCTCGGCACCATCGCCACCAGGGTGGTGCAGCCGGGGGTGTACGGGTACGAGTCCAGGGAGATGTCGGCGCCCTCGTCCAGCGCCCGGTCGAGCAGGTCGAGCAGCTCCGGGGCGCGGCCCTCGTTCACGCCGAAGTTCATGGTGGCGTGGGCGAGATGGAGCGCGCACCCCGCCTTCCGGGTCAGCCGCACCATCTCCCCGTACGCCTCCAGCGCACCGGCTCCGTACGAGCGGTGGTGCGGGCAGTAGTAGCCGCCGTGCTCGGCCACCACCCGGCAGAGCTCGGTGAGTTCGGCGTCGTCCGCGTACATCCCCGGGGTGTACGTCAGGCCCGACGACATGCCCACCGCGCCCTCCCGCATGCCCTGCGCGACCAGCAGGCGCATCCGGTCCAGCTCGGCTCCGGTGGCGGGACGGTCCTCCCAGCCCACCGCGTACATGCGGACCGTGCCCTGCGGGACGAGGTAGGCGGCGTTGACGGCGATGCCCCGGCCACCGAAGTTCCCGTCGAGGCGGTCGAGGTACTCGCCGACCGTCCGCCAGTCCAGGTCGAGGTCACCGCCGTCGCCGTTCCAGCCGGCGATGGTGCGCCGCACCTCGGCCAGCGTGCGGTCGTCGACGGGGGCGTACGAGAGTCCGTCCTGGCCCAGCACTTCGAGGGTGACACCCTGCGCCGCCTTGGCGCTGTGGTCGGGGTCGCGGAGGAGCGCCAGGTCGCTGTGGGCGTGCATGTCGATGAAACCGGGGGAGAGCGCGAGGCCGTCCGCCTCCAGGGTGCGGCGGGCCGTCGGGCGCCGTCCCGGGGCACCCTCCGGGTGGATCGCGGAGATCCGGCCGCCGTCGACGGCGACGTCCGCCCGGTAGGACGGGGCGCCACTGCCGTCGACGACGCGCGCGTCACGGATGACGAGGTCCATGGGGGCCTCCGGGGCCTGGGGAGAGTGCGGTTCGGGTGGGGGCGGGCCGGCTCAGAAGAAGGTGCGCAGGTACTCCACCACCGCGCCGTCCTCCCGGACGACCGGGATGAGCTGCCACTTGTCGAAGGATGTGCAGGGGTGCGAGAGCCCCAGGCCGACCCAGTCGCCGACCTCCAGCGCGGTCCCCGGCTCGGTGGCCAGCCAGCCGTGCTGGTCGGAGAGGCCGGTGACGGTGATCCCGGTCGCGGGCCGCAGCGCACCGTCCCGGGCCGAACGGACCACCTGCGCCTCGGGGAGATGGAGGTCGTACGCCGCGTCCCGCTTGCCCGCGTTGACGAACGCCTGGCCCTCGGCGGGACGCGAGACGACCTGCGTCCACAGCCGAAACGCGGCCCGCAACTCACCCTCCTCCGGCACCCGGTTGAAGGGCGTCAGCGTGCGGTAGTGACCGTCGTCGTGCGAGACGTACGCCCCCGATCGCAACAACCTGCAGACCGGCAGGCTCAGTTCAGGGATCTGTGCGAACGCCTCCGCAACCGCGTCGAACCAGGCGCTGCCGCCCGCGCTCACCAGGATCTCCTCGCCCCCGGAGAGCCCAGCGAACCGGCCCGCCCGGTCGAACTCCACGGCCAGCGCGACGAGTCGGCGCAGCCAGGCGCCCACCCGCTCGGGAGTCGCCCCCGGCACCTCGCCCTCGTAGCCGGCGACCCCGACCAGTCGCAGCGTGGACACGGCGGCGACCGCGTCCGCGACCACCGCGCACTCCGCCTCCGTACGGAGACCGGTGCGGGCGCCCTCGCCCGCACCCAGCTCCACCACCACGTCGAGCGCCCGACGGGCCCCCGCCGCGCGCAGCGCCTCGTCCATCAACTCGACGCCACGCACCGAGTCGACGTAGCAGACGCAGGTGAACTCCGGGTCCGCGTCCAGCTCGCCGGAGATCCAGGCGAGCGCGACGGGGTCCACCACCTCGTTGGCGAGGAAGATCCGCCGGATGCCGTGGTCGCGGTAGACGCGGGCCTGGTGCGGGACGGCGGCGGTGATCCCCCAGGCGCCGTGGCGCAGTTGGCGGGCGAAGAGCTGCGGCGACATGGACGTCTTGCCGTGCGGCGCGAACGCCAGGCCGTGCCGCACGGTGTACGTCTCCAGCAGCGCGAGGTTGGCGTCGAGGGACTCGGCGGAGAGCGTCAGCAGCGGCGTCGTGAACCCGCCGGAGAAGAGCGGCCGGGCCTCGGCGGCCAGCGCGCCCACCGTGAGCCCTTCGGCGTCCGGCGGCAGGCCCTTGAAGCGGGAGTCGATCCGCTCGTCGGCGAGCACGGCCGCACACCGCTCCGCGACCGCCACCGCGTCCCCGGCCGGACCCGCGGACCTCGTGTTCCCGCTCCCGGCTGTCCCTTCGGCTGCCATGCGCACTCCCTCCCTGTGGCGTTGCATCCTGTGCAACGCTCATTGCGTATGTCGCTCCAGGCTGTCTAACATCCGAGCCGATGCCGGGTCAACGACGAGCCGGCGAGGAGCGACGCCCCGCCGAGGGGTGACGAGCGACGAGCGAGGAGCCCAGGTGCGCGGAACCGGAGCGGAGCCGCCGGGCGGGAGTGCGGGCGCCCCCGAGGTCGTCTGCCTTGGCGAGTCGATGGTGACCTTCCTGCCCACCCGGCCCGGCCGCCTCGCCGACGTACCCGCCTTCCTGCGGGGCATCGGCGGCGCCGAGTCCAACGTCGCCTGCGCGCTGGCCGGAGCCGGACACCGGGCGGCCTGGGTCAGCCGGGTCGGGGCCGACGGCTTCGGCGACCACCTCGTCGACACCATCTCCGGACACGGGGTCGACACCTCCGCCGTGCACCGGGACCCCGACCGGCCCACCGGCGTCTACTTCCGCACCGCCGCCGACCGCGCGGAGGGCGCCCACGAGGTCGCCTACTACCGGGCCGGTTCCGCCGCCTCCGCGATGTCCCCCCGGAACGCCCCGTACGACGCCCTCTTCGCCGGCCGGGTCCTCCACCTCTCCGGCATCACCGCAGCCCTCTCCGACGACTGCCTCGCCCTGCTGCGCACCCTCACCGCCGAGCGCCCCCGACGGCCGCTGATCTCCTTCGACGTCAACCACCGCCCCCGCCTCTGGCGCGGCCACCCCGCCGGGCCGGGGGTCCTGCGCGACCTCGCACGCGGCGCCGACGTGGTCTTCGTCGGCGAGGACGAGGCGGCGGAGGCCTGGGGCGTGCACGGACCCGAGGCGATCCGCGCCGCCCTGCCGGAGCCCTCCGTCCTCGTGGTCAAACGAGGCGCGCACGGGGCGACCGTCCTCGCCCGCCCCGAGGGCACCCCGCCCGGCCCCGGCACGGACCGGGCCACCACGGCCCCGGCCCTCCGCGTGGACGTCGTCGCCGCCGTCGGAGCGGGTGACGCCTTCGCGGCGGGCTTCCTCTCCGCGACCCTGCGCGCCCTGCCCGTACGCGACCGGATCCGGCACGGCCACCTGATGGCCGCCGCCGTCCTCACCGTCCCCGGCGACCTCACCCGCCCCCCGGCCCGCGCCCACGCCGACCGGCTCGCCGCGCTCGACGACGACGCCTGGCGCGGCGTCCGACTCGGGCCCGGATGGACGTCACCCACGAGCGGACCCGTCGCCCCCCCGGCGGAAGGAGTCTCCGGATGAGCCAGACCGTCGACCGCGCGCTCAGCATCCTGCCGCTGCTCGCCGAGGGCCCCGCCGACCTGGGCGGCGTCGCCGACCGCCTCGGCGTCCACAAGTCCACCGCGCTGCGCCTGTTGCGCACCCTGCGCGAGCACGGGCTCGTCTACCGCCAGGAGGACCAGCGCTACCGGCTCGGCGCCCGCCTCTTCGCCCTCGCCCAGGAGGCCGTCGAGAACCTCGACGTGCGCGAGATCGCCCACCCGCACCTCGTGGAGTTCAACGAGCGGTGCGGCCACACCGTCCACCTCGCGGTGTACGAGGAGGGCGAGGTCCTCTACATCGACAAGGTCGACAGCCGCTACCCGGTCCGGATGTACTCGCGCATCGGCAAGACCGTCGCCATGTCCGTCGCCGCCGTCGCCAAGCTGCTCCTCGCCGACCTCCCGGAGCCGGAGCGCCGGGCCGTCGCCGAACGGCTCGACTACCCGGCGTACACGCCCCGTTCGACCCCGAACGCCGCAGCCTTCCTCCGGGAACTCGCCACCGTCCGCGAGCAGGGCTGGGCCACCGACCTCGGCGGCCACGAGGAGTCCATCAACTGCGTCGGAGCCCCGATCCACGGCGCGGACGGCCGGGTGGTCGCCGCGATGTCGGTCTCCGCGCCCAACGTCGTGGTGGCGGCCGAGGAACTGCTCGCCCTGCTGCCACCCCTGCTCCGCACCGCCGACGCCATCAGCCGGGAGTACTCGGGCACCGCCGTGCCCGCCCTGCCCCCGCGATCCGCCGCCCCCCGCACGCCCGGCACCTCCCCGTCGAACCACGAAACCCCGCATCCCGCACCGTCGAAGGACACTCCATGACCGAGAAGACCGCCCTCACCCCCAGCACCCACACCACCCCGCCCGCGAAGTTCTCGCACGGCGTGAAGAAGGGGAACATCCTCCAGGTCGCCGGCCAGGTCGGCTTCCTCCCGGCGGTGGCGGGCCAGGCACCGACCCCGGCGGGCCCCACCCTGCGCGAGCAGACCCTCCAGACGTTCGCCAACGTCAAGGCGATCCTGGAGGAGGGCGGTGCCGGCTGGGACGACGTGATGATGATGCGCGTCTACCTCACGGACGTGGACCACTTCGCCGAGATGAACGAAATCTACAACGCGTACTTCGAGGAGCAGGGCCTCACGGCCCCGGCCGCCGCGCGGACCACGGTCTACGTCGGCCTGCCCAGGGGCCTGCTCATCGAGATCGACGCGCTCGCCGTACTCGGCTGAGCCTCGCGCCCTCCCGCTTCCCCGTCCTGGACACGCGTGAGGCGCCACCGGGGGAGCGGTGGCGCCTCACGTGCGTGCGGCCGGGCGTTTCGCGGCGGCTAACGCACCCTTGTTACGGCAGGGCGTGGACGTGCGCGCCCACCGCGCTGGACCACGCGTTGCCCGCGGTGGCGTCCCAGTTGGTGGACCAGGTCATCGCGCCGCGCAGCGCCGGGTAGGTCTTGGCAGGCTTGAACGTTCCGCAGCCGGTGCCCTTCGTGAGGCAGTCCAGGGCGGCGTTCACGACCGACGGGGCGACGTAACCGCTGCCCGCGCCCCGGGTCGAGGCCGGGACTCCGAGACCGACCTGCGAGGCGTCGAGGCCGCCCTCCAGCTGGATGCAGGCGAGGGCGGTGAGGAAGTCCACCGTGCCCTGCGAGTAGACCTTGCCGTCGCAGCCGAGCATCGAACCGCTGTTGTAGTACTGCATGTTGACGACGGTCAGGATGTCCTTGACGTTGAGCGCCGTCTTGAAGTACTCGCCGGACGTCGACTGCATGTCGATGGTCTGCGGCGCCATCGTGAGGACCAGGCCGCTGCCCGCCTTGGCCGACAGCGAGCGCAACGCCTTCGTCATGTAGGTGGAGTTGAGGCCGTTCTCCAGGTCGATGTCGACCCCGTTGAAGCCGTAGGTCTGCATCAGTGAGTAGACCGAGTCGGCGAACGCGGTGGCGGAGGCGTCGCTGTTGACCGCGACCGCGCCCTTCTCACCGCCGACCGAGATGATGACGTTCTTCCCGGCGGCCTGCTTCGCCTTGATGTCGGCCTTGAACTGGTCGACGGTGTAGCCGTTCAGTCCGGCCGAGTCCAGGGTGAAGGAGACGGCACCCGGCGTGGACGTGGCGTCCGCGAAGGAGACCGCGATGATGTCGTAGGCGGCGGGTACGTCGCTGAGCTTCTGGACGGTCGCACCGTTGTTGAAGTTCTGCCAGTAGCCGGTGACCGCGTGCTTCGGCACCGAGGTCGACGGGTTGGGGTTGGTCGTCCCCGAGGTCGACGTACGGGCGCTGACGGTCGACGACTTGACCGACTCACCCGCCGCGTTGGTGGCGCTCACCGCGAAGGTGTAGGCAGTGTCGGCGGAGAGTCCGGAGACCGTCGCCGAGGTGCCGGTCGAGGTGGTGGCCTTCACGCCGTCCCGGTACACCGTGTAGCCGGTGGCCCCGGAGACGGAGTTCCAGGTGAGCGAGACGGAGGACGAGGTCTTCGTCCCCGCGGTCAGGCCGGCGGGGGCGGCCGGCACCTGCGGGGCGGGCTCCTGGCCGCCACCCCCGCCGTCCGGACCGGTGACCGAGAGGTCGTCCGCGTAGTAGGCCGACTGGCCGTACCAGCCGTGGGTGTAGACGGTGACGGAGGTGGTGGAGGCGCCCGTCTTGAAGCTCGTGGCGAGCTGCGTCCAGGCGGAGGCGCCCGGGGTCCAGGTGGAGACGTCCGTGGTGCCGGTGCCGCTCACGCCCAGGTAGACGTAACTGCCCTGCACCCAGGAGGAGAGCGCGTACGTCGAGTTGGGCTTGACGGCGACGGTCTGGCTGCACTGCGCGTTGTCCAGGCCCGCGGGTGTCGCCTTGAGCGCGGAGGTTCCGCCGTGCACCGGTGAGGAGACGGTGGCCCCGCTGCCGGTCGAACAGGTCCAGTTGGCGAGGCCCGACTCGAAGCCCGCGTTCTTGGCCACGTTGATGTCGGCGGCCTCCGCGTTGCTCACCAGACCGGTGAGGGTCAGCGCGCCCGCCGCGACGACGGCCATGGCGGCGCCGAGCACGGGACGGGTGTACGGCTTTCGGTGCCTTCTGCCTGCGGTGGGTTCCACTGCATCCTCCGGGGGGAGTCGGGGTGGTGGCGGGGGTGCGCCGGGGATCCGAACGGTGCTGCGCGAGAGGTCGCCGCGGGGGGAACGGCGAGAGGCGGTGGCCACCGCTGGCCGATAAACTGGTCCAGACCAATCAAGTTGTCAAGACCTCTGATGCCGATTCACTCGTCCTGGCGTTTTTGATGCCCTGGTGACGGTGCCTCGTTTGTCCGGTTCGATGGCGTCCGGATGCGGGGCGCGGGGCAGCTCCGTCGGCTGCACGCGCGGGACCGAGGAGAGGCCGTGCGCGCGTGTGCCGACCCGGTGAGGCGCCAAAAGTCCCTGATCATCGTCCTGTTGCCGGACGGTCGGTCCGATGCCACCGCCCGGCCGGACGGCGCCCGCCGTCGCCCCCTCGAACCTGCTGGGGGCGGCTGCCGTGCGGACGGGTCCCGTCCTCGGGGTCCCGCAGCGTCGGGCGTGCCGGTCGAGCGGGTCGGTCACCCGGATAAAATGGCCTGTACGCGCAGGGGTTGACGGGCACGCCGACGGGCATCATGCGGACGCACGGGGGAGCGGGTGGCGTCGATGAGTTCTCGTACTCGACAAATGCGGGACGCGAGGACGGGCGGCGAATCGCGAAACACCGGCGTCCCCACAAGATCGGCCGATTGCCGAATGGCTGGGAAGGGGCCGGATAAACCTCCTGGACGCCCTGAATTCAACGGCGGCCGGGCGGCGCGGATATGGGCCGGGCAGCAACGCCGCGTTACCTCCTTCCGTCTCCGTATTGATTCCTGAAGACGGTTTCCCGCCTGGTGGGACGTGACTACAGTGCTGTCGGAGAACCACGGACAGGAGCGATTGCGGTCGGCGGCGCGACGCCGACCGGAGCCGAACGGGGAACAGCGTGCCGATCGCCATTGCAGTAACCAGCGCTGACCTGGTGCTACCACCGACCGACCAGCAGACACCGACCGCCGCCCTGCTGCACGCACCGCAGGAGCAGGCGCTGGAACTCGCCGTCGGCGACATCCACCTCCTGCTGGAGCAGCACGGATACGTGATCGCCGTGTACCCGTCCTCCCTGCCGGCCGCCCACGAGCGCAGGCTGTACGCCATCCGTTCCGTCCTGGAGAGCGACCGGATCGCCCTCGTCCGGGTCGACCTCCCGCCGCTCGGTCTCGCCGTCCTCGTACGGCAGTTGCGCCAGCTCTCCATCTGCGACTTCAGCCCCGGCGTGGTCGCCTCCGCCGTCCGGCTGCTCGCCCACTACATCCACGCCGGAGCGCTGCTGAACTCCGTCGCCAAGCTGGACCGCTTCCCGGTCAGCCTCAAGGAGCACGCCAAGTCCTGGGTCCCGGGCGCACAGTTCGCCGCGCTGACCGGCCCCCGTGCGCGTCTGGTCAAAGTGCGCCCGACGATGGAGCCGCTGCCCGGACCGGATTTCGGGACCCACCTGCTGATCGCCAAGGGCCAGGCGCCCCAGGAATGGGTCACCGAACGGCTGGCCCCGGACTGGAAGGTCCAGGCCATTCACGAGGCCGCCCTCCCCGCCGAGTCGGTCCGCTGGTGGGGCACCTCGAAGCTGGTGGAATTCGCCTCCTACCTCCCCGACATCTCCGTGCTCTACCAACTGGTGGCGTCGGTGCGGCGGGAGAATTGCCACTGGTGCGGCATGGAACTCATCGGAGACCGTTGCGGGTTCTGCTCGTCCCCGCTCGTACCGCCCGAGAACCGCGCGCACACCTCGGTGGTCCTCGCCCGTGAGCGGTAACGACCGCTGCCGGGGACGCCCGCCCCACGCCGGGCACACCGCACCGCGCACCCCCGCCCCTGTCCGCAGCACCACGCATCCGATCCGAACGAGGTTGTCCGGCCCATGAACTCCCGCCAGCGCCGTGGCGTCATACTCCTGCTCCTGTCGGTCCTGTGCGCCTTCGGTGCCTTCGCCGGGGTGCTGTCCGTGATCAGTGACGTCAACTCGAAGGTCGGACCCGAGGTCACCGCGTACCAGCTCAAGGTCAACGTCGCGCCCTACACGGCGCTGGAGAACCGCCAGTTCGAAAAGGTCTCGATGCCCGAGCGGTGGCTGTCCGCCAACGCCGTGACCGACCTGCGCGAGGTGCAGGGCAAGATCGCGGTCACCAAGCTCCGCCAAGGCTCCCTGCTGCAGAGCGACATGATGGTGGCAAAGCCCGAACTCCGCGCGGGCGAGCAGGAGATCGCGATCATGATCGACGCGGCGACCGGCGTCGCCGGGAAGATCACCCCGGGCGCCACGGTGAACGTCTACGCGACCTTCGCCGGAGAACGCGAGGGAGACCCGGCGCAGTCGAAGGTCATCGTCGCCAACGCCAAGGTGCTCGAAGTCGGCAAGCTCACCGCGCTGGAGCCGGACCGCAGCAACAACTCCTTCCAGATGACCCAGGCGGTGCCCATCACCTTCGCCCTCAACACGCTGGACACCCAGCGCATCGCGTACGCCGAGTCCTTCGCGGAGCACGTACGGCTGGCGCTCGTCGCCCCCGGCAGCGACGGAACGATCCGTCCGGGCGACCGCACCTACCAGCTCGACAAGGACAAGTGAGGGCGGATGACCATCAGGATCCTCCCGGCCGTCGGGGACATCGACGCGGCCCGGTCCGTCACCACCCTGCTCAGCCAACTGCCCGACGCCGAACCGGCCACCCCCGTCGGCGACTCCACCCAGCTCATCGACACCCTTGCCCGGCTGGCGGGCGAGGCCTTCGACGAACTGCCCGAGGTCGTGCTCGTCCACGAGCGGATCGGCCCGGTGCCCGCCCTGGAACTGATCAGGGAGGTCTCCCTGCGCTTCCCGGCCGTGGGTGTCGTCCTGATCACCGCGGACGCCAGCCCCGCGCTCTTCGCGGCCGCCATGGACTCCGGCGCCCGCGGCATCGTCACGCTCCCGCTCGGCTACGAGGAACTGGTCAACCGGATCCAGGCGGCGGCCCAGTGGGCGTCCGGCGTACGGCGCCACCTCACCGCGGGCAACGAGGTCTTCACCGGACCCGGCGGCATGGTCGTCACCCTCACCGGCGCCAAGGGCGGCGTCGGCTGCACCACCGCCGCCGTCCAGCTCGCCCTGGCGGCACAGGCGTCCGGCAACACCGTCGCCCTCGTCGACATGGACCTGCAGACCGGCGACATCGCCTCCTACCTCGACGTGCAGTTCCGCCGGTCGATCGTCGACCTCGCACTGGTCTCCGAGATATCGCCCCGCGTCCTCACCGACGCCGTCTTCTCCCACTCCTCGGGCCTCTCCCTGCTCCTCGCCCCCGGTGAGGGGGAGCGCGGCGAGGAAGTCAGCGACCGGTCGGCCCGCCAGATCGTCAGCGCCCTGCGCTCCCGGTACGAGGTGGTCGTCGTCGACGGCGGCAGCCAGATGAACGGCGCCAACGCGGCGGCGGTCGAGATGGCCGACGTGGCCGTCCTGGTGACGACCCCCGACGTCGTCGCGGTGCGCGGCGCCAAACGCGTCGTACGGATGTGGGACCGCCTGCAGATCCGCAAGGCGGAGGAGACCCTCACCGTCGTCAACCGCTACACCCGGAGCACGGAGATCCAGCCGCCGCTGATCCAGAAGATCACCGGAACCCGCATCGCCAACACGGCCGTCCCCGCCAACTTCAAGGAACTCCAGGGAGTCGTCGACGCCGGCCGGCTCCACGAGCTCGACGCCAAGAGCACGGTCAAGCAGGCGCTGTGGGGTCTGGCCGGCGAAATCGGGATCGTCAAACCCCGGGCAGGGGAGAAGAAGAACGGCAAGGTGCGCAACGACCAGGGCCCGATCCCGGGCACGCGCGGACGGCGCGGCGACGGCACGGGCCGAGGACGGACCGAGGGGACACGTTGACCGATGACCACGACGCTGACGTACGACATACGGGGGAGGCGCCCCGACGCCTCCTTCCGGGCGGGGCCGGGCGGACCACCCGCCTCTGAGCCGACCGTGTCCGGGCCGAGTGCTGCGGGGGGCTGTGCTGCGGGGGCCTGTGCTGGGAGGGCCTGCGCTGCGGGGGCCTGTGCTGGGAGGGCCTGCGCTGCCGGGTCGTGTGCCGCCGGGGCAGCTGGTGCGGCAGCGAGGGCCCCGGGTGCCGGCTGCCGGGGGCGGGTGCGCCGGAGCGGCCGCGACAGCGGGCAGACCGCGATCGAGTTCCTGGGCATGACCCCGTTCATCATCCTGATCATGCTCGTGCTGTGGGAACTCGCCCTCGTCGGTTACACCTTCGTCCTCGCCGGGAACGCCGCCGACGAGGGAGCGCGGGCCGGCGCGGGGGCGGAATTCGGCCAGAGCGCGGCGTGCCGTCGGGCAGCGCGGGAGGACATGCCCGACGCCTGGGAGGAGAACGCGAGCTACAGCTGCCGCGGTGGCTCGTCCCTCTACAGGACGACGGTCACCCTCAAGGTCCCCGTACTGGTCCCCGGCCTCTTCGACCTCGACGTCTCCATCGCCGGGGACGCCGCCTCGCCGCAGGAGGGCTGAGCGATGACGACCCGGATGCCTGTCCCCGGCCGGATCTCTGTCCCGACCCGGATGTCCGTCCCTCGCCGGATGCCTGTCCCGACCCGCATGTCCGTCCCTCGCCGGATGCCTGTCCCGACCTTGACCCCGGCCGTGATGACGGTGGCGGCCCCGGACGTGACGCCTGCCCCGGTCCCCGGCCTGTTGCCGACTCCGGGCCCGGCCCCGAGGCCGGTGCCGACCCCGGGCCGGCCGTGTGCCCGAACGCCCGCCCGGCGTGACCGCGGCCAGGTCGCCATCGAGTACCTCGGCTTCCTCCCGCTGCTGCTCCTGGTCGGCATGCTCGCCGTCCAGCTCGGCCTCGCCGCGTACGCCGCCAACCAGGCGGGAACCGCCGCACGGGTCGCGGCCCGCAGCGCCGGTCAGGACTTCCCCCGGGGGGACCCCGCCCAGGACGGCCGCGACGCCATCAGCGACTGGCTCACGGACGGCGACGAGTTCGACATCAACCTCTCCGGCGGGGAGCGAGAGGTCACCGCCACCGTACGGATCAAGGTTCCGAGCGTGGTGCCCGGGATCGACTGGTCCTGGGCCGAACGGAGCGCCACCTTCCCCCGGGGCTGAGCCTCCTCCACCTCCACCGCCGTCCCTGCCCGCAGCACCGCCCGGAAAGCCAGAGAGAGAGTCACGCACATGAGTCTGCGGGCACGCATCACCACTCCCGAGGAGAACGGCGGTGCACGCGAGGACGGCCACATGGTCGCCCTCTACCGGGCCAAGCTCCTGGAGGAGATCGACCTCGCGGAGATGTCCTCGCTGGCCGCCGCCGACCGGCGCGTCCGGCTGGAGCGGGTACTCGGCCACATCATCAGCCGGGAGGGCCCCGTCCTCTCGACGCAGGAGCGCTCCCAGCTCATCCGCCGCGTCGTCGACGAAGCCCTCGGCCTCGGCATCCTGGAACCGCTGCTCGAGGACGCCTCCATCACCGAGATCATGGTCAACGGCCCCGACCAGGTCTTCGTCGAGCGCAGCGGCAAGGTCGAGCAACTGCCGATGCGGTTCGGATCGCACGAGCAACTGATGCAGACCATCGAGCGCATCGTCTCCACCGTCAACCGCCGGGTGGACGAGTCCAACCCCATGGTCGACGCCCGCCTCCCCAGCGGCGAGCGCGTCAACGTGATCATCCCGCCGCTCTCGCTCACCGGCGCGACGCTCACCATCCGCCGCTTCCCCCGCTCGTTCACCCTCCACGAGATGATCGGCTTCGGCTCGCTCGACGAGCAGATGCTGGTGCTGCTCGCCGGTTTCGTCCAGGCCAAGCTCAACATCATCGTCTCCGGCGCCACCGGCACCGGGAAGACGACCCTGCTCAACGCGCTCTCCGGGCTGATCCCGAACAACGAGCGCATCGTCACCATCGAGGACTCGGCGGAACTCCAGCTCCAGCAGAACCACGTGATCCGGCTGGAATCCCGCCCCGCCAACGTGGAGGGCAAGGGGCAGATCACCATCCGCGACCTGGTGCGCAACTCCCTGCGCATGCGGCCCGACCGCATCGTCGTCGGTGAGGTCCGCGGTGGCGAATCCCTCGACATGCTCCAGGCGATGTCCACCGGCCACGACGGCTCGCTCGCCACCGTCCACGCCAACAACGCCGAGGACGCGCTGATGCGCCTCCAGACCCTCGCCTCGATGTCCGAGATCAAGATCCCGTTCGAGGCGCTGCACGACCAGATCAACAGCGCCGTCGACATCATCGTCCAGCTGACCCGGCACGCCGACGGCACCCGCAAGATCACGGAGATCGCCGCGCTGGACTCGCACGGCCGCGACCCGTACCGCATCGTGAGCGTCGCACGCTTCCACGCACAACCGATGGCCGCGGACGGCAGGATCTACGGCCAGTTCCAGTACTTCCCGCTGCCCCGCCGCATCGCCGACCGCCTCTACATGGCCAGTCAGCCCATCCCGCAGGCCTTCGGCGTCGCCGCGCACTCCGACCAGCTCGCCATCCGAGAGGCCATGTAGGTACCCCCGCCATGAACTATCTCCCTCTGATCACGGTCGGCGTGACGCTGCTCTGCGGCGTACTCGGCGTCTGGGGCCTGTACGCCTACACCGGTGGCAAGGCGGACCGCGACGCCCTCGTCGACCGGCTCTCGTACACCGGTCACCTGCCGCCCCAGACCCGCCGCTTCGCCGGGCTGGACCGAAGGCTGCGCACGACCAAGCTCGGCCGGAGCCTCGAACGCAAACTCGGTGCCACGGGCCTGGAGATCACCCCGGGCGAGTTCTTCGTCTACGCGATCGCGGCGATGGCCATCCTCTGGGCCGTCGCGTCGTCGATGCTGGCCGCCTTCTTCGGCCCCGTTGCCGCGCTGATCGGACTGTGGGCGACCAACGCGTTCCTCAACTGGCAGCGGACCAAGCGCACCGAGCGCTTCATCAACCAACTCCCGGAGCTGAGCCGCATTCTCGCCAACGCGACCCAGGCGGGACTGGCCCTGCGGACCTCGCTCGCGATGGCGGCGGAGGAGCTGGAGAACCCCGCGGGGGAGGAGCTCGCGAGAGTCGCGCGCCGTCTCGCCGTCGGAGAGTCCCTGGACGACGCACTCAGCGAACTGACCGACCGCTTGCCCTCCCGGGAACTTGCCGTGCTGATCAGTACGTTGGTCCTCTCCAACCGAGCCGGCGGTACCGTCGTCAGTTCCCTGCGCAACCTCACCGAGACGCTGGAGGAACGCAAGGAGACGAGGCGTGAGGTCAAGACGCAGCTCTCCCAGGTCACCGTCACCGCCTACGCGGTTCCCGTCTTCGGGCTCGGGTCGATGCTGCTGATGAACGCGGTGATGCCGGGAGCCCTGGACCGCATGACCGGAGCCTTTCTCGGCCAGGCCGCCGTGGTGGTCTCCATCGCCCTGTACACGATCGGATTCGTCGTGATCCGTCGTATGTCCCGCATCGACGTCTGAGGGAGGAACGAACATGGACCTGCTGCTCGCCGTGGGCATGGGAATCGCCGTCTACGGCATTCTCTACGGCTACCGGATGTACCGCGCCGACGCCAAGCTCCCCACCGATCTCGCCCTCGCCCTCGAAGTCGGTGCGACGCGCACCAGCGCGGTCGGCTCGGGCATCGACCGGCTCGGCATGCGCTGGGCTCCCGCTGTCCTGCGCATGATGGGTACCAAGGCGGTCAACAAGAAGCGCCGGCAGATCGACATGGCCGGCAACCCCGGCGGCCTCACCATCGACCGCTACGCAGCCCGTCGCGCGGTCTACGGCGCGCTCGGCCTTCTCGGTGCCCTCGCCATGCTGATGCGCGGGCAGCTCTTCTTCGCCCTGCTGATGATCGGCTTCGGTCTCTTCTGGGTGGAGGCAGGCATCTGGTCGGCGGTGCGGGCCCGCCGCGAACACATCGAACGCACGCTCCCGGACTTTCTCGACGTGCTTGCCGTGGTCGTTTCCGCCGGTCTCGGCTTCCGGCAGGCGCTGGGCCGGGTAGCAGAGAAGTACGAGGGGCCCTGGGCCGACGAACTCCGCATCACACTGCGTCAGATGGACATGGGTGTCAGCCGACGCCAGGCGTTCGACGAACTGCGCAAGCGCAACGACTCCGAGCAGGTGGCCATGTTCGTCACCGCCCTCCAGCAGGGGGAGGAGCTAGGCGCTCCGATCGTCGACACGCTGATCCAGATCGCCAATGACATGCGGCGCACCGACGCGCAGAACGCCCGCCGAAAAGCCGCCCGAGCAGTCCCCAAGGCGACCTTCGCGGTGACGACGTTCCTCCTGCCGGGGACGCTCGTACTGCTGACGGTCGGGTTCATCTACGGTGCCGATGTCGACTTCGGCTTTGTGACCGGCGGATGAGATGAGTGCGGGTGACGGGGACGAGTGGGAAGGGAGGTGGAGCGGTGTTCCGTGAACGGGTGGCACGGTGGCGGTTCTGGGTCCGTGAGACGACCCCCGGTGCGGACGAGGTGCAGTCGAAACCGGCGCTGGCCATTCAAGTCAACGCTCTTCAAGCCATGTGCCGCCAGGTCTTCGGATTTCGGCTGGCGATGATCACCGTCGCCACCCCCTTCGCCATCGGCAACACAGCACCTGGCGCGGCCACATGGCTCATCGGCGCTGCGATCCTCGTCACCTTCATGGGGTCGTACGCACTCTTCCGCGACTGGGAACGCTTTGGCCCGCAACTGCTGCGACACCGCTGGATTCTCGGTATCGACGTCTGTCTCGGAGCCCTGCTCCTGATCACCGCCACCCCCGATTCGACCCTCGCCTACGTGACCGTGTGTACGCCCCTGCTGGCGGGCCTCGTCTACGGCTGGAGAGGTGCCGCAGTGTTTGCGGCGGTACAAATCGTGATCGTCCTCGGTGTGTACAACACCGTCCCCGGCCTTGGCGGCGGCGACGCCACGGTTCTGCTCCTTCCGGGCTTCTGCGTGATCGCAGGCGCCGTCGGCGTCACCCTTCGCAATCTTCTCCTCCGCTTCGGGATGGCCAGCCAAGCGCTCGCGGAGGCCAGAGGTCGCCTCGCCATCAATGAAGCGGTAATGGGGGAGCGCAGCCGACTTGCGAGAGAGATGCACGACTCCGTGGCGAAAACTCTGCACGGGCTCGCGCTGGCTGCCGAGGGCCTTGCCGGTTCGGCCGGTCGGGCGGACCCCCTCACCGTTCGGCGTCAGGCCGAGCTCGTCGCGCGATCCGCCCGCAGGGCAGCTGCGGAGTCGCGCGAACTTCTCACCGATCTGCGCAGGGAGTCAGGCCTGGACGGTGGAGTGGATGTTCTTACCGAATTGCGCCAGCGAGCATGCGAATTCGAGACCAGGCATGGCGTCTCCACGGTTTTTCGGTCCTACGGAGCGGTCCATGTGCCCCCTGTGCCGCATGTGGTCGCACGCCAACTGCTGACCGTCGTCTCGGAAGCCATGGAGAACGCGCACCGACATGCGAGCGCCAGCCATGTCGTCGTCCTGGTCGGGTTGAAGGGCGATGTCCTGCGCATCAGCGTCTATGACGACGGCCAGG
Source organism: Streptomyces sp. AM 2-1-1 (assembly GCF_029167645.1). Taxonomy (NCBI): domain Bacteria; kingdom Bacillati; phylum Actinomycetota; class Actinomycetes; order Kitasatosporales; family Streptomycetaceae; genus Streptomyces; species Streptomyces sp. AM 2-1-1. The sequence continues at coordinate 2,527,761 of NZ_CP119147.1, read as the reverse complement.
GTCTGCCGGCCGGCACCACGCTCGACGGACTCCGCCGAGGTGGTCATTTCGGTCTGGTCGGCATGGTCGAGCGTGCGGCGTCGATCGGTGCGCGGATACGGATCGGTAGGGGCAGGGCGGAACGAGGCACCGAGGTACGCCTCGATCTTCCGCTCGCTGCATCAGGCGTCGACGCCACGGCGTCGGCGGCCGCGGTGGAGACTGCCGTCCACACCGTCACACGCAGAGCGAGAAAGGAGGCCGCAGCATGCCGGACGACGACACACGATCGATGAGGCCGCATTGGTCAGGGCCCACAGCGGACGCCAGAGAGCGCGTGACTGACCCGTATGCCCTTGAGGGCACCGCCGCGGGAGGGAGGGCGACACCAGAAGCGCCGCAGTCTCCGCTGCCCCCGTTTGCACACGCCCCCGCGACCGTCCCACTGAGGGTGGTCGTTGCCGACGACAACCCTGTGGTCCGCGCAGGGCTCGGAGCACTTCTGTCCGGGCGGGCGGACATCGACGTGGTGGCTGAGGCGTCGGACGGTCGGCAAGCGTGGGACATGGCGCATCTGCATCGGCCGGACGTCGTGCTGCTGGACGTTCGCATGCCCGGAGTCGACGGTCTCTCCGCACTGCCCCATCTGGTGCGAATCGCACCAGTGCTGATGCTGACGTACAGCCGCGAGAGCGAGATCGTCCGTGCAGCACTCCGGCTGGGTGCTAGCGGCTACTTGGTGCACGGGGAGTTCACCGCCGACGAGCTCGTACGTGCGGTTCGCGACACGAAGGACGGCCGCGCCCACTTCACCACCACCGCCGCGGACGCGCTGCTTGCCCACATGCGCCAGGACGCACCGATGCGCCACAATCCACTCCCGGACGGTCTGGGCGCCCGCATGAGGGCGTACGACGTCGGTGCGCAGGCGGCAACCCACGTCGAGCGGCCCGGCTCAGGGGCACGCTCCTTCGAAACGGGGGAAGGGCTTTCGCAAGTGCAACCAGATGTGGGACAGTCGTGGTCGGTGAGGAGTGTCCAGCATCCGATCAACCTGGTTCAGCAGAAGCTGAGTTCGCGGGAGGTGGAAATCATGCAGCTCATTGCTTCTGGGATGAGCAATCAGCAAATCGCTGCCACCTGCTTCATCAGCGAGAAGACGGTGAAGAATCACATCAACCGGATCTTCACCAAACTGTCCAGCCGCACCCGCAGTGAGGCCATAGCCCGATGGCTCGGCACGGCGCCGGAGGCCGGTACCGACCTGGCCGGAGGACGGTAGGTATGGGTCTCGGCATCGGCAGAATGTCGGCGAGCGACTGGGCTCGGCGCGTCGCAATGCGCAACGAGTCTCTCCAGGGCGGTCATTGGGCCCGAAAGTGGGTCCTGGGGCCCTCTGGCAGTCGGATCTCCCAGTCGTATGTTTCTCACGTCGCGGACCGCACCGGCCAGGAGGAAGCCGGTGCTCGAAGCGGCATCACAGAGTCGTGCGAGTTGGCCGGTAAACGGCCGGCCGGACCAGGAGGGGACCACCACCATGTCGAACATCACCCTGAAGACCGCCGTCCGCGTCAATGGCTGGGCCAACACGACGGTCTCCGCGATCCAGAAGCGGTACACGGCGAAGGACCGGGGGCAGACGGCGTTCGAGTACCTGGGCATCATCCTGGTGGTCGTGGCGATCATCGGCGCGATCGTGGCGACCGGTATCGGCTCGGCGATCAGCACGAAGATCCGGAACCTGGTGGACTCGATTGTTACCCAGTGATGCGTCGCGATACTCGCCCCGATGCAGGGCAGGCCTTCCCCATCTACATCATGATGGTGGCGGGCCTGCTCTTCCTCGCGTTGGCCTTCTTCGCTGTCGGCAAGGCGTCTGCTCTTCGCAATGAGGCGCAGGGAGCGGCAGACGCCTCGGCGCTTGCGGCCGGGCAGTCCGCTCGAGAACAGTTCGAAGCTCCGTTCATAGAGGCTCTCTGGACCGACTCACTCGGGGTGTTCCTCGGAAGATCCCCCCTCATCGGCGGGTGCGCGGCAGCTCAGAGTCTGGCGTCCGACAACGACGCGACACTTACGAGCTGTGAACCCTCCGAGGGTGGGTTCCGTGACTCCATCACCACCAGGGTGGAAGGCACAGATGCGGTCGCGTCGTCTGTTCTGCCGGGGTCCGGTGACACCCACGCGACGAGGGAGGCAACCGCCATCGTTGAGTTCCGGTGCGAATGGACGTCGGTGGACCTCAACGAGGACGGCGTTCAGGACGTCTACTTCTTCACCTGCGACAACGGAAAGATGGCCGAGATTCGGCCAAGCAGCCCTCCGCTGTGGTCCAGCGTGAGCAAAATTCTCTTCGACGTGCACTTGGTCGACAGATGACAGCGAACGACGAGTAGAGGATTCGACCCATGAGCATTCGGCGCGCGATCACATCCCGAAGGGCGGTGGCTGTTGTTTCGGCTGCGGCGGCTCTCGTCCTCACACTCTCCGGATGCGGCGGTGATGACGGCGACGGGGCCGCTGAGGAGGGCGCTCCCCCGGTAACAGCATCCGCCACCCCGTCCTCGGAGGACAAAGGGGAGCAGCAGCAGGACACTGCTGCTGGTGAGGATGTGGACCCGAATGTGAAGCTCGCCGAGGCTCGGGGACGCGGACTGACTCTGGTGATCAATCAGGTAGTCCGCGACTCCGGCGGGTTCATGACGGTTCAGGGAGAGATCAAGAATGTGAGCGACAGGGTCCAGAACTCCAGCGGGTGGGCCGGAACGGAGCCTTCGGTCAGCGGAAGCAACCCGAACTCAGTCGCCGGCGCCACGTTGGTGGACAAGTCGGGGAAGAAGCGCTATTACGTTCTGCGGGACACGGAGAGTCGCTGCCTATGCACCACCGGTATCGCTCCGCTGGTAGAGGGCGCTTCCGTTCCTGTCTTCATGCAGTTCCCCGCCCCGCCCGCCACGACCACCGAGGTCGACTTCACCCTGCCCACCTTCGCCACCACGTCCCTCAAGATCTCCGGGTGAGTGCGCGGATGGCTGACATGCGGTTGACCCCAGCACGGCGCAGGCACTTCGCCATCCCCGTCGCCACGGTGATGCTGTTCGCCGGAGTGACCCTGTTCGGCGGCGCGCCCGCACTGGCCGACGACGGGCCCTCCGTGCCCCCCGGCACCGAGGCCACCTCCGAGGCCCCGGTGCCCCTCGACGACAACGATCCCGACCTCCGGATGCCCGAGGGTGGCACGCTCGCCCCCGGCAAGGTGCTCGACATCGTCCAGGTCGTCGAGGACATGGGGGGCGAGGAGCGGCGGGAGGACTCGAACCAGTCGATCAAGTTCGCGCTCCAGGCCGAGGTGCTCTTCGGCAAGGACAGTGCGACGCTCAGTCCGCAGGCGAACTCCCGGATCCAGGCGATCGCGGCCGAGATCAAGGCGCAGAACGCCACCCAGATCAGGGTCTTCGGCTTCACCGACAACCTCGGCTCCTCGGCCCACGGCGACGTGCTCTCCAAGCAGCGCGCGGAGGCCGTGCACGCGGTGCTCTCCAGGGAGCTCGGCGCCGAGGTCACCTTCGAGATCCGTGGGTACGGCGAGGAGTACCCGATCGCGGACAACGGCACCGAGGAAGGCCGGAAGAAGAACCGGCGCGTGGAGGTCTCCTTCCCGCGGGGCACCACTTCCTGAGTTCCCGGTAACGGGTTGCGGCGATACCCGGCTCACGACGCGTACGTGAGCCGGGCACCATCCCCGTGGCCCCGTGGCCCCGTGGCCCCGTGGCCCCCTCACCCCATCGCCCCTACCGGTGGCCCCGCGCCCGCCAGTCGTGGCCGCCCGTCCGTCCTCCGCTGCCGTGCCGGCCGTACGGGTGCGAGCGCGGCAGCGGCAGAATGTCGGCGCGGTCCTCCAGCAGCCGGTCCGCCGCGACGCCCACGGCCGCACCAGCGACGAACGAGACGGCCGGCATCAGGGCGCATGCCCTCGACCGCCATCAGCTCCCCGGAGACGGCGTAGCCGTAGCCGACGCCGACGAGCGGGGCCGGCCAGGCAGGTGTGAGGGGATACAGCACGCGGAATGCCCGGTGGTCGTCGGAGAGGAGCCGGGCCGCGACCAGTACGGCGAGGGCGGTGACGGCGAGACCGGGCAGACGCAACAGGCCCAGCCGCCCACCGAAGCGCTCCCGCAGCTCAGCGGTGCCGAGCGTCCCGTCCCGCGCCCGGTGGACCATGAGGTCCCGGGCCAGGTGGACGAGCGCTCCCGCCGTCCGGCTGCGCATCGGGGCGGGGAGCGGGCTGCCGCCCGCTCCACCCCGCCCGTTCCGGGCTCCCCGTGGTTCGGGCCCCGGTCGTCCTCCCGGCCGCTACCGCTCACGGTCCACCCCCTCCCGACGCGCGCTCGCCCCTCCGGGGTAGGCGGGGAGCGGCGCGCCGGCACGGGTCCCGGGCCCTCGTCCGAGGCCCATTCGGGAGGGCCGCGGGCGTTCGGGAAACGGCCCGGAAACAGACCTGTGTGCAAGGGAGTTCGAGCAGGGCGGTACGTTCACGGGAGGAGCGACGACGGGCGCCGGCGTACCCACATCGCCGCCGGTGTCGCCGCCGTCGCGGATGGTCTCGTCGCTGCCGGTCGCTGTCGCCGTCGACGCGGGCGCGAACGGAGGGCTCGACCGCCCGGCCGACGAGGTGCGGTGCGCAGCGGTTCCGGACCGTACGCGAGGGAAGCGGATACCCGGAGCGGCGGATACCGGAACAGTGGCTAGCAGATAGCAGATAGCAGATAGCAGATAGCGGACAGCGGACAGCAGATCAGCGGGCACCCGGAGCAGGAGAAGGACGGTGGGGCGATGAGGAGACGGTACGAGCGCACGGCAGTGGGCGTCACCGCCGTGGCGTTCTGTCTCGTGGCGGCCGCCTGCGGGCCGCCCGGCCGGGCGGCCGAAGGAATGAGCCCCCATCCGGGCGCCACGGCCGGGACCGCGACTGCCACGGCAACAACCACTCCCCATGCGGTGGCTACCGACTCCCGCGCAGACCCCGACCCGGCCGCGGCCGCCACCCCACCCTCCGAAGCCGCCGCGTTGCCCGGCATCGCGCTGCACGGCGGCGAGTTGCCGGGGTACGACATCGCGTCCCTGCGGTACGAGGAGGTGCGGGGCACCGAGCGGTCCGAGAACCCCGCCTGCGCGCCGCTCGTCGAACTGGTGAACCTGTCCCCCGAACCGCCGCCTGCCGCCACCGTGTTGCGTACCGCGCTCGACGCGTCCCGTACCGGCCAGGACGCCACGACGGTGGTGACGCTGCTGCTGGCCACGTACTCCAGCCACGACGGCGCCGCGTCGCTCCTCCACCGGGTGCGGCAGGCGGTCTCTGCCTGCGCGGACGGTTTCCGGACCCGGGGCGAGGAGGGGCCGTCCGTGTACTCCTCCGTCACCGCGCTCCCGGCCCCGCGCGCGGGTCAAGAGGGTCTCGCCTACCGGCTGATGTTCGCCGCCGGCGGTGTGTCGAGCCCGCTGGTCTTCACCGTCGTACGCGGCGGGGCCACCGTCGTCGTCTTCGCCGCGGCCAACTACCTGGACAACCAGGTCCCGGTCATCCCCACCGCGCTCGTCGCCGCCCAGGCCGCGAAACTTCCGTCCGCCCCCACCTGATCACGAGCCCGGCAACGCCACGGACCACGGCGGAGTTCAGCCACCCGCCGGGTTCTCCCCGTCCCCCGTCCGCACCGCGAGCCGGACGCCCGGTCGCAGCCCCCACGCGTCCATCGCACCGGCCCGGGACTCCACCGCGTGGCGGGCGCGCAGCCGGGGCAGGCCGAGTCGGCCCCGTTCCATCGTGCGCACGGCGAGGACGTTGAACTTCCGGTCCAGGTACGCCACGTCGATGGCGAACCGCATCCGGAAGGTGTGAACGCTCGAACAGGGCGTGAGCAGCAGCGCCCCTTCGATCCCGTCCTCTCCGAGCAGCCCCCGGGTACGAGCCCGGTACGAGGCCGCCACGCGCAGCGGGATCTCCCGCGCCTCGCCGCCCGTGCCCACGGTCAGTGTTCCGTCGCCATCGCGCCATCTGCCCATGGGCACCGACCGTAGCGCTCACCACGGCTCTCCGAGGCGTGGACGGCGAAGGAGGAGCGAAGGGGTGGCGAGGGAGCGGGGAGCACGAACGGCGAGGGAGCGGGGAGCAGGAACGGCGAGGGAGCGGGGAACGGGGAGCAGGAACGGCGAGGGAGCGGGGAGCGGGAATGGCGAGGGAGCGGGAGCAGGAGCGACGAGACGGGAAGGGCGGGGACGGTGAGCCGGGCGTGCCGGCCCACCGTCTGTGGGCCCCTGGGCCCAAGACCCCGGAGGCGCGGGGCGATTAGGGTCGGCACGTGGACGCCCTCTGGATCGCCGCCGTGCCCCTCGCCGCCGCCTGGGGCGCCGCCGCCGGATCGCTGATCCCCCGGGCCGCGTACCGCTTCTCCGTGCAGCCGGAGGAGGAGTGGCGCGACGCGTGCCCCGCCGGACACCCGCTCGCCCGACCCCTTCCGCACCCCGACCCCGCCCACCACGCCCACTCGGGTCCCGGCCCCACTGCCGCCCCCACCCCCACCGCCGCCCCCGGCCCGGTCGCCCGTGCCCGCCCCCGCCGCGGTCGCGGCTGGCTGGGCAGCGCCCGCTGTGCGGCGTGCGCACAGGACGCGGCGTCTGCACAGGACGCGGTGTGTGCACGGGACGCCCCCGCGGCCGCCCCGTACGCACCGCAGGTGCTCGTCGCCGTGGTGAGCGCCGTGGCCTGTGCCGTGCTGGCAGCCGCCACCGGTGCGCGGCCCGAACTCCTCGTCTGGCTGCTCCTCACCCCCGTCGCCGTCCTCCTTGCCGCAGTCGACCACCGGGTCCACCGGCTCCCCGACGCACTGACACTGCCCCTGGCCGGAGCCGCCGTCCTCCTCCTCGGTGCGGCGTCCCTGCTGCCGGGGCCGGGCGGTTCCTGGACCGGGGCGCTCCTCGGCGGGGCGGCGCTGGGCTGCTTCTACCTGGTCCTCTACCTGATCAACCCGAACGGCATGGGCCGGGGCGACGTGAAGCTCGCCCTCTCCCTCGGCGTGGTGCTCGGCTGGTACGGCTGGCCCGTCCTCGTCGCGGGCGGCTTCGCCGGCTTCCTCTACGGCGCGGTGTACGGCTTCGGACTGCTGGTGCTGCGGCGCGCCCACCGCCGTACGGGCATCCCGTTCGGCCCCTTCATGATCGCGGGCGCGCTCACCGGGGTCGTGCTCGGCGCCCTGCGATGACCGCCGCGAAAACGGCTCGCGGACGCCGCGCGGCCCTGCGACCCTGCGGGCATGCCGAAGCAGCCGCCGCAGCCGCCCGCCTCCCCGGACCGCGCCCTCCCCCCGGCCTCCGGGCACACCCCCTCGCCGCCCCTCACCGGCGCCTGCGCCGAACGCTTCGCCGCGCTGGTGGCCGAGGCCGAGGCCGTGCCGGTGGACGGCTGGGACTTCTCCTGGCTGGAAGGGCGGGCCACCGAGCAGCGCCCGTCCTGGGGGTACGCCCGCGCGATGGCCGAGCGGCTCGGCCGCGCCAGGGCCGCGCTCGACATCCAGACCGGCGGGGGAGAGGTACTGGCCTCGGCGCCCACGCTCCCGCCGCTCATGGTCGCCACCGAGTCCTGGCCGCCCAACGTGGCCCGGGCCACCGCCCTGCTCCACCCGCGCGGGGTGGCCGTGGTCGTGGACGGGGACGAGCCGCCGCTGCCGTTCGGGGACGGGGCCTTCGACCTGGTGGTCAGCCGGCACCCCGTCACCACATGGTGGGAGGAGATCGCCCGGGTGCTCGCCCCCGGCGGTACCTACTTCTCCCAGCAGGTGGGTCCCGCGAGCGTCTTCGCCCTGGTCGAGCACTTCCGCGGCCCGCTGCCGCCCTCCGCGTACGCGGCCCGCGACCCCGAGCGCGCCCGCGCCGAGGCCGAGGCGGCGGGGCTCGTGGTCACCGACCTGCGGTCGGAGTCGCTGGAAACCGCGTTCTTCGACATCGGGGCCGTCGTCCACTTCCTCCGCAAGGTCGTCTGGATGGTGCCGGGGTTCACCGTGGACGCCTACCGGCCGCAACTGGAGTCGCTGCACCGCAGGATCGAGGCGGAGGGCCCGTTCACCGCCCGTACGACGCGCTTCCTGGTGGAGGCGCGCAAGCCGACGGACGCCCCCCAGAACGGGCTTCGGGGAGCGGGAAGGTAACCTCCCTCCCCTCGCGCCGTCTTGTGCCGGAGAGTGCGATCCTGGACGGGGTCGTACGGAGAGAGGGAGCGTGTCGTGGGGAGCGAGCAGCCCGGAGGGACGGCCGGCCGACACCGCTCGGGCAGGTCCGACTGGCTCCGGGGCGCGCGGATCATCGGCGTCCACGGCGTCTTCTACCGCCCCGACGGCCGGGCCGGCGGCCCCGAAGCGGTCGAGTTCGTCCTCGCCGACGACCGGTCCGTGCTGATGACCTGCGCCTCCGACCGGACGCTCCGGGTGACCGCGGGCACCTGGCCCCATCTGCCCGAATGGTGCGTACCCGCCGGACTGTGGGCACACGGGCCGCTGCACAGCCTGCCGCCCGCGCCGTACGGGGGAGGCTGGACGGTCACCGGGGCGCGCGAGAGCCGGGACGCCAAGGACGAGGTGCGGGAGTCCGTCATCCACTGCGAGAACGGTGACTTCGTGGTCGTCGCCGGCGACGCACTGGAGATCCGCTTCCACCCGCGCTGAGCGCGCCGCCCCTCCGGCCACGCCGCGCCGCCCCTCCGGCCACGCCGCGCCGCCCCGACGCACCGTCTCCACCGGGCCGGAATGTCCTGTTCCGTGCCCGGAGCGGAGCGCCGCGCATCCGGAGAGTGAGGGTGGAGTGGCGTGGCGGACGAAAACGCTCACGAAGGGTTAGGGTGGGGCTCCCCCCTCGGGCCGGTCCGTATCCCCCCACGGACCGGCCCGAATTTTTATGCCCCGCTCCGCCCGGCCCGCCCCGGCCCCCGCCCGGCCCCCCGCACCCGCCCGGCCCCCGCGCTCTTCGCGGCCCTCGACTCCGGCCCCGTCCCCCGCCCGGCACTCCCCGCAGTCGCCGTGCGACGCGGTGGCACCAGGAGGGGGAGAGCGCTCGCGATTCTCCGATTTTCGAGCAGTTGTGACGGACCGGGTTGGGCCGGTGCCGCCTTCCCGCAGTAATGTGACGGCTCGGGGGAATGCCGGCGCGCGGCGCGGCGCATGTCCGCGCGGGCCGTGCGGACATGACGGCCCTCCCCTCACGGGCGGCCCCCGTGTCCCCGCGACAGGGGCGTCGGGCCTGATGACCCGTGCGGAACCGAGAGGGTGAACTCAGTGAACTTGCGCGACCTGGTGTACGGGCTCTACGCACGCCGGGTGGAAGGCCGGCTCGACCACTCCCAGGTGCCGAAGCACATCGGAGTCATCCTCGACGGCAACCGCCGCTGGGCGAAGGCCTCGGGCGGCTCCGCCGTGCAGGGGCACCAGGCCGGCGCGGACAAGATCTCCGAGCTGCTCGGCTGGTGCAACGAGACCGATGTCGAGGTCGTCACTCTCTGGCTGCTGTCGACGGACAACTTCGACCGCCCCGAGGGCGAGCTGAAGCCGCTCCTCGGCATCATCGAGAACACCGTGAAGAACCTGGCCGCGGACGGCCGGTGGCGGGTCCACCACGTCGGCACCATGGACCTGCTCCCCGCCCGCACCCAGACCGTCCTCAAGGAGGCGGAGCAGGCCACCGCCGACGTCGACGGGATAATCGTGAACGTCGCGGTCGGCTACGGCGGCCGACAGGAGATCGCCGACGCCGTCCGGTCGCTGCTGCTGGACCACGCCGACAAGGGCACCACCTTCGAGGAACTGGCGGACGTCGTCTCCACCGACCTCATCTCCGAGCACCTCTACACCCGGGGCCAGCCCGACCCCGACCTCGTGATCCGTACCAGCGGCGAGCAGCGGCTCTCCGGTTTCATGCTGTGGCAGAGCGCGCACTCCGAGTACTACTTCTGCGAGGTCTTCTGGCCGGCCTTCCGCAAGGTCGACTTCCTGAGGGCCCTGCGCGACTACGCCGCCCGCCACCGTCGCTACGGCGCCTGAGCCACCGCGCCGGAGTCCTCGGCGCCCGTCGAGGACCACCGCCCCGTCGAGGACCACCGCCCCGTCGCACGGGGCCACCGCTCCCGCCCCGCGCACGCACGTCACGTACTCCCCTCTTATGCGCATACGCCCACGGGGGTGTCCCCGCCGGCCGGGGGCACCCTCCCGGCCGGCTCACCGGAGGTCTGCCGGCGGTTGCCACGTGTCCACCTGGACGCCTCCGTACCGTGGCGCAACCCGTGGCATGGCTTCGGGCGTTCGAGGGCATACCCCTGACAGGTCGACGTCCGGTCGGTAACCAGGCGGACGTCGCGTCACGTGGACGGCCCTTCGGACCGTCCACCCGGGAGGCCCTTTGCACACGAAGGACCGTACGCACCGTACGTCCGACGCGGAGGGCCGGCGTTCGGCCCTCGTATGCGGGTCCGAACCCGGTCCGTCCTCTTCCTCCGGGAAGTTCCGCGACGCCCGTCGCACTCCCCGACCTCGTCCGAGGGGGTACGTCCTTCCGTGGTGACCAGCTCAAAGCGCCGCATGCCCGACAGGCGCACGTATGTTCTCGACACCAGCGTCCTGCTGGCCGACCCCAACGCCATGGCGCGTTTCGACGAGCACGAAGTCGTGCTGCCGATCGTCGTCGTCACGGAACTGGAGGCCAAACGGCACCATCCGGAGCTCGGTTACTTCGCCCGGCAGGCCCTGCGCCTGCTCGACGACTTCCGTGTCCGGTACGGCAGGCTCGACGCGCCGATCCCCCTCGGGGACCTGGGCGGCACCCTCCGTGTCGAACTCAACCACTCCGACCCCGGCGTTCTGCCCGCCGGTTACCGGCTGGGGGACAACGACTCACGGATCCTCGCGGTGGCCCGCAACCTCCAGGCGGAGGGGTACGACGTCACGGTCGTCTCCAAGGACCTTCCGCTGCGCATCAAGGCGTCGTCGGTCGGACTGCTCGCCGAGGAGTACCGCGCCGAGCTCGCGATCACCGACTCCGGGCACACCGGCATGGCCGAACTGCCGCTCTCCGGCGAACAGGTGGACCTGCTCTTCGCGGAGGAGACGCTGTACGTCCCCGAGGCCGCCGAACTCCCGGTCCACACCGGCCTGGTGCTCCAGTCCGAGCGGGGCAAGGCGCTCGGCCGGGTCACGGCCCAGGGCAACGTCCGCCTGGTGCGCGGGGACCGGGAGGCGTTCGGCATCCACGGCCGCAGCGCCGAGCAGCGGATCGCGCTCGATCTGCTGCTCGACCCGGAGGTCGGCATCGTGTCGCTCGGCGGCCGGGCCGGCACCGGCAAGTCCGCGCTGGCGCTCTGCGCCGGCCTGGAAGCCGTCCTGGAGCGCCGCCAGCACCAGAAGGTGATGGTCTTCCGGCCGTTGTACGCGGTCGGCGGCCAGGAGCTGGGCTACCTCCCGGGCAGCGAGGCCGAGAAGATGAGCCCCTGGGCGCAGGCCGTCTTCGACACGCTCTCGGCGGTGGCCGGGCGGGAGGTGATCGAGGAGGTGTTGGGGCGCGGGATGCTGGAGGTCCTGCCGCTCACCCACATCCGGGGCCGCTCGCTGCACGACGCGTTCGTGATCGTCGACGAGGCGCAGTCTCTCGAACGCAACGTCCTGCTGACCGTTCTGTCCCGTATCGGGGCGAACTCACGTGTAGTGCTCACGCATGACGTGGCCCAGCGGGACAACCTCCGGGTCGGCCGGTACGACGGAGTGGTCGCCGTGGTCGAGAAGTTGAAGGGCCATCCGCTCTTCGCCCATGTGACCCTCACCCGCTCCGAACGATCACAGATCGCCGCACTGGTGACCGAAATGCTCGAAGAAGGATAAGAACGCGACGGATTCAGCAATCTGTCCCGCATGTCCCTGAAGCCGCCCGGCGAGCGAAGCAGCTTAGCCGGGCGGCTTCATGCCGCGCCGTCATTTCCGTCAAACGGGTGGCATAAGCAGCGTGTGAGCTTTCCCACGCAACAGGGAATTGCTTCTCGGCGTCCCTCTCCGGCAGAGTCTTGCTTCCGTCAGGCCCCGCATACGGAAACCAGGTGCCTTCCGAGGCGCTCAGCACCACACAACTCAACAACCGATCTCCGTATGCCGCCCGCGAGCACCACGTGGCACTTCCGTGAAGGAAGCTGCCCACCGGGCCCGTGCCTCCCGTGACCCAAGCAGTAGGGAGGCCAGTGTCAGAGGGGCACGATCGCGCCCGCGAGGTCACCTAAGCGGGCGATGCTGGAAGGACACCGTGTGAGCCGGATCTCGGTCCGGGGGTTCGCAGTGGCATCAGCCACCGCGGTCACCACCGTTGGCGCCGTCGTAGGCGTTGCTTCGGGCAGCACTCCCGCTGTCGACGACAACAACTTCGAGGCGACCGCAGCCGACACCACGCTGCTCGCAGACATCCCCGTGGGCCACCAGGCCCAGGTCCAGACCGCTTCGCTGACGCAGCAGGCCGATGCCCAGGCATCCGCCGCCAACGCCGCCGCGAAGAAGTCGGCCGAGGAGTCGGCCCGCCTGCAGGCCGCCAAGGACGCCAAGGTCAAGAAGCAGGCGGCCGAGAACCAGGCGGAGCGCGAGAGGGAAGCGAAGGAAGCCAAGGAAGCGCAGGAGGCCAAGGACGCCGAGCAGCGCGCCAGCCGGTCGGCCGTGCGCGACGCCACGTCGTTCGCAGCCCAGGGTTCCTACTCCGTCGCCGAGGTCCAGGCGATGGCGCGGCAGATGATCCCCGCCGACCAGTTCCAGTGCTTCAGCAACATCGTGAACCACGAGTCGACCTGGAACTACCGCGCGGTCAACGCCTCCTCCGGCGCGTACGGTCTGGTCCAGGCGCTCCCCGGCTCCAAGATGTCCTCCGCGGGCGCCGACTGGCAGACCAACCCGGCCACCCAGATCAAGTGGGGCCTCAGCTACATGAACGCCAGCTACGGCAGCCCTTGCGGCGCCTGGTCCTTCTGGCAGTCCAACCACTGGTACTAGGCCGTCTTTCGAACCCTTGCCGCCGGACGGGCGGCGCCCGGCACGGCACCTCACGGCATGGTCGGACTGCCCCTGTACATCCCGTACACGGGCAATCCTCCGCCGTGCGGTGCACCGCACCGGACACCGCCCGCCGATCCGACGCGCATGGTCGCAAACGGCCTTGGCCCCCGGTACCAGGCGGCATCCGGCGCACCACCTCCGGACCGCCCGGTCCCTGCGCACGGTCCTTCCGATGCCCCGCACCGTCCCGACGGTGCGGGGCATCGTGCGTGGCGCGACGAGTCGCCCATGTACGGTCGCATTCCGGCCGTTCGGGGGTAGATGGTCGGTGTCACCCATGGGGGAGAGGGACCACGCATGTCGAAACTGCCCGGTTGGCTCGGTCGCGTCGGGGCCGAACTGACGGACCTCGCCGTCCGCCTGGACGAACGTCGGGAGCGAGCCGACGGCGAGGAGGCGGAGCCCGGGTATGCCGGGACACGCCGTCGCCCCACCGCGACGAGCGGCGACGCCGAGGTGGCGCAGGTTCCCGCGCCGCCCGCGTACGCCCCCGCCGTCGCGCCCCGGCCCGATCCGGTGGCCTCGATCCCCTGGGGGATGCGGGTCGCCGCCGAGGCCGGGTGGCGGCTGCTGGTGCTCGCGGGCACGCTCTGGATCCTGATGCGCGTCATCAGCGCCGTCCAGCTCGTCGTGCTCGCCTTCGTGGCCGCCCTGCTCGTCACCGCGCTGCTCCAGCCGACCGTGGTGCGCCTGCGCCGGTACGGGCTGCCGCGCGGCCTGGCCACCGCCGTCACCGCCGTACTGGGCTTCGTCATCATGGGGCTGGTCGGCTGGTTCGTCGTCTGGCAGGTGATGGACAACCTCGACACCCTCTCCGACAAGGTCCGCGACGGCATCGACGAGTTGAAGCGCTGGCTGCTCGACAGCCCCTTCCACGTCACCGAGTCGCAGATCAACGACATCGCGAAGAACCTCAGCGACACGATCGGCACCAACACCGAGGAGATCACCTCCGCCGGCCTCCAGGGCGTCACGGTGATGGTCGAGTTCCTCACCGGGATGCTCCTCGCGATGTTCTCGACGCTCTTCCTGCTCTACGACGGCAAGCGGATCTGGGAGTGGTCCCTCAAGCTGGTCCCCGCCCAGGCCCGTCCGGGGGTCGCCGGTGCCGGGCCGCGCGCCTGGCGCACGCTCACCGCCTACGTGCGGGGCACCGTGATCGTCGCGATGATCGACGCCATCTTCATCGGGCTCGGGATCTGGTTCCTCGACGTGCCGATGGCGGTGCCGCTCGCCGTCTTCATCTTCCTCTTCGCCTTCATCCCGCTGGTCGGCGCCGTGGTGTCCGGGGCGCTGGCGGTCGTCGTCGCGCTCGTCACCGAGGGTGTGTTCACCGCCCTCATGGTGCTGATCGTGGTGCTGGCCGTGCAGCAGATCGAGGGGCACATCCTCCAGCCGTTCATCCTCGGCCGGGCGGTGCGGGTCCATCCGCTCGCCGTGGTGCTCTCCGTGGCCGCCGGCGGGATGGTCGCGGGCATCGGCGGCGCGGTCGTCGCCGTCCCGCTGGTGGCCGTGACGAACACGGTGGTCGGCTACCTACGGGCCTACAGCAGGCAGGAGGTCCAGCGGCACTCCCCGCAGCCGCACGGCGCCTCCGCGCTCCACGTGGCCCCGACCCCCGCTCCGGGCACCCCGCCCGAGGACCGGTACGACGAGTCCTGTCCGGGAGACGGGCGCGAGGAGGACCCGGCCGCGACGGAGCCGTCCCTCGCGGAGCCGTCCGGCGCGGAGAAGACCCTCACGGAGCCGTCCGTCCCGGAGAAGCCCGACGTGCCGGCCGGGGGAAGCGACGAGGCCGCACATCCGGCACCCCTACGCGGTCCCGAGGACGGCCCGGACCGCCCCTGAGGGGTCGGCCGGCCCCCGGCGCGGACGAGAAGAAGGGCCCTGCGGACGGTCGGTCGTCCGCAGGGCCCTTCTCGTACAAGGTACCGCTGTCCTATTCGGCGAGCACGGCCTCGGCTTCGAGGGTGACGCCGACGGCCTGGATCACCGAGGCGATCTTCACGGCTTCCTGAATGGTCTCACGGTCCACGCCGGCCTTGCGGAGCACCTGCTCGTGGGAGTCGAGGCACTGGCCGCAGCCGTTGATCGCGGAGACGGCGAGCGACCACAGCTCGAAGTCGACCTTCTCCACGCCCGGCTTGCCGATGACGTTCATCCGCAGACCCGCGCGGAGGTTGCCGTACTCCGGGTCCGACAGCAGGTGCCGGGTCCGGTAGAAGACGTTGTTCATCGCCATGATGGCGGCGGCCGACTTCGCGGCGGTGTACGCCTCCGCGGAGAGGTTGGCCTTCGCCTCCGGCTCCAGCTCGCGCAGGACCCGGGGCGAACGCGAGGCGATCGCACAGGCGAGCACGGTGCCCCAGAGCTGCTGCTGCGGCAGGTCGCTGTTGCCGATGACCGAGCCGAGGTTCAGCTTCAGGTCCTTGGCGAAGTCCGGTACGGCGGACTTGAGTTCGTCGAGTGCCATGGTGGGTCCGTTCACTCGCCCGAGAGGAGGGCGACCGGGTCGAGGGTGGTCTCGCCCTTGGTCCAGTTGCACGGGCAGAGCTCGTCGGTCTGCAGGGCGTCGAGGACCCGCAGGACCTCCTTGGGGTTACGGCCCACGGAACCGGCGGTCACCATCGTGAACTGGATCTCGTTGTTCTGGTCGACGATGAAGACGGCGCGCTGCGCGAAGCCGTCCTCGCCCTCGATGCCGAGCGCGCGCATGAGCTCGTGCTTCGAGTCGGCCATCATCGGGAAGGGCAGGTCGGTCAGGTCCGGGTGGTCCTTGCGCCAGGCGTGGTGCACGAACTCGGAGTCGCCGGAGAAGCCGAGGATCTGGGCGTCGCGGTCGGCGAACTCGTCGTTCAGCTTGCCGAAGGCGGCGATCTCGGTCGGGCACACGAAGGTGAAGTCCTTGGGCCACGCGAAGACGATCTTCCACTGACCCTCGTAGGTCTTGTGGTTGATCTGCTCGAACTCCTTGCCGCTTTCCAGCGACACGCAGGCGGTCAGGTCGAACTCGGGGAACTTGTCACCGACAGTGAGCACGCGATCTCCTTGCAGGTCAGGAACTCCCCTTTTGAGGGCCTTCCTGGAGGGTTGGACGAGATCCACCTTGGCACAGAGTGCATTGATCGCGGAAATAGCTACACTCGGTTCCGATGATCGGAGGTACCTATCAGTGGCGCAGACAACCCAGGCCAACAGGACCAAACAGCCCAGCCTCTCGCAGCTGCGCGCCTTCGTGGCGGTCGCGGAACACCTGCACTTCCGGGACGCGGCGGCGTCCATCGGCATGAGCCAGCCCGCACTCTCCGGGGCGGTGTCCGCGCTGGAGGAGTCGCTCGGGGTCCAGCTCATCGAGCGTACGACGCGCAAGGTGCTGCTCTCGACGGCGGGCGAACGCCTCGCGGTCCGCGCGAGAACCGTCCTGGACGCGGTCGGCGCGCTCGTCGAGGAGGCCGAGGCGGTCCGGGCGCCCTTCACCGGGACCCTGCGGCTCGGGGTGATCCCGACCGTCGCCCCCTACCTGCTGCCGACCGTGCTGCGCCTGGTCCACGACCGCTACCCCGCGCTCGACCTCCAGGTCCACGAGGAACAGACCTCCTCGCTGCTGGAGGGGCTCTCGGCCGGACGGCTCGACCTGCTGCTGCTCGCCGTGCCGCTCGGCCATCCCGGCGTGACCGAGCTGCCGCTCTTCGACGAGGACTTCGTCCTGGTGACCGAGGAGTCGCACCCCCTCGGCGGCCGGACGGACCTCCCCCGCGACGAGCTGCGCGACCTGCCGCTGCTGCTGCTCGACGAGGGCCACTGCCTGCGCGACCAGGCGCTGGACATCTGCCGGGAGGCCGGGCGTACGGACGGGGCGCCGGTGACGACGACCGCCGCAGGCCTCTCCACCCTGGTGCAGCTCGTCGCCGGGGGCCTCGGTGTCACCCTCCTGCCGCGCACCGCCGTGATCGTGGAGACCGGCCGCAACCCGGCCCTGGCCACCGCCCGCTTCAGCGCACCCGCCCCCTCGCGCCGGGTCGCGCTCGCGATGCGGACCGGGACGGCCCGCCACGAGGAGTTCGGCCAGTTCGCCGCCGCGCTGCGCGAGGCGATGGCCGCGCTGCCGGTACGCGTGACGGCCGCCGGGGAGTGAACCCCGGCGGCCGCCGCCCCGTGGTACCGCCGGCCGGCTACTCGGTGCGCAGCCCGGCCGGCCGCATCAGGCGCCAGAGGGCGGGCAGCGAGAGCAGCGTCACCAGCAGGACCACGCCGGCACCCGCTCCCGCCATCGGCAGGAAGAGCCACCAGTCGGAGACCTGGTTGCCCGTCATCCGGGCCAGCGTCCAGCCCAGTACGAGTCCGCCGGCGACCGCGACCGCCAGCCCCACGGCGACCGGTATCGTCGTCTGCCACAGCACCGACCAGCCGAGCGTCGAGCGCCGGGTCCCGAAGGCCACCAGAGCCGCCAGCAGGCGTCGTCGCTCACGCAGTTGCTCCAGCTGCTGCACCAGCATCGAGGCGGCGATCAGCAGCATGGTGGCGGTCCCGCCGACCTTGACGGCCGTCTGGATGCTCGCGTACCGCCCGTCCCGCTCGGTGGAGTTGAGGGCGACGACCCGCATGGCAGGGTCCAGCCGGGCCGCCGTGTTCCGTACGTACTCCGAGACGTCCGGCACGCTCTCGTCGACCCTCACCTGGGCGACCACGGTCGCGCCCGGCAGCGAGGCCGGATCGATCGCCCCGGGGGTTGCGAGGATGCCCGTGGTCTCCACGCCGTGCGGGTCGAAGCGGCTGGTGACGGTCCGCGCCCCGACCGGCAGGGTCCAGTAGACCGTTTCGACGACCTCCGCCCCCGCGCTGTCGGTACTGATCCTTACCTGCTCCCCCTTGCGCGCCGACTCGTCGATCCAGTCGGACATCTCCTGGTCGTGGGCGGGATGGGCGACGAAGGTGTCACCGTCCGCGCAGGAGCCTGTCCTGGCCAGCTCCCGCAGCGTCGCGCAGTCGCCGACCGTGATCGTGGTGGTGGGCGCGAGCTCGTCCTCGGAGTAGGTGCCCGGTTTCGTGGCGTACACCTCCACCGTGCCGATCACCTGCTCCACCCCCTCGGTCGCGCCGAGCGCCTCGATGGTGCGGGCGGCGCCGTCGCCCAGGACGTTCTCCGACACCATGAAGAACTGGGCCCGGCTCGGGTCCTGGCCGGTCATCCTGGTGAATTCGGCGTTCATCGAGGCGAACAGCATCTGGAGCGCCACCGCGCCCGCCACCGCCACGGTGATCCCGCTGACCGTCCGCGCGGCCGTCCCGGCGCTCAGCTGGAGACGGCGGCCGGCGAGCTGCCAGGGCACCGGGCCCCCGTGCAGCCGGCTCACGCACGCCTCCACCGCCCACGGCAGCAACAGCGCCAGCCCCAGCAGCACGAGCACGGCACCGGCGACGATGGGAGACGGCTCCGCCGTCCGGTCGTCGCCCGTCCGGCCGTACACGGCCAGGATCGCCAGTCCGGCCAGCGGCACCGGCAGCCGCCACCAGATCCGCCGCTTCCGTCCGCGCCCCTCGCGGACGACGCCCAGCGGCTCCACCACCACGGACCGCATGGCGACGAGGGTCACCAGCACCGCGCAGACGGGTACCGCGCACAGGATCACAGCGACCAGAGGCGTCGACGGCGCCAGGTCGGCGGGGAAGACGCTCTGCTCCCAGACCGAGAGCGAACCGACGAACGGACGCCCCGCGAGGAAGAGAGCGGCTCCCGCGGAGAGTCCGAGGAGCGCACCGAAGAGTGCCTCCCCGGCGGCGATCCAGCGGACCGAACCGACGTCCGCGCCCACCAGGCGCAGCGCGGCGAGCCGGCGGTCCCGTCGGTCCCCGCCGAACCGCACGGCGGTGGCGATGAAGATGGCCACCGGCATCAGCAGCACCACACCGACCATCGCGCTGAGCACGACGAGCAGCGGGGCGAGCGGCGGGACGGGCAGCCCGTGCCCGTAACCGGTCAGGCGGTGGCCGCCGTTGTCCGCGGTGAGGGTGTCACTGCCCAGGTAGAACAGCAGTTCGCCGGGGGAGACCAGTCCCGCGTCGGTGATCGTGCCCTCGGTGACGTAGGGCAGGCGTTGCCTGAGCAGGCGCGCCCCCGGCGACGCCAGCATCTCGGCCAGGGCGGGCGAGACGTACATCCGGCCCGCGGCCGGCATCCGCGGCAGACCCGGCGGCAGCACCGGGTGCGCCCCGTCCGCGCGCATCATCACGCCCTGCACGGCACGGTTGTGGAATTCGGTGTCGATCTGCTTGGTGAGGACCGTGCGGTCCGTCTTCTCGTTCCGCTCGGGGGCGAAGGACACGCTGCTCTCGGACCGGGCGTCGCTGCGGTGGCCCCGAGCCTCCAGCAGGTGCGGGACGGCGGAGGCGACGAGCAGCAGAGCCACCCCGATGCCCACCCCGACGGAGGTGAGCAGGGTGCGTGTCCACCCCTCGCGGCCGCCCGCCGCGGCGAAGCGGACACCGAGTCCGAGATCCCGCAGCAGGGCCGGGGTGCGGGTGCGGGAGAGGGGACCGGGCACGCCCGGGTCGTCGGACCGGGTCACCGGGCGTACTCCAGATCGGTGGCCCGGCCGTCGCGGACGGTGACGTCCCGGTCCGAGTACGCGGCGACCCGCGCCTCGTGGGTCACCAGTACCACGGCGGTGCCGGTGGACCGGGCGGCCTCGGTGAGCAGTTCCATGACCCGCTCGCCGTTGAGGGAGTCCAGTGCGCCGGTCGGCTCGTCCGCGAAGATCACCTTCGGGGAGGAGGCGAGGGCCCGGGCCACGGCGACCCGCTGGCCCTGACCGCCCGAGACCTCACCGGGACGCTTGGCGGCCACCCCGTCGACCTCCAGCCGCTCCATCCAGTGCAGCGCGGTCCGTTCGGCGGCCTTGCGGCGGACCCCGCCCAGCCGCAGCGGGAGCGCCACGTTCTCCACGCAGGTCAGCTCGGGCACCAGCTGGCCGAACTGGAAGACGAAGCCGAACTCGGTCCGGCGCAGGGCGCTGCGCTCCGCGTCGGACATCGCGGAGAGTTCGCGGCCCGCGAAGACGACCGAGCCGGCGTCGGGCGTGACGATCCCGGCGAGGCAGTGCAGCAGGGTGGACTTGCCGGAGCCGGAGGGGCCCATCACGGCGACGACCTCGCCGCGGTGGACGGAGAACGACGCGCCGTCGAGCGCGGGCGTCGCGCCGTACGTCTTGTGCAGGTCGCGGGCAACGAGCAGAGGACCGGAGGGGTCCAGGGGAGTTGTGGTGCCCATGGAACTCATGGGGCGACCACCTCGGTGAGCTTGTCGAGCCGGGCGGCGGTCAGTTCCAGCCACCGCAGGTCGGCCTCCAGGTGGAAGAGCGCGTGGTCGCAGATCAGCTGGTCGGCGAGGTCGCCGCCGCGCTTCCGCTCCGTCAGCGCCCGCATCATCCGCAGGTGTTCGGAGCGCTGGGTGTCCAGGACCTCCGCGGCGCCCCGGCCGGTCAGGATCGCCAGCACCACCTTGGTGTACAGCGTCGACTGGAGGTAGGGCTCCGGCTTCTCCGGCTGGGCGAGCCAGTCGGAGACGTCCGTGATCCCGGCGTCCGTGATGGCGTAGCGCTTGCGTTCGGGACCTCCGTCGCTCTCCACGCCGTCCACTTCGACGAGCCCGTTCCGCAGCAGCCGGGACATGGTCGAGTAGACCTGCCCGTAGTGCAGCGGGCGGTCGTGGCCGAACTTCTCGTCGAAGGTGCGCTTCAGGTCGTAACCGTGGCGGGGGCCGGACTCGAGGAGCCCGAGCAGGGTGTGGCCGATAGACATGCGGAGCACTGTACACGCCGTGTATACCTGCGGTGTATAGCTGGCCGGGAAGCGGCGGCGGGACGCCTGCCTCCGGCCGCCGGAGCAGGTACCCCGCCGTGCTCACTCCGCCGCACCCGCCTCCGGCCCTGGCTGCTCCGGCCCCGGCTGCTCCGGCCCCGGCTCCGGACGCTTCGGAGGGCGCCCCCGGCGGGCGGCGGGCCCGGCCGCACCCGGCAGCCGGCCCGCCTCCGCCAGTGCCCGCCGCAGCAGGAACTCGATCTGCGCGTTGGCGCTGCGCAGCTCGTCGGAGGCCCAGCGCGCCAACGCGTCGTGCACGGCGGGATCGAGCCGCAGCAGCATCTGCTTGCGCTGCCGCGGCCCGCGCCCGGAGGTCTCCTCGGTCACTGGTAGAGCGTGCCCGTGTTCAGGACCGGCTGCGCCGCACGGTCGCCGCAGAGCACCACCATCAGGTTGCTGACCATGGCGGCCTTCCGCTCGGAGTCGAGCTCCACGATGCCCTGTTCGGCGATGCGGGTGAGCGCCATCTCCACCATGCCGACCGCGCCCTCCACGATCTGCTGGCGGGCCGCGACGACCGCCCCCGCCTGCTGGCGCTGGAGCATCGCCGAGGCGATCTCGGGGGCGTACGCGAGGTGGCTGAAGCGCGACTCGATGATCCGCACGCCCGCCGCCCGCACCCGGGCCGTGAGTTCGACGGCGAGCTTCTCGGTGATCTCCTCGGCGTTGCCGCGCAGCGAGAGGCCCTCCTCCTCGTGGGCGTCGTACGGGTACTCGATCGCGATGTGCCGGACGGCGGCCTCGGTCTGGGTGGCGACGAACTCCAGGAAGTCGTCGACCTCGAAGAGAGCCTGCGCGGTGTCCTCGACCTTCCAGACGACGATCGCGGCCAGCTCGATCGGGTTGCCGTAGGCGTCGTTGACCTTGAGCACCGCGGTCTCGTGGTTGCGGACCCGGGTGGAGATCTTCCGGCTGCTGGTGAGCGGGTTGACCCAGCGCAGCCCGTCGTCGCGGATGGTGCCGACGTACCGGCCGAAGAGCTGGATGACCCGGGCCTCGCCGGGGGCGACCATCTTCACCCCGCTCATGCAGAAGAAGGACGTGATGACGAGCAGGATGCCGACGATCACCAGCGCCGCGCCGGCGCCGTCGTTGCCGCCCGAACCGAGGACGCCGCCGACGACGATCACACCGACGCCGATGAGGACGCCGACCACGGTGAGCAGCAGGCCGAGGCCGCCCGGGATGGAGTGCGCGGGCGTCTCCCGGACCTCCGGGGCCGGCATCCGCGGGGTGTCGACGGGCAGGTCGGTGGTGGGTCCGGGCGTGAGGGGGGCCGTCCGCGGGTCGCGGTTCCGGTCGTCGTGGCGTTCGCCGGGCAGTTCAGGCATGGGGTCCCCCGATGTCGTGGGGCGCCCTGCGGACACAGGTGCGCCGTGTGCTCTCATGGTGATATCACATTTATTGTTTTCGCAACCGTGGAGGCGTCCGGGGAGTCGGTTCCTTGTGAGGCCAGTGCTGATTCTCACGTCCGGAAAAGGCCGGATCGCTTGTCTTTTGTCCGGCCCTACGGTGTTAGCTGTCTTGGCTGGACAGAGCTGACCGCAGAAGTGACGGCAGGGCTCACGGCGGGAGCCGACGGCACCGGCGCAGTCGCGGGGGACCGACCGACCGAGAAACAGGAGCGACACAGCGATGGGGCGAGCGGATGAGCGACGTGCCCGCGGCCGGGAGGCGCGGGTCGGCAAGAGGGGTGGCATACGCGGGCTCTTCACCTGGAAGCGGCTCCTGGGCACCTTCTTCGGTCTCTGCCTGCTGGTGATGGGCGCCTTCGCAGTGCTCTACCTGTACGTCCCGGTGCCCGAGGCGAACGCCCAGGCCCAGAAGCAGAGCAACGTCTTCACGTACAGCGACGGCACCGTGCTCGCCCGCACCGGCGAGGTCAACCGGGAGATCGTGGACCTCGCGGAGGTCCCGAAGGCGGTCCAGCACACCTTCGTCGCCGCCGAGAACAAGTCCTTCTACCAGGACAAGGGCGTCGACCTGAAGGGCACCACCCGGGCCCTGCTCAGCACCGTCTCCGGCAAGGGCAAGCAGGGTGGCTCGACCATCACCCAGCAGTACGTGAAGAACTACTACCTCACGCAGGACGCGACGGTCACCCGCAAGCTCAAGGAGCTGGTGATCTCGCTCAAGGTCGACCAGAAGATGAGCAAGGACGACATCCTCGCCGGATACATCAACACCGCCTACTACGGTCGCGGTGCCAGCGGCATCCAGGCAGCCGCCCAGGCGTACTACGGCGTGGACGCCTCCAAGCTCGACGTCTCCCAGGGCGCCTACCTCGCCGCGACCCTCCAGGCCCCCAGCCAGTACGACTGGGCCACCGCGACCCCGACCGGCAAGCGCCTGGTCAAGGACCGCTGGGCCTACACCCTGGACAACATGGTCGAGAAGGGCTGGCTCAGCAGCGCCGACCGCCAGGGGCTGGAGTTCCCCGTCCCGAAGGCACCCAAGCCGGCTCCCGGTATGGAGGGCCAGACCTACTACCTCGTCGAAGCGGCCAAGGACGAGCTCAACAAGCAGGGCGTCACCGACGAGCAGCTCGACGCGGGCGGCTGGACCATCACGCTCAACATCGACAAGAAGCGCCAGAAGCAGCTGGAGAAGTCGGTCGACGACCAGCTGGAGTCGAAGCTCGACCGGAAGAACAACAAGGTCGACGCGACCGTCCAGGCGGGCGCCACCTCGGTCGACCCGAAGACCGGCGCGGTCGTCGCCCTCTACGGCGGGGTCGGCCTCCCCGACCACTACATCTCCAACGCCACCCGCAGCGACTACCAGCCCGCCTCCACCTTCAAGCCGCTGGTGCTCGCCTCCGCCCTGGAGAACGAGTCCACCACCCAGGACGGCGACCTGATCGGCCTGAACACCACCTACGACGGCACCAGCAAGCGTCCCGTCGTCGGCAGCGACACCCCGTTCAGCCCCGAGAACGAGGACGACCAGGACTACGGCGACATCAGCGTGCAGAAGGCGCTGAACAGCTCGGTCAACTCCGTCTTCGCCCAGATGGTCGTCGACGTCGGCCCGGGAGCCGTGAAGAAGACGGCGCTCGGCCTCGGTCTGCCGGACAAGAACTTCCCCGAGCGCCCCGCGATCACGCTGGGCACCATGAACGCCTCGACGTGGGACATGGCCGGCGCGTACGCCACCCTCGACCACCACGGCAAGAAGGTCACCCCGTTCATCGTGAAGTCGGCGAAGCACCGCGACCGCACGGTCGAGGCCGTGAACGGCGTCGGCAAGCAGGTGATCAGCCGCAAGTCGGCCGACACCGTGACCAAGGCGATGACCGGGGTCGTCGACACCGGATCCGGCCAGGCCGCCAACACCTCCGCGTACGAGGCGGCGGGCAAGACCGGCACCTCCGAGAACAACAAGGCGGCCTGGTTCGCGGCCTACACGCCCGAGCTGACCACCGTCGTGGCGCTCTACGGCGAGGACCCCAAGGAGGGCGGCGGCCAGGTCAGCCTGACCGGCACCGCCAACTCGGGCCGCGCCAACGGTGGTGGCTTCCCCGCCAGGATCTGGGCCGACTACACGCTGGGGGCGCTCAACGGCGGCTCCGACGCCCAGTTCGACCTGGAGGACGTGGAGGCCGGCGAGGTGCCGTACACCCCGCCGCCCACCCCGTCCGCCTCGCCGTCGCCCACGCCGTCGCCGAGCGCCACCACCGCCTCCCCTTCGCCGACGCCCTCCGAGGAACCGACCGAGACCGAGACCCCGACGCCCGACCCGAGCCAGTCGACCTCGGCCGAGCCCAGCGAGTCGCCCTCCGAGGAGTACGACCCCGGGGAGGACGACGGCGGCGGCGACGACGAGCAGCCGGGCGAACGGCCGGGCAGCGACGGCCTCCTCGGCGGCTGAGCCGCAGGACGACGGCCGGGACCGCCGACCACGGCCGAAGGGCGGTACCGGAGACGATCCGGTACCGCCCTTCGGCCGTGGAGCCGCCCGGTGCGCGGGCCGCGTCCTACTGTCCCCGGGTCTCCATCTCGAACCAGACCACCTTGCCCGAGGAGAGCCGGGTCGCCCCCCACCGCCGGGTCAGCCGGTTCACCAGGAACAGGCCGCGGCCGTTCTCGTCGGTGTCCCTGGCGCGGCGCTGTCGCGGCAGCTGCGGCGAGTCGTCGCCGACCTCGCAGCGCAGGATGTCGGTCCGCAGCAGCCGCAGTGTCACCGGCCGTTCGGCGTACCGGACGGCGTTGGTGACCACCTCGCTGACCAGCAGCTCCACCTCGTCCGAGAGGTGCTCCATCTCCCAGCGCGCCATCGCCCCGCGGGCCAACTTGCGGGCCCTGCCCGGAGCCGAGTCCTCCGGCTCCAGGGACCAGTACGCGACGTCGTTCGGCGCGATCCCGTCGAAGCGGGCCGCGAGCAGCGCGATGTCGTCGTCCCGGTCGCCCGGGCCGAGCATGTCGAGCACGTCGTCGCAGAGCGCCTCCAGCGGGGGCGCGTGGTCCGGGCCGGTGATCCGGGCGGTCGCGGCGAGCCGCTCCCGCAGCTGCTCGATCCCGGTCCACACGTCCCGCAGCCGCGACTCCACCAGGCCGTCGGTGTAGAGGAGCAGCGTGCCGCCGGCGGGCGCGTCCAGCTCGACCGCCTCGAAGTCGACCCCGCCGACGCCGATCGGCGCGTTGGGCGGCACGTCGAGCACCTCGGCACGGCCGCCCAGGTGCAGCAGCACGGGCGGCGGATGGCCGGCGTTGGCCACGGTGATCCGGTGCGCGACCGGGTCGTACACCGCGTACATGCAGGTCGCCATGCGGTTCTCGCCGAGCCGCTGGGCCTGCTCGTCGAGGTGGTGCAGGACCTCCTGGGGCGGCAGGTCGAGACTGGCGAGCGTCTGCGCGGTGGTGCGCAGCTGTCCCATGATCGCGGCCGAGGTCATCGAGTGGCCCATCACGTCGCCGACGACCAGCGCGACCCGGCTGCCGGGCAGGGGGATCGCGTCGTACCAGTCGCCGCCGACCCGGGCCGTCTCGGCGGCCGGGAGGTAGCGGGAGGCGAGCCGCACCCCGGTGGGCTGCGGCAGGGAGTCCGGCAGCATGGTGCGCTGGAGCTCGTCCGCGATGTACGCCTCGCGCCCGTAGAGGACGGCCTTGTCGATGCCGAGCGCGGTGTGGGTCGCGAGTTGCGCCGCGACCAGCAGGTCGTTCGCCTCGAAGGGGACGCGTCCGGAGGTGCGCACGAAGACGGCCGAGCCGATGACCCGCCGCCGCCCGCGCAGCGGAGCCAGGATCACCCGGTGACCGGTGGGCGCGGGCCGTCCGGGGCCGAGCAGTTCGGGCAGTGCCGCCCGGGCCGCCGCGTTGTCGCCGAAGACCGGACGTACGCCGCGCAGCACCTCGCCGAGCGCGCCGCCGGTGAGGACCTCGCAGAGCTCCGCGACGGGCAGGAGGTCGGCCTGCGGGTCGATCACCGGCGGCCTGAGCCGTTCGGGATCGTGCAGGGCGTCGGCGTCCCCCTCGCCGAGGCGCAGCCGGTCGCTGCGGCGCAGTCGCAGCACGAACGGCTCCACCGGGCGCTCGTCGCCCACCGGCAGCGGATCGCGCAGGTAGATGAGGATCTCGTCGCAGAAGGTCGGCACGCTGGCGCGGCAGAGGCCGAGCACGATCTCGTCGAGGTCGATGCCCCGGGCGATCCGGCGGGTGGCCGCGCCGACGAACCGCAGCCGGTCGCCCTCCCGCCGCGCCGCCGCCTGGGGATCGGGCGTGACCGCGACGGCGGGGGCGGCGCCGGGAGCTCTGGGTGCTCCGGCCGGACCGGGGATGGCCGCGGGCGCGGCGGTGGCCGGCGCGGCGTCCTGCTGCCGGGGCCGGGTGCGTTCCTGCGGCCGGGCGGCGAGGGGCCGGCGGCCTTCGTGGGAGGTGGGATGCTCCGTCACGCGTGGGGTTCCGTCCGTCCGGGCCGGTTGTATGAGGCAGTCACCTCGTGGGGCGACACTCTGCCCCGGTGAGAGCGGTGGGAACAACGGCGCTCACCCGCGGCCGTCGCGCGCGGGGCCGAAACCGTGCGCACGCCTGGCCGGGTGCTGACAACGTTTTCGACGTCGGGTGCGCCGACGACGCGGATGCCGGCCGCGAGGGCCGTGACGGTCCGTCCACCCGCTGGTGCGAGCACCACGCCTCCACCCCCTCGTCGTGGCTTCCGCGACCGTGCGGTCCGCCCGGGCGGTGGCCCGGGCGGGTGGGACGGCGTGTGCGGAGTCGCCTGTGACATGCGATCAGATCCGGTGACCGGTACGCGGGTTGTCGCGCACGGTCCCTCAGGAGGCTGATCCTACGGTCGCCCCCCAAGGGTTCATCAAGGGTCTCACGACGGCATCCGCGCGGGGGTGCGGTCCCAGTCATCCGGCAGTGCCGGTACGGGCCAGGCCGGATCGGGCCGCCAGTGCTCCCAGCCGTCCCGGAACGGCGCCCCCCACGCCT
Source organism: Streptomyces sp. AM 2-1-1 (assembly GCF_029167645.1). Taxonomy (NCBI): domain Bacteria; kingdom Bacillati; phylum Actinomycetota; class Actinomycetes; order Kitasatosporales; family Streptomycetaceae; genus Streptomyces; species Streptomyces sp. AM 2-1-1. Next base: position 2,500,382 of record NZ_CP119147.1, on the reverse strand, counting down.
CGATCACCGAGACCGCCGCCAGCCCGGCCCGGCGCACCCGGGCGGCCGTGGAGCGGTCCAGCAGGCCGACCCGCTGGGCCTGCGCGAACTCGTCCTCGTCGAGCCACTTCCAGCTCCGGTCGGGGCTCACCGAGATGTCCAGGAAGTGGTCCTCCGAATCGACGCCGGAACTCCAACGAGTGAGTGGCTCTTCGAAGTTGACGTAGAAGTTGCGGAAGACCCAGCCGCGGTCCCAGAAGAGCCAGACCGACCAGGGCTCCCCGGGCCGCGCCAGCTTCAGCACACCCATCCCCCACCAGGTGTACCGGTCCGTGGTGCGCGGCACCGTGTAGCGGGTGGCGAGGGGCTCCGCGTGCACCTGCGTGCCGTTCTCCAGCACCGGCCGCACACACTCCGTGCCCGGGGCCATCCACACGGCGAGGAGGTCCTCGGTGTCCTGCACGACCGTGACCGGACGGCAGATGCGCAGCGGCGGCGGGGCGGATCCGCGACGGCTGCCCTGGTCCCGGTAGCGCCAGAGGATCTGGTCCCCGGGCACCCAGCGTGTGTGCTCTCCCGTACCTGCCATGAAGAGATCTTACGGACGACGCCGCGCGGGCGCTGCGATACGGATCACCCCGCCCCCTTTCGTGCGACGGACCGTCAGGAGGGGCCGCCGGGCCGTCGCACGAAAGGGGAGGGCGGGCTCACGGCCTGGTCATGCGCAGCACGTCCAGCGCCTCGTCCAGCTGCTCCACCGTCAGGACGCCCCGCTCGACGTACCCGCCGGCCAGCACGGTCTCACGGACGGTGGCGCCGTCGGCCAGCGACTTCTTCGCCACCTTGGCCGCCTCCTCGTACCCGAGGTACTTGTTCAGCGGGGTCACCACCGAGGGGGAGGACTCGGCGTAGGCGCGGGTGCGGGCGGTGTCGGCGGTGATCCCGTCCACCGTCCGGTCGGCCAGCAGCCGGGAGGCGTTGGCGAGCAGCCGTACGGACTCCAGCAGGTTCTTCGCGATGACCGGCATCATGACGTTCAGCTCGAAGTTACCGGCCGCGCCCGCCGCCGCGACCGTGGCGTCGTTCCCCGTGACCTGCGCGGCGACCATCAGCACCGCCTCGGGGATCACCGGGTTCACCTTGCCGGGCATGATCGACGACCCCGGCTGGAGGTCGGGCAGCGCGATCTCGGCGAGCCCGGTGCGCGGTCCGGAGGCCATCCACCGCAGGTCGTTGCAGATCTTGGTCAGCGAGACGGCGACCGTACGCAGCTGGCCCGACATCTCCACGAGGCCGTCCCGCGCCCCCTGCGCCTCGAAGTGGTTGCGGGCCTCCGTCAGCGGCAGCCCCGTCGTACGGGCGACCTCGGCGATCACCGCGGCGGAGAAGCCGGGCGGGGTGTTGATCCCGGTGCCGACCGCCGTACCGCCGAGGGGCAGTTCGGCGAGGCGGGGGAGCGAGGCGCGCAGGCGCTCGACCCCGTAGGAGATCTGCGCCGCGTAGCCGCCGAACTCCTGCCCGAGGGTGACCGGGGTCGCGTCCATGAGGTGGGTGCGCCCCGCCTTCACGACCTGCGCGAACTCCCGGGCCTTGCGCTCCAGGGACGTCGCCAGGTGCTGCAGGGCCGGGATCAGGTCGGCGGTGACGGCGGCGGTGGCGGCGATGTGGATCGAGGACGGGAAGACGTCGTTCGAGGACTGCGAGGCGTTGACGTGGTCGTTGGGGTGCACGTCGCGGCCGAGCCGCTCGGAGGCGAGCGTGGCGATCACCTCGTTGGTGTTCATGTTCGACGAGGTACCCGAGCCGGTCTGGAACACGTCGACCGGGAAGTGCTCGTCCCACCGGCCCTCCGCCACCTCGGCGGCGGCCCCCCGGATCGCCTCGGCGACCTCCGGATCGAGGACCCCCAGACCTGCGTTGACCTCGGCCGCCGCGGCCTTGATCCGGGCCAGCGCCTCGATGTGGGCGCGCTCCAGGCGCTGGCCGGAGACGGGGAAGTTCTCCACCGCCCGCTGGGTCTGCGCGCGCCACTTGGCGTGCGCGGGGACCCTCACCTCACCCATCGAGTCGTGTTCGACGCGGAATTCCGCCGGGTCCTGTGCATCGGTCATGTTCTTCGAACCTCCTGTGCCGTGGAGCGCGCGCCGCCGTGGGCCTATTCCCCTCACCTGCCCCGGAGCCAGCCTCTCCCGCGCCGCCGCCCCGCGCGCACGCGCCGCGCGGGGCTCAGGCGGCGCTCACCACGGCACGCAGGGCCGCCGCCAGGTACGCCGGGTCCCGCGCCCCGCACAGCTCGCGCGCCGAGTGCATCGAGAGCCCCGGCACCCCCACGTCCAGCGTCGTCACGCCGAGCCGGGCGGCGGTGAGCGGGCCGATCGACGTGCCGCAGGGCATCGCGTTGTTGGCGGCGAACGACTGCCACGGGACCCCGGCCCGCTCGCACGCCTCACGGAACAGGGCGACCCCGGTGCTGTCGGAGGCGTACCGCTGGTTGGTGTTGACCTTCACCGTCGGGCCGCCGTTCGGCAGCGGCAGGTGACCGGGGTCGTGCCGCTCCTGGTAGTTGGGGTGCACGGCGTGCGTCATGTCCGCCGAGACGCAGAAGGAGCCCGACAGCGTCCGCGCCCAGTCCTCCGCACCGCCGCCGCGCGCCGCCACCGCACGGGAGAGCACCCGCTCCAGCAGCGGACTCTGCGCCCCGGTCTGCGAGGCGCTGCCGACCTCCTCGTGGTCGAAGGCGGCCAGTACGGGGACGTACCGGGGCTGCTCGACGGCCACCGCGGTCTCCGCCAGCGCGGTGACGCCCGCGTGCACGGAGACCAGGTTGTCGAGGCGGGGAGCGACCACGAACTCACGGTCGGCGCCCAGGTACCCGGGCGGCTGCACGTCGTGCAGCATCAGGTCCCACCCCAGCACGTCGGCCGGGTCGGCGCCGGCCTCCGCCGCGACCCGGCGCAGCAGCGCGCCCTCCTCGGGAGTGCCGAGCGCCCACACCGGGGCGAGGTGGCGCTGCGGGTCCAGCAGCGCGCCCTCGTTGACCCTGCGGTCGAGGTGGATGGCGAGCTGCGGCACCCGCAGCAACGGTTCGTCGATCCGTACCAGCAGATCGCGCGGGGCGGCGGGGGTGCCGCCCCGCAGGGTGAGGCGGCCGCTGACGCCCAGGTCGCGGTCGAGCCAGGTGTTCAGCGGCACTCCGCCGTAGATCTCCACGCCGATCTGCCGCCAGCCCGCCGCCCCGGTGTCGGGGTTGGGCTTCACCCGCAGGTTCGGCGAGTCGGTGTGGCAGCCGACGATCCGCAAGGGGGTGTGCGCGGGCGCGTCCTCGGGGACGTACCAGGCGATCAGCGCGCCGGCCCGGGCGACGTAGCAGCCGCCGGTGGTCCCGCTCCAGTCGTCGGTGCCGCGCAGCTCACGGAATCCCGCCTTCTCCAAGCGCGCGGCGGCGCTCGCCACCGCGTGGTAGGGGGAAGGGCTGGCGGCGATGAACGCCAGCAGGTCGTCGGAGTGGCTTCGGTGGGGGGCCGGCGTCATGCGTCGTCCGCCTTTCCGGTGGAGTGCGACCGCGAGGGTGGGGCACGGGGATGTCGGCGATTCCCCCGCCGCTCCCGGGTACCTCCGGCGTGCACGGACCGGACGAGCGGTGGGGCGCCCGGCGGGCCGGGGCCGGACGGGCCCAACCCATCCCAGACCGCGGGCGCCGCGCAAGCCCGGTGGGGGTCCCCCTGCGGGAAAGGGGCGGTGGTACGGCCGCCGGGCCGGACCCCTCCCCGGGGCCACGCGGTCCCGCGGGGCGGCGGGGCGCCAGGGCCGCCCGCCCTCGTCACCGGGCTGAAATCGCTGTCCGCGCGCGCCGGACGCGCCGACGTGGGGCGCACGCCGCCGGGCCCGTGGATCCGCCCCGCGCCGCCCCTCCGGCGGCCCGGGAGAGCGGCCGTCGCCCGTCGTCACGACAGGAGATTGGCTTGAATTCGCCGGTGGCTCCCGAAGGGCTCCGGGGGCGCGGACGGGGGCGCCCCCGGCCGGAGCCATCCGGCTGGGGGCGCCCCCGGGCGGGCCCGCGGACCGGACTCCACGGACCGGCCGGACGGTGTGAACCCTCGGTCGCGGACGGGCGGGATGCCGGGTCGGCGTCGGGCGGGGTCCTGAGGACCGGTCAGGCGAGGCCGGGGCCGCGCACCGGGATGCTGGTGAACGTCGGGGCGGGGGCGGGCTCGGTGAAGAAGTCGTTGCCCTTGTCGTCCACGACGACGAACGCGGGGAAGTCCTCGACCTCGATCCGCCAGACCGCCTCCATGCCGAGCTCCTCGTACTCGACGACCTCGACCTTCTTGATGCAGTCCTGCGCGAGACGGGCCGCGGGGCCACCGATCGACCCCAGGTAGAAGCCGCCGTGCGCGCCGCACGCGTCGGTGACCTGCTTGCTCCGGTTGCCCTTGGCCAGCATCACCTTGGAGCCGCCCGCCGCCTGGAACTGCTCGACGTAGCTGTCCATCCGGCCGGCCGTCGTCGGGCCGAACGAACCGGAGGCGTACCCCTCGGGGGTCTTCGCCGGGCCCGCGTAGTAGACCGGGTGGTCCTTGAGGTACTGCGGCATCTCCTCGCCCGCGTCCAGTCGTTCCTTGATCTTGGCGTGCGCGATGTCGCGCGCCACGACCAGCGGACCGGTCAGCGAGAGACGCGTCTTCACCGGGTACTTCGTCAGCTCGCCGAGGATCTCGTCCATCGGCCGGTTGAGGTCGATCCGCACCACGTCGCCGGAGTCGGCGCTCTCGTTCAGGTGCTCGTCGGTGGTGTCCGGCAGGAAGCGCGCCGGGTCCGTCTCCAGCTGCTCCAGGAAGACGCCCTCGGCGGTGATCTTCGCGGTCGCCTGGCGGTCGGCCGAGCAGGAGACGGCGATCGCCACCGGCAGCGAGGCACCGTGCCGGGGGAGGCGGACCACGCGCACGTCGTGGCAGAAGTACTTGCCGCCGAACTGCGCGCCGATCCCGATCCTCTGCGTCAGCTCGAAGACCTTCTCCTCCAGCTCCTTGTCCCGGAACCCGTGCCCGGTGGGGGAGCCCTCGCCGGGCAGCTCGTCGAGGTAGTGGGCGGAGGCGTACTTGGCGGTCTTCAGCGCGAACTCCGCCGACGTGCCGCCGACCACGATCGCCAGGTGGTACGGCGGGCAGGCCGCGGTACCCAGCGAACGGATCTTCTCCTCCAGGAACTTCATCATGGAGGCCTCGTTCAGGACGGCCTTCGTCTCCTGGAAGAGGAACGACTTGTTCGCCGAGCCGCCGCCCTTGGCCATGAAGAGGAACTTGTAGGCGCCGCCGTCGGTGGCGTACAGCTCGATCTGCGCCGGCAGGTTGGAGCCGGTGTTCTTCTCCTCCCACATGGTCAGCGGGGCCATCTGCGAGTAGCGCAGATTGAGCTTGGTGTACGCGTCGAAGATGCCGTGGGACAGCGCCTCCTCGTCACCGCCCGAGGTCAGCACGTTCTGCCCGCGCTTGCCCATCACGATGGCCGTACCGGTGTCCTGGCACATGGGCAGGACGCCGGCGGCGGCGATGTTCGCGTTCTTGAGCAGGTCGAGCGCCACGAACTTGTCGTTCGAGGACGCCTCCGGGTCGTCGATGATCCGGCGCAGCTGCGCGAGGTGGGTGGGGCGCAGGTAGTGGGAGATGTCGTGCATCGCCTCGGCGGCCAGCGTGCGCAGCGCCTCGGGAGCCACCTTGAGGAACGTACGGCCGTCGGCCTCGAAGGTCGAGACACCTTCGGAGGTCACCAGCCGGTACGGCGTGGTGTCCTCTCCCACGGGGAGCAGATCGGAGTACGCAAACTCTGGCATTTCGGCCATTCCTCACTCGGTGACGGCGGCTGGCCTCCCTTGGACAGCGCACCCACCAGGGTAGGGCTCGCCGCAGCGGCCGGACCTGTGAGGTAGGGCTCACCGTTCCCGGGCCGGGAGGGGGCCGCGGCGGGAGGACTGCCCGGGCGAGGGGTGACCGGCGGGGCCACCCCCGGTCGGCGGGAATTGCCGGACACGGCCTAGTCGCGATCTATCGCGTTTGGGTACGCTGGGCCGGTGGACCTCGAAAAGCAGCCTCAGCAGTCCCCCCGGCCGACGGCCACGGCCGCCGCCCCGTCTCCCGGGCCCTCCGGCTTCCGCGCGTCCGACGCCGACCGCGACCGGATCGCGGACATCCTGCGGGAGGCCGTGGCCGAAGGCCGGCTGACCGCCGAGGAGCACGCCGAGCGGGTCGAGCTCGTCTACCGCGCCAAGACCGTCGGCGAGCTGGAGCCCTTGGTGGACGACCTGCCCTCGACCGGGCGGCCCGCTCCGGGCGGGGCGGCGACGAGCTCCTACGCCTACGACGCGGGCGCGGCGGACGGCGACGCCGAGAAGCTCGTCGCGGTGTTCAGCAGCGCGACCCGCAAGGGCCGTTGGCGCGTCGGCGGGCGTACCCACGCCTTCGCGCTCTTCGGCTCGGTGGAGATCGACCTGACCGAGGCCCTCTTCGCCCAGCGGCTCACCGTCATCGACGCGACGTCGATTTTCGGCAATGTTGAGGTCAAGGTCCCGGAGAACGTCACCCTGCGCGGCAGCGGCACCGGGATCTTCGCCAACTTCGAGGTGGTGAACACCGAGTCGGCCGATCCGGAGGCGCCGGTCGTCGTCGTCAACGGCTACTCCGTCTTCGGGAACGTCGAGGCCAAGCCCAAGAGGGGCAAGCTGATCGAGAACCTCCAGCGCCGGTTGCGCAAGCACCTCGGCCACTGACCCTTCCGCGCCGCGCGTGCGCCGGCGCGCGTCCGGCGGCCGGGCCGTCGCCGTACGCGGGCGGCTCGCGGGGGAGCCGAACGGGCAACGCGCCACCCTCGCAAGGGGCGTTGTTCGGCCACGGCCGGGGTCGAGCCCTCTTGCACGCCCCGTTCGGCGGTGCCACTCAGCGCATAGCCGTGCGTACAGCGGGTAAAGAAACCTGCGTCGTCTCTCGCTCCCGAAGCCGTCGTCAGGAGTAGACCGTGCTGCAACTGCCTCATCAGCCCCTGCAGGTCGCCGCTGTGCCCTCTCAGCGCACTCCCGCTCGGGAAGACCAGGCGGGCCCCTGGCATTCGGAGGCGGTGTGTCGCCGGGACGAAGCCGGCCTCTTCTTCGCACCGTCGAAGGAGCCGACAGCCGCCCGGCTGTCCCGTGAGGATGCCGCGAAGCGGGTCTGCGCCCGCTGCCCCGTCATGGTGGAATGTCAGGAGCATGCCCTGAAGCAGCCGGAGCCGTACGGGGTCTGGGGCGGCCTCACCGCCGCCGAGCGGCGCGTGGTGCTCGCCCGCCGCCGTCGGCGCGACGTCGAGCTCAAGGCGGCCGCGGCCGCCCAGGGCCCGATCGCCGCAGCCGGCTGACCCACGCGCACGAGGGGGCCACCCGGTCGGGTGGCCCCCTTCGCGCACCTCCGGTGCGACCGGGACGTCTCCTGCTGCCGACGACTCCTACTGCGCCCGGTCGAAGTCGATCGCGCTGTAGGCGCGCAGCTTCGACAGCCGGTGCGTGGAGGAGATCGTGCGGATGGTGCCCGACTTGGACCGCATCACGATCGACTCGGTGGTGGCGGTCTCCCCGCGGTAGCGCACCCCGCGCATCAGCTCGCCGTCGGTGATCCCGGTCGCGACGAAGAAGACGTTGTCGCCGCTGACCAGGTCGTCGGTGGAGAGGACCCGGTCCAGGTCGTGCCCGGCGTCCAGGGCCTTCTGCCGTTCGGCCTCGTCCTTGGGCCAGAGCTTGCCCTGGATGACCCCGCCCAGGCACTTTATGGCGCAGGCCGTGATGATGCCCTCGGGCGTGCCGCCGATGCCCATGAGCAGGTCGATGCCGGTGCCCTCGCGGGCCGCCATGATCGAGCCGGCCACGTCGCCGTCCGAGATGAACTTGATCCGGGCCCCGGTGTCCCGGATCTCCTTCACGATGCCCTCGTGGCGCGGGCGGTCGAGCACGACGACGGTGACGTCCTCGGGCGAGGAGTGCTTCGCCTTGGCGACGCGCCGGATGTTGACGGCGACGGGCGCGTTGATGTCGACGAAGTCGGCGGCCTCGGGGCCGGTCACCAGCTTGTCCATGTAGAAGACGGCCGACGGGTCGAACATCGTGCCCCGGTCGGCGGCGGCCAGCACCGCGATGGCGTTCGGCATGCCCTTGGCGTTGAGTGTGGTGCCGTCGATCGGGTCGACGGCGATGTCGACCTCGGCACCGGTGCCGTCGCCGACCCGTTCGCCGTTGAAGAGCATGGGGGCTTCGTCCTTCTCCCCCTCGCCGATGACGACCACGCCGTTCATGGAGACGGTGGAGACGAGGGTGCGCATGGCCTTCACCGCGGCCCCGTCGGCGCCGATCTTGTCTCCGCGCCCCACCCACCGGCCGGCGGCCATGGCGGCGGCCTCGGTCACCCGGACCAGTTCGAGGGCGAGGTTGCGGTCGGGGGCCTCCGGAGAGACTTCCAGCTGGGACGGCAGATGGTGCTCGGGCATCGGAGCACACCTTTCTGTACGGCGACGACCGGAAATGAGCGTGGTTCGACTCTATCGGTAGGCCGATAAAATGAGCAGGGCGCCCCACGGATGAGCGCGCCCGCCGGACCGGGATGCCGGGGGCGGGCGACTTCGCGGGCGCGGGCGGCCGGCCCGGGGGTCCGGCGGGAGGCGGCGGTGATCCGCGCGGTGGACGCCGGGGTCCCGGGCGGGTGCCGGGGGAGCGCATGCCACCATGTATCCGTGGCAAGCGAACGAGGCAAGCAGACAATCCGGGACATGTTCCTGTCGATGGTGTTGATCGTCGCCGCGGCCGGCGTCATCTACCTCTTCATCCCGCACGACGACAAGGCCGACCCGGTCCAGACCGTCGACTACCGCGTCGAACTCGCGACCGCGCGCCGCGCGGCCCCCTACCCGGTGGCGGCCCCGGCCGGCCTCCCGGCGGGCTGGAAGCCGACCTCCGTCTCGTACGACGGCGCCGAAGGCAGCAGTTGGCACCTGGGCTTCCTCGACCCGGACGGCCATTACGTCGCGGTGGAGCAGTCCACCGCACCCGCCAAGAGCTACGTGCCCGAGGTGAGCCAGAGCGCCGAGGACACCGGCCGCACCGAGACCGTCGCCGGCCGGGAGTGGCAGTACTGGAAGGGCGGCAAGTACGGCGCTCTGGTGCTGCGGGCCGAGGGTTCCACCACCGTGGTCACCGGCTCCGCTCCCGCGAAGCGACTGGCCGAGATGGCCGCCGCGCTGACCACGTCCTGAGCGCAGCCGCTCCGGCCGATCCCCTCCGGACGTGGAGAAGCCCGGAACACCTCAGGTGTTCCGGGCTTCTCCACGTCCGGAGGGCGTGCCCCTGCCGGTGGCGCGTGGCCGTTCCGGTCAGACGGTGGTGACGACCTCGTCGTACGCCAGGCGCGGCAGGCGCGGGAACCAGGCGTCCTCGCCCGGCTTGCCGATGTTGACGACCATGAGCAGGCTGTGGTCGCCGTCCAGGAACTCCTTCTCGATGCCGGCGGCGTCGTAACCCGTCATCGGGCCCGCGGCCAGGCCGGCGGCGCGGACGCCGATGATGAAGTAGGCGGCCTGGAGCGAGGCGTTCAGCGCGGCGGACCGCTCGCGGACCGGGCGCTCGGAGAAGAGCGCGTCCTTGGCCTGCGGGAAGTGCGGCATGAGCGCCGGGAGCTCCTCGTGGAACTCGTTGTCGGCGACGAGCAGCGCGACCAGCGGCGCGGTGGAGGTCTTCGGACGGTTGCCCTCGGCCATGTGCGGGACGAGGCGGGCGCGGCCCTCCTCCGAGCGGACCAGGACGACACGCAGCGGCGACTGGTTGAAGGCGGTGGGGCCGTACTTGACCAGGTCGTAGATCGCCTGGACCTGCTCCTCCGTCACCGGCTCGTCGGTGAAGGTGTTGGCGGTGCGGGCCTCGGTGAAGAGGAGGGCCTGGGCGGCGGGGTCAAGGGCGAGGGACATGGGGTCGGACCACCTTCGGGGCGTACGGGATCGGGCGATGCGATCACCGTAACCGAGAGATATATTAAGTTTCAACTAAACTCGGGGCGGCGTGACGGACACCACAACGATCTTGTACGACCGCCCCGGAGGACGTCCGGGGGTGCGGGACCGGGCCCGCACCGGGCGGAGCGCTACGGGGTCGGGGCCCCGTCGCCGTCCTCCGGCCGGGCCAGCGCCGCGTCGAGACGGGCGCGGGCGCCCTCCAGCCAGCGGCGGCACACCTTCGCCAGCTCCTCGCCGCGCTCCCAGAGCGCCAGCGACTCCTCGAGCGTGGTGCCGCCCGCCTCCAGCCGGCGCACGACCTCGATCAGCTCGTCGCGCGCCTGCTCGTAACCGAGCGTGCCGGTCGCACCGGCGGTGGTCGTCCCGTCGTCCGTCATGCCGTCCACTCTATGTGCGCGCACCGACAGCGGCTCCGGACCCGTCCCCGGCCGGTCCTGTCCCCGGCCGGTCCTCCCCGGTCGGTCCCGTCCCCGGTCGCCGGAGTGTCGCCGGTCGCCGGAGCGGGGCCGGGAGCAGGAACGGCCGGGTCGGCTGACGGGTCGCCCGGCGGGTCACCCCTCCACCCGGACCGAGAAGTCGCCCTCCGACACGCGGGCCCGCAACAGCTCGCCCGGGGCGCCGGCCTCCTCGGGGGAGCGCACCACCTGGCCGTCCGCCCGCTGGAGCACCGCGTAACCCCGCTCCAGGGTGGCCGCCGGAGAGAGCGAGACCACCCGGGCCAGAGTGTGCGCGATCTCCGAATCGGCCCGGTCCAGCAGATGCCCCAGCACCCGGCGGCTCCGCCCCGTCAGCGCCTCCACCTCGGCGGCCCGCTCGTCCACCAGCCGGTGCGGACGTTCCATCGACGGCCGCCCGAGCGCGTGCGCGAGCCCCCGCTCCTCCCGCTCCAGCAGGCCGCTCACGGTCCGCAGCGCCCGGTCCCGCAACTGCTGGACCCGGTCCAGCTCCTCGCCCACGTCGGGCACGACCTTCTTCGCCGCGTCCGTGGGCGTGGACGCGCGCACGTCCGCGACCAGGTCCAGCAGCGGGGAGTCCGGCTCGTGCCCGATCGCGGAGACCACCGGCGTGCGGCACGCGGCGACGGCACGGATCAGCGCCTCGTCCGAGAACGGCAGCAGATCCTCCACGCTGCCGCCGCCCCGCGCGACGACGATCACGTCGACCTCGGGCATCGCGTCCAGCTCCTCGACCGCCCGGACCACCTGGCTGACCGCGTGGACACCCTGCACGGCGGTGTTGCGCACCTCGAACCGCACGGCCGGCCAGCGGCGGCGGGCGTTCTCCAGGACATCGCGCTCGGCCGCCGACGCCCGCCCCGACACCAGCCCGACGAGCTGCGGCAGGAAGGGCAGCGGCTTCTTCCGGTCCAGCGCGAACAGGCCTTCCCGGGCGAGCGACTTCTTCAGCTGCTCCAGCCGCACCAGCAGCTCCCCGATGCCGACCGGGCGTATCTCCGTCGCCCGGAGCGAGAGCTGCCCGCGCGGCGCGTACCACTCCGGCTTCGCCAGGACCACGACCCGCGCGCCCTCGGTCACCACGTCCGCGATCCGGTCGAAGACCTGCCGGAAGCAGGTCACGCTCACCGAGACGTCGTGCGCCGGGTCGCGCAGCGTGAGGAAGACGACGCCCGCACCCGGACGCCGGGAGAGCTGGGTGATCTGCCCCTCGACCCAGATCGCGCCGAGCCGGTCGATCCAGCCGCCGATGAGCCGGGACACCTCACCGACGGGCAGCGGGGCTTCCGCGGACGTGTTCAGAGCCATACGGGCGAGCGTAACGGCCGCCGCGGACAGCGGGCCCGTCACGCACCGGACCGGACCGGCCCGGGCCCCGTACCGGCCCCGTCGTCGTCGGCCCCACCGCTCCCGCCACGCCGGCCGCCCTGCACCGCCACCACCAGGAGTCCCACGGCGAGCCAGCAGACACCCACCACCTGCGCGCTCGCCGTCGCCTCCACGATCACCGCGACCAGCGCCGCCGTACCCAGCACCGGGACCACCAGATGGCGCCACCAGCTCGGCGCGCCCTCCATCCGACGGACCACGAACCAGCCCACCACCGACGCGTGCAGCAGCACGAACGCGGTCAGCGCGCCGATGTTCACCACGGACACCAGATGGTCGAGCCCGTCGTCGCGCCGCGCCGCCCACACCGCCGCCACCAGCGTGATGACCGCCGCGCACAGCAGGGCCGCCCTCGGCACCCCCGACTTCGCGTCGATCCGTGCCAGGAAAGAGGGCAGCCGCCGCTCCCGCGCCATCGCGAAGACCAGCCGGCCCGCCGCCGCCTGGCCCGCCAGCGCCGCGAACGCCGCCCCGACCGCCTTGCTCGCCGCGACCAGGTCGTGCAGCCAGGTGCCGACCGACGCGTCCACCGCGTCGTAGAACGCCGACCCCTGCGCCGCCGGGTCGGCCGCCAGCTCCGCCGAGGAGACCGGCTCCAGCAGCGCCGCCAGGTAGGACTGCACCACGAAGAGCGCCCCCGCCATCACCAGGCAGAAGAGCACCGCCCGGGCGACCTTCGCCGACCCGCCCGTCACCTCCTCCGCGAACGAGGCGATGGCGTCGAAGCCCAGATAGGAGAGGACCGCCACCGACACCGCCCCGATCACCGCGGTCGTCGAGAAGCCGGAGTCCCCGGTCAGCGGTGTCAGCCAGCCGCGCTGCGCGCCGTCGCGGACCAGCACCACCACCGCCGACACCACGAACACCAGCAGCACCGCGATCTCCAGCGCCAGCACCGCGAAGCCGACCCGGGCCGCCGCCCGCACCCCCCACAGGTTGAGCGCCGTGGTCACCACCACCGCGATCGCCGTCCACACCCACCGCGACACCTCCGGGACCAGCGCGTTCATCGCGATGCCGGAGAAGAGGTACGCGACGGCCGGGATCAGCAGGTAGTCGAGCATCGCCATCCACCCCGCGATGAACCCGGGCACCTCACCGAGCCCCTTGCGCGCGTACGTGAACACCGAGCCGGCCTTCGGGGCCACCCGCACCATCTGCGCGTAGCTGAACGCCGTGAACGCCATCACCACCGTCGCCACGACGTACACGAGTGCGACCGCGCCGCCGGACTTCGCGTCCAGCGTGCCGAACACCCCGACCGGGGCCATCGGGGCGATGAAGAGCAGCCCGTAGACCACCAGGTCCCTGAACCCGAGCGTGCGGCGCAACCCGTGTTCCGTACTGCTTCCCGGCATCGGCCCTCCAAGGTGTCCGCTGCTGCCCCGGGACCACGGCCCCGGTGATCACGGCCCAGTCTCCCGACCCGGCCGCTCCCGCGCCTCTTCGGCGCGGCCTTACGATGGGACGCATGACCGCTACCCCTGCCCGCCGTGTCCTGCTCGCCGCGCCCCGTGGCTACTGCGCGGGCGTGGACCGCGCCGTGATCGCCGTCGAGAAGGCCCTGGAGCAGTACGGCGCCCCGGTGTACGTACGCCACGAGATCGTGCACAACAAGTACGTCGTGCAGACCCTGGAGAGGAAGGGGGCGATCTTCGTGGAGACCACCGCGGAGGTCCCCGAGGGCTCCATCGTGATGTTCTCCGCGCACGGCGTCGCCCCGACCGTGCACGCGGAGGCCGCCGAACGCCGGCTCGCCACGATCGACGCCACCTGCCCGCTCGTCACCAAGGTCCACAAGGAAGCCGTCCGCTTCGCCAAGGAGGACTACGACATCCTCCTGATCGGCCACGAGGGCCACGAGGAGGTCATCGGCACCAGCGGCGAGGCCCCCGACCACATCACCCTGGTCGACGGCCCCGAGGACGTCGCCAACGTCTCCGTCCGCGACGAGTCGAAGGTCGTCTGGCTCTCCCAGACCACCCTCTCGGTCGACGAGACCATGGAGACGGTCGACGCCCTGAAGAGCAAGTTCCCCAACCTGCTCTCCCCGCCGAGCGACGACATCTGCTACGCCACGCAGAACCGCCAGGTCGCCGTGAAGAAGCTGGCCGAGGACGCCGATCTGGTCATCGTCGTCGGCTCCAAGAACTCCTCCAACTCGATCCGCATGGTCGAGGTCGCCCTCGACGCCGGAGCCCCCGCCGCCCACCTGGTGGACTTCGCCTCCGAGATCGACGAGAGCTGGCTGGAAGGTGTCGGCACGGTCGGCCTGACCTCCGGTGCCTCCGTCCCGGACGTCCTCGTCGACGGCGTGCTGGAGTGGCTCGCCGAGCGCGGTTACGCCGACGTGGAGACGGTCAGGACGGCCGAGGAGTCCATCACCTTCTCACTGCCCAAGGAGCTCCGCCGCGACCTGCGCGCCGAGGCCGCCGCCCTGGCCCGGCAGTAGCACTCCGGCGCACCCGCCCGAGCGTTTTCGCACGTCCCGTCCGGTCGGGGCGTGCGAGGCGCGCGGTGCCCTTACGGTGGTGCCCATGGAGATCTTCGGAGTGGACATCGGCGGTTCAGGGATCAAGGGCGCTCCCGTGGACCTGGATCGCGGGGACTTGGCGCGTGAGCGCCACAAGGTGCTGACACCCCAGCCCGCGGTACCCAAGGACGTGGCCGACTGCGTGGCCGAGGTCATCGGCCACTTCGACTGGTCCGGACCGGTCGGCATCACCTTCCCCGGAGTGGTCACCGACGGCGTCACGCGCACCGCCGCCAACGTCGACAAGGGCTGGGTCGATCTGGACGCCCGCACACTGCTCTCCGAGCGGCTCGGCTGTCCCGTGACGATCCTCAACGACGCCGACGCGGCGGGCGTCGCCGAGATGACCTTCGGCGCGGGCAAGGACCGCAAGGGGACGGTCATCCTGCTCACCTTCGGCACCGGGATCGGCTCCGCCGTCTTCACCGACGGGCAGCTCGTCCCCAACACCGAACTGGGTCACCTGGAGCTCAACGGCCACGACGCGGAGAAGCACGCGTCGACCAAGGCCAAGGAGGACCACGACCTGAGCTGGGAGCACTGGGCGCACCGGGTACAGAAGTACCTCGCCCACGTGGAGATGCTGTTCTCGCCCGAGCTCTTCATCATCGGCGGCGGGGTGAGCCGCAAGGCGGACAAGTTCCTGCCGCTCATCAAGCACGTCCGCGCGGAGATGGTCCCGGCCCAGCTGCAGAACAACGCCGGCATCGTCGGCGCGGCGATGGCGGCCCGGGCGGCCACGAAGTAACGGCCCGCACGGGTGCCCGGTCTGCCGGGCCCGATGCCCCCTTACCGCCCCCTCACCTCTACCGACCTCTGCTTCTCTTCCGCCGGGCCCGGCATTCGTTCCCCGTTCGCCGGGCCCGGCGTCCGCTTCTCCCAGCGCGGCCCGGCGAACGCCGTGTCACGCCTGGGGGGTGCGGGGGGCGGTGCCCCGGCCGACGGGTCCGCCGCGCGCCCCGGAGACGGGACGTGCCTTCGCCGGCCGTGCGCGCCTGCCCGGCCGGGACTGCCCCTCCGGGCGCGGCCGGTACTCCGGGCGGGGCTCGTCGTCGTCCGGATCGCGGTCCCCGGGCGGACCGGGGGCCGGACGGAGCGCCTTCGCGGCGAGGAGGAGCTGCCGCTCCCGCATCTGCCGGACCTTCCGTACGGTCGCGACGACCCCCGCGACGAGCGTGCCCCCGTACAGCCAGCCGGCGTGTACGGCGAGCGCGGTGACGACCGCCATCAGCCGCCCACCCAGGCCCCCCTCGCCCCCGGCGACCGGCACCACGCCCACGGCGAAGGCGATCGGCACGCTGATGGGCGCGGTCACCAGGTCGGCGGGGCGCACCCAGAGCGCGGTCAGCGCGCTGACCGGCACGAAGAGCACCCCGTAGACGAGGGCCGAGGCGTCGAAGAACAACCGGTCCACGCAGGCCAGCAGGAACATCACCGCGGCGGCGAAGAGCCCCGCGCCGATACCGGTCAGCCGGGGATCGGGGAAGCGGCGCAGCGCGAGCACCACGGGAGGCACGCTCCGCCGCGCGGCGGGTGTACCGACCACCCGGTAGACGGCCGAACTCTCCGCGAGGGGGGCACCCGCGTCCTGCGGGGTCAGGGGGGCCGGCGAGGCCTCCTGAGACTGCCTGCGCTGCGGGGGTCGAGTCCTGGGCTGCTCCACCCGGACAACGTAGGTCGCGGAACAGGGTGAATCAGGGGTTGGACACGCGCTTTGGGGGAGCTTGGCGCTGCGTTCGACGTCGCACGGCCGAATGGTGACCCTGTTCGGTGCCTCCGTGGTGCGCTCGCGGCGCCTGCCCGGCGTCTGCGTGGGTCGGGCCCTCCGTCTGCGTGGGTCGGGCAGGCTCGCCCGGTTCCCCCGCCCGTGCTCCGTACGCTCCGCCGGACCCGTGACGGCACGGCCGGGCCCGCCCGTAAACTGGAGAATCGGTCCACTGCCGGGCCCGGCCCGGCACGCTCCGCCCCTCCCGCCCCGTCCGCACTCCAGGAAGTCGCCAACGTGTCGCTCACGATCGGAATCGTCGGTCTGCCGAATGTCGGCAAGTCGACCCTGTTCAACGCCCTGACCAAGAACGACGTACTGGCGGCCAACTACCCGTTCGCCACCATCGAGCCGAACGTCGGCGTCGTCGGCGTGCCCGACCCCCGGCTGAACGTGCTCGCGGGGATCTTCCACTCGCAGAAGATCCTCCCCGCCACGGTCGACTTCGTGGACATCGCCGGCATCGTGCGCGGCGCGAGCGAGGGCGAGGGCCTGGGCAACAAGTTCCTCGCGAACATCCGTGAGTCCGACGCGATCTGCCAGGTCATCCGCGCCTTCAAGGACGAGAACGTCGTCCACGTCGACGGCAAGGTCTCGCCCAAGGACGACATCGAGACGATCAACACCGAGCTGATCCTCGCCGACCTCCAGTCCGTCGAGAAGGCCGTCCCGCGCCTCACCAAGGAGTCCCGCCTCCAGAAGGAGAAGGTCGCGGTCCTGGCCGCCGTCGAGGAGGCCCAGAAGATCCTGGAGTCCGGCGAGACGCTCTTCGCTGCCGGTATCACCGCCGCCACGGAGAAGGGCCGCCTCCTCCACGAGCTGCACCTCCTCACCACCAAGCCGTTCCTCTACGTCTTCAACGTCGACGAGGACGAGCTGGTCGACGAGGAGTTCAAGGACGAGCAGCGCGCCCTGGTGGCCCCGGCCGAGGCCATCTTCCTCAACGCCAAGATCGAGTCCGAGCTGATCGAGCTGGACGACGACGAAGCCCTGGAGCTCCTGCAGTCCATGGGTCAGGAAGAGCCCGGCCTCGCCACCCTCGGCCGCGTCGGCTTCGACACCCTCGGCCTCCAGACCTACCTCACGGCAGGCCCCAAGGAGACCCGCGCCTGGACCATCAAGAAGGGCGCCACGGCCCCCGAGGCGGCCGGTGTGATCCACACCGACTTCCAGAAGGGCTTCATCAAGGCCGAGATCATCTCCTTCGCCGACCTCGTCGAGACTGGCTCCGTCGCCGAAGCCCGCGCCAAGGGCAAGGCCCGCATGGAGGGCAAGGAGTACGTCATGCAGGACGGGGACGTGGTGGAGTTCCGCTTCAACGTCTGACGATTCGTCAAGAGACTCGCCCGGTGCGCCTGTTGGCGGTCCGGGTCGGCCTCTGTTGTGTGGGGTCCATGCCTGTGAGTCGTTGGGGGCGGGTCCGTGCGGTGCAGGACGTGGCGCCGGTGTTCAGACCTTGACGACCTCTACGGCAGGCCCGCACAGGAGCGTCAGGTCCTCGGGGTCGGAGGTCAGGACGGTGACCGGCCGGGGCGAGGTGCGGGCGATGGCGGCGAAGGCGGCGTCGATGGCGTACTTGTGGCCGTGGAGACGGTGGGTGCGCAGGAGGGCGGCGGCTTGGTCGGTGATCTCCTTGGTGATGTCATGGACGTCGACGCGGGAAAGGACCCACCTGATGCGTGCAGGGTGGATGCGCTCGTAGTCGGCCTCGAGAGTGGTCATGGCGCTGGTGGCGACACGGACGCCCTCCTCCGACGCTGCTTGGACCAGAGCCGCAACAGTGCGGTCCTTGCGGTAGAGCTTCGAGAGGCCTTCGCTGTCGAGCAGGAGGGTGCCGGGCATCAGGCGGCGGCCCCGCCGAGCCGCCGGTGGTCGTGGCGCAGCATCGCGCGGGCGGCCTCGACCTCCTCGCGGGTGAGGGCTTCGTTGTCGGTCTCGAAGTCGGCGACGATCTCCCGGAGCTTGTCCATGGCGATCCGCTGCTCGAGAGCTTCGGCGACGTAGGCAGAGAAACCGCCGGGTCCGACGTGGGCGCGTGCAGCCTCGGCGAGATTCTCGGGCAGGCTGATGGAGTATTTCTT
Organism: Streptomyces sp. AM 2-1-1; assembly: GCF_029167645.1. Taxonomy (NCBI): domain Bacteria; kingdom Bacillati; phylum Actinomycetota; class Actinomycetes; order Kitasatosporales; family Streptomycetaceae; genus Streptomyces; species Streptomyces sp. AM 2-1-1. The sequence continues at coordinate 2,482,163 of NZ_CP119147.1, read as the reverse complement.
GCTACCGCTCATGGTGTCGATGCTACCAATGGTCGTACTGCGTCGCGGGGAAATGGTGGTGCCTGCGCAGACCGGCGCGTGCGCGGTTGGTCGCCTCGGGTCGCTGGGACGGCGTTGGTCACCTCTCCGGGGAACAGGTCGTTGCGGTCGATCCAGGTGGGTGCGACGAAGATGTTGTCGCCGACGGGGGCTTCGGTGGTTTCCAGGAGGGACCAGGCGCGGGCTTCCTCGGTCAGGTGCTCCCAGGGCGCGGTCCAGTCGAGTTCCCGGGCCGGGGCCGGGGCCGGGGCCGGGGACGCCGTACGGGCGGCCGGCGTCCGCTCGCCAGAACTGTGAGTAGAGGATCACCTGGGCGTGGTCGGCCAGGTCGTTGAGGAGCTCGGTGAAGTGGGCTGAAGGCCAGCCGGGGGCGTTGTCCGCAGCGGTGGCTCGTGGGCGCGCGGCGGGATGACGGGGTGCGTGCGCCGAGTTCGGTCAGGGCCCAGCGGATGCCGACAGACTCGGTCCAGTCCGGAGGGGTCGCCCGTTCCAGGCAGGCGCGATAGGCGTGGCGCAGGGGCTTGATGGCGCCGTCGATCTCCAGGCTCGCCAGGGCCATGGCCGTCCATCGCGGACGGTCGGGTTGTCGCTGTCCAGCTCGAAGACCTCGATGGCGGTCAGCTGACCGAAGCCGCCGAGGGAAGGCAGGCCGTCGATGACGGCGGGTATGGCGTCGGCGCCGATCCAGATCAGCTCCGCGCGGGCGTCGTAGGACGCGGCGGCCTCGCCGTGGAGCTGCTGGACGAGTGTCTCGATGTGGGAGGTCATGACGCGGAATGGTCCCGGCGCCAGAATGTGGGGAGCCACCAGCAGAGCACCGAGAGGTCCTCGGGCCACGGGGCGCAGTCCTCGGCTGCCCAGTCCTCGAAGGAGTCCCGGGTCAGATCGATGGGGCGCCAGGCGGGGTCGAGCAGCTCGTCCTCGGCCGGTGGGCGGACGAACCGGCGGCCGTGCTCGTCGCAGGCGCCCAAGTCCTGGTAGTTCCGCTGGGCCGCGATCAAGGAGACCTTGTTCGCGCCGCCGCCCATGGTCGGCCAGCGGAACTGGACCCCGTCGTCCTCCCAGAAGCAGACGGGGCAGATCTCGTACGAGCCGGGCATCTCGCCAAGCACGCGGTGCCCGCAGCATGGGCAGGGGTAGGAATCGCTCACCTGCGCAGTCTCCTTGGAGGTCCCGCCGGTGTGCCATGCATTTCTCTGCCCGGGGTGCCCGGCCAGTCCGCAGGACACCCGTAAACGGCCGTCGGGAGCCAACGCATGTCAACGAAGAAACCCCAGTTCAGAGCCCTGGATGGGGCTCCGCCGCAGGTCAGGATCAGTCCGCAGACGTTCCGCTGCAACGTGTGAGCGGATGGAACAACAGCACGTCGCTGACGTGGCGAACAAGCGGAGCAGAAAGGGCCGGGCTCTTAAGGGCCCGGCCTCTTCGCCCGTACCGTGCTGGTTCGGTGCTGGTCCTTCTGGCGATCAGTCACCTCTGCTCGGCCCTGATGAGGGAGGCGCTGTGACGGCCGAAGGTCTGGCCCTGCTGGACCTGCGCCGGATGTTCAGACGCTGGATCGGTCGGGATCAGGTGTCGTCAACGGTGGAGTGATGCCCGACGTGGACGATCCACACCACTGGCTCTCCCTGGTCGATCGTGCCGACGATCCGGTAGTCGCCGACCCGCGGTCGACGGCGTTCTGGCTCTGACGCGAGCGCCGTGGTGGCACGGCCGAGGGGGTCGCTCTCCAGCTCGGTCGGTTTGGCCAGGGTGCGCAGGGTCATGTCGCAAGGGATCTTCCGGAGCTCGGCCTGTGCCTCTGACCAGAAGACGGTTCGGTACTCACTCACCGCGTGCCGGCGTCTCCCTCGTGATGATGTCCTCGATCGGTATGCCGGGTGCCGCCTTGGCCATGCGGTCGTCGACGATCCGGTTGATCTCGCGCTCTTCCCATTCTGGTACTCGCGCAGCACCTCGACGGAGACGACGGCCGCGACCTGCTTGCCCCGTCGGGTGATCACGGTGGGCGCGTCATCTCGCTCGGCGCGCTCCACCACCTCGGCCAGGTGGATCCATGCGACCGGCTCGCCGTCGTCGACGCCGGGATGACTCGTTGGCCGTCCACTCCGAGCGGCGCCGGTCGGGCTGGGACATGCGTGCCGGGGTGGAGTAGGCGAACGGGCCGGTCTCCCGTTCCGTCGGATCGGTCAGGAGGCGGAGCGTCGGCCTGCCCCTCCCCACCTGCCGGTGTCGACTCTCTGCGGGTTCGGCGCGCGAAAATCTATAGCGGCCGGAGTAGACATTGGGTGGTGCTGTCGCTAGGGTTTCTCTTGTAGTCGAGATCGAGCAAGCCCCGCAGAGATGAACTGCTGGGCCGCAGTACCCGCGAGAGCGGTTCGCAGGACGGTGCGGTGGTGGAGTTCCGAAGCCGGAGCAGTTGCATGAGGGCGACGGAGCTGGCGACCGGACCGGGTGGCTCGCAGTGATCAGGGGCCGCCGTCAGCAGTACAGAAGTGCAGTGCGCAGTACCAGCAGTGCAGGTTCAGAGGTCCCCCGGTAAAGGCGTCGGCTGCGGGCGCGCGTACCGGGAAGTTCGGCAGTGGGGTTCCAAGCCGGAGCATGTGCAGGACGGGCGACGGGGCTGGCTGCCGAAGAGTGGCGCTGACGAAGGCCACCAGCAGTTCGCAGGATCGGCAACACCAGCCATTCGCAGTACCAGCAACAACGCAGTTCCCGCTCGATCGGCAGTTCATTGATCAGTGGTTCAACCAGAGGGAAAGAACGGAGGAGTTGAGCGCCATCAGGATCGCCCGGGTGGAAATCTGGAACCCGGGTACCGCAGGACATCGATAGTGAGGTGGTCTCCGGTCAAGCAATCGCGATCCCCGCACCCCCGGCAGTACTCCGGTCGGGCTTGCGGACACAGAAGGCCGACGCGGTAACGAGGTCGGCAGATGGTGTAGCAGTTCCTTCGGGGCCCTGGTGTGAAAGCACCAGGGCCCCTCCACGCGTTCTCCAGAGAGGTGCAAGTGACAGCAGGCGAATCCTTCGGACGTCTCGACGACGACGACTACCCCGCCTACACCATGGGCCGGGCCGCCGAGATGCTCGGTACCACCCAGGGCTTCCTGCGCGCCATCGGCGAGGCCCGCCTGATCACCCCGCTGCGCTCCGCGGGCGGCCACCGCCGCTACTCGCGTTACCAGCTGCGCATCGCCGCTCGCGCCCGCGAACTCGTCGATCAGGGAACACCCGTCGAAGCCGCCTGCCGCATCGTCATCCTCGAGGACCAGCTCGAAGAGGCCCGGCGCATCAACGCCGAACACCACCGCGCCGCCGGCTCGTCCGGTACCCCCGAGAACTGAGGCTTGCGCCGGGAGGGCGCCGGGCTCTCCCGGTGCCACCGGCCTGTGTGCGTACGAGCCGGGTAAGGGAGGGCCGGCGCCCTGCCGAGGCGACCGGGGCAGCGGGCGTTCGCGCGTGGCGGTCCTCGCGGGGACGGTTCTCGCGCCATCCTGTGCGGCTGACCCGGTCGGCGGCACCGCGCGGGGAAAGCAGCATCGTCGAGAATGTCTTCTCCCTGCGGCGCAGGTACGGCGAAGGCTTTACGCCAGGAACCGTATGTTCCTGGTGGGGCAATATCTGTGGCCGTGAGGTCAGGGTTTGGTGTGCCTTGCGCGGAGTGTGTTTACCACGGGCAGCAGAGCGAAATCATCTGGCGTACCCGCACTGTTGCCGCATGCTACTGTCGGTATCAGTTGCATTCGTGGTTCCCGACGCTTCACGCGCCTGCGCCGGAATCATCGGACACGGGAAGAGCTGTGGATTTCCGGTTATTTCCCGGTCAGGGCGACCCATCGTGGCGACCCGGATACGTGACATCACGGATCTCGGCGTACTGCCCCAAAGGAGACATGACATGGCATCAGGCACCGTGAAGTGGTTCAACGCGGCCAAGGGTTTCGGGTTCATCGAGCAGGACGGTGGCGGCGAGGACGTGTTCGCCCACTTCTCGAACATCGCCGCCCAGGGCTTCCGTGAGCTGCTCGAAGGTCAGAAGGTCATCTTCGACATCGTGCCGAGCCACAAGGGCCCCTTGGCCGAGAACATCGCCCCCGCCTGATCATTTTGGTGCCACGTCGTGGTCGGGGCTCGTCACCCCACGGGCGCGGCCCCGGCCGCAATCGTCTTCCCGCAGTGCTATCGACCGCACACAGCACCCAGCACACAGCACGCGGCCCGGCACTTCTTCGCGTCGGAACCTTTTTCGAAATTTGTGCTACGGACCGACGTCCGGTATGTCACGTCGTGCGAGATCATTCGTTCCGTCGTCTCCGTGTCGCGGTCGAACGTGTCGCGGTCGAACATGTCGCGGTCGAACATTTCGCGCCGCATTCGCCTCAAGATTCCGGTCGGGCCGTGTGCGCCATTCGATCTTGGTACCCGGCACTGCTATTCCCTTACCGAAATTCCGTGCCGGATGCGGTGTGCGGAAAATGCGGAAAAGGGGTATCGAAGGATGCCGCTGGTGCCAGGAGGCCCATCGTCCACCGCAACGTGACCGACGGTCCCGCAGCGGGCTCCGACGCAGTCGGTGTGCGGCACGGCTCATGGGGTGGTCCGGCCGCCCAGGACCGCCCGGAGGGTGCTGTCGGCCGAGCGGTCGCGGTCGGATTCCGGTGTTGAGCGCCCGCAGTGAGCATCTGCCCGTTCGCGACGACAGCGGCCTTCCTGGCGTACCTGCCGCCCGGGCTCGGCCCGCGGCGGAGCGAGACGGCTCCGCGTACTCGGACAGTCTCCGGTTGCGCGATATCCTCGATGGACGAGGGCAGTTCGCCTCGCCGGTGACCACCATGGCCGAGGTCGGGCACATGAGGCGCCACGGCCACCTCGACGTCTTGCCGGTGGTCGACGTACACGGCAGTGCCCCGGGTGTCCTCGCCCGGGTCTTTCCGGAGCCGTTCCACCGCCGCAGCACTACTTCCTTTTTCCGTTCCTCTCCCTGTGAGGCACCATGCGCTTCGTCATCGCCCGCTTCCCGTTCGACCTCACCAAGAGCGGAGTCCTGGAGTCGATGAAGGGCATCGCGCCCGAGCCGGTGACGGGCGAGTCCGTGATCATCGGCCGACGCACCTACCCCGTCAAGCAGGTCGGCCAGGTCGTCACGCGCCAGGACCGCCGCGATTTCAGCGCCGGCGAAGTCGTCCGGGCCATGACCCAGCTCGGCTTCACCTGCCGCGGCCTTCCCCAGGCCCCCGCGCCCACCCGCGTTCTCGACCCGGTGGAGCACGCGTCCGCGATGCTCGGCGCCACCGAGGCCGCCTGACCGACGGCCGAGCGCGAGCCGTCGGTCACCGGCATCACGGAGGGTCCGACCGGCGCAGCCGGTCGGACCCTCCGTGATGTGAAGCTCGTGGCCAGGGGGCCGGTAGTGGGTGGGTCAGTGGTCGGAGTAGCTGAAGTCGCCCATCGTCCATGAGCTGACGTCTTCGATCGCGACCCGGTACATTCCGCCGGTCTCCGGGATGCCCACCGTGCCCTGGAGGATCCGTGCCACGTGGAAGTGGAGATGCGTGGGCGGTCCGTCCTCGTGCGCCGCAGTGGTGAACATGGCGGCGAAGTCGGTCAAGTGGGCCGAGTCCGCCAGGACCTCCGACACCCGTTGCCTCCAGACGGCTTCGGGAGCCAGCCGGCCCGTGATGACCGCACCACCGGCGACCACGGTCAGAGGCAACTGGTTGCTGTGCCCGGACTCCACCAGGGCGACAACATCGACAAGCAGGGCGTCAGGCTTCGACATGGGACAGATTCTATTTGCCCGTCGGCGGGCCGCTCTTCCCGGGGCCGGTACACGGTCAGGTGCCGGGTGGACGAGAACCCGGGGATGCAGGCTCCCTGACCGATCACGGCCGACGGGGCCCGCGCACGTGCTTCTGGTACGCGAGGCAGTCGGAACCGAGGGCGCGCGACGCCCAGGATCGAAAGACCGCCCGGACGCTGGACGAGAGTGCCGGTGGGAGCCCCGGCGGGATTCGGCGCTCAGGGACGGCGTCCTCCGAGCCGGCGTACGGAAGAGGACGCGGGCCACCCGGGGCAGCCGGTCAGGCCCGTGCAGCTCGTCAGGCCCGTGCAGCTTGTCAGGTCCGTGCAGCTTGTCAGGTCCGTGCGGCGGTCAGGTCCGTCGGGACGCTGACGCGACGCGGCGAGAGGCCTTCGGATTCATCCGGGCAGGAGTCGCACGAAGGCGGCACGCCGGTGTGGCGTTCGCCCCGTCGCATCCACCGACGGGCCGGCGGCTCCGTGCCCGCTGCTCCTCTCCCTCCCTGCTCGCCCGGGCAGGTTCGGGCACGCCCGGGTGGGGCCGTCGTGGAAGCGACCGGACGAGCCGTTGCCCCTCCGAAGCGGACGAGGGCAAGAGCCCCGTCCGGTGATCCGGCCCGCACGACCCTGCCGTCCGGGGCCGACGTCCGTGACAGTCGTGGCCACTGCCCGGCGGCGTGGACGGGTCGGCTTGTACGCCTGTCGATCAGCGCGCAGGCTGGAATCGAGTTGCCCGCTCGCTGTCCCGGCCGGTCGCCGCCGTCGGGGTGCCTTTCGTTCCCTCCCCGTGGCCCCCGAGGCAACGGTGCCGAGTCCCACCCGTGCCGAGTGGGCGGCCATGCTGGCCGCCCGGTCACCTGCCGACCCGGTCGGCGTCACCCCGCCCGCTGTCCGGTTCTCCCGCTTCCGGTGGACGGAGCGGAGAGGAGGGAGAAGACCGTGAAGGCCGTGGTGTGGCACGCGTGGGGGGACGGACCCCTGGGTGATGTCCCGCGACCGAAGATCAGGGACCCGCACGACGTGATCCGGAGCCGACTTACTCGGCGACCCCGACGGCGAGTAGTGATGCGGTCCACGGTGGGGGCGGAACCTGCGGCTACTGCCTCGCACGCCCCTACGCGCAGTGCGACGACGCCACCTCACGGGGCTGCCGGGGCGGGCACCGTGTTCTTCGGTGGTCCGGAAGCCGCCGGGGGACTGGACGTACTGCGGGCCGAGTGCGTCCGGGTGCCCCTCCCCATGCCGGTCGCGTCCCCCTGCCGGTCACGGTGGACGACGCCCAGGCACTCCTGCTGTCCGACGCCCACCCCACCGCGTGGTTCACCCACCGGTCGGCCAGGTGGGGAAAGCCGCCCCCACGAGCGGGAGGGCACCGGCACGAGGCTTCCCGTCCGGGCGGGTGAAGGGGGACCGCGGGCACCCCAGCATCCCGGTGGACGCGGCTACGGCCTCAAACGGGGGTAGGCGGAAGCCGTCGCCTCGGGCGAGGCGACGGCTGCGGCGCCGGTGGCCCCCGGGGCGACGGACGGCGAAGCTACCCGATCAGAAGGAGGTACGCCCTCATGACGGACACCGCGAAGGTGGCGGGCGCACTCACCGATCTCCTGGCGGCCAGTCACATCGCGGTCCTGGGGGACTTGCCGGAGATGGTGGCTTCGCACGCCGACGCGGTGGGCCTGCACGGGGCGACGTTCTTCCTGGTGGACCTGCAGGGCAAGGTCCTGCGCCAGGTGACCGGCCGAGGGCCCGATGCCGGTGAAGGCGGGTTGCGGCTGGCGGCCGACGGAACCGTCGCGGGTCTGGCCTTCCAGCGGGTGGACCTCGTCCTGGAGCCACGACGGACGGCCGATTGGGGTCTCCTCCGGTGGTGGGTACCGATCGTGGACGGTGTGGAGCGGCTCGGCGTGCTGCGTGTGGACACGGCGGACGACGACGAGGCGGTTCACGACGCGCTGCGGAATCTCGCCTCGCTGGTGGCCCTGCTGTTGCTCAGCAAACGGTCCCACAGCGACTCCTACGCCCGCTTGATCCGTACCGCACCGATGAACGTGGCCGCGGAGATGCAGTGGCACCTCACCCCGCCCTCCGCGTTCGCCGGCCGCAACTGCACCGTGGGAGCCGTGTCGGAACCGGCGTACGAGGTCGGCGGGGACGCTTACGACTACGCCGTCTCCGGCGACACCCTGCACCTGTCCGTGTTCGACGCCATGGGGCACGACGCCACCGCCGGTCTGACCGCCAACATCGCGGTGGCCGCCTGCCGCAACGCCCGCCGCCAGGGTGCCGACCTGGTGGAGACCGGTCAGGCGGTGGAAGACGTTCTCATCGAACAGTTCGGCGTCAGCCGCTACGTGACCGGCATCCTCGCCCACCTCGACATGGGAACCGGCCGGCTGCGGTGGATCAACCGCGGCCACCACCTGCCGGTGCTCATCCGCGACGGACGGTGGTCGAGCGAGCTCCGGTGCCCGCCGGCCGGCCCCATGGGCGTCGGACTGCGACTGCCGGTGACCGTTTGCCAGGAGCAGCTCCAGCCCGGTGACCGGGTGCTGTTCTACACCGACGGGGTGGTCGAGGCCCGCAACGGGAAGGGCGAACAATTCGGACTCGAACGCTTCGTCGACTTCGTCATGCGTCATCACGCCGGCCGACTCACGCTCCATGAGACCTTGCGCCGCCTCACGCACGCGATCCTGACCCATCACGGGGGACGGCTCGACGACGACGCCACGGTACTGCTGGCCGAGTGGGGCGACCCCGACCAGGGCGACCTGACGCCCTGACGCACCGTCGTCCGCAGGGGCGTGGCTCCGCGCGGGACTCCGGGCCGGACCCGGTGGCGGCGGGGCGGAGCGATGCGCAGACTGGAGAGGGCGCTCCGATATCCGCACGTACGCAGCGGGCGGGGGTACGAGCGCCGCGGCCCGTACAACGGACGTACCGTGCCCCTCGCTGACGGCGGCGGACCGGCGTCCGTACCGAAACGCCGGGCCCGAGGGCGTGAGCACGAGGGCGCCTGCGGAACCGCGGGCCGGCCTTCCGGTCCCGCTCGCGGGCCGGGGAGAGAGCCGACGCCCGAGAGGTGTCCGTTTCCCGGCCGCCCGGACGGATCACCACACCACACCACACGGACCAGCAAGGAGAGCACTGTGGCGGACATCAGCCCGATCGACCTGCAGAAGGCGCTCAAGGGAGCCGAGTACCCCGCGAGCCGGGACGACTTGGTCTCGCGGGCCCGGGACAACGGCGCGGAGGAGACACTCGTCACCAAACTCGGTGACGCCCCGGCGGACCGGTTCGACGGACCGAACGAGGTACAGAAGGCCGTCTTCGACAAGTAGAAGGACGGACGACGCGGGCCCGACGCAAGGACGGCCGGCGTCGGAGTGCACCGGCCCCGCACGGTCCGCCCCGGAGCGGCGTGATGCGCCGTCCCCGGGCGCGGGCCTCGGCCGGCAGAGTCGCAGAAGGAGTCGCGAACATGTCCAACCCCCAACAACCCGAGTTGCGGCGCAGTGACAAGGGCGCGAGCACACCGCAGGACAGTCAGGCCCGCAAGGCGGCACAGCCGGGCGGGACCGGCGGGCACACCCACGGCACCGACCGCGGAGGCAAGGGCGGAGGAAAGGGTGGCGGCACACCTCCGGAGCAGCAGCCCGACCACCCCGCCTGAGCCCGCCCTCAGCCCGACACGAGAGGAGGAGGCCATGACCACTCCCGAGGAGAACCGCCCCAAGACGACGTCGACCGACGCCGTCGTCGCGTCGCCCGGCGAAGAAGGGGCGGCCACCGAGCAGGACAAGGGCGCCACCGGGCGCACGATGGGCGAGGCGCTGGAAGAAGCGGGGCTCAGCCCGGACGACGTGCGGGACGACAGCTGACGACAGTGCCGTCGTGGCGGACCCTGGGCACGACGGGCCCCGGTCGCAGAGCGGGCCGAAAGCCGAGGGCATCAGGCGCGCCCGCTCCGGCGGTGTCGGGCGGGCTCTGCGGACGGCCACTCGGACGACGCCGCCCGGCTCCGTGGCGAGCTTCGGCGCTCGGCGGGAGCACCCGCAAGCCGGTTTTCGAGGGGCCGGGCTCGGTGAGTCCGGCCCCTCGTCGTCCCGTCGGCCGGGCGCCGTCCAGGCGGGTGGGTGCCTCGGTGTCGAGGGCCCGAGGGCGAAAGCCGTCCGGCGCATCGGATTTCTGCCCGGGCGGCACCGGTCGCGCTTCAGGTCGCTGCCGCCGCGCCCGGGCCGCTGCCGTTCTCGGCGGGTACGCCCAGCGCCAACAGGGCGGTGTCGTCGTTGAGGCCCTGGCCGAAGCTGTCCAGCAGGACGGTCAGGGCGCGGACGAGGGCGGGGGCGGGGGTGCCCGCCCGGGCCCGGGCGAAGTCGCGCAGCGCCTCGTCCCCGTACAGGCCCGCGCAGTCCTTGCCCGTACGGGCTTCCGTGAGGCCGTCGGTGTAGAGCAGGAGGGTGTCGCCGGGGCCCAGGCGGGTGTCGGCGGTGACGAAGTCCGCGTCGGCGAGGATGCCGACCAGGAGGCCGCCGGGGGTGGGCAGGTAGTCGGCGCGGCCGTCGGCGCGCAGCACGAGAGCCGGCGGGTGGCCGCCGGACGCGAGGTGGACGTCGACCTGGCCGGTGGCCGGGTCGGTTTCGAGTACGCCGAAGACGGCGGTGCAGTAGCGGGGGTCCGGGCCGCCCGAGTAGCGCTCGTACAGCACCGTGTTCAGGGTGGCGAGGGCCGAGACGGGGTCGGGGTCGTGCAGGGCCGCGGCGCGCAGTGTGTGGCGGGTCAGCGCGGTGACGGCGGCGGCCTGGGGGCCCTTGCCGCAGACGTCGCCGAGGAAGAAGGCGAAACGGGTGCCGTCGACCGGGAAGACGTCGTAGAAGTCGCCGCCGAGGCGGTCCGGGGAGGCGGTGTGGTAGTGCGCCGCCGCCTCCATGCCCGGGACCGCCGGGAGCGTGTCGGGCAGCAGCGCCTGCTGGAGTACGGCGAGGGCGTCCTGCAACCTCGCGCGGTCGGCCTGAGCCCGCCGGGTCGCCTCCTCGGCCGCGTGGCGGGCCCGCAGGAGTTCCTCCTCGTAGGCACGGCGGTCGCGGGCGTCGAAGACGGTGATGCGGATCAGCAGCGGGTCTCCGGTGCTGCCGTGCATGATCACGCCGGAGACCATCACCGGCATCCGGCCCCCGCCGACGCGTTCCGTCTGCTTGATGTCGAGGGCGATCCCGCTGATCCGGCCGCGCATCCGCAGCAGGGGCGCGAAGTGGGTCTCGTGGTAGAGCCTGCCGCCGACGGTCAGCAGGTCGACGAAGCGCATCCGGCCGACCACCGCGTCCCGGTCGAGCCCCAGCCAGCCGAGCAGGGTGTCGTTGATCTTCGCGACGGTGCCGTCCATCAGCGTCGACAGGTAGCCGCAGGGGGCGCTCTCGTACAACTCCTCGGCGCCCGACTCCAGCAGCGCCGCGAGTGCCGGGTCCGAGGCGGCCGCGGCGCACGCGCCGGGTGGGCCGGGTTCCCGCCCCGGTCGGCCGGTCATTCCAAACCGGCCAGGAACGCGGTGAGGGCGGCGTTCGTGGCGTCGGGAGCCGACAACTGGGGGCAGTGGCCGGTCGCGTCGAGGGTGACGAGGGTGGAGCCGGGGATGGCGCGGTGGACGTACGCACCGACCTCCGGGGGCGCGATCATGTCCTCGGTGCAGTCCAGCACCAGCGTCGGCACGGTGACGCCCGCCAGGTCCCGGCGGCTGTCGGAGAGGAACGTGGTGCGGGCGAAAGCACGGGCCATGGTGGGGTCGGTGGCGCAGAAACTGCTGGTCAGTTCCTCGCCCAGCTCGGGCCGCTCCGGATTTCCCATGATCATCGGGGCCATCGCGGAGGACCAGCCCAGATAGTTCAGTTCCAGCGACGCCAGCAGCTCGTCGATGTCCTCGGCGCTGAAGCCACCCCGGTAGCCGCCCTCGTCGACGTACCGGGGGTTCGGGGCGACCATCACCAGCGCCCCGATCCGCTCGGGCGCCTTCTTCGCGGCCATCACCCCGACCATGGCGCTGACCGAGTGGCCCACGAACACCGCCCCTTCGAGATCCAGCTCCTCGCAGACCTCCACCACGTCCTGCGCGTACCCCTCGAGCGAGGAGTAGCGCTCCTCGGTCCAGGCGGACAGGTCGGAGCCGCCGGACCCGACGTAGTCGAAGAGCACCACGCGGTAGTCCTCGGTCAGCGCCGGCACGGTCAGGCGCCACAGGTTCTGGTCGCACCCGAATCCGTGCGCCAGCACCACCACCGGACCCCGCGGGTTGCCGGTGACGGTGATGTTGTTCCTGCGCCGGATGTCCATGCCAGCCATCCTCCCAGCACCCGCCCGCGGCTTCGACCCGGCGCACGCGTCGGCCGGGGCGGAGCGCGGTTCCGCGGGCGCCCCCGACCCCCTCGTGCCCCCGCCCCCGGGCGCCCCCGACTCCCCGGCGCCCCCGGGTTCGGCGGCCGCTCCGGGCGGGCATCGTCCAGGAAGGACCACACCGGCCCGGCGGCGGAGCCGGACGGACGCCGAGGAGGGCGGCCGGAGCGGGCCGGACCCGACGCGGGTGGCGCCGGGGCGGACCGGACGCGGGGTGGCGCCGGGCGGAGCGGCCGGTTCCCGACGGGGCCCGGGCAGGGTCCGGGGGGCGGCCGGTGCGCCGGCCCGGCCGGGTTCGGCGGCGTGGCTGATTCGGGTCGGCGTGCCTGCGCCAGGGCGAGATGCACCTGTCGCCGTGGCGTTGGTGCCCCTACGATGCGGCTGCCACCGGGCGTCGCGAGGGGGCGGTCGCGCGGGGAAGGGGGTGCGCGGTGCGGAAGTGGTGGGGCGCGGTGCGGCGGAAAGTGCCGCCGGCCGTTCCCGGCATCGTGCTCGGCGCCGTGGGCGCGCTGGTGGCCGGGGTGCTGTGCGGTCTCGCCGTCGACCCGTCGGCGTTGGCCGGTACCTGGGGGTACACCTTCGGGACGAGTCTCCTGCTGGCCGTGGGGCTGTACGGAAGCACCTACGGGATCGACCTCGCGGCGTTACGGGCCGACCTGGGCGGAGTGGTCGCGGCGGTGACCCTCGGCGTGGTGCTGAAGGCGGCGCTCATCGCCGGGGTGATGGTGCTGGCGTTCGGGCGGCCCGCCCATCTGGTGCTGGGCATCGCGGTGGCGCAGATCGACCCGCTCTCCGTCGCCGCGCTCGACCGGCGCGGGAGGATGTCCGAGCGGGCCCGCTCGCTGCTGATGGCGTGGGCGGCCTTCGACGACCCGATGACCGTCCTCCTGACGCTGTACGCGGCGGGGTACGCCTATGCGGCCGCGGGGCACCGGGGCGCGCCGGCGATCGCCGGGGGCGGCGCCGGGGGGTGGCTGACCGGACTCGCGATGAACGCGGCACTGCTGGCCGGCGTGGTGCTGCTGTGGTGGGCCTGGCGCCGGGCGGCGCCCGCGCTCGTGTCCGTACCGCCGTTCCGGCGCGCGGGGGAGGTGGCGGCGGGGCTCCTGGTCGTGCTGATGCTGGTGCTCGCGGCGGTGGGCACGCTGATGCTCGCGGTGGCGGTGGCCGGGCTGGTGGTGCGCCGACGGGTCTTCGCGAAGACGCTGGGCCGTGCGGTCGCCACCGCCTTCCTCGCCGCCTCCCTGGTACTCGGGCTCTTCCTCGCCCAAGGGGTCGCGCTGTGGCCCGGGCTGCTGCTCGGCGCCACGGCCTTCGGCGCCCAGGCGCTGGTCGCCCTGTGCGTCATGCCGCTCTTCGTACGCGGGTTGGAGCGGCGGGACCGGATCGTGCTGGGGCTCGGTCAGCAGAACGGCATCACCGCCGTGCTGATCGCCCTCGCCCTGGAACACGACTTCCCCGGCACGGTCGCCATCGTCGGACCCGCCGTCGTGACCGTCAACCTGCTCCACGCGACCGGTCAGTCGCTGCTCGCGCGCGGTGCGGGGCCGCCGGGGACGCGCGGGGAACCCCGGGCGGACCAAGAACGTCACTCCTCCTGCGACGGACCGTCGGACACCGACCCCCGCGCAGCGGCCCCGGACCCGCTCGGCGAGGCTCCGGGACAGGAATCCAGCGGACGGGCCGCCGCGTGAACGGGACCGGCGGCCGCCGGGGCGGCGACGGCCGGCACGCGAGGACCGGCGGACGGAAGGACGCACATGGGGCAGACGCGCGAGCGGCGGCGGGCGGGACCACCCCGCGCAGCCGGACTGCTGACGGTGGTCGCGGTGGCCCTGCCGCTCCTCCTCGCCCCGGCGGCGGACGCCGCACCGGCCGCTACCCCGGAATACTCCGCATCCTCCGCCTTCGCGGCCTCCGTCCTGCGGGCCGTGTCCACGGACCCCGGGCGCGACGTCCTGCTGGTCTACTGTCTGGACCCGGCGCACCGGGCCGAACTCGTCGCCGCGGGGACGCGGTTGGGTGTGCTCGACCGCCGTTCCCCCGGGCCCGGCCGGGTGCTGCCGGCGGGTGCGGACCGGCCGGTCACGGTGGAGGAGTGGGCCGGCGGGCCGCGGAGCGACGACTTCGCGAGAGCCTGTTCCGCGCTGATGGCGGCGGCCGCCGGGACGCCGGGAGGCGCCGGGGAGAAGAAGGAGAAGGGCTGGCCGGCGGAGCTCCTCACCTCGCTGCCCCTGCTGGTGGCCGGCGCCCTGCTCACCCTCGCCGGCCAGGCCTCGGAGCGGGTGAACGCCGAAAGACGGGCGAACAGGCAGCAGTTGGCGCTGGGCGAGCTGACGTACCGTACGGCTGTGGGGACTTATCTGGCCGCGTACGAATCCGAGGGGTACGGAGACCACGCCGCGGTGCTGGCCGCGCGCGAGACCCTCACCGCGCCCCTCGCCCGGATATCCGGCCCCGCCGCGCGGCGGGCGGAGGCGCGGCGGCTGACCGAAGGGCTGCCGCTGGCCCGGCCGCTCGCCGCCGAGGACGGCGGCGGGTTTCTCGGCAGGCAGGCGCGCCTCCGGGAGGCGCACGGCGTGCGGCTCCGCCTGGACAGGGAGCTGGGCGCGCTCGCCGGGCTGGACCGGCGTGCCGTGCACTGGCGTTGGCGTACCGTGCGCGAGCGGTTCGCCCGCCGTACGCCGGGAGGGGGCGCATGACGGCATCCGAGCGGGAGAACCCCTACGGGGTGCGGGTCCCGGGAAGCGACCGGACCATGCCGGGCTTCGTCAGCCCTCCCCTGGACGACCATCCGCTGGTTCCGTGGGACGACGCGAGCCACGTCGGCCAGTGGGTGGACGTCGACCACGCGCGGGACCAGCTGGACCTCTTCGAGGAGTGCCTGCGACGGCTCGCTCACATGGTCAGCCCCCAGGTGGACCGGGGGCACCTGGTCGTGGTGACCGGCCCGGTCGGGATGGGCAAGACCACGCTGATCCACCGCTGCATCCACCGGGCCCAGCAGGTCATCGAGAACGCGGCGGCCCGCGCGGAGCCGCCGGCCCGGGCGCTGCGGCACGTGGTGGCGATGACCGCCGGCTACGTGAACGACGGCCGCGGGATCTGCGTCGACGACAACGGCGACTTCGCGTCGACGGCGGCGATCAACGAGACCATCCGCGACAAGATCGTGGCCGCGCTCCGCACCGGCCTGCCGACGGCCGACGGCGTCGACCCGGTGCTGCACGGCGCGAGCACCTCGAAGGCGTTCGCCGCGATCAGCGCCCTGCTGGCCGAGGAGAACGCCCTGCTGCTCGCGGTGGTCCCGCACATCGAGTGGAAGGACCCGGGCGTGCGGAGCAAGTTCCTCATGACCTGTCTCAGCCACGCGCAGAGCCGCATCCTGCTCTTCGTCGAGGTCAGCCACGGCGCGAGCGAGACCGCCGGAGAGGTGGTCCGGGAGCTGGCGGCCGACCGGGCCTTCACCCACCTCGCGCTCGGCCCGCTCCAGCCCGACGACGCCGTGACGTTCGGGCGGAGCGCCCGCTCGGACCACCCCGACCCCGACGACCCGGCGGACGACCTGACCCTCCGGGAAGCGGTCCTCCGGGCCCGGGCGGCCCGCTGGCAGCCGGGCGACGTACGGGAGCTGCGGCAGATCTTCCACGCGGCGGCGGAGGCCCACACCCGGGCAGGCCGGCCGGTACGGATCACCGGCGAGGACCTGGCCGAGCAGGTGCGCGCCCACAGCCGGCGGACCCGCAGCGACCTGGGCCGCGCCCCCTGACACCGGATCCACGCCCCGCACCCCTGCCCGCACCGCCGCACGCGCATCCGCGCCCCGGCCCGCCGCACCAGCCGGACAGACCCCGATCGGAAGCACGAGGAGTGCCATCGTGGCCCCAGACAGTGGAGAGAGCCGGCGCGGCAACCCCTTCCCGGTGATCCCGGTCGTCCGCCTCGGTCCCTCGGCGGACCTCGGGGACGTCCCCGTCGAAGCGTCGGACTCGGGGAGCGCCACCGTCCGCACACCGACCATCGACGAACTCACCCAGCTGGTCGAGGACTACCTCACCGAGCGGCCCCCGGGCGGCCGGCGCGGGCGGGCGATCGCCCTGGTCGGCCACTTCGGCCTGGGCAAGAGCCACGCCCTGCGCGAGGTCTACGCCCTCCTCGGCGCCCGGCCGGAACGCCCCGCCACCTGGATCGTGGACGAGCCGATGCAGGACATGGGACGGATGTACCGGGACCGGCTGCGCGGCCCCGGGGACACCGACGCGGGCCGCCGCGCCTTCGAGGACCTGGTCCGGGACTACTACGCCTACGTCACGGCCCGGCGGGTCGGCGAGCAGGGCCCCGACCCGCGCCTCGGCGACCTGGACGACATCGCGGCGGGGCTGCGCGACCACACGCTCGACCCGGCCAAGGTGGTCTCGGCGCTGCGGTACGACCCCGAGGTGATCCACGCGGACCTGCGCGGCACGCTCGGAGAGGTCACCGAGCACCGCAGGTTCGCCACCGCGCTGGCCCTGCTGCTGGACCCCCGGCACACCCGCATGGTCTGGAAGTGGCTCAACGGCATGGAGCCCGCCGAGCCCCTGCGCGAGCGCGGCATCACGGAGTCCATCGGCCCGCAGCCCGGGGCCGTCGGCCCGGCCGGTGCGGCGGCCGGCATCGACCTGGTCTTCGACGCGCTGGCGGTCCAGGGGTTCCTGCACGGCAGGGTCGGCAAGCCGTACGTCCTGCTGCTGGACTCGCTGGAGAAGGTGCTCGACTGGCCCGCCGACACCGGGCGGGTCTTCGTGGACGCCTTCGAACGCCTGGTCAACATCTTCGCCAGCCGGGGCGGCCTGCTGGTCTTCTGCGTCTCCCCGCGCGGCCTCCAGGCGCTGCGCCCGAGCGTGCACGAGCGGCTGGTGCAGCTGTGGCCGGCGGGGCTCAGCGAGGAGCTCACCGTCCGCCTGGTCGACACCTACGTCGGTACGGCGGAGAGCGCCGAGCCGCCGCTGCGCGGGCTGCGGGCCTCAGGCCCGTTCGGCCCGGACGCGCTCCGGCTGCTGCACGAGCTGACGGACGGGGTGCCGCGCGAGGTGCTCAAGACCTGCCGGCAGGCCTGGCAGATCAGCGAGGACGAGGACGGCGCGGTCCGGGAGGTGCCGGCCCAGAA
The DNA here is from genome assembly GCF_029167645.1 of Streptomyces sp. AM 2-1-1. Taxonomy (NCBI): domain Bacteria; kingdom Bacillati; phylum Actinomycetota; class Actinomycetes; order Kitasatosporales; family Streptomycetaceae; genus Streptomyces; species Streptomyces sp. AM 2-1-1. The sequence continues at coordinate 2,464,789 of NZ_CP119147.1, read as the reverse complement.
CGCGCTCCGCGCCGTGCGCGAGCTGCACGAGAAGGTCTCCCGGCGGCAGGTGGAGGCGGAGGTGCACGAGGCACTGGGGCTCGGCCAGTGGCGCATCGCCTCCCGCGATCCGGTCGCGTCCCGGCTCTCGTCGCCCGCGGGCGTCCCGGAGGAGGTGCTGCACTGGATCGCCCCGGCCACCAACGCCCACCTCGCGGTGATCCTGACCCGTTCCGTCCTCGTCGCCGACGACGTCGAACGTGTCGCCGCCCACGTGCAGGGGCTGCGCGGCGCGGTGAGCCCGGCCCGGTTCGAGCCGCTGGTCGTCGTCAACGGGCGGGCGGCCAACGCCATGCAGGACCGGCTCGCCCGGGTGATCGGGTCGCGGCCGCTGGTGTACCGGCAGGGCGACTTCCCCCGGCGCGTGCACGAGGCGCTGCGGCAGCTCGAACGCCGGATCGTGGACGGCCGGCGCGAGGAGGACCTCGACCGGCTGGGCGAGCGGATGCGCCGTGACCTCGCCCAGCAGAGCGACCGGCTGGACGGGTTGAGCCGCGCGATGGCCGAGCTGGCGACCGAGGCGCGGACCGGGGCGACGGCGCAGCGGTCCGCGCCGGGCACCTCGGCGGACTTCCCGGGGCCGGGCGGCCCCGCCGAGGACGAGGCCGGTACCCAGGCGCTTCCGGGGGCCGTGAGGAGCAGCTTCCTGGACGTGCTCGCGGTCCTCGACGCCGCCGGCCGGCGGATGGCCGGCCGGGCGGTGGGCCGGCGCGGCGCCACCACCCCCGCCGAGCTCGGCCTGCTGGGCTGCGTGACCCTGGTGAGGTCCCTCACGGTGGACTTCCGGCGGGCCGTGGCGGACTGGTACCACGCCCGGTCCCCGGCCGCCCCGACCGAGGCGCAGCTGGGCGAACTGCGCCGGATCTGCCGGGAGTACGCGTACGCGGTCGAGGTGCTGCCGGTGCACCGGCTGGACAACGCCGGGCCCCCGCACCCGCTGACCGCCGCCCGCACCGTCGAGCTGCTCGCGGAGGAGGTGTGGGGGGCGCTCAGCGTGCCGGCCGCGCCGTGAGGTCGCGCGGCTCGCCCACCCCGTCCGTCCCGTCCATCCCGCGCCCTCCGGACAGTCCGCGCACCTCGCGGACGAGCCGCCGCAGCCGGTGCTCGGCCGGGGCGACCCGGAGCTGGTCCAGCGTGACGCCGATGACGAACTCGCGGGGTGAGACCCAGAGGACGTACACCGCCCCCTCCTGCACGTCGAGGACGAGCCGGTCCAGCGGCGGGTGGCCGTCGGTCGCCGGGGCGACCAGGTGCAGGGCGTCGGTGAGCCGGGCCAGATGGCCGCGCAGGACCCGGGAGAGGTCCCGGTAGGCGGTGCGCCGGGTGCGTACGCTGACGTCGATGAAGCGCGGCCCGAGGGCGGGCGAGTCGAAGGTGTCGCCGGCGCACACCAGGGTCCAGTCGCGGTAGTACGCCGCGTACTGGAGGTCGACGTCGTCCACGTGCCGGTGCCACAGGTCGCGCAGGCGTGCCTCGGTCCCCGTGTCCGGGCCGGCCCCCGTGCCGAAGTCGACCCGCAGCGAGGACTCCGGGGAACCGCCCGCCCGGAGCACGGGCCCGGCCTCCGGAGCGCCGCCCGGCAACTCGTCGGGCAGCGAGTGGACATCGACCCGGATGCGGGTGGTCAGCCGGTTCATGGCCGCGTCCATCGGGCGCACCCCGTGCGGGTCGTCGGTGAGGGCCGCCAGGAACTCCCCCGGCTTGATCCGGCCGCCCCACAGGCCGCCGCGCGCGTTGGCGACGACCGTACGCATCAACTCGCCGGTCCCCAGCGGGCGGAGCGCCGCACCGAGGTCCTGGGTGCACAGCAGCAGCCGGCTGCCCGGCAGTGCCTCGTCCTGCAACTCCTCGTCGGGTTCGGCGATCAGGCCGCTCAACGGGGACCGGCCGGCCGCGCACACCGCGAAGTCGAGGATGCCGCTGCTGTAGTGGGCCAGCGAGCGGACGGCCGGCTGCCCGGCGACGGCTTCCTCGCACAGCGCCGTGATCCGGCCGTGGCGGTCCCGGGTCCAGTGGAACTCGCGGAGCGTGTCGGTCCGTCGGCCCGGGAGGGGGTGCGACGGGGGATGCGAGGGGGCTGCCACGTGCGTTCGCCTTTCGCTCGGTGGCCGGCGGCGGCCGGAGGTGACCGGAAGCGGCCGGAGGGGCTCTGGGGCGGCCCGTGCGGTCAGGGCAGTTCCAGATCGATGTCGTATCCCGACCGGGGCTCCGGCACGGACGTGTCGCCGGTCGTCAGCCGGGCGTGGTGGGCCTGCACCCGGCGGCCGTCCGGGCGGTGCGAGACCCCCAGGTCGCGCAGCCGGCGCAGGGCGCGGAGGGTGAGGGCCGCGGCCTCCCCGGTCCTGCCGTCCGCCGCGAGGGTGGCGGCGAGCGAGTTCTCGGCGGTGGCGACCCAGAAGTGGCCCTCGCCGACCTTGGCGACCAGCAGCCCCAGGGCGGCGCGGCCCAGCTCCGCCGCCTCCCGGGGCTCGCCCGCCGCCCGCAGGTACACCCCCTGCCGCACCTGGTTCAGCGCGGTGTACGGATGCCCCGGGCCGTACCGCGCGGCGAGCGACTCACCGCACTGCGCGGCCTGCCGCACGGCCTCGTCCACCTTGTTCAGGGCGTGCAGGTCGGCGGCGAAGCTGAACCGGCAGCGGAGCGTCTCGGGCCGCTCCGCGCCGAACCGCGAGACGTACAGCTGCAGGGCCCGCTGGTCGCGCTCGTACGCCATCTCGAAGCCGTACACGGGGTCCAGGTTGGCCGGGCGGGCGTCGGCGAGCCGGCGCTCGCTGACGGCGAGCCCGACCTCCGTCGAGAGGCGGGTCATGTCCCAGGTGTCACCGTGCCGCCGCAGACGGCGGCGCAGCAGGTCCCGCGACTCGCCGGCCCGCCCGGTCGCCCGGTACAGATGGGCGAGCAGCTCGGCCGAGTTCCAGGCCACCGGGTCGTCCTCGCCGCCGACCGCCTGCCGGTAGCGGAAGCGCTTCTGCATCCGGCCCGTGGCGGCCGCGACCCGGCCGGTGAGCGCCTCCGTGAGGGCGAGGTTGTGCTCGATCTGCAGGGTGGCCGGGTGGTTGTCGCCGAGCAGCAGGGTGATCCCGTCCATGGCGGGCCTGAGCTCCATCAGCGCGTCGTCGAACCGTCCCAGCGCGCGCAGGATCGCCGCGTGCGAGTCGGCGGAGAGCAGCGTGCGCGGGTGGGTGGGGCCCAGCAGCCGCCGGTGTCCGCGCAGCGCCTCCTGCGAGCGGCGGCGGGCGTCGGCGTAGTCGCCGCGCATCCGGTGGGCGCGGGCGGTGTGGTTGAGCAGCCGCAGGTACTCCGGCGACTGCTCGTCACCCTCGGTCCACCAGGCCTCCCGGGCCCGGCCAGCGATGTCGAGGACCCGTTCCAGGTCGGCGTTCTCGCCGCGCCCGCTGAGCGCGTGGAGGTGGCGCAGCAGCGAGCGGCGCACCCGGGGGCGGGTGTCCTCCCACAGCCGCAGGGAGTACACCTCGCGGGCCCAGTCGGCGGGCAGGTCCTGGTTCTTCTCGGGGCCGTACTCGGCGAGGGTGGTGCGCAGCACCGACTCGACGTGCTGCTGTGCGGCGGGCTCCATGCCCGCGCGGATCAGGTCGCGCAGCCCGTGGTGCTGCGCCAGCGGCTGCTGCCTGCGGTCGAAGTCCACTTCGAGCAGGCCGACCTGGGCCAGCGACCAGAGGGCGACGCTGACCATGTGCTCGTCGGGCAGGTGCGCGTCGTCGGTGCGGTCGCGCGCCGAGCGGTCGACGGGCAACGGGCCGGCCGTGTCGTCACGGGCCAGTTCGGACAGGATGCGCGGCGAGCGCAGCAGCTCCAGCCCCATGCCCCGGCCGGTGAGGAGCGACGCGGCGTCGAGCAGCCACCCGAGGGGCTCGTGGGCCGGGTTCTCCGCCTTCCAGGCGTCCGCGCCCGGCGTGGACCGCGCGACCTCCAGCGCCACCCGCACCATGACGGCGACGGAGGAGACCGCCGCCGCCCCGGCGAGCATCTCCGACTTGTGGGTGCGGTAGAGCGTCAGCAGGTCGTCCACGGCCGCCCGGTTCGCGGTGTCCTGGCCCATGTGGTCGACGCCGCGGTGCAGGGCGGCCCGCTGCGCCAGGCAGTGCGCCGCCAGCCGCAGGGCCTGCGGTACGAACTCCGTGACGCTGCCGACCCGCAGGGCCTGGTCGGCGGTGATGTCGGGGAGGTGGTCGCCCAGCAGGACGCGGGCTTCCTCGGGCGTCATGGGCGCCAGGGCGAAGGGGACGAAACGCGGCGCGGACCGGTCCGCGCCCCTTCCCCCCGCGCCGGCCGACGGCTCCGGTACCGGCTCTCGGCGGGTGGCGATCAGGACGTGGCCGCGCTCGTGCGGTACGGGCAGCAGCCCGCGCAGTCCGGCCGGGTCGGTGACCCCGTCGTAGACGATCAGCCACCGTCCCGCACCCGCTTCGGGGCGGGTCAGGCGGGCGAGCAGCCGGGCGACGGCGGCGTCGTCGTCCCCGGGGGCGGCGCGTCCGGTCAGCTCCTCGGTCGTGGAGAGGCGGCCGGCGAGCTGATGCAGCTCCCGGCGGATCCGTTCGCCCTCCCAGGCGCGGACCCACCAGACCAGGTCGTAACGGGCGCCGATCCGGTGGCACAGCTCGCGGGCGGTCTCGCTCGTGCCCGAGCCGCCGGCGCCGTGGAGCACCAGGCAGGCACCCTCGCGGCCCGCCGCCCACAACTCCTCGTCCAGCGAGGTCAGTACGGCGTCCCGACCGGTGAACTCACGGTTGCGCGGGGGGATGTTGATGACCTCGGGCAGCCTGGGGTAGGGCGCGCCGCCCGGTCCCGCGCGGTCCGGCCCCGGGGGCAGGCCGAGGGCGGTGCAGAGGATGCGCAGCGCGTCGCCCTCGGTGGCGTCGCGCAGGTCGATCCGCTCGTGGTGCGCGGCCTCGGTGTGCGGGACCGGCTCGTCCACCAGGACGATCCGCACGTCGGTGTGGGAGAGCGCGCCGATCTGCCGCAGCAGGGCGTCGTCCGCGTCGCGCGGGGAGAGGAAGAGCAGCGCCGTACCGGGCGCGGGGCGCTCCCCCGCGTAGGTGTCGCCCCGGCGCAGTTCGGTCCGTACGCCCCGGTCGGCGAGCCGGTCCTCGATCCAGGCGGCCCAGGACGCGTGGCGGGCCGCGTGGACCAGGACGACGTCGGTGAGCCGGGCGGGCTGGAGGGCGCGGAGCCGGTCGGCGACCCGCTCGTAGTAGGGACGCATTCCGGTGACGTTGCCGATGACCTCGCTCTCCACGACGAGGCTGCGGCTGTCCATGTAGAGCGGGTTGTACGGGATCTCCAGGAACGGCAGCCCGGTCTCCCCGCGTGCCTGGGCGATCGGGGCGAACCTCCGGCGCACCCGCTCGCGGGCGTCCCGCAACCGGTCGCGCACCCCGATGTCGCTGCGGAGGCCGAGGGTGAGCATCGTGACGGTCCGGCCACCCCGGTGGGAGTCCAGGTCGTCGGCGAGGGCGGCGGCCCCGTCGATGGACCAGGCGGTGAGCGCGAAGCAGATGACGAGGGAGTCGGCGAACTCCGCGAGCGCGCCGGGGTGGACCGCACCCGGGGCGTCCGGCAGCGGCGCCTCCACGAGCACGTGGTCGTAGCGGAGCGCCGACGGGTCCCGGGCGAGACCGGTGAGCGTGTCGGGGGTGGTCCGCGCCGTGGTGGCCACCTGCCCCGGCACCGGGTCCGGCACCTGCCCGCTGTCGCCCCGGCCGGGCCCCCGCCCGTTCACCAGGAGCACGCTGCGATTGCCCTCGGCGAGCACGTCCGCCACGTTGCGCAGGGTGGTACTCAGGCCCAGGCTCTCCGAGGTGGTGAAGAAGACGGCGAACGGGCCCGGCGGAGCGGGGTGAGAGATGCCTGGCATGGCCACTCCGTTCGGTGCGGTACGGCGACAGGACGGACACGACGGTACGAGGGATGCGTCGGTGCGGGGCGGGTACGTGCGCGTGTTCCCCCGGTCGTTCCCCGCCGGCCGCGTCACCCGCTCACGCACTCTCCATGTGGCCGGTGACGAACGGGTCGCCCTCCAAGCAGCTGTCGCGCAACCGCCGCAGCGTCTCCCCGAACACGGAAGGGGGCAGGGCGGCCAGATCCGCCGGCGCGAGCAGCGAGACGTCCAGGACCACGGACTCGGCGTCCGGAGCCGGATCACCGTCCGCACCGGCGGACCCCTCGACGGAGCCGGAGCCCTCGGTAGCTGCCACGGTGTCACTCCAGGAGGTCCCGTCGGGCCGCCCCGAGCGGCCACGACCCGTGTCGCGCGCACGCGTTCCGGTGAAACGCGTCCCCGTCAGCGTAACGCCGCCCGGGCTCCGCGCGGCAGCGGACGCACGGCCTGATTGCCGATAACCGCCCTGTCGCACAGGCCTGTTGGCCGGTTCGTGATGTTGACCGGCGCCGTCGCGGAAACGAATACTTGCCGAACGGAGCGCGCCCGTGCCCGCGCCCCGCCCGGCGGGGCCGCCGGACGGGCCGGCAGGAACCCCCGGGGGAGCGGATGAGCAGAGCACCCGCACGGCACCCGGGTGAGCCGCCCTGGCCCCGGGCACGCGACGTGGCGGCCCGGGAGGCGGCCGGCTGGACCCCCCACCCGCTCCACTCCTTCGTCCTCAAGGTGCACAGCCGCTGCGACCTGGCCTGCGACTACTGCTACATGTACCGCTCGCGCGACCAGAGCTGGCGGACCCAGCCGCGCACCATGGCCCCCGCCGTCCTCGCCCGCACCGCGGAACGGATCGCCGCCCACCTGGCCGCGCACGGGACGCGGGAGGCGGGCGTCGTCCTGCACGGCGGGGAGCCCCTCCTCGCCGGTGACGAGGCACTCGCCCGCACCGCCCGTGTGCTGCGGGCCGCGGTGGGCGGGGGCGTGGACCTCCGGCTCTCGCTCCAGACCAACGGAGCGCGCCTCGACGAACGGCGGCTCGACCTCTGCGGGGAGCTGGGCATCCGGGTCGGCGTAAGCACCGACGGCGGCCGTGCCGCCCAGGACCGCCACCGCCGCTCCGCCGACGGACGCGGCAGCCACGCCCGGGTCGCCGCCGCGCTGCGCCTGCTCGCCTCGGAGCCCTACCGCCCCCTGTTCTCCGGCCTGTTGTGCGTGATCGACCTCCGCAACGACCCCGTGCGCACCTACGAGGAGCTCCTCGAACACCGGCCGCCCTCGATCGACTTCCTCCTCCCGCTCGCCAACTGGCACGCCCCGCCGCCCGGACTGCGGCCCGACGGCCGGCGCACCCCCTACGCGGACTGGCTCTGGGCGGTCTTCGAACGCTGGTACGGAGCCCCCGTGCGGGAGACCGGCGTACGCGTCCTCGACGACCTGCTGGCCCTGCTGCTCGGTGCCACGCCCCGCACGGAGACCATGGGGCTCGCCCCGGTCCGCTACGCGGTGGTCGAGACCGACGGATCGCTCGCCCAGGACGACACCCTGCGCACCGCCTACCACGGCGCCGCCGGCACCGGGCTGCACGTGGACCGCGACTCCTTCGACGCGCTGCTCCGCCACCCCGGCATCGCGGCCCGGCAGTGGGGCGTCGACGGACTCTGCGACCGCTGCCGCGCCTGCCCGCTCCACCAGGTCTGCGGCGGCGGCCACTACGCCAACCGCTACCACCGGGCGACCGGCTTCGCCTCGCCCAGCGTCTACTGCGCCGACCTCACCGCACTCATCCGACGGGTCCGCGGCCGGCTCACCGCGGACCTGGAGGGCGCGTCCCTCCCACCCCGGGAAGCCGCGTGAGCCCGCTGCCCCACGTCCCTCCCGCCCCCGGGAACCGCACGGGCCCGGCGCCGCACCGCATGGCCGGCGCCCTGTTCGACGCCGTCGCCGCGGGTGGCGGCGGGGCGGAGGCGCTGCGCCTGCTGGCCCGCGCCGAACACAGCCGGCGTCTCGCCTGCCTGTACGCGGTGCGGGAGGCCGGCCTGGACGCCGGCGGCGCCGTGGCCCGGCAGACCGGCGAGGCCTGGGAGCTGATCGCCGCCGCGGACCGGGCCGCGCCGGCGGCGGTGGCCGCGGTGCTCACCCACCCGTCCGCCGGCCCCACCCTGCTCGACCTGCTCACCCGCCTGCTGCGCGGACCGGCCGGCGAGGAGCCGCCGGTGCACCGGCTCACCGCGCTCGCCGCCGCCTGCGCGGCCCGCGCCGGAGTGCCGGGCCGCACGCGCTGGCCGGTGTCCGGCCCCTGGGTGACCCTGCCCGCGCTCGGCCGGGCCCGGTTCCCCGGCGCCCGCGCCGGGGACACCGCCGAACTGCGCGTCGGGGCGGGAGGCCGCGCCACGCTCCGCGTACCGGGGGCTCCCGGCCCGGGCCCGCTCGTGGTGCCCGCCGGCGACCCGTACCGGACCCACGACCGGTGGCGCGGGCCCGTGCTCCTCGCCCGCCTCGGCCCCGGAGCCCCGCTGCTGCTCGACACCCTGGACGCGCCCTGCTTCCCGAACGCGCCGGACCGGCCCCGAGCCGTCACCGAGGCGCAGCGGCGCCGCTGGACCTCGCTCGCGCACGACGCCCGCGCACTGCTCCGCGCCGATCACCCCGAGGTCTGGGCCGAACTCGCCGCCGGACCCCGGCTGCTGGTGCCGCTCGCCGGATCCGGCCGGGGCAGCGTCAGCGGCAGCAGCGCCGAGACCTTCGGGTGCGTGGCGCTCTCGCCGCCCGAGTCCGCGGCCGGATTCGCCGTCACGCTGGCGCACGAGATGCAGCACACCAAACTCGCCGCCCTGCTCCACCTCTTCGACTTCCTCGAACCGGGCGACGGACCGCTCTACTACGCGCCCTGGCGACCCGACCCACGTCCCTTGCTCGGCCTGGTCCACGGGGCGTACGCCCACCTCGGCGTGGCGCGGTTCTGGGACCGGCGCCGCGTCACCGAGCCCGATCCGGTCCTGCGGGCCGACGCGCACGCCCGGTTCGCCCGCTGGCGGACCGCCGCCCGCGACGCCGCCCTGCTGGCCCTGGGCTCCGGGCGGCTCACCCCCCTCGGCCGACGCTTCGGCGGGCACATGCTGGACACCCTGGAAGGGCTCTGTGCGCTGCCCGTCCCGCCCTCCGCGCAGCGCCGGGCCGCGGCCGCCGCCGAGGCGCACCGGGCCACCTGGGCCGGCCGGACCGAGCAGGCCCGCCGACTGCCCGCCTGACGGCCGGATCCGCGGCGGCTCAGGACCCCGGCAGCGCCGCCACCACCTTCAGCTCCGCGATCCCCGTGCCCTTCGCCGTGTCCGGCCCGACCACCGTCACCCGCACCTCCCGGGCCGTGGCGCCCGGGTGGTAGGGGCGCCAGGAACGGCCGTCCACGGAAATCTCGACCGTGTGGCCGGCGGGCGGCACCGCGCTCCAGAGCGGGGTCACCGAGCCGATCCGCAGCGCGCGGTCCAGCCGCACGGTCAGGGTGCCGGTGGTCCCGTCCGGCGACCAGGCGGTGGCGGGCGAACCGTCCACCGCGGCCTCCGCGTAGAGCCCGGGGGCCTCGGAGGACGCCGTCACCGTGCGGCAGCGGGCCACGTCGTCGGTGGGGGCCAGGTCGGGGCGGCGGGTCGGCAGGACCAGGGTGCCCTCCAGCCGCCGGGGACCCGCCGGGGTGTGCACCGTGAACGGCGCGCCCGACACCAGCCGCACCGCGGTCCGGGAGGGCCCGAGCGCGATGTCGTAGGTACGGCCCCGGTAGCGCAGCCCCTTCAGCGTGACGCCCGCCCGCAGGGGCGGCGGGAGGGTGGGATCGAGCCGGATGCCGTCCTCGCGCAGCCGCAGCCCGGTCAGGCCGTGGGTGAAGACCTGAAGGAATCCGCCCTTGCCGGTGAGGAAGTCCTCGGCGGGGAAGCCCGACAGCGGGTCCGAGGTGCCCGACTTCGCACCGCGCGCCTCGGAGAAGAGACCGAACGGGCCGCGCATGAAGGGGCGTACGGACCGTTGGAGGTACGTGTACGCGGCGCACCCCGGCTCCCCGATCGCGGCGGCGTCGATCGCGTGTACCGAGTCGGTCATGGCCGGGCCGTCCGGATCGGTGCGGGCGGCGTAGAAGTCGAGCGTCGCGGCGGCGGCTCCCGGCTCCATCGGCCACTCCAGCGGGTACATCAGCAGGACCGTGTCGGCCTGCTTGATCGTCGAGCCGTCGTACCCGGCGTACTGGAGGAAGATCCGGCGCCCGGCGTCGTACGGGACGCGCAGCCCGTCGGCGATCCGCCGCCAGGCCGCGGGCGCCGGCCGGCCGAGGAGTGCGGCGGCGCGTGCGGCGTCGCGCAGGGCGGTGGCGGCGACCGCGTTGGTGAAGACCCCGTCCGTGACGCCGTTGCTGTACTCGTCGGGCCCGGCGACGTTCGTGATCGACCAGCTGCCGTCCGTGTTCGCGGTGGCGCGGGACGCCCAGAAGTCGGCGATCCCCTTCAGCAGCGGCCAGCCGCGCTCGCCGAGCCAGGTGCGGTCGCCGGTGGCCAGCCAGTACTGCCACACCGCCAGCGCCACATCGCCCTGCAGGTGGATCTGGGTGAGGCAGTGCGGTGGGTCCCAGCTCTGGCACTCGGAGTCCAGCCGGCCCCGGCTCGCACTGGTCCACGGGTAGAACAGTCCGTCCAGTCCCAGCTCCGCGGCGTTCGCGCGGGCCGCGTCACGGGTGCGGTAGCGGTACTCCACCACCGTGCGGGCCAGCTCGGGGCGGGTGGCCAGGAGCCCCGGGTACATCCACGTCTCGGCGTCCCAGAACACCAGGCCCGCGTAGGTGTCGCTGGTCGCACCGGCCGGCGCGACACTGTCCGCCGCGCCGGGGCGGGTGGCGGCCAGCAGCCCATACTGCGCGGCCCGCAGCCACCGCTGGAGGTCCGGGGCGCCCGGCACCAGCACGTCCGAGGACCAGGCGCGCCGCCAGAGCGCCGTGCTGTCGGCCAGCACCCGGTCCCAGCCGCGCCGGGCGGCCCGCCGTGAGGCGGCGCGCGCCGAGGCGAGCGGGGCGCGCGAGGTGAGCGCGGTGTCCACGCCCACGTACTTCTCGACGGTGTACGAGCGCCCCGCGACCATCCGCAGCTCCCGGGTGAGCGCCGGGCCCGGCGCCATGGTCTGGACGACGGCCCCGGCCACCCCGGTGCCGCGGGTGCGGAAGGTCCCGTCCTTCGCCACCACCGTCCGGCGGGCGCCCCGTGCGTCGAGCCGCCCGGTGACCGTCGCCACGCCGTTCCACCGGGGCGTCAGCGTCAGACGTACGGCACCGGCGTGGACGTCCGAGCGGTCCGTCAGCACCTCGTACACCAGGTCGGTGGCCCGGCCGTCGGCCGCGGTCCACCGCAGTGAGGTGCGGACCAGGCCGCAGGCGAAGAAAAGGGTCTGCCGGTAGCGCGAGATCCGGCCGGGCGGGGTGCCGGCGCCGAAGGTCTCCCGCCCGACGCGGAGGTCGAGCGGCGTCCAGCTCGGCAGCGCCGCGAGCACCTCGCGCCCCTCGGTGGTGCCGGGCTCGGCCCCGTACAGACCGGTGACGAACGCCCCGTCGTAGCGCGGGGTGTACAGCGGCCACCCGGTCTTCTCCGGGCGGGCCGCGTAACCGGCGCCGGTCGGCGGGATCCGGTGGCCCAGGTAACCGTTGCCGACGTACGGGTCGTACCCCCCGGCCTCGCCGAAGCGGGTCGAGGTCAGCTCCCAGGCGCTGTCGGAGGGCGTGCGGGGGAGGGGGACGGGGGTGTCCGGCGCCGTGCAGGAGGGCGGTGCGGCGCCGGTAGCCCCCCGCGCGGCCACCGGCGCCACCGGGCCGGGAAGGGCCAGGAGGGCGAGAGCGCCGGCCAGGCCGTGGACGAGGGTGGTACGCGCGTGTCTCACCGTGATGAACCTAGGGAGGCGGGGGCGGGTACCGGTTCACGGCACGCGCGGGGGCGCACGGGGCACGCGGACGCCGACGGAGCCGTCCTCCGGACGGAGCAGCCGGTGCGGAGCCGGCCGGCCGGGCACTCCCCGTTCGCGGCGGACCGACGGCGGGCGGGGAACGGAAGCGCCGCCGCTCGCGGACCCCGCGGGGGCGGCACGTGTCACTCCGCGCGGCCGGTGGCGCTTGCCGGTGTCGCGAAGTGGGCAGAGAACGGCCGGGAGACCTGTGGTGATGCCCCCGGGGCATGCGCCGCGCCCCTCCGAATCACTACTTCGAGTGAAACGCTGGCCATTGCTTGTCCTGGGCCACTCACGGTTGCGACTCTGTTGCGGTCCGTCAACGTGTTGGGAGTGGCCAGTGACGTTCGGTGAGCAGCCCGCCTATCTGCGCGTGGCGAGCGATCTGCGGGAGAAGATCGTCAAGGGAGCGCTGCCGCCCCATACCCGTCTGCCGTCCCAGGCGCGGATCCGGGAGGAGTACGGCGTGTCGGACACCGTCGCGCTGGAGGCGCGGAAGGTCCTCATGGCCGAGGGACTGGTGGAGGGGCGCTCCGGCTCCGGCACGTACGTCCGGGCCCGTCCGGTGCCCCGCCGGATCGCCCGGTCCGGCTACCGCCCGGGGATCGGCGCCAGTCCGTTCCGCCAGGAGCAGACCGCCGAGGGCGTGCGGGGCACCTGGGAGTCGAGGAGCGAGCAGGAGGAGGCGAGCGCGGAGACCGCCGCGCGCCTCGGCATCGAGCCCGGGGAGCGGGTGATGCGCACGCGGTACGTCTTCCGGGACGCCGGGGAGCCGATGATGCTCTCCACCTCCTGGGAGCCGCTCTCGGTGACCGGCCGGACCCCGGTGATGCTCCCCGAGGAGGGGCCGCTGGGCGGCTGCGGGGTGGTCGACCGGATGGCGGCGATCGATGTCGTGGTGGACAACGTGACCGAGGAGGTCGGTGCCCGGCCAGGGCTGGCGGACGAACTGGGAGACCTCGGGGGCGTGCCGGGTCACGTGGTCCTGGTCATCGTGCGCACCTACTACGCCGGCGGGCGTGCGGTGGAGACGGCGGACGTGGTGGTCCCCGCCGACCGCTACCGGGTCGCCTACCACCTGCCGGTCAAATGACGGCCGACCGGCGCTCCGGTCCACCTGCCGGTCACATGACGGCCGACCGGCGCTCCGGTCCGCGGTGCCGGGTCGCGGGAGCCGTGACGCGGACGTAACCTCCCCTCACCGCACGTAACCCCCGGGCAACGCCCCGGGCCCGTGACCTGTCATGTGCATTGCCTATCTTCCCGTCCGTCGCCGCATCAACGGACCGACGGACGGGAAGCCCCATGACGGACACCGCACCACCGACCACCGCCGATCCCCGGCCCCCGGAGCCCCCGGCGGAGGGACGGGTACGCGCACCCTCCGCTCCGACCGGCCCCGGGACCGTTGGGTCGGGGACGGGCGGTCCGGACGCACCGGCCCGCAGCTACGCGGCGCTCGCCGCCGACGAGAGCCGCGAGGATTACTCGCTGCGCTACGCGCCGCACTCCTTCCGCCGCTGGTCGCCCGGCACCGTCGCGGGCACCGCACTGGGCGGCATCGCCTACCTCGCGGACTTCGCGATCGGCGCCTCGATCGTCTTCACCTACGGCTTCACCAGCGGTTCCGCGTCGATCCTCACCGCCGCGGTGATCATCTTCGTCACCGGCATCCCCATCGCCCGGGCCTGTGCGACCTACGGTCTGGACATGGACCTGGTCACCCGGGGCGCCGGGTTCGGGTACTTCGGCTCGACTCTGACCTCGCTCATCTACGCCTCGTTCACCTTCATCTTCTTCGCACTCGAAGGCTCGATCATGGCCCAGGCCATGCACCAGGCCGTCGGGCTTCCGGTGCAGGCCGGCTACCTGCTCACCACGCTGATCGTGATCCCGATCGTCTTCCGCGGCATGGGCGCGCTCGCGAAGGTGCAGGCGTGGACCCAGCCCGTCTGGATCATCGGCATGATCCTGCCGTTCCTGGTGCTCGCCTTCGAGGCACCGGACTCCTGGGGTGCGTTCAGCTCCTTCGGAGGGACGGAGGGGGCGGGTTCCGGCTTCTCCTGGCTGGGGTTCGGCATGGGCACGGGTGTGGCCCTCTCGCTCATCGCCCAGATCGGCGAGCAGGCGGACTACCTGCGCTTCATGCCCGCGAAGACCGAGGCGAACCGGCGCCGCTGGAACCTCGCGGTGCTCGCGGCCGGACCCGGCTGGGTGATCATCGGTGCCGCCAAGCAGCTCGGTGGCGCGTTCCTCGCCTTCGTCGCGCTGGAAGCGGTCGGCACGACGCACGCGCTGGAGCCGATCGCCCCGCAGATCGAAGCGCTGAGGCCCTGGCTCGGCGGGTTCGCCCTGCCGGCGGCGGCGATCTTCGTCGTCGTCTCCCAGGTGAAGATCAACGTGACCAACGCCTACAGCGGCTCGCTCTCGTGGTCGAACTTCTTCTCCCGGATCACCCACCGGCACCCCGGACGCGTCTGGTACATCTTCCTCAACCTCGCCATCGCCCTGACGCTGATGGAGATGAACATGTTCGCGGCCCTCAACAAGCTGCTGGGCTTCTACTCCAACGTCGGCATCGCCTGGATCGCCGCCGTCGCCGCCGACCTGGTCATCAACAAGCGGATCGGGCTCAGCCCGCCGTACATCGAGTTCAAGCGGGCCTATCTGTACGCGGTGAACCCGGCCGGCTTCGGGGCCATGGTGATCGCCTCGACCGTCTCGATCCTGGCCTTTTTCGGCCTCTTCGGTCCGTACGCGGAAGCGTTCTCCACCTTCATCGCCGCAGGACTCGCGGTGACGCTCTGCCCGCTGATCGCCTGGGCGACGAAGGGGAAGTACTACCTGGCCCGCCCCAATCCGGTGAACGGACCGGGGGTCGCGATCGAGGAGATCACGGCCACCCACACCTGCGCCGTCTGCGCGACCGCCTACGAACTGCCGGACATCGCCGACTGCCCCGCGCACGCGGGCCCGGTCTGCTCGCTCTGCTGCTCCCTCGACGCCACCTGCGGCGACGCCTGCCGGAAGGCGCCCCTGCCCGGCCCCGTACCGCTGCCCCTGCCCACGGTTTCGTCCGGCCGTCCCGCCGGAGCGGGAGGAGGGGGCCCGCACGCGGTGTGAACGGCCCCGCGCGTCGCGGGAGGTCCACTTCTCCTCGCCGGGGGCGCATCCGGGCGGATGCGCCCCGTGTATGGCCGGTTCCGTATCCCTTTGTGCGATTCCGCATTCGCTGAGTGAAGGTCAGGCGTACGCTCCGGCATATGCGCACAGCGGTTTCCTGGGGATCGTCCTATGAGATGTGCAGACCGGTGGGGAGAGGGGCAGCATGCTCGGGAGGAGCACGATGAGCGACAGCACGACTGTCCTCCCGTGGCTGGTGATACGGCAGGACGACAACGGCAACAGGTACCGTGTCGGCCGTTACGCCACAGAAGAAGAGGCACGGAGGGTCGCGGACGGGTTCGACACCCGGGAGCACAAGCAGCTCTACTGGGTCGAGCGCGCGGGTGAGACCACCCGCCCCTGAGCGACCGGCGTTTCCGGCGGCCGGGTGCCCCCCTGACCAGGGAGCGCCCGGCCGCCGTCGTGCGTGGCCCGTCCGGCGGCCGGCGCGCGCCCCCGTCCCGCCCGCGCCGGTTCGCTCCCCTCGCCTCGGAGCGCGCCGCCGCGCGGAGGTAAGGTCCGGCCTGACCCGGCCCGGCCGCCGGGCCGGACGACTGAGGCGGAGTGATGGCAGCGCTGATCGACACGGTGGCGTGGGTACGGGTGGAGAGCGGCAGGATCCTCTGCGCGCGGTCGAAGGGGAAGGACGTCTTCTACATCCCCGGCGGCAAGCGGGAAGCGGGGGAGAGCGACCTCCAGACCCTGCTGCGGGAGGTGGAGGAGGAACTCGCGGTCGTCCTCGACCCGGCGACCGTGGTGCACGCCGGCGTCTACGAGGCACAGGCGCACGGCCACGCGGACGGCGTCGTGGTGCGGATGAGCTGCTACTACGGCGACTGCGCGGGCACCCCGGCGGCGAGCAACGAGATCGAGGAGATCGCCTGGTTCACCTTCGCGGACCGTCCGCTCGTCGCCCCGGTCGACCAGGTGCTCTTCGACGACCTCCACGCGGCCGGCGTACTGGACTGACGCACGGGGGCCCGGGCGCTGCCGTCGGCGGGCCGCTGCCGGCCGCTACCGCTCCGCCGTCTTGCGGAGGCGGGGTCCGCAGGCCGTGTCCGGCCGTTCCCGCCGGGCGGCCGGTCGGCGCCCGGCCCGGCACCTCGCGGCGTGGTCGACGGCCCGAGCACGTCCGGTACACGGGTGCCCCTCCGCCATGCGACGCACCGCACCGGACACTGCCCGCTGATCCGACGCGCGTGGACCGACACGGCCCAGTGGTGTCGGCGACGGTCCGTGCACCCGTACGACCCATAGGTGACGATCCGTGATAGTTCATCACGCTTTACGGGTATGTGCCGGTTGACCCGTCGAGGGTGAATCCGCTGTCGGCCCCGGGAAGTGATCGGCGTGATCGATACCGAAGGCGGCTGTGCCGAGTGGTCCTTCCCGGCGGAGCCCGGCTCCGTGCGGGGCGCCCGGAACGCCGTCCGCGAGACGCTGCGCGCCTGGGAACTCGGCCCGACCGTCATCGACCTCACGGTGCTGCTGGTCAGTGAACTGGTGACCAACTCGCTCCGGCACGCCACCGGCCCCATCGGAGTGCGCCTGGTACGGCCCGGCGACCCCCCGGCGCAAGCGCCCGACCCCCCGGCGCAGGCGCCCGACCCGTCGGCGGACGGCCACGGGCTGCTGGTGGAAGTCTCCGATCCGCTTCCGGAACTCCCCACCCGGCGGAAGGCCGGCCCCGACGACGAGGGCGGCCGGGGGCTCCAGCTGGTGGCCTGTTCCGCACGTCGCTGGGGGACCCGCAAAGGAAAGAGCGGCAAGACGGTGTGGTTCGAGCTGCCTCTGTCTGGTTAGGAGTGGAGGGGGGACGCACAGCGATCACCTGAGGTCGGGGCCGCCGACGAGAAGGACTGAGACCTTGCTGTGATCGTGAACGCCGTGTCGGGAGAGGCATTCGTGCTGAATACTGCGCACAGGACCGGTCCGGTGTGTGAGCTGGAGGGGACGGTCGCGTGAGCGAGATACCTGGGACAGCGGGCGACATCGTGTGGCAGAGCAGCCCGCCTGGCTCGATTTACGAGTACATCAGGGTTGCCTCCTTCTCGATGGGCCCGGACGGCCTGATCGAGCAGTGGAGCACGAGGGCCGCCGATCTCTTCGGCATGGGCCCGCACGAGGCGGTCGGCCGCGATCCCGTGGAGGCGTTCATGCCTCCCGAACTGCGGCGCGGCGGACACCGACAGGTCCGCGAGATCCTCGACGGCAAGGAGTGGACGGGCCTCGTCCCGTTCCGGATACCCGGGGAGCGGGACGTCCGCGGGCTCGCCGAGGTCTACGTCATGCCGAGCGCGACGGCCTCCGGCGAACGCGCCGCCCTCTGCATCGTGGTGGACGTGCGGGCGCTGCGCGGCATCGAGACGGACCTCGCCGCCTCACAGGCAATTTTCGGCCAATCACCCTTCGGCTTCGTGCTCTTCGGCAAGGACCTCTCCGTGGTCCGGGCCAACGAGCGCTTCGCCACCGTCTTCGGTGGCATGGCCGCCGACCACCGGGGGCGCAGGGCCGAGGACTACCTCACCCGCCCCGAGGCGGACCGGCTGACCGACACCCTGAAGAGGGTCCTCGCCACCGGCGAATCGGTCACCGACCTCCGGCTCATCGGCACGGTCCCCGGCGACACCGACCGCCGCCACTGGTCCATGAACCTCTACCGGGTGCACACCCGGTCGGGGCGGCCCACCGGGGTCGCCGGACTCGCCACCGACGTCACCGGCCGGCACATCGCCGCCCGCGAGGCGGCCAGCGCCCGGCGCAACCTCCGGCTGCTCAACGAGGCCAGCGCCCGGATCGGCAACTCCCTCGACCTGGAGACCACCGCCCGCGAACTCCTCGACGTGGCCGTACCCGGCTTCTGCGACCTCGCCACCGTCGACCTCTTCCCCGCCGTCCTCACCGGCGCCGAGGCCCCGCCCGCCGGCGGCCCCGCACCCGAGCCCGGGGCGGCGTCGGCGGAGTTGCGCCGGGTCGCCGAGGCCAGCGCGGTCTCCGACGCCCGGCCCCCGGCCCCCGGCACACCGGGCGCCCGGGTACCCGGGGCACGCACCGGCGAGTGGATCGCCGACGACCGGGAGGCCGCGGCCGGGACGGCCGGGCCCGCCCTCGGAGCCGTACACCGCTACCCGTACGCCTCCGCCTGCGCGACCGCCCTGCGCACCGGCCGGGTGCAGGAGGAACCCGGCGACGGACCCGGCTTCGTCCGCTCCACGCTGGCGGTGCCGATGATCGCCCACGACACCGTGGTGGGGCTCGTCCGCTTCTCCCGTACGAAGGGCAGCGAACCCTTCGGCGAGCGGGACCGGGACCTGGCCGGCGAGCTGGCCGCCCGAGCCGCCGTCTGCATCGACAACGCCCGCCTCTACCGCCGCGAGCACGAACGCGCCCTCATCCTCCAGCGCAGCCTGCTCCCGCCCGGCGCTCCCGAGGCGGCGGGTCTGGACATCGCCTGCCGCTACCTCCCCGGCAACGCGACCACCGAGGTCGGCGGCGACTGGTTCGACGTCATCGAACTGCCCGGACACCGCACCGCGCTCGTCGTCGGCGACGTCATGGGGCGGGGACTGCGGGCGGCGGTCGCCATGGGGGAGCTCCGCACGGCCGTACGGACCCTCGCCCTGCTCGACCTGGAGCCCGCCGAAGTGCTGTACGCCCTCGACGAGGTCGCCCGCGGCCTCGGCACTCCCGGCGGCGGCGACCGGCCGGAGGGCGGCGGCACCCAGTGGCCCTCGCGCGCCCTCCAGAAGTCCCGCGAGGCGGACCTCTCCGAGGTCTACCTCGCGACCTGCGTGTACGCGGTCTACGACCCGGTCACCCGGCGCTGCACCTTCGCCAACGCCGGACACCTGCCGCCGGCCGTCGTCGAGCCCGGCGCTCCGGCCCGGCTCCTCGACGTACCGCCGGGGATGCCGCTCGGCGTCGGGGGCGAACCGTTCGAGGAAGTGGTGGTCGAGCTCGCCGAAGGCGCCCTCCTCACCCTCTACACGGACGGCCTGGTGGAGTCGCGGGACCACCCGCTCGACGAAGGGCTGGAGGCGCTGCGCGCGGCCCTCACCGGCCCCCGCATGCGGCTGGAGGCCGCCTGCGACCACGTGCTGACCTCCCTGGACACCCGGCACGGCGAGGACGACATCGCGCTCCTGATGGCCCGTGTCCAGGGGCTGCCCGAGGAGGCCGTCGGCGACTGGACGCTGCCCCGGGAACCCCGCTCGGTCGGCAGGGCGCGCGAACTCGCCCGACGGAAGCTGACCGAGTGGAACGTCGAGGACCTGGTGGACACCACCGAACTCCTCGTCAGCGAACTCGTCACCAACGCGCTGCGCTACGGCGAGGGCGAGATCCGGCTCCGGCTGCTGCGCGACCGCACCCTGGTGTGCGAGGTGTGGGACGCCGGGCTGGTCCAGCCGCGGCGCCGCCGCGCCCGTGACACCGACGAGGGCGGGCGGGGACTCCAGCTCGTCGGACTGCTCAGCGCGGCCTGGGGCTCACGGCGGACCCCGCGCGGCAAGACCGTCTGGTTCGAACTGGCACTGCCGGACGGGCGGCCCGCCGCCGAACTCTCGGTCGAACAACTGCTCAGCATGTACTAGGCACGCACTGACACGAGGCACGTGGGGAGAAAAAGGGCGGGGGCGGACGGGGGAGAGGACCGCCGGAGGGACGGACGAGGGGACGGGCGCAGGTCCGCTGCGGCTCCGCCCGCACGCTCCTCCGCCCCGGTCCGCCCGCGCATTTCCCCTGTTCCGCCCGCGCATTCCGCCGCCCGTTCCGCCCGCCCGCTCCGGCGGTCAGGACGGTGACTTCAGGGCGGCGAGCCGTGCCTCGACCTCCGCGCTGTCGCCCATGCCCTCCAACTGCTCGAACTGCGCGTCGAGCGAGGACGCGGCCAGTTCCTGCTTGCCCATCGCCTTCGCCTCCTCGCGGCGCACCTTCTCCTCGAAGCGGTTGAGCTCGCTCGTCGGGTCGAGCACGTCGACGGAGTTCACCGCGTCCATCATCCGGTTCTGCGCCCGCGCCGACGCGGCCCGGGCCACCAGCTCGTCCCGCTTGGCCTTCAACTCGCCGAGCTTCGCCTTCATCCGGTCGAGCCCCGCCTTCAGTTCGTCCACCACCTCGGTCTGCGAGGCGATGACCGGCTCGGCCGTCCGCGCCTCCTTCTCCGCCTGGAGCTGGCTGCCCAGAGCGACCTTCGCGAGGTTGTCGAACCTGTCCGCCTCCACCGCGGAGCCCGCTCCCCGCAGCTCGTCCGCCTTGCGGCTGGCCGCGAGCGCCTTGCCGCCCCACTCCTTCGCCGCCGCCACGTCCTCCGCGTGGTCCTGCTCCGTCAGCCGCAGGTTGCCGATGGTGGCGGCGACCGCCTGCTCGGCCTCCGCGATGTTCTGGGTGTAGTCGCGGATCAGCTGGTCCAGCATCTTCTGCGGGTCCTCGGCCTGGTCGATGAGGGCGTTGATGTTCGCCCTCGCGAGCCGGCCGACACGGCCGAGAATCGTCTGCTTCGACATGGGAACTCCTCTTCTGGAGACGGTCGGGGGAAACGGCCCGGCGGTGCGGCCGCCCGGCGGTGCGGCGGGGAACACGGGACGAGGGGCGCGGGGTTCGGCAAGGCAGGGGGTGCGGGTGCCCGGGCCCGGTCAGAAGCGGCCGCCGCCGCCCCGGCGACCCCGCGTCCCTCCTCCGCCGAAGCTGCCGGGCCCTCCGCCGCCGAACCCGCCCCCGAAGCCCCCGCCGAACCCGCCCCCGCCGAACCCGCGACCACCGTCCCTTCCGCCGCCGAGGATGCCGCCGAGCAGGATGCCGCCCAGCACCGCTCCGCCCATGCCGCCGCCCCGGGGGCCGCCCGGCCCGGACCGGTCTTCGAAAGCGCGTACGTCCTGTTCCGCGAGGGCCTGCGCCTGACCGGCCAGGGCGTCGGCCCGCTGCGCCTCGGTCAGCGCCCGCTGCGGATCGCCGCCCGCGGCGAGCTGCCCCGCCCCCTCCATGTGGCGCTGCGCCTCCGCGAGCCGGGTGCGCGCCTGGGCGCCGACCGCGCCCCGGTGGGTGGTGAGGTAGCCGGCGGCGGCCGAGACGGCCGAGCGGGCGGTGAGCATCGCCTGGTCGAGCAACGAAAGGGCCCGGCTGTCGCCGTGGTCCCGCGCACGGGCCGCGGCCAGGGACTGGTCCAGCACCGCGTCCGCCTCCTCCAGCCGGCGCAGCGCGTCGATCGGGTCGTACGGTCCGCCCGCCACCTCTCCCCGTACGTCCCGCAGCACCGCTTCCGCCCTGCCGATGCGCCCCTGGAGATCGGCGGTGGACACACCCCGCGCGGTGCCCCGCAGCAGCCCGTGCGCGTCCGCGAGGTCCGTCTCCATCTCGGTGAGCGCCGCCGGGACGCGGGACGCCGCCTCGTCGAGTTCGGCGGCCCGGCGCTCGACGGCGTCCACCAGAGTGGCGGCCTGGCGCACCGCGCTCTCCGCGGCGCGGACGAAGACGGCGGCCCCGGAGCGGTCGCCGCCGTCCACCGCCTGGCGTGCCTGGTTGAGCGTGGAGGTCGCGAAGAGCAGTCGCTCCTTGGCCTGCTCGACGTCGTCCACGACGGGGGCGGCCGCCGACGGCGCGTACCGGGTCCGCATGGTGTCGAGCGTCGAACCCGCCGTCGCGGTACGGCCGGCGAGGCCGCGGAAGGTGGTCTCCACCTCCGCCAGCGCCTGGGGCGCGTGCTGTTCCAGGGAACGCAGCCGGTCGAAGTCGGCCGCCACGGCGTCGAGCCGTTCGTCCGCCGCGGTGCAGCGGCAGATGATCTCCGTCAGCATCCGGTGCCGCGTCGGCTCGTCCTCCGGGATCGCGTCGTCGAGCTGCTGGCGCAGCCGGAACGACGCGGTCAGTTCCGCTTTCGCACGTGTCACCGCTGCCGCGAAGGGAGCCGCCGCCTCGTCGCCGAACTGGGCCGCGGCGAAGCCCAGCTCCTCCTCGCTGGTGCGGACGGCGTCGTCCGTGTCCACCAGGATCTCCTTGGCCCGCGCGTCCAACTCGGCCAGCGGGACCAGGGGTGCGGCGGGCTCGGCGCCGGGGGCACCGGCGCCCCAGCCGGCGGCGGCCGGAGTCGTCCGGCTCCGCGCGCGCCGCTTGCGCCGGGAGAGGGCGTACAGGGCGACCGCGAGGACCGCGACGAGCAGGACCGCGGGGAGCAGGAGGTCGCCGGCGCCCGTCCCGCCCGAACCGCCCGACCCCGGATCGGCCGGGCCGGGGGAGAGCGAGGGCGAGGGCACCGGCTCTCCCGCGAGCACCGCCTCGAAGCCGTCGGCGGCGCCGATCGCGGCACCTGCCCAGTCGTTCACCCGCAGCGCCGGCACGACGGCGGTGCTCGCCACGTCCCGCAACTGCGCGTCGGTCAGCCGGGACGCCTCGTCGACGGAGTACGCGTACTGCCGGTCGTGGGTGGCGACGGCGAGCAGCACGTCGTCCTGGCCCAGGCCGTTGCGGGTCGCGGTCTCGTCGGCCCAGCTCTGCGAGGACCGGCCGGAGAAGTCGCGTACGTACACGACGAAGAGCTGCACCCGCCGCTCGTCGAAGAGGGAGTCGAGGGCTGCCTCGACCTCGCCGGTGCGGTCGCCGAGCGCCCCGGTGCGGTCGGTGATCTGCCCGTCCCGGGAGAGCGTCACCGGGTCGTCGGCCCGCGCCGGAGCGGTGGCCCCGGCGGCCAGCCAGAGGGCCGCGAACACCACGCCGAGCAGCGCCCGGCAGGGGCGGGAGCTGCGGATACGACTCGGGGGAGGCGCCACACCTGGGAGGTTATGACCAGGTTTCGCACCCCGCGACCCGGGCGTTCGGCGGGCCGTCGGGCGGGGGGTCGGCGGGCCGGGTACGTGCCGTACCCGCGCGGCGCGCGTCACCCGGTCCGACGGCCGCCGCGCGAGGCCTGGCCCGCGCCCACCGTGAGCAGACCGACCAGGAGCAACGCGGTCGGTGCCGGGCCCACCGGCGGAATGCTTCCGAACGCACCGCCGCCCCTGATCGACGGAACCCTGCTGCGAGCGGAGGAGCCCGATGTGGCGGGGTAGCCGGGGCGGCCGCATTCGACAGGCAAACTTGCAAGATGCTCTGTACATCTTCTAGCCTGGCGATATGCCCGAATCGACCGATGCCCCGGCCCCGCGGCCGGCCGCCCCGCGCCTGGACGACACCGCTCCCGACGTGGTGGCCGCGCGCCTCGCGGCGGTGGTGAGCAGGCTCCTGCGCAAGCTGCGCACCGAGTCCTCCGCGAGCCTGCTCACGCCGTCGCAGCGGTCCGTGCTGGCCCGGCTGGACGGGGACGGGCCGGCCACCACGGCGGCGCTCGCACGGGCGGAGTACGTGCGCCCGCAGTCCATGCGGCTGACGCTCGCCGCCCTGGAGGGCCAGCACCTGGTCGAGCGGGCCCCCGACCCCGCGGACGGGCGCAAGTCCCTCGTCTCGGTCACCGAGGCCGGCCGGGCCACCCTCGCCGGAGTCCGGGCGGCCAAGCACGACTGGCTCACCGAGGCGCTCGCGGCGGAGATGGACGAGGGCGAGCGGCGGACCGTCGCCGCGGCGGTCACCCTGCTCGACCGGCTGGTGGAGCGGTGAGCGCTCCCGGCGGAACACCGGCCGCGACCCCGCCGCTCATACCCGCGGCGGCGGCCGGGGGAACGGGTAGCGCCGCCCCGCCCCAGGACCCCTCGGGGACCCTCGGCTTCGGCGCCCGGCTCACGGCGCCCCTGCTGATCGGCTCGCTGGTCAACCCGCTCAACACCACCATGATCTCGACCGCCCTGGTCGCGATCGGGCACACCTACTCCGTGGGCGCGGCCGGCACCGCCTGGCTGATCTCCGTCCTCTACCTCACCAGCGCCGTCGCGCAGCCGGTGCTCGGCAAGCTCGCCGACTCCGTCGGCCCGCGCCGGGTCTTCCTCGCCGGGCTCGTCGTGGTGCTGGTCTCCGGACTGGTCGGCGCCTTCGCCCTCTCCTTCACCTGGCTCCTCGTCTCCCGGCTGCTCCTGGGCATCGGCAGCGCCGCCGCCTATCCCGCCGCCATGTCGATCCTCCGCCACGAGGGCCTCCGGGTCGGCCGCACGCCGCCCCGCCCGGTCCTCGCGCGGCTCTCCTTCGCGGCGGTCGGCAGCACCGCCGTCGGGCCGACGCTCGGCGGAGTGCTGGTGATGCTGGTCGGCTGGCGGGGAATCTTCGCGGTCAACGTGCCCGTCGCGCTGATCGCGCTCGTCACGGCCGTGCGGTGGATCCCGGCCGACCGGGGGCGCCCGCCCGCCGAGGACGGCAGCCGTCCGAGGACCGGAATCGATCCGCTCGGCATAGGGCTCTTCTCCACCGCCCTGACGCTGCTCGCCTTCTTCCTGCTCGACCTGGCCCACCCGCAGTGGTGGCTGCTGCTGCCCCTCGCGGTGGTGGGCGCCGTCCTGGTCCGCTGGCAGCTGCGGACCCCCGCGCCCTTCCTCGACCTGCGGATGCTCGCCTCCAACGGCGCCCTCACCCGCACCTACCTGCGGCACGGCCTCGGCTACCTCCTCGTCTACTGCGTGATGTACGGCTTCACCCAGTGGCTGGAGGAGGTCCGCGGCTTCTCCTCCGGGGAGACCGGGCTGCTGATGCTCCCGATGTCCCTCGCCGCCCTCGCCTGCTCGCTCCTCGGCGCCCGTACGAAGGGCATCCGGGGACCGCTCACCCTGGCCTGTCTGCTGCTCACCGGCGGGGCCGTCCTGCTGGGCTTCCTCTCCGGCGATTCCCCGCTCGTCCTGCTGCTGCTGGCGGGCGCCTGCTTCGGTGTCCCGCAGGGGCTGATCGGTACGAGCAACCAGGCGGCCGTCGCCCAGTTCGCCCCGGCCGCGTCCATCGGGTCGGCCGCGGGGCTCCAGCGCACCGCGCAGTACACAGGA
Organism: Streptomyces sp. AM 2-1-1; assembly: GCF_029167645.1. Classification (NCBI taxonomy): domain Bacteria; kingdom Bacillati; phylum Actinomycetota; class Actinomycetes; order Kitasatosporales; family Streptomycetaceae; genus Streptomyces; species Streptomyces sp. AM 2-1-1. The sequence continues at coordinate 2,439,832 of NZ_CP119147.1, read as the reverse complement.
GCGATCACCGCGTCCAGCATGATCGCCCTCGCCTACGGCCGGGCGGCCACCGACGCGGGGCTGCACCTGATGGCGTGGATCGCCGCCGGGCTCGGGGTCGCGCTGATCGTGCTGACCGTCACCGACCGGGCGCTGCGCACCCCGGCCGCCCCCTGAAGACCCTTCCCCCCCGCACCGCCCCGGCCCCGGTACGCACGGGCCGCACCCCATCCCCGAGGAGCACTCCCATGACCGCCACCACGCTCGACGCGAAGACCGCGCTCGTCGTCATCGACCTGCAGAAGGGCATCCTCGATCTGCCGATCATCCACTCCGGCGAGGAGATCGTCGCCCGGGCCGCCCGGCTCGCCGAGGCGTTCCGCGCCAAGGATCTGCCGGTCGTGCTGGTCCACGTCACCGGTTCAGCCCCCGGCCGCAACGAGACCGCGGGCCCCCGCGGCGAGCTGCCCGCCGACTGGGCCGACCTGGTCCCCGGCCTCGGCCGCCAGGAGAGCGACCTCGTCGTCACCAAGCGGCAGTGGGGCGCCTTCTACGGCACCGACCTGGACCTCCAGCTGCGTCGCCGCGGCGTCACCCAGATCGTGCTGCTCGGCGTCGCCACCAGCATCGGTGTCGAGTCCACCGCCCGCTTCGCCCACGAATACGGCTACCACGTCACGATCGTGACCGACGCGATCAGCGACATGGACGCCGGCGCCCACGCCAACTCCGTCGAGAAGATCTTCCCGAGGCTCGGCGAGACCGCCACCACCGACGAGGTCATCACGCTCCTCGGCTGATCCCCGTCACCGGCCCCGCACGGGCCGGCGCCTCTCCCCGGGTGCCCCGGAACCGGCCTTCCGCCGGTTCCGGGGCACCGTCGCGTCCGGGGCCCGGCGGCGGCCGTCCGGGCCGGCCGTACCCCCGCGCGGGTGAGTCGCGCGGCACCGCCGACGTGTCGGCGCCCGCGCGCCCGCGCCACCGCTTTCAGTGGAAAGACGCATTCGGTGTGATCAACCGTTAATGCCACCAGATCAGCAGGCAACTGTCATCCGGTCCATTCCGGTACGGGGTGGTCCGTCCGGCCCCGGAGGTACCAGCCATGTCCCACGTCGGCGTCCCGCGCGGGACCGTCCGCAAGCGCCGCGCCCTCGCGCTGTTCACCGCGGGGGTGCTCACCCTCCCGGCGCTGGCCGCCTGCGGATCCGGCGGGGACGAGGCGGTCGTCCGCGTCCCCCAGGACATCGCCCCGGCCGCCCGCGGCGCGATCGCCCAGGGAGCCACCCTGAACTGGGCCGTCGACACGCTGCCCGCCACCCTCAACACCTTCCAGGCGGACGCGGACGCCTCCACCACCCGGATCACCGGCGCGCTCCTGCCGACGCTCTTCCCCCTCGACGCACAGGGACGGCCGCGGCTCAATCCCGACTACCTGGAATCCGCGAAGATCATCGACCGGGAACCCCAGCAGGTCGTCCTCTACAAGCTCAACCAGCAGGCGGTGTGGAGCGACGGCCGGGAGATCGGCGCCCCCGACTTCCTCGCCCAGTGGAGGGCGCTCAGCGGCAAGGATTCCGCCTACTGGACCGCCCGCAACGCCGGATACGAGCGGATCGAGAAGATCGAGCGCGGCCACGACGACCTCCAGGTCCGGGTCACCTTCTCCAAGCCGTACGCCGACTGGCGCTCGCTCTTCTCGCCGCTGTACCCCAAGGAGGTCATGGGCACCCCGGACGCCTTCAACGACGGGGCCCGCACCACCCTCAGAACCACCGGCGGCCCCTTCAAGTTCGGCGCCGTGGACAAGGACACCAAGACCGTCACCGTCGTCCGCGACCCCCGCTGGTGGGGCGACGAGGCGAAGCTGGAGAAGATCGTCTTCCGCGCGGTCGCCCCCCGGGAGCGCACCGCGGCGCTCGCGAAGGGCACGGTGGACGTGGCCGACATCGACGGCGCCGGCGCACAGCGCATCCGTCTCGCAGCCCGCGACGACGGCCGCAACGGCCGCCCGCTCACCCACGGCCCCGAAGCCGACCTCACCCCCGCCGCCGCCCTGCGCTCCTGGGCGCTCGCGCACGGCTCGGACGAGGAGGCGGCCGAGATCGCGCAGGCGTCCCGGGAGAAGGCCAAGGAGGCGATCGAGGCCTACGAGACCGAGCAGGCGGGCCTGCGCTCCTACGTCGTACGCAAATCCCTGGAGCCCGCCTACACGCAGCTGGCGCTCAACGGGGAGTCCGGGCCGCTGGCCGACGAGCGGGTGCGCCGGGCGGTGGCCCGCGCTCTCGACCGCCAGGAGATCGCCGACACCGTCCTGAAGCCGCTGGGGCTCCCGGCCGAGCCGCTCGGCAGCCACCTCGCGATGGCCGGCCAGCCCGGCTACACGGACAGCAGCGGCGCCATCGGCGACCAGGACACCGCGGAGGCCCTGGCGCTGCTCGCCGACGCCGGCTGGACACCGGGCGGCGCAGGCAGGCCCAAGGGCACCGAGGCGGGCAGCGAGGCCCAGAAGCGCAAGGCATCCGCCTCCGCCTCCCCCTCCGCCTCCGCGGACGCCGACGAGGACGCCGCGGAAGACGACTCCGACGACGCGTCCGCCGAGGCCTCCGAGGCCTCCGGCACGGCCGCGGGAGCCGCCCCCGACGTCTCCGCCGAGCCCTCCGCGGCGGCGTCCCCCGGCTCCGCCGAGAAGGCCTCCGCCGAGCCCTCCGCGGCGGCGTCCCCCGGCTCCGCCGAGAAGGCCTCCGCCGACGAGAAGGCCGACGCCGGGGACGCCGGGCGCTACATCGTCGGGGGCGACGACAAGCCGGGCGACGACGGCTCCGCCGCCCAGGCATCGCTCCAGGACCGCAAGGCCGGGGGCGCCCCGGGCGCGTACGCCCCGGTGGGCACCGCGGCCCCCGCCCGGCCCGCCCCAGCCCCGCACGCGGCCGTACGGAGCCGGATCGGCAAGGACGGGAAGACCCTGAGCCTTCGTTTCGTGCTCCCCTCGGGCGCCGAGTCGGCCGCCCTGCGCACCGTCGGGCAGAAGATCGCGGCGATGCTCGACTCCGTCGGCATCTCCACGGTGATCACCAAGGTCTCCGACGCGAGCTACTTCAAGGACCACATCGCGTCCGGCGACTACGACCTGGCCCTGTACTCCTGGCCTGCCAGCGCCTACCCCGCCACGGACGGGCGGCCCATCTTCGCCAAGCCGGTCCCCGCCTCGGACGGATCGCTGCTGGTCGAGCAGAACTACACCCGGGTCGGCACGGACTACATCGACCAGCTCTTCGACCGGGCCGTCGCGGAGCTGGACGAGGACGCCGCCCGCGACCTGATGAAGCAGGCGGACGCCCGGATCTGGGCCGCCGCGGGCTCGATCCCGCTCTACCAGCGCCCGCAGCTGGTGGCGGTCGACAAGAAACTGGTGAACGTCGGCGCCTTCGGCTTCGGCACGGCGCGCTACCAGGACATCGGGTTCAAGGACAAGAAGGCGGCGGGCGCCCCGGCCCGTCTGACCGAGTAGCGCGGGACCCCCCTCGGCGCACCCCCGAGCGCCTTCGACGGGGCCCCGTTGTTCGAACGTGCCCGCCGGACCACCCGGCGGGCACGTTCACGTCCGGGCGCGCGAGCCGGGTTTCGGGGGCCCGGCGGAAGGTGACGGGAAACCGGCGAAAAGGGGACGCGCAGGGGGCCGCGCGCCGCCTCCGCATCCGTCCGAGCACCGCTCCGGACCCGCACCGACCGTTGATTATCCGTTGAATACCGGGGGGAGAGGGGTCTCGCGGATCGGGCCCGGAAGCCCCCCGCGCGGCGGGCCCGTACCATGGGACGAGCCGTGGCGTGTCAGCCCGGCGGGGCGTACGAGGACCTGAGACCGACTGCGACGCCTGATCCCACGATCCGAGAGAAGCGCATTCCACCCATGCCCACGCGCCACGACATCCGTAACGTAGCCATCGTCGCCCACGTCGACCACGGCAAGACCACGCTGGTCGACGCCATGCTCAAGCAGGCCGGCGCCTTCGCCGCGCACGCCGCCGAGAGCCTCGACGACCGCATGATGGACTCGAACGACCTGGAGCGTGAGAAGGGCATCACGATCCTCGCCAAGAACACGGCGGTGAAGTACCACCCCAAGGCCGGTGGCGAACCGATCACGATCAACATCATCGACACCCCCGGCCACGCCGACTTCGGCGGTGAGGTCGAGCGCGGCCTGTCGATGGTGGACGCGGTCGTACTGCTCGTCGACGCCTCCGAGGGCCCGCTGCCGCAGACCCGCTTCGTGCTCCGCAAGGCGCTGCAGGCGAAGATGCCGGTCATCCTCTGCATCAACAAGACGGACCGTCCGGACTCCCGCATCTCCGAGGTCGTCGACGAGACGTACGACCTCTTCCTGGACCTCGACGCGGACGAGGACCAGATCGAGTTCCCGATCGTCTACGCCTGCGCCCGTGACGGCGTCGCCTCGCTGACCAAGCCGGAGGACGGCACCGTCCCCCCGGACAGCGAGGACCTGGAGCCCTTCTTCAACACCATCCTGGCGCACGTCCCGGCCCCGGAGTACGACGAGGAGGCGCCGCTCCAGGCCCACGTCACCAACCTGGACGCCGACAACTTCCTCGGCCGCATCGCGCTCTGCCGCGTCGAGCAGGGCGAGCTGCGCAAGGGCCAGACCGTCACCTGGATCAAGCGCGACGGCAGCCAGCAGAACGTCCGCATCACCGAGCTGATGATGACCGAGGCGCTCACCCGCAAGCCGGCCGAGGTCGCGGGCCCCGGTGACATCTGCGCCATCGCCGGTATCGCCGACATCATGATCGGCGAGACCCTGGCCGACCCCGAGAACCCGATCGCGCTGCCGCTCATCACCGTCGACGAGCCGGCCATCTCGATGACCATCGGCACCAACACCTCGCCGCTCGTCGGCAAGGGCGGCAAGGGCCACAAGGTCACCGCCCGCCAGGTGAAGGACCGTCTGGACCGCGAGCTGATCGGTAACGTCTCCCTCCGCGTCCTCGACACCGAGCGTCCCGACGCCTGGGAGGTCCAGGGCCGCGGTGAGCTCGCGCTGGCGATCCTGGTCGAGCAGATGCGCCGTGAGGGCTTCGAGCTGACCGTCGGCAAGCCCGAGGTGGTCACCAAGCAGATCGACGGCAAGACGCACGAGCCCATCGAGCGCATGACCATCGACTCGCCCGACGAGCACCTGGGCGCCATCACCCAGCTCATGGCGACCCGCAAGGGCCGCATGGAGACCATGACGAACCACGGCTCCGGCTGGGTCCGCATGGAGTGGATCGTTCCTTCGCGCGGCCTCATCGGCTTCCGTACGGAGTTCCTGACCCAGACCCGCGGCACCGGCATCGCGCACTCCATCTTCGAGGGCCACGAGCCGTGGTTCGGCGAGCTGCGCACCCGCCACAACGGTTCGCTCGTCGCCGACCGCTCCGGCACGGTCACGCCGTTCGCCATGGTCAACCTCCAGGAGCGCGGCATCATCTTCACGGAGGCCGGCACCGAGGTGTACGAGGGCATGATCATCGGCGAGAACTCCCGCGCCGACGACATGGACGTCAACATCACCAAGGAGAAGAAGCTCACCAACATGCGTGCGGCGTCCGCGGACACCACGGAGAACGTGGTCCCGGCCCGCAAGCTCTCCCTGGAGCAGTCCCTGGAGTTCTGCCGCGAGGACGAGTGCATCGAGGTGACCCCGGAGACCGTGCGCATCCGCAAGGTCGTCCTGGACGCCAAGGAGCGCGGTCGCACCGCGTCGCGCGCCAAGCGCTGATCACATGCGGCCACCGGCCGGGGCACGTCCCTGCCGGGTCCCCACCCGATCCAGAGCATTGACATGAGGCCCGGCCTCCCGCAGACACTGTGGGAGGCCGGGCCTTCGTCAATTGATTTTCGTCACTTTCGCGTCCGGTTATCGGGCGTCGCTCTCCGAAACATGTGTTAACAGTCCGTTTCGGGGGTGTCTGTCTGCACTCACTTTGTCCGGATTTCGGGCACACGCCCCGTATCGATGTTGTCAAACCGAGACCCTTTAAGTGTGGTTTAAGGCCCGCTCGTACTTAATAGTTGGCTCCATTGAGCTCGGGTCAATGAGTCACGCACTGTGGGGAGTGCCGACTCACGAGCACACGGGGTACGCAGATCTCTCGTCGTCAGGGGTGTCGACCGGGATCGTCGTGCCCGCTTCGTAGTGAAGAACAAGTGGACTCATGAGGAGGAACCCATGAACGGTGCCACAAGCGCCCAGTGGGTCACGTCGTCCGACCGGCGCGTCAGACGCCCGCGAACCCTGGCGGTACGCCGGGGATCCGCTCGCTCGCCGTACTGATCCGCCCGGCGCCCGATCCTTCGTATCGGTCCTCCGGGGTGAGTCCACCCTGGCCGCGGTCTACCCGCGCAGATCAGCCCTTGGCCCTGCTCGCCGCTCCGTACGCTCCCGCACCCGCCCTCTCGTTCGGCAACTCGGTGCAGGCGCAGTGCGGTTGACTCCTCGCATACTGCTGAGAAGCGGCACGTGCGCGGGCCGGCGGCCGTCAATTACATGTGAAACGGACGAATCATGACGAGTCCAACTGGGATTCAGGCCGAGGCTTCGGTCTCGGTCCTCGAGAAAGAGCCCGAGAAGCCGACCGGCCCCGCCAAGGTCGAGGGGCGCTCGCCGGGCCAGCTGATGTGGCGCCGGTTCAAGCGCGACAAGACCGGACTCGTGTCCGCGGTCGTAGTGATCCTCTTCTTCGCGGTCGCCCTCCTCGCGCCGGTGATCACCAAGCTCTACGGCAAGGACCCGTACACGCTGTACGGGCAGGACAACCCCGACCTCCTGGACATGTTCAACATGCCCTCCGGCGGCATGGGCGGCATGTCCCCGGAGCACTGGTTCGGCATCGAGCCGACGCTCGGCCGCGACGTCTTCGCCCAGCTGCTCTACGGCATGCGCACCTCGCTGTTCACGGCGGTCGCCGCCACCATCGCCATGGTGGTCATGGGTGTCCTGATCGGCCTCGTCGGCGGTTACTTCGGCGGCAAGACCGACTACTGGATCGGCCGGGTCACCGACTTCTTCCTCGCGCTCCCGAGCCAGCTCTTCTTCGTGGCGGCGATGCCGGTCATCACGACCGTGTTCGTGGCCCCGGACGAGGAGACGCCGACGTACGTGCGCACCTGCGCCATCATCGGTGTGATGTGGCTGCTCGGCTGGATGGGCCTGGCCCGTCTGGTGCGCGCCGTCACCCTCTCGCTCAGCGGACGTGAGTTCGTCGAGGCAGCCAAGGTCGCCGGAGCCTCCCCCTGGCGCATCATCCGCAAGGAGCTGCTGCCGAACCTCGTCACCCCGATCCTGGTGCAGTCCACGTACATGCTGCCCAGCACCATCCTCTCGGTCGCCTTTCTCTCCTTCGTCGGTGTCGGCTACGTCGAACCGACGCCGGACTGGGGCCGGATGTTCTCCGTGGGCGCGGACGTCTACGAGCAGGACCCGGTCTACATGTTCTTCCCGGGTATCGCCATGGTCGTGTTCGTCGTGGCGTTCAACCTCCTCGGGGACTCCGTACGGGACGCCTTCGACCCGAAGACGGGTCGCTGATCCGAACCGCGGGGGCGCTGCCTCCCGGGCGCCGGTACCGACCGGACGTGCAGGGCAGCACAGCTGATCACTACTCACAGGCAGGTGGACTCGACTCCATGTCTATGCTCAAGAACCGTTCGGCGAGAGCCGCGATGGTCGCGGTCGCGGCGGGCGCACTGACCCTCACCGCGTGCGGCGGCAACGACGACAGCGCCAGCAAGGACAACAGCAAGACCAAGAAGGACGCGTCCTCGCAGTCCAACGCGGTCGTCCTCGGCACCGCCGCCGACTCCACCGGCCCGGCGGCCGAGGTCGCGGGCGCCCGCTCCGGCGGCACGGCCGAGGTCTACCAGGAGGACGACTTCTCCCACCTGGACCCGGGCCAGATCTACGTCAGCGACGGCGGCCTGCTCTCCAAGCTGATCTACCGCGGTCTGACGACGTACAAGGAAGGCGCCGACGGCAGCCTGACGGTCGTCGGCGACCTCGCCACCGACTCGGGCAAGGTCTCCGACGGCGGCAAGACCTGGACCTACACGCTGAAGTCCGGCGTGAAGGACCAGAACGGCCACGTCATCGACTCGGCCGACATCCGTCACACGATCGAGCGCCTGTACTCGACCAACCTCACCGACGGCCCCACCTTCGTCCAGCAGTGGCTGTCCGGTTCCGGCAGCACGTACCGCAAGGCGTACGAGGGCCCCTACAAGGGCAAGCACCTGCCCGACTCGGTGCTGGCGACCCCGGACAAGAACACGGTCGTCTTCCACTTCCCGAGCGCGCAGCCCGACCTGCCGCAGGCGCTCGCCATGGCCGGTTACTCCGTCGTCCCGGAGAAGACCGACACCCAGGCGAAGTACGACACCGCCCCGGTCGCGGTCGGCCCGTACAAGATCGCCGAGTTCAAGCCCGGCAAGGGCATGAAGCTCGTCCGCAACACCAACTGGGACGCGAAGACCGACGCGGTCCGCCACCAGTACGTCGACGGCTTCAACATCGAGTACAACCACGACGACGAGGACCAGACCAAGACGCTCCTCGCCGACCGCGGTGCTGCGAAGAACGCGGTGATGTTCACCGGCCAGGTCGCCACCACGCAGCTCCAGAAGGTCGTCGGCGACAAGACCGCCATGGCCCGCACGATCCAGGGCTACGCCCCGTACGTGTGGCAGATGAACTTCAACATGGACCGCGTCACGGACAAGAAGGTCCGTGACGCGATCACCCTGGCGATGCCCTCCTCGGCCATCTCCAAGGCGGACGGCGGTGCGTACGGCGGCGAGGTCGCCGGCAGCCTGATGTCGCCCACCACCCCGGGCTTCGACGAGACGTACGACCCGTTCAACCGCAAGGCCAAGCCCAACGGTGACCTGGTCAAGGCCAAGGCTCTGGTCAAGGAAGCCGGCGCCGAGGGCAAGAAGATCGTCTACGCCTACGCCAACACCCCGATCCGCCAGAAGCAGGCGGTCCTGATCGCCAACGCGCTGGAGAAGATCGGCCTGGACGTCGAGAAGAAGGAAATCGACTCCGCCACCTGGTACGAGCAGGTCGGTAAGGTCAAGAACGGCTACGACATCTACATGACCGGCTGGGGCCAGGACTGGCCGTCGGCCGCCACGGTCATCCCGCCGTCGTTCGACGGCACCGCCATCCAGGACGGTTCCTCGAACTACACGCACCTCAACGACCCGCACGTGAACGCCGAGATCGTCCGCATCCAGAAGATCACGGACAACGCGGAGGCCACCAAGGCCTGGGCCGAGCTCGCCAAGTACATCTCCACGAAGATCAACCCGGCTGCCCCGATCTACTACACCAAGGTGTTCCAGATCGCGGGTTCCAACGTCGGCGGTCTGCGCTACTCGACGGTGACCAGCTACACCGACGTGACGCAGATCTTCCTCAAGAAGTAATCGGCAACAGCAGTTCCACGGGGGTGCGCGCGCGGCGGAGCGCGCGCCCCCTCTGCCGGATCCGCCCCACCTCCCCCCTCTCGTCCCGCCGTCCTGAGAGCAGCCTCTTGCCATGCTTCGTTTCCTCTTGCGCCGGTCGCTCGGCGCGTTCCTGATTCTGGTCCTGATCAGCGCCTTCACCTTCTTCATGTTCTTCGCGATCCCACAGGACCCGGCGATGCTGGCCTGCGGCAAGAACTGCACCAAGGACGCGCTGGACATCATCCACACCAACCTCGGCCTCGATAAGCCGGTGGCGGTCCAGTACTGGACCTTCCTCGTCGGCATCTTCATGGGCCGGGACTTCTCGGTCGGCCACTGCGACGCGCCCTGCTTCGGCGTCTCGTTCAACAACGGCCAGATGGTGTGGGACACGATCGTCGACCGTTTCCCGCTGACCCTCTCGCTCACCATCGGCGGGCTCATCGTCTTCCTCGTCGTGGGCCTGGGAACCGGCCTTGTCGCCGCCCGCTTCCGGGGCACCTGGCTGGACAAGGTCGTCAGCTCCTTCTCGCTGGTGCTGAGCTCCTTCCAGATCTACTTCCTCGGTCCGATCGTGCTCGGCATCTTCGTCTACAGCACCGGTTGGCTGGACAAGCCGAAGTACCACGACTTCACCGAGGGCGTGGGACCCTGGTTCATGGGGCTGCTCATCCCCTGGGTGGTGATGTCCGTGATCTTCACGGCCAACTACACCCGTATGGCGCGCTCCACGATGATCGAGCAGCTCCAGGAGGAGCATGTCCGGGCCGCCAAGGCGAAGGGCATGAGCGGGCGTTACGTCTTCCTGCGCTACGCCTGGCGCGGATCGCTCATCCCGATCATCACCATCCTCGGCATGGACATCGCGGCGCTGCTCGGCGGCGGCATGGTCACCGAGATCACCTTCGGCCTTCCCGGGATCGGCCGTCTGGCCATCGACTCCGTGACGCAGAAGGACCTGCCGATGACCATGGGCGTCATGCTCGTCAGCGCGGCCTTCATCATTGTCCTGAACCTCGTCGTGGACGCCCTGTACGCCGTGATCGACCCGCGCGTGCGGCTGTCCTAGGAGTAGCAACGTGACCACACTCACCAAGACCGACGAGGCCTCGGCCCCCACCGGGTCCGACGCCTTCCTCTCGGTACGCGATCTGCACGTCAAGTTCTCCACCGAGGACGGCGTCGTCAATGCGGTGAACGGGCTCTCCTTCGACCTGGAGCGCGGCAAGACGCTCGGCATCGTCGGCGAGTCCGGCTCCGGCAAGTCGGTCACCAACCTGACCGTGCTGGGCCTGCACAGCCCGAAGACGACCACCGTCGAGGGCGACATCCTCCTCGACGGCGAGAACCTGACGCACGCGTCCGAGTCCACGCTCGAGTCGCTGCGCGGCAACAAGATGTCGATGATCTTCCAGGACGCGCTCACCGCCCTCTCGCCGTACTACACGGTGGGGCGGCAGATCTCCGAGCCGTTCCGCAAGCACACCGGCGCCAGCAAGAAGGAGGCCCGGGACCGGGCCATCGAGATGCTGACCAAGGTGGGCATCCCGCAGCCCACGCTGCGGGTGGACGACTACCCGCACCAGTTCTCCGGCGGCATGCGCCAGCGCGCCATGATCGCCATGTCGCTGGTCTGCAACCCCGACCTGCTGATCGCCGACGAGCCGACGACCGCCCTGGACGTCACCGTCCAGGCGCAGATCCTCGACCTGCTCAAGGACCTCCAGCAGGAGTTCGGCTCCGCGATCATCATGATCACGCACGACCTCGGCGTCGTCGCCAACATGGCCGACGACCTGCTGGTGATGTACGCCGGCCGGGCCGTGGAGCGGGGTTCGGTGCGCGAGGTGCTCAAGTCGCCCCAGCACCCGTACACCTGGGGTCTGCTCGGCTCGATGCCGCGCCTCACCTCCAGCGTGGACGAGCCGCTCATGCCGATCCCGGGTTCGCCGCCCTCCCTGCTCAACCCGCCGACCGGCTGCCCGTTCCACCCCCGGTGCGCGTTCACCGGGGACGTGCCCGGTGACGCCTGCGTCACCGACCGCCCCGGCCTGCCGGCCGGACGGGGTTCCGCCTGCCACCTGACGGCGGAACAGAAGCAGCAGGTGTTCATCGAGAAGATTCAGCCCCGGCTGGGCTGACCTACCAGCGACTGGGGCATCACCATGAGCGAGAACAACACCACCGGCACGGCAGCGACCGACACCGTGCCGAAGCAGCGCGACGAGGACACGTCCTCCCCGCTGCTGCGGGTCCGCGACCTCAAGAAGCACTTCCCGATCAAGGGCGGCTTCCCGATCAAGCGGACCATCGGCGCGGTCAAGGCCGTCGACGGCCTGTCCTTCGACGTCATGGCCGGCGAGGCACTCGGGCTGGTCGGTGAGTCCGGCTGCGGCAAGTCGACCACCGGCCGGCTGCTGACCCGCCTGCTGGAGCCGACCTCGGGCACCGTCACGTACAAGGGCCAGGACATCAGCCACGCCTCGCGGCGCGAGATGATGCCCATCCGGTCCGAGATCCAGATGATCTTCCAGGACCCGTACGCCTCCCTGAACCCGAGGCAGACGGTCGGCAACATCATCGGCGGCCCGATGGAGATCAACGGCATCAACCCGCCCGGCGGCCGCGAGGCCCGGGTGCGGGAGCTGCTGGAGATCGTCGGCCTCAACCCGGAGCACTACAACCGCTTCCCGCACGAGTTCTCGGGCGGCCAGCGGCAGCGCATCGGGGTGGCGCGCGCCGTCGCCCTGGAGCCGAAGCTGATCATCGCGGACGAGCCGGTCTCGGCCCTGGACGTCTCCATCCAGGCGCAGGTCATCAACCTGCTCCAGGAGGTCCAGCGCGAGATGGGCATCGCGTTCGTCTTCATCGCGCACGACCTCGCGATCGTCCGGCACTTCTCGCAGCGCGTCGCGGTGATGTACCTGGGCAAGATCATCGAGGTCGCCGACCGCGACTCGCTGTACGAGGCGCCCCGGCACCCGTACACGCACGCGCTGCTGTCCGCCGTCCCCGACGCGGACATCGACGCCGACAAGCGCGAGCGCATCCGGCTGGAGGGTGACGTCCCGTCGCCCGTCAACCCGCCCTCGGGCTGCCGTTTCCGCACCCGGTGCTGGAAGGCCCAGGACAAGTGCGCCACCGAGGAGCCGCCGCTGGTGCAGCTCTCCGGCGACAAGCCCGGCCACCTCACGGCCTGCCACTTCCCGGAGGACCCGACGGTCCGCCGGACGACGGACATCGTGCTGGACCCGGCCCTGGCGGCGCTGGAGGAGTAGTCCTCCCGCACACGAGGTACTCCCGCACGCGGGAGGCGGACGCCGGTTCACGGTCCGCGCCGACGGGCCCGTACTCAGGAGACCACTCCCGAGTACGGGCCCGTCGGCGTGCCGGGGCCCGTACACCGGGGTGACGGGGCACCGGGTCCCAGCGGCCCGGACGGGCCAAGCAGACATGCAGTATGCAGACGAATGGGGTGGTATAGGGCAGAGCTACTCATGGCATCTCAGGAGGAGGCACTTCATGCGCGGAGCCACACAGGCCAGGTGGGCCGCATGCGCGGTGGCCGTAGCGCTCACCGCGACCGCCTGCGGCGGCGGCGACAGCGGCGGCGGTGGGGGCGGCAGTGGCGCCGACGGGATCGTGAGTTCCTCCTGGGGCGACCCGCAGAACCCGCTGGAGCCCGCGAACACCAACGAGGTGCAGGGCGGCAAGGTCCTCGACATGGTCTTCCGCGGTCTCAAGCGGTACGACCCGAAGACCGGCGAGGCGAAGAACATGCTCGCCGAGAAGATCGAGTCCAGCGACGCGACGAACTACACCATCACCGTCAAGGACGGCTGGACCTTCTCCAACGGCGAGAAGGTCACCGCGAAGTCCTTCGTCGACGCCTGGAACTACGGCGCCGCGCTGAAGAACAACCAGAAGAACGCCTACTTCTTCCAGTACATCGACGGCTACGAGAAGGCCCACCCCGAGAGCGGCTCCGCCTCCGCCACCACGCTCTCCGGCCTCAGGACCACCGGTGACCTGACCTTCACCGTGAAGCTGTCGCAGAAGTTCTCGCTCTGGCCCGACACCCTCGGCTACGCGGCCTTCTCACCACTGCCCAAGAGCTTCTTCGACGACCACGACGCGTGGCTCTCCAAGCCCGTCGGGAACGGCCCGTACACCATCGACCAGTACGCCAAGGGCTCGTCGATGAACCTGCGGCGCTGGGACGGCTACCCCGGGGACGACAAGGCGGAGAACGGCGGCATCGACCTCAAGGTCTACACCGACAACAACACCGCCTACACCGACCTGACCGCGGGCAACCTCGACCTCGTCGACGACATCCCCGCCTCCCAGCTCACCAACGTCCAGTCGGACCTCGGCGACCGCTACATCAACACCCCGGCCGGCATCATCCAGACCCTCGCCTTCCCCTTCTACGACAAGGAGTGGGACACCGAGAACGGCCGCAAGGTCCGCCAGGGCCTGTCGATGGCGATCAACCGGGACCAGATCACCGAGCAGATCTTCCACAAGACGCGGGAGCCCGCCTCCGACTGGACCTCCCCGGTCCTCGGCACGGAAGGCGGCTTCAAGAAGGGCCTGTGCGGCAAGGAGTGCGAGTACGACGCCGCCGCCGCCAAGAAGATGATCGACGACGCCGGCGGCATCCCGGGCGGCCAGCTCAAGATCTCGTACAACGCGGACACCGGCTCCCACAAGGAGTGGGTCGACGCCGTCTGCAACAGCATCAACGGGGCCCTGGGGAACAACCGGGCCTGCGTCGGCGGACCGGTCGGCACCTTCGCCGACTTCCGCAACCAGGTCTCCCAGCAGAAGCTGAAGAGCGCCTGGCGCGCGGGCTGGCAGATGGACTACCCGCTCATCCAGAACTTCCTCCAGCCGCTCTACTACACCAACGCCTCGTCCAACGACGGCAAGTGGAGCAACCAGAAGTTCGACGACCTCGTCGACAAGGCCAACGCCGAGACCGACAAGGCCACGGCGGTGAAGACCTTCCAGGACTCCGAGCAGGTGCTCGTCGAGCAGATGCCGGTCATCCCGCTCTGGTACCAGAACGGCAGCGCCGGCTACTCCGACCGCGTCAGCAACGTCGCGCTGAACGTCTTCAGCGTCCCCGTCTACAACGAGATCAAGGTCAAGTGACCCGCTGAAGCCGGTGGCCGGTGCGGAGCACCGCACCGGCCACCCGGCTCCGGCGGTCTCCCGCGGACCACCGCTCCCGGCGCCGGACGTCCTTCCGGCACCCGCGCGGCGGATCGCACGGGTGCCCACCCCGACCCGCCGGACACCGCCCGACCCGTCTCCCGGCCCCCGTTTCCGCCCCGACCCCCGGAGCCCCGCATGGGACGTTATGTGATCCGGCGGCTGCTGCAGATGATCCCGGTCTTCTTCGGCACCACGCTGCTGATCTTCCTCATGGTGAACGTGATGGGCGACCCCATCGCGGGCCTCTGCGGCGACCGCCAGTGCGACCCCGCCACCGCCGCCCAGCTGCGCGCCGAGTTCGGCCTCGACAAGCCGGTCTGGCAGCAGTACCTGACGTACATGGGCAACGTCTTCACCGGCGACTTCGGCACCGCCTTCAACGGGCAGAAGGTCACCGAGCTGATGGCCACCGCGTTCCCCATCACCATCCGGCTCACCCTCGTCGCCATCGTCTTCGAGATCGTCATCGGCATCAGCCTCGGCGTCCTCACCGGCCTGAAGCGCGGCCGGCCCGTCGACACCACCGTGCTCGTCCTGACCCTGGTCGTCATCTCGATCCCGACCTTCGTCACCGGCCTCCTGCTGCAGCTGTTGCTCGGCGTGAAGTGGGGGATCATCAGCCCCTCCGTCTCCTCGGCGGCCCCGCTCGACGAACTGATCGTCCCCGGCCTGGTGCTCGCCTCGGTGTCGCTCGCCTACGTCGCCCGGCTCACCCGCTCCTCCATCGCGGAGAACGCCCGCGCCGACTACGTGCGCACCGCGACCGCCAAGGGACTTCCGCGCCGCCGGGTCATCACGCGCCACCTGCTGCGGAACTCGCTGATCCCCGTCATCACCTTCATCGGCACCGACGTGGGCGCCCTGATGGGCGGCGCGATCGTCACCGAGCGGATCTTCAACATCCACGGCGTCGGCTACCAGCTCTACCAGGGCATCCTGCGCCAGAACACCCAGACCGTCGTCGGGTTCGTCACCATCCTGGTCCTCGTCTTCCTGGCGGCCAACCTGATCGTCGACCTCCTGTACGCCGTACTCGACCCGAGGATCCGCTATGCCTGAGCCGTATTCGCAGGACGGGGCGATCTCCCCGGCGGGAGCCGGCGGGCCCATGGACCTCGCCATGGAGGAGGGCGAGACGCTGGAGAAGCCGCCCGGCCACGACGGCACCGGCCCTTCCGAGAAGCCCCGCAGCCTCTGGTCCGACGCCTGGCGCGACCTGCGGCGCAACCCGGTCTTCATCATCTCCGGCCTGGTCATCCTCTTCCTGGTGATCATCTCGATCTGGCCCTCGCTCATCGCGTCCGGCGACCCGCTCCAGGCCGACCTGGCCGACGCCCAGAAGGGCCGCGAGCCCGGCCACCCCTTCGGCTTCGACCCACAGGGCCGCGACGTCTACACCCGCGTCGTCTACGGCGCCCGCACCTCGGTCACCATCGGCGTCTGCGCCACCCTCGGCGTCGGCATCCTGGGCAGTGTCCTCGGCGGACTCGCCGGGTTCTTCGGGGGCGGCTGGGACGCGGTGCTCTCCCGGATCACCGACGTCTTCTTCGGCATCCCGGTGGTCCTCGGCGGGCTGGTGTTCCTCTCCGTCGTCACCAGTTCCACCGTCTGGCCCGTCGTCGGCTTCATCGTCCTGCTGGGCTGGCCGCAGATCGCCCGCATCGCGCGCGGCTCGGTGATCACCGCCAAGCAGAACGACTACGTCCAGGCCGCCCGCGCGCTGGGCGCCTCCAACTCGCGCATGCTGCTGCGCCACGTCGCCCCGAACGCCGTCGCCCCCGTCATCGTCGTGGCGACCATCGCGCTCGGCACGTACATCTCCCTGGAGGCGACCCTCTCCTACCTCGGCGTCGGCCTGAAGGAACCGGCCGTCTCCTGGGGCATCGACATCTCCGCCGCGTCCAACTACATCCGCAACGCCCCGCACATGCTGCTCTGGCCCGCGGGAGCGCTGGCGGTCACCGTGCTGGCGTTCATCATGCTCGGCGACGCGGTGCGCGACGCCCTCGACCCCAAGCTGCGCTGAGGAGTCCGCTGCCATGCTGCTGGAAGTGCGCGATCTGCACGTGGAGTTCCACACCCGGGACGGCGTGGCCCGGGCCGTCAACGGCGTCGACTACTCGGTGGCCGAGGGGGAGACGCTCGCCGTCCTCGGCGAGTCCGGCTCCGGGAAGTCGGTCACCGCCCAGGCGGTCATGGGCATCCTCGACATGCCGCCCGGGAAGATCACCGGCGGCGAGGTCCTCTTCAAGGGCCAGGACCTGCTGAAGATGAAGAAGGACGAGCGGCGCAGGATCCGGGGCCAGGAGATGGCCATGATCTTCCAGGACGCCCTCTCCTCCCTGAACCCCGTGCTGACCGTCGGCGACCAGCTGGGCGAGATGTTCCGGGTGCACCGGGGGATGTCCCGCAAGGACTCCCGCAAGAAGGCGATCGAGCTGATGGACCGGGTCCGCATCCCGGCGGCCCAGGAGCGGGTCGGGAACTATCCGCACCAGTTCTCCGGCGGCATGCGCCAGCGCATCATGATCGCCATGGCGATGGCGCTGGAGCCCGCGCTGATCATCGCCGACGAACCCACCACCGCCCTCGACGTGACCGTCCAGGCCCAGGTCATGGAGTTGCTCGCGGAGCTCCAGCAGGAGTACCGGATGGGCCTCATCCTCATCACCCACGACCTCGGCGTGGTCGCCGACGTCGCCGACAAGATCGCCGTGATGTACGCGGGCCGGATCGTCGAGACCGCCCCCGTCCACGAGATCTACAAGCGCCCGGCGCACCCGTACACCAAGGGCCTCCTCCAGTCGATCCCGCGCCTGGACCAGAAGGGCCAGGAGCTGTACGCGATCAAGGGGCTGCCGCCGAACCTGCTGCGCATCCCGCCCGGCTGCGCCTTCAACCCCCGCTGCCCGATGGCCCGGGACGTGTGCCGTACGGACGAGCCGCCGCTGTACGACGTGGCCGAGCACCGCGCGAGCGCCTGCCACTTCTGGAAGGAGACGCTCGATGCCCGCTGACCACGCCCGGAGCCGCGAGGAGGGCGAGACCGCCGCCACCCCGCTCTCCGAGTCGCGGCACAGGTCCGCCTGGACCGAGGGAGAGCCGATCCTGGAGGTCCGCGACCTCGTCAAGCACTACCCGCTCACCCAGGGCATCCTGATCAAGAAGCAGATCGGCGCGGTCAAGGCCGTCGACGGCGTCACCTTCGACCTCTCGGCCGGAGAGACCCTGGGCATCGTGGGGGAGTCCGGCTGCGGCAAGTCCACCGTCGCCAGGATGCTGGTCCACCTGGAGCGCCCCACCGCCGGCACCATCCGCTACAAGGGCGAGGACGTCACCAAGCTCTCCGGCCGCGCCCTGAAGGCCGTCCGCCGGAACATCCAGATGGTGTTCCAGGACCCGTACACCTCGCTCAACCCGCGCATGACGGTCGGCGACATCATCGGGGAGCCGTACGAGATCCACCCCGAGGCCGCTCCGAAGGGCAGCCGGCGGCAGCGGGTGCAGGACCTGCTGGACGTGGTGGGGCTCAACCCCGAGTACATCAACCGTTATCCGCACCAGTTCTCGGGCGGTCAGCGCCAGCGCATCGGCATCGCCCGCGGCCTGGCGCTCAACCCCGAGATCATCGTGGCCGACGAACCCGTCTCCGCGCTCGACGTCTCCGTCCAGGCCCAGGTCGTCAACCTGCTGGACCGGCTCCAGGCGGAGTTCGGGCTCAGCTTCGTCTTCATCGCCCACGACCTCTCGATCGTCCGGCACATCTCGGACCGGGTCGGGGTGATGTACCTCGGCCGGATCGTCGAGACCGGCACCGAGGAGGAGATCTACGACCACCCGACCCACCCGTACACGCAAGCGCTGCTCTCCGCCGTCCCGGTGCCCGACCCGGAGGCGCGCGAGCGCCGGGAGCGGATCATCCTGCACGGCGACGTGCCCTCGCCCGCCAACCCGCCCTCCGGCTGCCGGTTCCGCACCCGGTGCTGGAAGGCGCGGGAGCGGTGCGCGGTGGAAGTGCCCCTGCTCGCGGTCCCGGAGGCGTTCGAGGGGGTGCCCGGGCCGGCCCACCACGACTCGGCGTGCCACTTCGCCGAGGAGAAGCGGGTGGTCGTGCCGGAGACCGAGCGGGTGCCGCCACCGGTCGGCAGGGACGTCGGGGACGATGGGGACGACGGGGATGTCGGCGACGTCGGCGACGCGGGCGGGGGCATCGCGGGGCCGGACGCCGGGGAACCGGGCACGGAGCCTCCCGCGCCGGGCCCTGCGTAGAGGGCGGCCGGAGCCGTCCCGCACGGTGCCCGCTCCAGCCGCCCCGGCTCGTTAACAGTGAGGCAACTTGCCCGTCGCCGCACCGATATACGAACGTTGCACCATGGACGGCGTACGGCCGTGCGGGTGCCGTGGACCGGCCGGGACGACCAGCGTCGTCCCGGCCGGTTTCCCGTTCCACGCCCCCCGCAGGCCCTCTTGTCGGGTCGTCCGGGGCGGTGGAGTATCGCTCGCGTGACACTCACACGGGGCGCACGCATCACCGGCACGGTCCTCAGCGCCGTGCTCGCACTGATCACCGCCGGCTGGATCGTCCGGGACCTGCGGGCCCTGGAGGGGCCGGGCCCGCTCTGGGACATCTGGTCCGGGGTGCCCGGACGTTTTCCCGGCGCGCTGCCCGCCACGACCGGCACCACGCTGGTCCTCCTCCTCGTGCAGGCGGTCACCGCCTTCGCCGTCCGCCGCTCACCGGTCGCCGCCGCGGCGCTGGTCACCACCGGTGTGACCACGCTGCTGCTCCGGCTCCCCGGTCTGTGGACCACCGAGGCCTCGTGGACGGACGGCCGCTACCCCGACGAACTCCGCTCCCGCGCGCTGATCTCCACCGTCGTCACCCTCGCGGCCGCGCTCGCCCTCGTCGTCACGGCGGCGGCCGGCCGGCGGCCCGCGCGGGACGTGGGGCTCCCCGCGCCGACCCGGCCCACCACGGGCGCCTCGGTCGTCGCCTTCCTCGCGCTGGGCGTCTCCGCGGCGGTGCTGATCGCGTGGGAGATCCGCCAGATCTTCGTCTTCCCGGACGCGCTCTACCCCGACTGGTACCTCGGCGGCCGGATGGCCGGCCCCGCGCTCGTGGACGCGCCGGGCGGCTGGACCACCGTGACCATCGCGCTGCTCGCCCTGTTCGCCGGCGTCTCGGCGCTCGCGCACGCCGTCCACTCCCGGCCGTTCGGCATGGCCGCCGCGGTCTTCCTGCTGCTCTCCGGCGGCCTCGGGGTCGCCCGCGCCGTCCGGCTGGACCTCTTCGAGGGCTTCTCCGACCAGGGCGTCGAGGAACAACTCGCCATGCTCTCCTGGGTGTTCCTCACCCTCGCCGGGATCGCCGCACTGTCCGCCACCGTCCGCCGGGGGCGGCCCGCGGCCGAGGACGGGGCGGGAGCGGGCTGGGGGCCCGGCGCTCCGGGGTACGGCTACCCGCCCGCCGGAGCGCCCGGCCGCGCCCCCGGGTACGGCTACCCGTACCCGCCGGCCGCCGGCTCCCCTTACACCTCGGCCCCCTCCTACCCGTCGGGCCCCGCTTATCCGTCGGGCTCGTACCCGTCCGCCCCGTCCGCCCCGGGGTACGGGTATCCGCCCGTCGGGCCGGGCTCCGGGCCGGAACCGGCGGAGGGCTCCGGACCCGGTGACGGCTACCCGCGGGGCGGCGGCTCCGGGCCGCCGCCGCCCTCGTCCCCGCCGCCCGGCCGGTGAGCCCGGCGGCTCGGCGGCTCAGCCCGCCGCCGGCCGGTCCGCCCCGGGGCGCTCCGGCGCCGACAGGCCGAGCGACCGCCTGAGGAAGTCCACCTGGAGCAGGAGGAGGTTCTCCGCGACCTGCTCCTGCGGGGTCATGTGGGTCACCCCGCTGAGCGGCAGCACCTCGTGCGGGCGTCCCGCCGCCAGCAGCGCGGAGGAGAGCCGCAGGGTGTGCGCGACCACCACGTTGTCGTCGGCGAGGCCGTGCACGATCATCATCGGCCGTGCGGTCTCCGCCGGCCGGGACAGCCCGTCGTCGGTCACCAGCGCGTTGCGCGCGTAGACCTCGGGCTGCTCGGTGGGGTCGCCGAGGTACCGCTCGGTGTAGTGGGTGTCGTAGAGCCGGAAATCGGTGACCGGTGCGCCCACCACCGCCGCGTGGAACACGTCGGGGCGCCGCAGCACCGCGAGGCCCGCGAGGTAGCCGCCGTACGACCAGCCCCGCATCGCCACTTTCGACAGGTCCAGCGGGAAGCGCTCGGCGAGGGCGTGGAGCGCCTCGATCTGGTCGTCCAGGGTGAGCGTGAAGTCGTCCCGTACGGCCTTCTCCCAGGCGGGGGAGCGGCCGGGGGCGCCCCTGCCGTCCGCCACGACCACCGCGAAGCCCTGGTCGGCGAACCACTGGGAGGTGAGGTGCGCGTTGTGGGCGGCGAGCACCCGGCGGCCGAGCGGTCCGCCGTACGGGTCCATCAGTACCGGAAGCGGACCGTCCGACTCCTGATGGTCCGTGGGGAGCAGGACGGCGCACGGAATGCGCCGCGCGCCCCCTTCGGTGAGGGTGAGGCGGGGGCGCAGCACCGGTTCCTGGGCGTGGTTGGCCACCACCGCGACCTGCTTGCCGTCCCGCAGCACCCGTACGGTCGCACCCGGGCGCTCCGGCGAGGTGGAGGACATCACCGTGAGGGCGCCGGAGCGGACCGCCGAGTGGACGCCCACCCCTTCCGACATCCGTTCGACGCCCAGCTCGCTCACCCGGTACACATGGCTCTCCCCGATCTCCGGGGCGGCGGCCTCCTCGCCCGCCACCGCCTGCACCAGGACGTCCGACTCCCCGACGTCCAGCACCGCCTGGAGGTGCAGCCGGGCCCCGGTCAGCACCCGGTCCCCGACGTGCAGGACCCGCGCCCCGCCCTCGTCGGCGATCCGTACGAGCCGTCCGTCCGGCGTCCATACGGGCACCCCACCGAAAAGATCCAGCCACCTCGGGTCCTCGTCCGCGTGCACGGTGCGGGTCGCCCCGGTCTCCGGGTCCACCGTCAGACACCGCTGGGTGCGCTGGTCCCTGGCCTGCACCAGCAGCAGCGGGGCGCCCGCCGACGACCAGTGCACCCGGGCCAGGTACGGGTAGCGCGCCCGGTCCCACACCACCTCGGTGCGTCCGCCGGCGAGGTCCACGACGAAGAGCCCGACCTCGGCGTTGGGGGTGCCCGCGACCGGGTAGGCGACCTCGGCCGGCTTGCGCTCCGGGCGCGCCGGATCGGCGATCCACCAACGCGTGACCGGGCTGTCGTCCACCCGGGCCACCAGCAGCCGGTCCGATTCCGGGGACCACCAGAAGCCCCGGCGCCGGCCCATCTCCTCGGCCGCGACGAACTCCGCGAGCCCGTAGGTGAGGTGCTCCGCCTCCGGTTCGGCCACCGCCCGGTCGTCGGTACCGTCGGCGCCGACCACCCGCAGCGCGCCGCGTGCGACGTACGCGACGTGCCGGCCGTCGGGGGAGGGCCGGGGGTCGATCACCGGCCCCGGGACCGGCAGCGCGCCCGCCGTACCGGCACGCAATTCGGCCACGTACACCTTGCCGGAGAGCGCGAAGGCGGCCAACTCCGCCTCGGCGTCGACCGCGTACTCGACGATGCCCGTACCGCCCTCACGGGTGCGTTCGCGGCGCGCGCGCTCCTGCGGCGACAGCCGCTCCGCCGAGCCGCCCAGCAGGGCCCCGGGGTCGGCGGCGACGCGCTCCAGGCCGGTCGAGGGGTCCAGCACCATGAGCCGGCTGACCGGGTCGGTGCCGGAGGACGAGCGCAGGAAGATCACCCGCGTCCCGTCAGGTGAGACGGTGAAGGCCCGGGGGGCGCCCCGGGTGAATCGCTGGGTCCGGGCGTGCTGGCGCGGAAAAGACGGCTTCTGCGAGGTCATGGGCCGAAACCTAGCCCGGCCGCCGCCGCCCGTGCGCCCCCTCGTGCTGCAGTGACCCGGACAATGCCCTGGCACGGATAGTTATGATCCGTAGCGCTCGGTGGGTAAGAACCTGCTGGCTTCCCTACTGCTGCCCCACCGCTGTCCGTTCAGACCCGATGTGCCGATGTGTGTGATCCGTCCGATGTTCCCGTCGCGACCGTACTGATGGAGGTGAACCGCCGTGGCACTCTCGATTTCGGCGGTAGTGCTGCTGGCGATCGTCGTCTTCCTGCTGATCCGGAAATCCGGACTCAAGGGCGGACACGCGGCGATCTGCATGCTGCTCGGGTTCTACCTGGCGAGTTCGTCCATCGCCCCGACGATCGCCGACCTCACCTCGAACGTCGCGGGCGTGATCGGCAGCATCAAGTTCTGAGGGCCGCGCGGACCGCAGCGGGTCCGCGCGGCCGTCCGCGGGCCCCGCGAGGTCTCCCGCCCGCCCGTGAGGGGCGTCGCGGGGCGGCCGCACGGGGCCCCGGACGTGTGAACCGGGGACGCCGACGCCCGGAGGGGGAGCGGGGCTCGTAGGGTGGTCCTCATGAAGGACCTTCCCGCCCGCCGTCTGCTCCTGGTGCACGCGCACCCCGACGACGAGTCGATCAACAACGGCGCCACCATGGCCAAGTACGCGGCCGAGGGCGCCCACGTCACGCTGGTGACCTGCACCCGGGGCGAGGAGGGCGAGGTCATCCCCCCGTCGCTGGCGCACCTGGCGTCCGACCGGGACGACGCCCTCGGCCCGCACCGCGTGGGCGAACTCGCCGCCGCCATGAAGGAGCTGGGGGTCACCGACCACCGCTTCCTCGGCGCCCCCGGCCGGTACCGCGACTCCGGGATGATGGGCACCGAGCAGAACCACCGCCCCGGAGCCTTCTGGGACGCCGCCGTGGACGACGCGGCCGCCCCGCTGGTGGACGTCATCCGCGAGATCCGCCCGCAGGTCCTGGTGACGTACGACGCCGACGGCGGATACGGCCACCCCGACCACATCCAGGCGCACCGGGTGGCGACCCGCGCGGCCGAACTCGCCGCCGACGCCGCGTACACCACCGGCTCCGGCGCGCCGGACGCCCCGCACACCATCGCGAAGACCTACTGGAACCGGACGCCCCGCCAGGTCGCCGAAGAGGCGTTCGCCCGGCTCCGGGCCGAGGCGCCCGGGGTGTTCGCGGAGATCGCCGCGATCGAGGACGTGCCGGGGGTGACCGACGACTCCGTGATCACCACGGAGATCGACGGCTCCGCGTTCGCGGAGGCGAAGGCGGCGGCCATGCGGGCGCACGCCACCCAGGTCGTGGTGGACGGGCCCTGGTTCGCCCTCTCCAACGACAAGGGTCAGCCCCTCTTCACCACCGA
Source organism: Streptomyces sp. AM 2-1-1 (assembly GCF_029167645.1). NCBI lineage: Bacteria > Bacillati > Actinomycetota > Actinomycetes > Kitasatosporales > Streptomycetaceae > Streptomyces > Streptomyces sp. AM 2-1-1. The sequence goes on along the minus strand of NZ_CP119147.1, from coordinate 2,415,814 downwards.
GTACTACCAACTGGTGCGGGGTGGACCGGACGGCGGCCACGTGCGCGAACGCGATCTCTTCGCCGGGCTGCCCGAGGCCGCCGCCGGGACGGGGGCACGGTCGTGAGCGCCGGCCGGGACCGCTCCCGCGCCGAGGCCCGCGCCCCGCGCACCAACGCCCCGCCCCGGGCGCCCGAACCCACCGGGATCGCCGCCCCGTTGAACCCCCGCCGGATCGGCTCCTACGTCGGCCTCGCGGTCCTCGGCGCGCTGGTCTCGCTGGCCGGTTCCCTGGTCCAGGGGGCCTGGTTCCCCGGCGGTCTGCTGCTGGCGCTCGCCGCGGCCGCGGGAGTCTTCTACGGGGGCCGCCTCCTCACCCGCACCCAACTCGGCGCCTTCGCGCCCGCCGCCGGCTGGCTGATCGCGGTGGTGGTCCTGCTGAACGGACGCCCCGAGGGCGACATGCTCTTCGGCGGCGGCGACGAGATCGCTCTGGCCCTCTTCGTCCTCGGCGGGATGGTTGTCGCTGTGATCTGTGCCACCCTCGGCCAGGGGTCGGTTTCGGCCAACGACCAGAGTCGTTCAGGCCGGTGACGCGCTTTGAGCGGCAGCTCACGAGCGTTCACGGGTGTGCGGTGCCGGTGGAGGTTTTCCCCGGCCGTGAAACGCCCGCGCGCGGCGGCCAGTATGGTGGTGCGCGCGCCGAGCCGTCCCCTGGCCTGCGGCATGGGGGAAGTACGGGCGGCGGAGCCAATCGGGAGAACCTGCTTTGAGTCGTGAAACTGACAGTTCGTCCTCCGGGCCCCAGGGGCGTGGTGGTGCCGCGTATCCGTCGGGTACTCCGCCGTACGGATCACGCCAGTACCCGTCGTCGCACCCGGCGCAGGACGGCGCGGAACCCGCACCGGAGTCCACACCGGAAGCCCCTCGGCCACCACGGCCCGACGAGCCCAGGACCGAGACGACCCTGACGACGCGTATCCGGATCAACATCCCCGGTTCGCGGCCGATCCCGCCCGTCGTGATGCGTACGCCCATGGCGGAGAGCGACAGCGCCTCGGGTCCCGACCCGGAGCGCACCGCCGTGACACCGCTGCCCGGCCCGGGCGCGCCCGCCCCCGGCCCGGTGCCCGGCGAATCCGCTCCGGCGGGGCGCGAGGGCGACGACTCCGACGGAGCCCCGGCCGAGCCGCCCGCCCAGGAGAAGAAGCCCACCAGCGACTGGTTCGCCCCGCGCAAGACCCCACCGGCGGCCCCCTCCGTACTGGGCGACACCGGTGCTCCCGCCGGCGGGAGCGTGCCGGGTCCGGCGGGCGCGGAGCCGCCGGCCGGACCGCGCGCCGAGGCGCCGTTCCCGCCGGCCGGCCCGCGGGGCGGATTCCCCGCCCCGCCGGCCGCCCGGAGCGCGCTGGACAGCATCGACGCCGAACTGTCCGACACCGGGCGGCCCACGCCCGACTTCGGAGCACGCACCCCCGGCCCGGCCGGCTCCACCGCCGGACCGGCGGCCGGCACCGCCACCTTCCCGCCCGTCCCCCAGAACCCCGGGGGCCAGGGCCGTCCCGGCCCCGCGGTCCCGGGCGGGCCCCACGCGCCCGGCGGTCCCGGCACTCCTCAGGGCGGCCCGGGCGGCCCCGGCGGCGCGGGTGGCCCCGGCGGCCCCGGCGGACAGAGTGGCCCCGGCGGCCGGCGCGGGCCCGGCGGCGCAGGTCCCGTACCGCGTCTCTCCGACGACACCGCGATCCTGACCCCGCAGGCGCCCGTACCGGTCCCCGGCCTCGGCCACGTCTCCGGCGACACCCTCACCGGCGGCATCCCCGTCGTGCCCGGCGGGCCCCGCCCGTTCCCGGCACGGTCCGAGGGCCCGGACGGGCCGGGTACCGCGCCCCAGGGGCCCTCCGGCCCCACCGCTCCGCGCCCGGCCGCGCCGTCCGCCGCCCCCGCCCGAAAGGGCCGGTCCAAGACGGTCCTGCTCGGCGTCGCGGTCGTCGTCCTGCTGGGCATCGCCTACTGTGCGGGCCTGCTGATGAACCACTCCGAGGTCCCCAAGGGCACCACCGTCCTCGGCCTCGACATCGGCGGCGGCACGAAGACCGAGGCGGTGAGCAAGCTCGACGCCGAGTTCGGCAAGCGCGCCCGGACGCCGCTGAAGCTGTCGGTCGACGGCAAGCAGACGCGACTCTCCCCGGAGAAGGCCGGTCTGGAGCTCGACAGCGAGGAGACCGTGCGCGGCGCGGCGGGCAGCGACTACAACCCGATCTCCGTGATCGGCTCCCTGTTCGGCGGGGCACGCCCCGCCGACCCGGTAATCCCGGTCGACGAGGAGAAGCTCGGCGCGGCGCTCAACGCCCTCTCCGGCACCTCCGGTTCCGCCGCCGACGGCACCATCACGTTCGAGCCGAACAAGGCCGAGGCGGTCCCGGGCAAGGCGGGCAAGGGGATCGACGTCAACCAGTCGATCGTCGCCGTACGGGACGCCTACCGCGCCCAGGTCCAGACCGGCACCTCCGCCGTCGTGGCCCTGCCGGTCGTCTCCCGGCAGCCCACCATCACCCAGGCCGAACTCGACCGGGCGATGAAGGAGTTCGCGGAGCCCGCGATGTCGGACCTGATCACCATCAGGGCCGGTGGCAAGGAGATCCAGTTCGGCCCGGCGCGATCGTTGCCGCAGATCCTGTCGATGAAGGCGATCGACGGCAAACTCGTGCCCTACTACGACAAGAAGGCCATCGAGACCCTCTGCGACGGCGTCTTCGACGGTGTCATGGCGGTCAAGGCCGACGGTCAGCAGCACCAGGTCGGGCCCGACGACGTGGCCAAGGCGATGCAGCAGGCGCTGCTCGGCAAGACCACCGCCGAACGCACCGTCACGATCGACCTCACCGGTCAGGGCTGATCCGCCCGAACCCTCCCCGCACACCGCCCCGCCCGGACCTCCGGGCGGGGCGGTGTCGTACGGGGACGCGGGGCACCGGACGGACGGCTCCGGGCGCGGTGGGCGGCCGGCGCCGCCACGGCGGGGACGGCGGCACCCCGGCGCGGTGACCGCGGGCCTGCCGCCGCCCGCGCCACGCCGTGGCCGTGCGCCGCGTGTCAGCCGCCGGGGATGACATCTGTCATGCCCGATCCCAGCCCGCCGTCCCTGCCGCCCGCACCCCCCTCTCCGCGAGGGTGTACGCATGACGACGACAACCCCGGGAGCGACCGCCGCAGCCACGGCCGTGGTCAGCTTCGACCGGGTCAGCAAGGCGTACGGCGATGTGCGCGCGGTCGACGGGCTCCACCTCGACCTGCACCCCGGCGAGACCGTGGCACTGCTCGGCCCCAACGGCGCGGGGAAGTCCTCCACCCTCGACCTGCTGCTCGGTCTGCGCACACCGGACAGCGGCACGGTCCGGGTCTGCGGCACCACCCCGCGGGCGGCCATCACGGCCGGGCGGGTCGGCGCGATGCTGCAGAGCGGCGGGCTGATGGAGGACGTCACCGTCGAGGAGATCGTCCGGCTCGCCTGCGGCCTGCACCCCCGCGCGTACCCGGCCGACGAGGTACTGGCCCGCGCAGGGATCACGTCGATCGCCGGCCGGATGGTCAACAAACTCTCCGGCGGCCAGGAACAGCGGGTGCGGTTCGCCCTCGCCACCGCCGGAGCCGGCGACCTGATCGTCCTCGACGAGCCGACCACCGGCATGGACGTCACCGCCCGCCAGGACTTCTGGGCCACCATGCGGGAGCAGGCCGACCAGGGCCGTACCGTCCTGTTCGCCACCCATTACCTCGAAGAGGCCGACGCCGTCGCCGACCGGGTCCTCGTCCTCCACAAGGGCCGGCTGCTCGCCGACGGCACCGCCGCCGAGATCAAGGCCAGGGCGGGTGCCCGCCGGATCTCCTTCGAGATCGAGGGCGCGATCGACGCGGCGGCCCTGCGCGCCCTGCCGTTCCTCACCGCGCTCGACATCAGCGGCCCCCGGGTCCGCATCCAGTCGCAGAACGCCGACGCGACCGTCCACGCGGTCTACGGCCTCGGCCTCTACCCGCGCGCACTCGAAGTCGCCGGACTCGGCCTGGAACAGGCCTTCGTTGCCCTCACCGAGGCCGAGGAGGCCAGAACCGCATGACGCACGGGAAGAACGGGACGAGCGCGACGGACGGGACGAGGGGGGAGAGCGCGATGAGCGCGAACGGGGAGAGAAGGACGAGCGTCATGACCACGACGGGCAGGACGGGCAGGACGGGCGGTGCGCGTGCGGGGGGCCGGGCGGACCTCTTCTCCGGGGCGCTGATCCGGCTCGAAGTGACCCGCACCCTGCGGAACAAGAAGTTCATGTTCTTCTCGGTCCTCTACCCGTCGGTGATCTACCTGCTGATCTCCCACACCCAGGGCGCCACCGGCACGGTCGACGGAAGCGACCTGACCGTGCAGGCCTACTTCATGATCTCGATGGCCTCCTTCGGCGCGCTGACCGCCGTACTCATGGGCAACAGCGAACGGATCGCCAAGGAACGCGAGAAGGGCTGGGTGCGCCAGCTCCGTCTGACCGCGCTCCCCGGCCACGCCTACGTCCTCGCGAAAATCGCCGGAGCCGCGATCGTCACCCTGCCCTGCATCGTCGTCGTCTTCCTGGTGGCCGCCGGCGTCGAGGGCATACGGGTGGAGGCCTGGCAGTGGCTCGCGCTGACCGGGGTCGTCTGGGCCGGGTCGCTCGTCTTCGCCGCCCTGGGCGTCGCCATCGGGTACCTCGCCAACGGTGACGCGGTCCGCCCGATCACCATGATCATCTACTTCGGTCTCTCGATCCTCGGCGGACTGTGGATGCCCACCACCACCTTCCCCGACTGGCTCCAGCACATCGCCCGGTGGCTGCCCACCCACGCGTACGCTGCACTCGGTCAGGCCGTCGAGGCGGGCGGCGCGCCGCACGCCGGGGACGTCGTCCTGCTCTGCGCCTACTTCGTGGTCTTCGCGGGCGGTGCGGCCCGGCTCTACCGGAAGGACACCCTGAAGGCGTGAGCGACGACACGTGGGTCGGCATCGGGCGCACCCCGGCGAACCCCCGGCAGATCCGGATGAAGGTGCTCTGGATCGGCGTCTGGCTGGTCTTCATGAGCGCCCCGGTGGCGGACCTCGCCGGGGGCGGCCACACCTCCTGGGCGACGGCGCTCGGCTCGCTGGGGCTGGCCGGGTTCGTCGGCGCCTACCTCCTCCTCGTCTTCCGCCACACCTCCCGCTCCCCCGACCCCGGGCAGGCCAGGTGGGCGATCGCCCTCCTGGCCGTGTTCGCCGTCGTCCTGAGCCTGACGCTCGGCCTCCCGTGGCTGGTGCTCTTCGTCTACGTCAGCGTCTGTGCCGGCGCCGCACTGCCGCTGCGGGCCGCCTGCCGGCTGATCCCCGCCGTGACCGCCCTGATGGCGGGGCTCGGCCTCGCCATCGGCGGCGAGGGCGCGGGGGACCTGATCCCCGGCCTGCTCCTGCCCGCACTGCTCGGCGGATTCGCCATGACCGGCGTACGCCAACTGGTACGCACCACCGTGGAGTTGCGTGAGGCTCGCGCCACGGTGGCGCAGCTCGCCGCCAACGAGGAGCGCTTGCGCCTCGCCCGTGACCTGCACGACCTGCTCGGCCACTCGCTCTCGCTGATCACCCTGAAGAGCGAACTGGCCGGGCGGATGCTCCCCGGCCATCCGGAAGAGGCGGCCCTCCAGGTCGCCGACATCGAACGGGTCAGCCGCCAGGCCCTGGTGGACGTACGCGACGCCGTCACCGGCTACCGACGCCTCACCCTCCCCGGCGAACTGGCCGGAGCCCGCACCGCGCTCGCCGCCGCCGGCATCACCGCCCGCGTCCCCGCCGGGCCGCCCGAGGGCGCTGCGGGCCCGGAGGGGTTGTCCGCAGCCCGCGAGGAGGCCCTCGCCTGGGGGCTGCGGGAAGCGGTCACCAACGTCGTACGCCACAGTGGGGCCGACGGCTGCACGGTCACCCTGGCACCCCGGCAGACCCTCGCGGGCCGGGTCCTCGAACTCACCGTCGCGGACGACGGCCGGGGTACGGCGGCCGTCGCCCCCGGCAACGGCCTCACCGGCCTCCGCGAGCGCCTCGCCGCCGTGGACGGCACCCTCACCGTCCACCCCGGCGCATCCGGCCGGGGCTTCCGTCTCACCCTCGGCGTTCCCCTGGACCCCGCGCCGTCCGGAGGGACGGACCCGGGATCAAGTTAAAATCACCCCAATGAGCCTGAGCACGATCCGACTCCTCCTCGCGGAGGACCAGTCCATGGTGCGCGAGGCGCTCGCCGCGCTGCTCGGCCTGGAGCCCGACATCGAGGTGGTCGCCCAGGTGGCGCGCGGCGACGAGGTCCTCGCCGCGGCCCGTGCGCGGTCGGTCGACGTGGCCCTCCTGGACATCGAGATGCCCGGCATGACGGGCATCGAGGCGGCCGGGGTGCTGCGCCGCGAACTCCCGGCCGTGAAGATCGTCGTCGTCACGACCTTCGGCCGCCCCGGCTACCTCCGCCGCGCGATGGAGGCGGGTGCCGACGCCTTTCTGGTCAAGGATGCGCCCGCCGCCCAACTCGCGGCGGCGGTACGCAGGGTGGTCGCCGGCGAACGCGTCATCGACCCCGCCCTGGCCGCCGCCGCGCTCGCGGACGGCGCCAACCCGCTGACCGAACGCGAACGGGACGTGCTGCGCGGCGCGGCGGACGGTTCCACCAACGCCGAGATCGCCGCGGCCCTCCACCTCTCCCACGGAACGGTCCGCAACTACCTCTCGACCGCCATCCAGAAGACCGCCGCCCGCAACCGGGCGGACGCGGTACGGATCGCGGCCGGCAAGGGCTGGCTGTAGGCGGTGCCCCGAACCCGAACCCGAACCGGGGCCGGGTCGGGGCGCCCGCCACGGCACGTCGCGGCGTCGCCCGCCGCGTCCGGTGGGGCGGGAAGCGGCGGCCGGGAGCCTCCGCACCGCCTCGCCGTCCCGCGGACACGGAGGTCGAGACCCTGGTTCGCGGGCGGGCCCGGCTCCTGAGGAGCCCCGCCGAGGTGTGCGCCGAGCGCGCCCGGTCCGGCCGAACATGCGGGCGCGTCGGACGGGGCCCCGGCCGACGCCACCCCACCGATGCGCGAGGCGCGACCGGAGCCGTAGGGTCGGCCCAGGCGTCACCGGAGGGGGCAGGACTCCCAGTGCGAGCACCACCGTCAGGAGGAGAACCGAGGATGCCGCGGAGGACGTGGAGAGACAGGGCCGTCGGCGCCGCCGTCATTCCCCTTTCCGGACTGGGGGCGTATCTGGTCGACGACTGGACGGCGCTGGACGGAACGGCCGGGTTCGTCGTGCGGTTCGTCGTCTTCGGCCTGCTCGGCGTGGTCCTGGGAGGGGTCCTGGAGAGGCTTCTCCCGACGGAGAGGTCCGATCGCGGGGAGCCCGCGACCGATCCCGCGCCGGCGGCTCCCGACCCGGCCCGTACGGCCTTCCTCAGTCCGCGTCCGGGGCCCAGTACTCCGCGAGCATCTCGCCCGGCCAGGACGGCTCCCGGACCGGGCCCCGGGGGCCCAAGGCGGTGAAGTAGGGGGCCAGGTCGTAGACGGGCGTACCGTCCACCGCGTCGAGGTCGGCCACCCGCAGATCGAGGCCGTCCACCGCGAGCAACCGGGGGAAACTGGTCGCGAGCTGGTTGGGCCGGCGGTGGTTGCGGTGGACGAAGGTCCCGGTGGACGGCCAGGCCGGGTTGGAGCGGGGGCTCCGCGCGTGCAGGGCCACGTCGCCCGGGTCGGCCCGGTCGAAGTGCCAGACGACGATGAGGTGGGAGAACTCCTCCAGCCCCCGTACGACCTCCGGCGGGAAGTCCGGCCGCAGCCGGATCACCGCCTCGACGCCGCCCCAGTGGTCGTCGGACACCTCCCGGCGCCCCCCGACCACGGTTCCGACCGGCTCGATGCCCAGTGCGTCCGCCATGTCCCCGTACCCCGCCCGTCCGTCGTCCGCCGCGGCCTCCGGAGCCACGTCGCCGTCAATGTAGCCGCGCCAGATGTCGGTTGGCGCGTTCGGCCACCGCCGTGACCGGGGCGATCCTGCGGTGCCGCAGCGGCGACAGCAGACGCCGCACCTGGACGACCGCCTGCTCGGCCCGTCCCGACTGGATCCCCTCCTCCATGGAGTCCAGCAGCCCGCCCCACGTAACGCAGGCCTCCTCGACCCGGCCGTCCGCCATCTGCGCCGCTCCCAGGTGCCCCAGGGTCACCGCGTGGGTACGGCGGAAGGCCGCGCCCCGGGTGCGTACCGAACGGCCGAACTCGCGGATCGCGCCCTTGCGGTCACCGAGCACCTCCAGGGTGCGCGCGGTCTCGTGGGCGAGGGACGCCTCGCCGAAGAAGAAGGTCCGGTGCGGCTCGGCCACCCCCCCGTCGGCGCCGGTCAGGTCGTTCTCCGCGCGCAGCAGCGCCTTCACCGCGCCCCGGGTGCGGCCCGCCGCCGCCAGCGCCCGGGCGTGCACCACACCGAGCAGGGCCCGTTCGCGCGGGGTCGCCGCGGTGTAGCGGCGGTCCTGAACGGACGCCTCGGCGAGGGCGATCGCGTTGTCGAAGTGGCCCATGTCCAGGGCCTGGTGGGCCATCGCGCGCAGGATGTGCCCGCACAGCGGATGGTCCTCCGCCTGCTCCGCGAGCTGGAGTCCGAGCACGAAGTAGCGCTGCGCGAGGGGGTTCTCGCCGCTGTCGAAGGCCATCCACCCCGAGAGGTAGGCGAGTTCGGCCGCCGCCGACTCCATCTCGCGGCGCACCCGCTCGTGCGCGTACCGCCCGTGCAGCAGGTCGCGCACGTCCGTGTGGAGGTACTGCACCAGGGCCGTGCGGCCGTGACCGCCGCCGCGCCGCTGGTCCACCGCCGAGAAGGCGAGGGTGAGTTCGCGGACGGTCGCGACATCGCCCTGAGCCACCCGCAGACCGTTGGAGAGCCGTTCGGCGGGCGGCGGGAATGCCCCGGGCGCCGATGGCGGCGGCCGCTCGCCGGTGGGGACGGCCAGGAACGCCGTGGAGTAGACGATCCCCGCGAGGAGGTTGCGGCGGTCCGGGTGCAGATCGGCCCGCCCGAGGTCCGCGAGGACGGACAGGGCATCGGGGGACGGGCCCTCGGCGGACGGACCCGGCTGCGCCGGTCCGGGGCCGCCGAAGCCCAGCTCGGCGACGGTGACCACCCGTCTCAGCCGCCGGGACAGCGCCCGCGCGAGGACGGCGGGGGCGGAACCGGACGGCCGGGTGCCGCCCACCCACATGCTCACGTGCGAACGCCCGATCAGCGGTCCGCACGGGTCGTCGGCTCTCCGGCCCTCCGCCGCCGCCCGGTTGAAGGCGCTCGCCGCCTGGGCGCGCGACCAGCCGGCCTCGGCCAGCAGACCGGCCAACTGCTCGTTCCGTGTACGTGCCATCGCATCCCCTGATGCCAGAAGCCCGACGCCTGACGTTGCTGCGTGCGCGGAGCACCGCCCGGAGACGGCGAGGACTCCCGGAGGCGCTCGAACGGGCTCAACGTAGGCCTGGACCGGGCTCCCGTTCGGCGAACCTCCGCACGTCACCCGTGTAGGGGTGGTCCCGGACCGGTCCTGTGCGAGACCTGTCGATCTTTGACCACTTTGATCACCCTGACGGGGCGTCGGTCACCCCGCGCGAGGGCCGCATGCGGTTCGATTCCCGTACCGCAGCTCGTACCGCAAGCTCGTCCCGGAGCGAGTCCCCCGGCTCGCCCCGCCCACCGGTGGTCGGCGGCCGGGAACACGCCGGACGCCAGGAGGACCGATGAACAGCAGCACCGCACCGGACGTCCGACCGAGGGACCCGGGCATCGACGTCGACGCGATTGCCCTGGCCATCGACCACGCGCGGGCGGACCGGGCCGGTCTGCCGCCGCGCTGCGTCGTCAACGCCGGCACCGACGAACTCGTCGCCCATCTGCGGAGACTGATGAGCGCGGACGAGTACGGCCACGACGAACCGGACCGGGGCGCGGTCCGGCTGCTCTTCCGCGCCGCCTACCGCCACCTCGACGTCGCGGTGCGCCCCGACGCGACCACCCCGGACGCCGCCGCGTACGCGTACTGGCGCACGGTCGCCTCCCTCACGGCCGCCTTCGGCGACCTCTACCAGGAGATGCGGCAGGGCGCGGGGGAGACGGCGGAGGGGTGAGGGGCCGCACCGCGACAGGGAGCGCCCCGCGGACCGCAGGGGGGTCCACCCGCCCGAAGGAGGTCAGTTCAGCCGGGCCCGGGCCGCCCGCGCTCCCCGGCGTATGGTCTCCGCCGCCGCCGGCTCGATGCCGCCGATGACGTCCGCGTACTCCTCCATCTCCGACGCCCCGCGCAGGAAGTCCCCGCGCTGTACGAGGAGCTGGGCCCGCTCGTACCGCAGCCGGGCCGGATGGGAGGGGAGCAGGAGCGAGAGCTCGACCGCCCACAGCGCCACGTCGGTGCGCTCGGGGCGGGTGGCGGCCCAGGCCCGTACGTTGTTGAGGATGCGCAGCACGATGGCCTGCGGCCGGGCGGGCGCCGGCAGCGACTCCCGCAGGGGCACACCGGTCGCCCCCGCCACCATCAACTCGGCGTCCTCACCCGTCAGCACCGCGCCGCCGGCGAACGGATCGGCGAGCACGTGCTCCGACGGATCACCGAAGCCGACCACGAAGTGGCCCGGCAGCGCGACCCCGTGGACCGGGGCGCCCGCCCGCCGCGCCACCTCCATCCAGACCACCGAGAGCAGGATCGGCAGCCCCCGGCGGCGTCGCAGCACCTGCTGGAGGAGCGAGGATTCCAGCCGCTGGTAGTCGGGGGAGGCGCCGCAGAAGCCGTACCGGCCGCCGAGCACCCCGGCCAGCGCCGTCGCCCAGTCGAGCGGGGTGGTCAGACCGTGCGGGAGGAGGCCGGCCAGCCGGTCCAGCTCGATCTGCGCCGCGTCGAGGCCGTACGGGTCGGTGCAGCCCGGCGGGGGAGCGGGCATCGCCTCCGCCCCCACCAGGAGGCAGAGCAGCGCGAGGTCCGGCCGCTCGGAGCGCGCCTCCTCGGCGAACCGGGCCCGCCGGCCCGCCGTGGAGAAGTCCTCGTCGGGGCCCACGCCCTCGGGGTCTGTGTCCGACACCTGTTCCGCCGCTCCGAACGCCCGTGCCGCTACGCGGAACGGAAGTGGTGGTACCGGTGGTGGGCCGCGAAGCCCAGCCGGTCGTACAGGGCGAGTGCCCCGGTGTTGTCCTCCTCCACCTGGAGCCAGGCGGCCGAGGCGCCCTCCTCCAGCGCGGTGCGGGCGAGCGCGGCCATCACCGTGGTGGCGAGGCCCCGGCGCCGGTACTCCGGATGCACCTCCACCGCCCCGAAGCCGGCCCAGCGGCCGTCCACGACGCACCGGCCGATCGCGGCGGGCGCACCGGCCGGGTCGTCGCCCGGCACGGTCGCGAACCAGACCGACGGGCCCTGGGACAGCACCCGGAGCACGGCGGCGGAGTCCGCTCCGGCGCGGTGGTAGCGCTCCAGCCACCGCGCGTCGGCGGTCCGGTCGAGCACCACCCGGGAGACGTCCGGATCCTGGTCGCCGAGCGGGGCGAGCGGGGCGATCCGCACCTCGGCGGAGACCTCGCGCCGCCAGCCGTGCTCCTCCAGTCCGGCGCAGAGCGCCTCCTGGGCGCCGGCGGCGCCGGTGCCCACCTGGACGTAGGCGGGCAGGCCACGTTCCGCGTACCACCGCGTGGCGTGCGCCAGCGCGTCGGCGACGGGCATCCCCGGATCGCCCAGCGGCAGGACCGAGTTGGCGCGGCGGGTGAAGCCGCCGGCGGCGCGCAGCCGCCAGTCGCCCAGCGCCTCGCTCTCCACCGGCTGCCAGGCGCGCGCCGTCGCCCAGGTCAGCTCCGCGAAGGAGGCGGCCGGACCGGCACGGCGGGCGGGAGCGGGCGGGACGACCTTGCCGGCGACGAGGCTGGATTCCGCGATGTGGACACCCTGCCCACTCCTCGGTGTGATACGGAGCACGCCCGCGTCCCAGGATGTGAGAACGCCGATGGTGTCGGTGAACGCGGCGCCCGGACCACCCTCCTCGAAACGACGTCGTACGGAGACGCGTTTTCCCACATCAGCCTGGGTAATACAAACCTCGAGCCGTCCGCCGACGGTGAATTCCACGGCTCCTACCGCCCCTCCTGTTCGGTTCGCGCTCAACTACGGAGATACTAGGTGAGGGCATCATCGACGCCGCGCTCCCGCGCGAGAGCCAACGCCCTACCGAGGAGGAACGACAGCGTGACTTACGTCATCGCGCAGCCTTGTGTCGACGTAAAGGACAAGGCCTGCATCGAAGAGTGCCCCGTCGACTGCATCTACGAGGGCCAGCGGTCCTTGTACATCCACCCCGACGAGTGCGTCGACTGCGGAGCCTGCGAGCCGGTGTGTCCGGTCGAAGCCATCTTCTACGAGGACGACACCCCCGAGGAGTGGAAGGACTACTACAAGGCGAACGTCGAGTTCTTCGACGACCTCGGCTCGCCCGGTGGCGCTTCCAAGCTGGGGCTCATCGAGCGTGACCACGCGTTCGTGGCCGCACTGCCGCCCCAGAACCAGTAACAGCCGTGCTGCCGCCTCCGCACCCGTAGGTCGCGGCAGCACCTGTGCCGCTCGGTCCCGTACGGCTCGTCCGCGTGCGGGACCGAAGTGTTTTCCGCCCGCACGAGAAAGCAGAGTCCCGTGTCCGCAGCACTCTCCGCCCGCCTCCCGGAATTCCCCTGGGACCGTCTCGCCCCCCACAAGGCGACCGCGGCCGCCCACCCGGACGGCATCGTGGACCTGTCCATCGGCACCCCGGTCGACCCGGTGCCCGAGGTGATCCAGCGGGCCCTCACGGCGGCCGCCGACAGCCCCGGCTACCCGACCGTCTGGGGGACCGAGGAGCTGCGGGACGCGCTCACCGGCTGGGTGACCCGGCGCCTCGGCGCACGCGGCGTCACCCACCACCACGTCCTGCCGGTCGTCGGCTCCAAGGAGCTGGTGGCCTGGCTGCCGACCCAGCTGGGACTCGGCCCGGGGGACAAGGTCGCCTTCCCGGCGCTCGCCTACCCGACGTACGAGGTCGGCGCCCGGCTCTGCGGCGCGGAGGCGGTCTCCTACGACGACCCGACCGCGCTCGACCCGGCCGGGCTCAAGCTGCTCTGGCTGAACTCCCCGTCCAACCCGACCGGCAGGGTCCTGTCCGCCGAGGAGCTCACCCGGATCGTCGCCTGGGCCCGCGCCCACGACATCCTGGTCGTCAGCGACGAGTGCTACCTCGAACTCGGCTGGGAGGCCGAGCCGGTCTCGGTGCTCCACCCGGACGTCAGCGGCGGTTCCTTCGACGGCCTCGTCGCCGTCCACTCGCTCTCCAAGCGGTCCAATCTGGCCGGGTACCGGGCGGCGTTCGTCGCCGGCGACCCGGCGGTCCTCGGTGACCTGCTCCAGATCCGCAAGCACGGCGGCATGATGACCGCCGCCCCGGTGCAGGCGGCCACCGTCGCCGCCCTCGCCGACGACGCCCACGTCTCGGAACAGCGCGTCCGGTACGCCGACCGGCGCGCGGCCCTGCGTGCGGCCCTGGAGGGCCACGGCTTCCGCGTGGAGCACAGCGAGGCGAGCCTCTACCTCTGGGTGACCCGCGACGAGCCCTGCTGGGACACGGTGGCGTACCTGGCCGGCCTCGGCATCCTGGTGGCCCCGGGCGAGTTCTACGGCCCGGCCGGCGACCGCTTCGTGCGGGTCGCGTTCACGGCGACCGACGAGCGGGTCATCGCCGCCGTGAAGCGGCTCGCCTGAGGGCCGCGCCTTCCCCCGCGGGCGCTGCCGCGCCCCGGGCCACGCCCAGGGGCCCCGGGCCGTGTCCGACAGGACGCGACCCGGGGCCCCGGCGTGGCTGATCTCCCGCCGGGCGGGTTCAGCCGCCGAGCGGCAGGGCACCGGCGAGACGCTCGACGGGCAGCGAGCCGCCGGTCGCCCCGTTCGCGGCGCCGCCCAGCACCCCGGCCGCCTCGCCGGTGGTCTTGCCGGCCTTCTCCTTCGCCTCGGGAGCGACCAGCTCGCCCGCCTGGTTCACCGTCTTCGCGGCGACCGGGACGGCGGTGCCGACCAGCTTGCCGCCGGTCTCGTTCAGCGTCTTCGCGCCCTGCTGGGCGGTGCTGTCGAGCGTGCTGCTGAGGTTCGCGCTGTCGAGGTGGGTCAGGCCGCCCAGGGCCGGTGTCTGCGGGAGCCCCGCGGCGCTCGCGGCGCCGGCCGCGCCGAGCACCGGAGCGGCGGCGGCGATCAGCAGGGCGGCGCGGGCGATACGGCGGGTCAGGGGGAGGGACATGATGCTCCTTCGGCGGGAATGCGTCGGTGCTGCCTTCACTGCCGGTACGGGCGCCACTGGCACCCCTGGCAGTGCTCGGTCCGGCGTTCCGGACGGACTGATCAACTGCGCCGGGGGCGGGGGAGGTTGCGGTGGGCCGAGGTAAAGAGTCGGCAATGCGTCGGATTATCCGCACCCCGGACGCTTGGCCCGGCCACGGATTCCCGGTCCCTCCGCAGTACCGTCACTTCCCTGGTGCGACAGGGCGGAGGCGCCACTCGGCCGCACCCCGCGCCCCGCGGTCCAGGGCGTCGGCGACCGGGTCGAGGGATGGCCCCTGCGGGTGATCGGCCGCGCTACTGTGCGAGGCGCATCCGGACTTCGCCGGTGTCCGTTTCGGCCCCTTCGGTCTGTTCCGTACGCCATCCCGTGCCCGCGGTCCACACCTGCCCCGCCCAGTCGACCCGGTCGACGGAGAGCCCTCCGGCGCGGGCGACCGCCCAGTGGGCCAGCTCCCAGCCCCGCCGCGCGTCCGTCGTCGCGTCGGCGGCGGCGCCGTCGTCCGTCGTCGCCGTGTGCGCCGGCACCACGACCGTGCGGGTCGCCGCCGGGCCGGCCGCCCCGGCCGTCCCCGCCGCCCCGTCCGCCGGCAGGACCCCCTTGCCGAAGTCCCGCACCAGCTCCGCGCGGAGCCGGTCCGGGTCGCCCGGCGCGGCGGCGGTCGCGGTGACCGGCGCCGCGCAGTTCAGCGCGGCGGGGATCCGCCCGGTCAGGGCGGACGCCAGCAGGATCGCGTCCGGCTCGTGCTGGGCGTACGCCTCCGGGAAGCCGCTGCGCTGCACACGCTGCGCGGCCTCGGTCAGGGGCAGCTCCTCGTAACCGCTGATCTTCGCGAGGTGCTCGTAGAACTTCCCGGCGGCGTACACCGGGTCCTTGATCTGCCGGGAGGTGCCCCAGCCCTGGGAGGGGCGCTGCTGGAAGAGGCCCAGGGAGTCCCGGTCGCCGTAGTCGATGTTGCGCAGCCGCGACTCCTGGATGGCGGTCGCCAGCGCGATGGCCACCGCGCGCTCCGGCATCCCGTGCGCGGCCCCCACCGCGGCGATCGTCGCGGCGTTGGCGGCCTGGTCGACCCCCAGCTCGTAGGTGCGCTCCTCGCCGCCCTCCGCGCCGCCGCCCTCCGTACCGCCCGGGGAACGCACCTCGCAGCCGGAGAGCAGGTCCCTGCTGCCGGAGAGGTACTGCACGGCGAGGTATCCGGCCAGAGCCGCGAGTACGACGAACGCTGCCAGGACCTGGTAAAGGCGGCGGCGGCCGTGGACACGGCTGGGGGAGGAGGGTGTCGTCCTGGGCACGCGCCCACCGTACTGGAGAGTACGGAGGGGGCCGAGGGCCGTGCGCCCCCCGCATTCCCTCGCCCGGGCCTTCCTGCCGGTCTCCGCCGAGGGCTTCCCGACGGTCTTCGCCGGGGCCTTCTTGCCGGGCTTCCCGCGGGCCGGGGCCGGGCGCCCGGGTAATAGGGTCGGGGCCATGGCCGAACGCACGCTTGACCTCGCTCTGGACGCACCCGAACTGACCGCCCGGCTCGTCGACTTCCCGTCGGTGAGCGGGGAGGAGAAGGAGCTGGCGGACGCCATCGAGGCGGCGCTGCGCACCCTGCCGCACCTGACCGTCGACCGGCACGGCAACAACGTGGTCGCCCGGACGCACCTCGGCAGGCCCGAGCGCGTCGTCCTGGCCGGTCACATCGACACCGTGCCGATCGCCGGCAACGTCCCCTCCCGGCTCGACGAGGACGGCATCCTCTGGGGCTGCGGCACCTCCGACATGAAGTCCGGGGTCGCCGTCCAGCTGCGGATCGCCGCGACCGTGCCCGAGCCCAACCGCGACCTCACCTTCGTCTTCTACGACAACGAGGAGGTCGCCGCCCACCTCAACGGCCTCGGCCACGTCGCCGAGGCCCACCCCGACTGGCTGGAGGGCGACTTCGCCGTCCTGCTGGAACCCTCCGACGCCCAGGTCGAGGGCGGCTGTCAGGGCACGCTCCGGGTGATCCTGCGGACCGAGGGCGAACGCGCCCACTCGGCCCGCAGCTGGATGGGGTCCAACGCCATCCACGCGGCCGGCCCGATCCTCGCCGCGCTCGCCGCGTACGAACCGCGCCGCCCGGTCGTCGACGGCCTCGAATACCACGAGGGCCTCAACGCCGTCCGCATCGAGGGCGGCGTCGCCACCAACGTGATCCCGGACGCGTGCACGGTGACCGTCAACTACCGGTACGCCCCCGACCGCACCGCCGAGGAGGCGCTCGCGCACGTCCGCGAGGTATTCGCCGGCTGCGCGATCGCCGAGTTCACGGTGGACGACCACTCCGGCGCCGCCATGCCCGGCCTCTCGCACCCCGCGGCGAAGGCGTTCATGGCGGCCGTCGGCGGCACCGCCCAGCCCAAGTTCGGCTGGACCGACGTCTCCCGCTTCGGCGATCTCGGTGTCCCCGCCGTCAATTACGGTCCCGGCGACGCGCTCTACGCCCACAAGCGCGACGAACACGTGGCGACGGCACGGATCACCCACTGCGAGGAGCGCCTCCGCTCCTGGCTCACCAGCTGACCCACGGCATTACCCCGCCCGTAACCTCGGTGGATCTACGCTGACGTGAACAGCCACAACGCAGGTCGGTGGAGGGAGCAGGTCATGGGCAACCCGCAGGACGCGCGGATTCCCGGGAACCCGGCGAGCACAGGGGACCCCGGGAGCACGGGTATGCCGGAGGACACGGAGATTCCCGAAGGCGCGGTCAAACCCGAGGAGCAGCGGCTCGGCCCGGTGCTGCGCCGCAGGGAACAGGTACAGCCCGGCACGACCGACCAGCGCCTGCTGGACTCCGAGGACGACTCGGAGTGGGTGCACACCGACCCCTGGCGGGTCATGCGCATCCAGTCCGAGTTCGTCGAGGGATTCGGGGCGCTCGCCGAGCTGCCCAGCGCGATCAGCGTGTTCGGCTCGGCCCGCACCGCAGCGGACACCCCGGAGTACGACGCCGGGGTGCGGATCGGCCGGGCGCTCGTCGACGCGGGCTTCGCCGTCATCACCGGCGGCGGCCCCGGGGCGATGGAGGCCGCCAACAAGGGCGCCCGGGAGGCGAAGGGGATCTCGGTCGGACTCGGGATCGAGCTGCCCTTCGAGTCCGGACTGAACCCGCACGTCGACATCGGCGTCAACTTCCGCTACTTCTTCGTGCGGAAGACGATGTTCGTGAAGTACGCCCAGGGGTTCGTCGTGCTCCCCGGCGGTCTCGGCACCCTGGACGAGCTCTTCGAGGCGCTGACCCTCGTCCAGACGGGCAAGGTCACCCGTTTCCCGATCGTCCTCTTCGGCTCCGCGTACTGGAGCGGACTCGTCGACTGGCTCCGCACCACCGTGGTCGCCCAGGGCAAGGCGTCCGAGAAGGACCTGCTGCTCTTCCACGTGACCGACGACGTGGACGAGGCGGTCGCCCTGGTGACGAAGGAAGTCGGCAGGTAGCAGCGGATCGATGCCCCTCGGTCGGCCCGGCCGCCCGGGGAGCACCGTCGGCTCCCCCGGGCAGCCGGGCCCCGGAGGTCTTCACCGCCGCAGGAGCTACGCCAGTCCGCGCCGGGCCACCGCCGGGGGCCGGTGGCCCGCGATCGATGCCACCATGTCCAGCACCTGCCGGGTCTCCGCCACCTCGTGGACCCGGTACACCTGGGCACCCAGCCACGCCGACACCGCCGTCGTCGCCAGGGTGCCGATCACCCGCTCCTTCACCGGCCGGTCCAGGGTCTCGCCGACGAAGTCCTTGTTGGAGAGCGAGACGAGCACCGGCCAGCCGGTCGCCGTCATCTCGTCGAGGCGCCGGGTGGCCTCCAGCGAGTGCCGGGTGTTCTTCCCGAAGTCGTGACCCGGATCGATCATGATCCCGTCCCGGCGCACCCCCAGCTCCACCGCCCGCTCGGCGAGCCCGAGGGTGACCCGCAGGATGTCCGCCATCACGTCCTCGTAGGCCACCCGGTGCGGGCGGGTGCGCGGTTCGGCGCCCCCCGCGTGGGTGCAGACCAGACCCGCGCCGTACCGTGCGGCGACCTCCGCCAGCTTCGGGTCGACCCCGCCCCACGCGTCGTTCAGCACGTCGGCGCCCGCCTCGCACACCGCCGCGCCCACGTCGTGCCGCCAGGTGTCCACGCTGATCACCACGTCCGGGTGACGCCGGCGCACCTCCGCGACGAAGCCGACCGTCCGCCGCGCCTCCTCCTCGGCGGACACCTCCTCGCCCGGTCCCGCCTTGACGCCGCCCACGTCGATGATGGCCGCACCCTCCGCGACCGCCTGTTCGACCCGGGCGAGCGCCGGCTCGTCCCGGAACGTGGCCCCCTGGTCGTAGAAGGAGTCGGGCGTCCGGTTCACGATTGCCATGATCACCGGCTCGTGCGGACCGAATTCACGCCGCCCCAGCCTGAGTGGACCGCTTCGCATCCCGTGTTTCCTCCTCATAGGTCGCCTGCGACCCTAACCGCCGGTCTCGCATGACACGATCGGGACCCGGACTGATTTCCGCCCGCTGGGGAGGCGCACGTGTTCTTCTTCCTGCTGCTCGCGATGGTCGTGGTCGTCGCGGCGGTCACCCTTGCCGTGGTCGGTGGGGGCGACCGCGCGGTGCTCCAGGACGCCGCGCCCGAGTACCTCACCGACCCGCTGCCGGTGACCCGGCCGCTGGCCACCGCCGACCTGGAGCGGCTCCGCCTGCCGATGGCCCTGCGCGGCTACCGCATGGCCGACGTGGACGAGGCGCTCGACCGGGTCGCGGCCGAACTGGCCGAGCGCGACGCCCGGATCGCCGACCTCGAGTCGGCACTCGCCGGAGCCCACGCGCCCGGCGCGTCCACCCCCGACCCGCGCGAACGGCCCGCCGGCCGGGACGCGGGCCCCGACGACCGCCACGACGGCCCTGACACCGGCCACCACCACGGCCACGGCCACGACGACGGGGACCCGCGATGACGGCGGGAGCCGAGCCCGGCCCGGACGGCGCGCTGCGCTGCCCCTGGGGCCTCGCCACCGAGGACTACCTCGCCTACCACGACACCGAGTGGGGCCGGCCGGTCCACGGCGACGACGCCCTCTTCGAACGCCTGACTCTGGAAGCGTTCCAGTCCGGCCTCTCCTGGCTGACGATCCTGCGCCGCCGCGAGGGCTTCCGCGCGGCCTTCGCCGGATTCCGGATCGCCGAGGTGGCGCGCTTCACCGATGCCGACCAGGAACGCCTTCTCGCCGACGCCGGCATCATCCGCAACCGCGCAAAGATCGACGCCACCCTCGCCAACGCCCGCGTGCTCGCCGGCTGGGCCCCCGGTGAACTGGACGAACTGATCTGGTCGTACGCCCCCGACCCGGCCACCCGGCCCGCCCCGCAGGTGCTCGGGGACGTGGCGGCCGTCACACCGGAGTCCACCGCGCTCGCCAAGGCGCTGAAGAAGAGGTCCGTCCGTTTCGTCGGCCCGACGACCGCGCACGCCCTGATGCAGGCGTGCGGTCTGGTCGACGACCACCTCGCGCGGTGCGTGGCGCGGGGCGCCGCCGTCTGACCCCGCCCCCGTCGCTCACGGGGGCGGGGGCGGGATCACTTCCCGAGATACCGGGGCCGCTCCTTCGCCAGGAACGCCTTCACCGCGATGGTGTGGTCCTGCGAGGCACCCGCCCTCGTCTGGAGCTCGTCCTCCTTCTCCAGCGTCTCGGCCAGGGTGTGCCCCGCGCCGTACGCCAGGGACGCCTTCAGCGCCGCGTAGGCGACGGTCGGGCCGTCGGCCAGCGCGCGCGCCACCGACGCCGCCTCCGCCGCGAGGTCCGCCGCCGGGACGACCCGGTTGACCAGGCCCAGCTCGTGGGCGTGCGCCGCGCTGATCGAGCGCGGGAAGAGCAGCAGGTCCGCCGCGCGGCTCGGGCCGATCAGCCGGGGCAGGGTCCAGGACATGCCGGAGTCCGCGGTCAGCGCGACTCCCGCGAAGGACGTGTTGAACGAGGCGGTGTCGGCGACCACCCGGTAGTCGGCGGCGAGCGCGAAGCCGAACCCCGCCCCGGCGGCCACGCCGTTCACCCCCGCCACGACCGGCTTCTCCATCTCCGTGATGGCCAGCACGATCGGGTTGTAGTGCTCGCTCACCGTGCTCAGCGCGTTGCCGTCGCCCGTCTCCTGGACGGACGCGAGCGAGGCGACGTGCTCCTTGAGGTCCTGGCCGACGCAGAAGGCGCGCCCGGTGGCGGTGAGCAGTACGGCTCGGACGGCGGCATCGCCGGCGGCCTCGCGGAGCGCGTCGCGCAGGGCGACCTTGGCCTCGGTGTTCATGGCGTTCATCGCGTCGGGCCGGTTGAGCGTGATCGTCGCGAGCCCGTCGCTCACCTCGTAGAGCACGGTGCTCGCGGAATCGTCGGCCATGGTGGTGTCCCCTCGCTGTTCTGGTGTCGTTGCCCGCCGCGGCGCGTCGGCGGCGGTGGGTGCGTGCCGGTGCGCCGTCAGGCAAGCATGGCCGACGCCCCGCCGGGCCGACATGTGACCTGCGTCTAACGATTGGCTCTCACCTGGGGCCGCGAGGGGGCGAAGTATCGCAGCCGGATCGCCGAATTGGGTGGTTTTGGTGGTGGGCGTTGCGCAAGCGATGCCGATCGATGTTGGTCATCGGGGTGTCGCATGCGGGATAATGACCTGGAAGCAATGTGTTCGATGCCGGTGAGGCAGCGCCTGTCATGGGGCCGCCGGTTGCGATTGAGCTGGTTTCAGGAAGGGGAACGAGCATGGCGGCCATGAAGCCGCGGACGGGCGACGGCCCGCTCGAGGTGACAAAGGAGGGGCGGGGCATCGTCATGCGCGTTCCGCTCGAAGGCGGCGGTCGGCTCGTTGTCGAGCTGACTCCGGACGAGGCAGACGCGCTCGGCGACGCGCTCAAGAAGGTTGTCGGCTGACCTGACGCGCGCCCACACTTCACTTCTGCCCCGGCACGGATCCCGTGCCGGGGCAGAAGCGTGTGCGGTGCCCACGGCATGGCCCGTACGGGCGGTACGGCCCGTACGGCTCCGAGGAGCGCGGTACGGGGCCCGCTCGGGGAGAAGGTACGGGCCCGGGGAACCGCCACGGCCGCCCCTCGGTCCCGCAGGGGTCAGCCGCGGCGGACCGCGCAGAGCAGCCCGTCACCGACCGGCAGCAGCGTCGACATCAGCTCCTGGCTCTCCCGCACCGCCCGCAGCAGCTCCCGGATGCGCTGCACCTCGGCGGGCTGGGCCGCGGCGTCGACCGTACGGCCGTCGGCGAAGACTCCCTCGAAGCAGACGACACCGCCCGGACGGAGCAGACGCAACGATTCGGCCAGGTACTCCAGACTCTCCAGCCGGTCGCCGTCGCAGAAGACGAGGTCGTACCCGCCGTCCGCGAGGCGCGGCAGCACGTCCAGCGCGCGCCCGGGGATGAACCGGGCCCGGTTGGTGGCGAAGCCCGCGGAGCGGAACGCCCCCCGCGCGAACTGCTGGCGCTCCGGCTCCGGGTCGACCGTGGTCAGCACCCCGTCCGGCCGCATCCCGTTCAGCAGGTAGATGCCGGACACGCCGGTGCCGGTGCCGATCTCCGCCACCGCCTTGGCGTCCGCCGCGGCGGCGAGCAGCCGCAACGCGGCACCCGTGCCGGGGGAGACCGAGCGGAGCCCGAACTCCCTGGCCCGCTCGCGGGCCAGGTACAGAGCCTCGTCCTCGGGGACAAAGGCGTCGGCGAACGCCCAGCTCGTCTGCCGGTTGGCGGTAATGACCCTCTCCTGTCCCCTTAGTTGGCGCAACCGTGACTGTATCCGCTGCGCAGGGGAACCCGCAGATGGGACCGGACGTTGGGGAGGGAGAGGGGAAAGCGCCTGACGAGTGCCCGAGGACCGGGTCACCGGACCGCACGAGACAGGCCCCGGGCATGGCCCGGCCCCTCCGAAAAAGGCTTATACGGAGCTAACGGGCGAGGTGGCTATGGTAGGGGCTCCACTGGACACCACCAGAGCCGACAGGGGAGGTGCGGCTGCGCCTGAGGATCGGGGAGGAGTGCTGCGGCGCTTTCTCAGGTCGGGGGGTGAGCCGAAATCCGTGACCGACACAGCTGACCGTTCTTCCAACGATTCCGCGACGACCGCGACCTTCGCCACCGATACGGAATCCCCGGCGTGGACCCCGCCCTCCTGGGAAGAGATCGTCAGCACCCACAGCGGCCGCGTGTACCGACTCGCGTACCGACTGACGGGCAACCAGCACGACGCGGAGGACCTCACCCAAGAGGTGTTCGTCCGCGTCTTCCGGTCGCTGTCGACCTATACTCCCGGCACCTTCGAGGGCTGGCTGCACCGCATCACCACCAATCTCTTCCTCGACATGGTCCGCCGCAAGCAGCGGATCCGTTTCGACTCCCTGGGGGACGACGCCGCCGAGCGGCTGCCCAGCCGTGAGCCCTCGCCGCAGCAGGTGTTCAACGACACCCACTTCGACGCGGACGTGCAGCAGGCGCTGGACACCCTCGCGCCCGAGTTCCGGGCCGCCGTCGTGCTCTGTGACATCGAGGGGTTGAGCTACGAGGAGATCGCCGCGACGCTCGGCGTGAAGCTGGGCACCGTACGCAGCCGTATCCACCGAGGCCGTTCGCACCTGCGCAAGGCGCTCAAGCACCGGTCTCCCGAAGCCCGCGCCGAACAGCGCTCCCTGGCGGGCGCCGTCCTCGCGGGGGAGGGCGGAACGACGTGACACCCACTGGCCCCACCCCTGCCGAACAGCATCTGGGGGACCGGCTCGCCGCGTTGGTCGACGGCGAGCTCAAACACGACGCCCGCGAACGCGTCCTGGCCCACCTCGCCACCTGCGCCCGGTGCAAGGCCGAGGCGGATGCCCAGCGACGGGTCAAGTCCGTGTTCGCGCAGACCGCTTCCCCCTCCCCCACCGAGGGGTTCCTCGCCCGTCTCCAGGGTCTCCCCGGCGGCGGAACCGACGACGGAGCCCGGCGTGGCCCCTTCGGCCCCGACGGACGGCCGGTCGACGACTTCCGCCTCCCCGCGGGCCGACCGCAGGGAGACAGCCGGGCGGAGCGGATCCCCTCGCCGCTGGAGGGGTTCGGATACCTTCCCGCCGCACACGGCTCAGCGACGCTGCTGCCCGGTGCGGGGCCGGCTTTCCGCATACACGAGGTGGCCCGCGAGGCGGACCGCTCCCCGTGGCGCGGTCGGCGGTTCGCCTTCGCCGCCGCGAGCGCCGTCTCCCTGGCGGCGATCGCGCTCGGCGGTGCCATCCCGGTGGACGACGCCTTCGACGGCCCCCTGCGCACCGAGGGCGCCGGATCGGCGACGACCCCGCTCGATGCCGACGAGCGGGCGGCGAACGGCATCGCGGAGGCCTCCCGCAGGGGTCCCGCGGGCGGCGCGCTCTCGGTGGAGGACCGCTCCGGCGTCTCGGCCACCTTCACGGCGTCCTCCGCCCCCGTCGGGCTCACCGCGGCGAACCCGCCCTACCGGACCGGCGGCGGGACCGAGGTCCTCGCGAGGACCGGGCAGGCGTACACGCGACCGGCGGGGAAGATCTCCCTCGCCTCGCTGATGTGCCCGAGCACGGCGTCCCCGCTGCTCGCCCCGCTCTTCCCCGCCGCAGCGGCGAAACCGCTCGTCACCGCGTCCGCCGCTCCCGGCGTCCCGTCCCCCTCCGCCACCCCCACCCCGCTCTCGGCGCTGGCCCCGCCGCCCCAGACGGTGCGCTGACGCTCCGCGCCGGAGGCACCCCCGGCAGGGGAAGACGGCCCGCTTCCGCGGTTCGCCCTCACGGCCCGTCAGCGACCGTCCCCGCACCGACTCCCCGCCCTCTCCGTCCGCGCCGCCCAAAACCTGGTTGAATTCCGGTCGGGACGCTCCGGCGGGGGCGTGCGGAGCCAGGTGCGGGGAGAGTATGGACGAGGGAAAGCCCACCGGACCGAAGCCGAAGTGGTGGAGCCGTTCCGCGACGGGGCACCCGGCCGGTGACGCGCCGGTGCAGCCGGCCGTCCGGACCCCCGCACCGGAACCCGGGCCGTCCGCACCGGTCCCTCCCGCGCCCGCCACCACGCGTCCGCCGCACGAGCCGGACGAGTACAGCACCCCGCCCCACGGCGGCCCCGGACCCTGGGCGCCCGCCCCGCCGGTGCAGCACCCGGCGGCCACCCCCGCGCACGGTGTCCCCGTACCGCCGGCGTACGCAAGCGAGCCCTGCCCGGTCCACGGCGACCGGAGCACCGCCGGACCCGCCCCGGCCCCCGTACCGCCGCAGCTGCCCCGCCAGGGCACGCCCTGGGGCCAGTACGACCCCTGGGGCTCCCCGCAGCAGCCGCTGATCCGGACCGCCCCCCAGCACGCGGGCGTCACCCCGGCGCCGCCCCGTACGGGCGGCCGGCGCGGTTCGCTCCTCGTCGGGGCCGTACTCCTCGCCCTGGTCGCCGGGGTCATCGGCGGCGGGGTCGGCGCCTACGTCGAGCGCAACGGCGGCCTCACCACCGTGCACCTCCCGCAGGCCGACGCCACCGCGACCGGCCGGGCACCGGACAGCGTCGCCGGAATCGCCGCGAGCGCCCTGCCGGGCGTCGTCACCCTGCACGTCAGCGGCACGGCGGAAGCCGGCACCGGCACCGGCTTCGTCCTCGACGAGCAGGGCCACATCCTCACCAACAACCACGTCGTCGCGCCCGCCGGTTCCTCGGGCGACATCACGGTGACCTTCAGCGGCGGCGAGAGCGCGCGCGCCGAGGTGATCGGCAAGGACAGCGGCTACGACCTCGCCGTGGTGAAGGTCGGCGGCGTCTCGGGCCTGCATCCGCTGGCCCTCGGCAACTCCGACAACGTCGAGGTGGGCGACCCGGTGGTGGCCATCGGCGCCCCGTACGACCTGTCGAACACCGTCACCTCCGGGATCATCAGCGCCAAGCAGCGTCCGATCACCGCCGGCGGTGAGGAGGGCGGTTCCACCGACGTCAGCTACGTCGACGCCCTCCAGACCGACGCGCCGATCAACCCCGGCAACTCCGGCGGCCCCCTCCTCGACGCGCACGCGCAGGTGATCGGCATCAACAGCGCCATCCGCGCGGCCGACGGCGGCTCGGCCGCGGAGGGCGCCCAGGCAGGGTCGATCGGCCTCGGCTTCGCCATACCGATCAACCAGGGCAAGCGCGTCGCCGAGGAGCTCATCAACACCGGCACGGCCACCCACCCGGTGATCGGCGTCACCCTGGACATGGAGTACCTCGGCGACGGCGCGAAGGTGAACACCGAGGGCGAGGGCGGCACCCCCGCCGTCACCGAGGGCGGCCCCGGCGACGAGGCCGGCGTCCGGCCGGGCGACGTCATCACCGCGGTGGACGGCGTACGGGTCCACAGCGGCGAGGAGCTGATCGTGAAGATCCGCGCCCACCGGCCCGGCGACCGGCTCTCCCTGCGTCTGACGCGCGGGGGTAAAGAGCTGTCCATGACTCTGGTCCTGGGGTCCGCCACCGGCACCTGAAGGTCCCCCGGAGCTACCGTCCGTACAGCTGGGACAGGTACGGTTTGCACGGCCGGACTTTTCCGGCCGTGCCGGTGGGACCACGCGACGAACACGCGGAGCACACGAGGAGCAGCGAAGTGTTCAATGACATAGGCGCACTCGAGCTGCTTACTCTCGGAATTCTCGCCGTCCTGGTCTTCGGGCCGGACAAGCTGCCGAAGGTCATCCAGGACGTCACGCGCACGATCCGCAAGATCCGCGAGTTCTCGGACAGCGCCAAGCAGGACATCCGCTCGGAGCTGGGTCCGCAGTTCAAGGACTTCGAGTTCGAGGACCTCAACCCGAAGACGTTCATCCGCAAGCAGCTGATGGACGGCGAGGACGATCTCGGGCTCAAGGAGATCCGCGAGAGCTTCGACCTCCGCAAGGAGCTCACCGACATGACGGACGCCGCGAAAGGCCGCGAGAGCGTGAGCGCCGCGACGGCCGCCGCCTCCGCCTCCCCGGGCGGATCCGACTCCGACGCCCTGACGAAAGCCGCGGCGGACCCGCTGGTGAAGGGTGCCGCGGACCCCCTGGAGAAGGCCGTTCCGGCCGCGCGGGACGACCGCCCGCCGTTCGACGCCGACGCCACCTGAGACCGGTCAATCCCGGCTCGCCCGGACGCTATGGCTATTCTCCATCTGTCCGGTTGCGAGGACGCCCGAGCCCGCGGGGGGCGGGCCGCTCCGGATCCTGAGGAGATCGAGGAGGCGGCCGGGTAGATGGAGACCACGAGTCGGGTTGATACGGATGGCGCGCCCAGTACGGACACCGCGGAAGCGGAGGGGGTGCGCACGGCCCGGCGTGCGGTCGTCGTCGACGGCTATCGGCGGGCGACCTTCCCCTGGTACGCCCTGGACGAGGCGTTCACCGGGCCGCGCCGGCTGACCCCGGTCGGCCGGGCCGCCGACGGAACGGTCCAGCACGGTGCGATCGGCCACGGTGACGAGCCGCTGGCGCGCCCCGACGCGGGCCCCGAGAAGGAGCGGTTCGCCGTCGTGGTGACCGTGGCCAGCAGCCCCGTGCGGGGCAGCGGCGACGGCACCGGAACGCTGGAGGCCACCACGGTCTCCACGGCCGCGTGGCTGGCCGGCTCCGGCCTCCTCGCCTGCACCTGGCCGCCGCAGCTCGACCACACGCTGCGCGACGACTGGCTCGACCAGCAGACGGAGATCGCCTTCGAGCTCGCCGACGAACTGGAGGAGGCGCCCTGGTCGACGCTCTCGCTCCCCGTGGACGGTGTGCCGGTCGAGTTCCACTACCGCGAGTCGGAGTTCGGCTGGGTGCTGGCCGGGTCCGCGAAGGGCGTGCACATCGGCGCCTACGGGCGCGGGATGAGCGCGTACGGACTCGGCTTCTCGGCCGTCGAGGACGTCGCCGACTACGCCTGAGGCGTGCCGTCCGGCTCCGGCGGAGCCGGACGGCACGCGAGGAGCCGGGCCGTCCGTTCCCACGGACCGCCCGGCTCCTCGCGCGTCGGCCCGCCGCGGGCGCCTCGGAACGGTTCCGGGCGCCTCAGAACTTGTTGCGCGGGGTGATGCCCAGCGACATGCCCGAGAGGCCGCGCTGACGGCCCCCCAGCTTCTCCGCGATGGAGCGCAGCGCGCGGCCCGCGGGGGAGTCCGGGTCGGAGAGCACGACCGGCTTGCCCTCGTCGCCGCCCTCGCGCAGCCGTACGTCGATCGGGATCGAACCGAGCACCGGCACCTCGGCGCCGACCGTCTTCGTCAGACCGTCCGCCACCCGCTGACCGCCGCCGCTGCCGAACACGTCGACCATCTCGTCGCAGTGCGGACACGGCATGCCCGACATGTTCTCCACGACGCCGGCGATCTTCTGGTGGGTCTGCACCGCGATCGAACCGGCCCGCTCGGCCACCTCGGCGGCCGCCTGCTGGGGAGTGGTGACGACCAGGATCTCGGCGTTCGGCACGAGCTGCGCCACCGAGATCGCGATGTCACCGGTGCCCGGCGGCAGGTCGAGCAGCAGGACGTCGAGGTCGCCCCAGTAGACGTCCGCGAGGAACTGCTGGAGCGCGCGGTGGAGCATCGGGCCGCGCCAGACCACCGGGGCGTTGCCCGGGGTGAACATGCCGATGGAGATGACCTTAACGCCGTGCGCGGACGGCGGCATGATCATGTTCTCGACCTGGGTGGGCCGGCCGTCCGCGCCCAGCATCCGGGGCACGCTGTGGCCGTAGATGTCGGCGTCGACGACACCCACCTTCAGCCCGTCGGCCGCCATCGCCGCAGCGAGGTTGACCGTCACCGAGGACTTCCCGACGCCGCCCTTGCCGGACGCCACCGCGTAGACCCGGGTGAGCGAGCCGGGCTGGGCGAAGGGCACCTCGCGCTCGGCGGTGCCGCCGCGCAGCGCGCCCGCCAGTTCCTTGCGCTGCTCGTCGCTCATCACGTCGAGGGTGACCTCGACCCGCGAGACGCCCTCGACCCGGGCGACCGCGTCGGTCACGTTCCTGGTGATCGTCTCGCGCATCGGGCAGCCGGAGACCGTGAGGTACACCGTGACAGCCACCACACCGTCGGGATCGATCTCGACCGATTTCACCATGCCGAGTTCGGTGATCGGGCGGTGGATCTCCGGGTCGTTCACTGTCGCCAGTGCTTCACGCACCGCGTCTTCCGTAGCCATACGACGATGTTACGGCGCGCGGCGCTACGCGCGGGTAGCCCTTCAGCGGTCGGCTTCGTCACTCTCGGACGGACGCAGGACCCGCCGGTCCTCCAGGTCCTTCACGAGGTCCTCCAGTTCGGAGCGGATCCAGTCGCGGGTGGCGACCTCGCCGAGCCCCATCCGCAGCGCCGCGATCTCCCGGGTGAGGAACTCGGTGTCGGCGATGGAGCGCTCGTTCTGCTTGCGGTCCTGCTCGTGGGTGACCCGGTCCCGGTCGTCCTGCCGGTTCTGCGCCAGCAGGATCAGGGGTGCCGCGTACGAGGCCTGGAGCGAGAGCATCAGCGTCAGGAAGATGAACGGGTACTCGTCGAAGCGCAGGGCGGTCGGCGCGAAGATGTTCCAGAGCACCCACAGGACGATGATCAGCGTCATCCAGACGATGAACCGTCCGGTGCCCAGGAAGCGGGCGATCCGCTCCGAGAACCGGCCGAACGCCTCGGGGTCGTACTCCGGGAGGAGCCGGCGGCGCGGGGCCTTCGGCTGGTCCAGCCGGAACCGGGGCGGGCGCACCATCCCGGACGAACCGGTGGACGCCCCCTTCGTACGCTCCTCAGCGACCACGGGCGATCTCCTCCTCGCCGTGGAAGTCGGTCTCCCGCCAGTCCTCGGGCAGGAGGTGGTCCAGCACGTCGTCGACGGTCACCGCGCCCAGCAGCGAGCCGCTCTCGTCCACCACCGGCACCGCGACCAGGTTGTACGCGGCCAGATAGCTGGTCACCACCGTCAGCGGGGTGTGCGGCGGCAGCGGCACCAGGTCGCTGTCGACGATCGAACTGACCAGCGCGAACGGAGGGTCGCGCAGCAGCCGCTGGAAGTGGACGGTCCCCAGGTACTTGCCGGTGGGCGTCTCGTCGGGCGGGCGGCAGACGTAGACCTGGGCGGCGAGCGCGGGGGAGAGGTCCGACTGCCGCACCCGGGCGAGCGCGTCCGCGACGGTGGCGTCCGGGCGCAGCACGATCGGCTCGGTCGTCATCAGACCACCCGCCGTCCGCTCCTCGTAGCTCATCAGCCGGCGCACGTCGGCCGCGTCGTCCGGGCGCATCAGCGTCAGCAGCCGCTCCTTGTCCGCCTCCGGCAGCTCGGAGAGGAGGTCCGCCGCGTCGTCCGGGTCCATCGCCTCCAGGACGTCCGCCGCGCGCTCCTCCTTCAACTTGCCGATGATCTCCACCTGGTCGTCCTCGGGGAGCTCTTCCAGGACGTCGGCGAGCCGGTCGTCGTCGAGGGCGGCGGCCACCTCCGCACGGCGCTTGGGCGTCAGGTGGTGCAGGGCGTTGGCGACGTCGGCGGGGCGCAGCCGTTCGAAGGTGGCGACCAGGCTCTCCGCGCCCTGCCCGTGCTCCTCCAGCGTGAAGTCGCGCACCGCGGGCCACTCGACGGTCAGCGTCTCGCCCTTGCGGCGCAGGGCCCCGCCGCGCCCCTTGCGGACGAAGTACTTGTCGATCTCCCAGTCACGGCGGGCGGGCAGCTGGTGGATGGCCACGTCGAGGATGGTGACCTCCTCGCCGGTCCCGGCGAGCCGCACCCGCCGGTCGAGGAACTCGCCGAGCACCAGCCGCTCGGTCGGCCGCTGCTCGAAGCGCCGCATGTTGATCACGCCCGTGGTGATGACCTGGCCGGACTCCACACCCGTCACCCGGGTCATCGGCAGAAAGATGCGCCGCCGGCTGATGACCTCGACCACCATGCCGAGCAGCCGGGGCGGCCTGCCGCCGACGCGCAGCATCGCGACCAGATCGCGGACCCGGCCGACCTGGTCGCCGTTGGGATCGAAGACCGGCACTCCGGACAGGTGCGAGACGAAGACCCTGGGCGCGCCCGATGCCATAGCGCACCCCTTCCGTGCCGGTTGCCGCGTGCATGCGTGACGTGGCCGCTTCACGGTACGTCAGGGGCGTCGGTGACGCCGGTATGCCGGATTCAGGCTAGCCCGTACTGCTCCGCACCGCCCCGGGCGGCCCCCCGGACGGCTCCCTTCCGGGCCGCGCCGGAACCCCGGGTACGCTGCCGCTTGCCATCCCCACGCAGACGAGAGGCAAGTGCGCGTGACCTCCTCCGCCCCCGCCGTTCGGGCCCGCCGCCGGACCGCGCTCGCCCTGGCGCTCGGCGCGGGACTCGCCCTCGGCCTCACCGGCTGCTCGGGCGAAGACCCCGACGCGGGCACCAACGGCCTCGGCAAGCTCCCCGCCACGGAGATCGACACGCGGGCCAGAGCCGCCGCCGACGCCGCCGGCGCCGTCCACCTCGCGGGCACCCTCATCAGCAAGGACGGCAGCTACACCCTCGACATGCGGCTCAACGCGGACGGCGGCACCGGCTCGGTCACCTCCGAGGAGAGCACCTTCGCCGTGCTCCGGGTCGGTGACGACCTCTACCTCAAGGCGGACGCGGCCTTCTGGAGCGCCGAACAGGACGGCAAGGGCGAGGACGACGACGCCGAGGCCGCGAAGAAGCTCGACGGCAAGTACGTCAAGGTGCCCGAGGACGACCCCACGTACAAGCGGCTGCGCGGCTTCACCGAGAAGGACACCCTGCTGGACGGGCTCCTGACCTTGCACGGCACCGTCAACAAGGGCGACCGCGACACCATCACCGGCGTCCCCACCATCCAGATCCTGGGCGGGAAGGGCGAGGGCGGCACCCTCGACGTGGCGCTCCGCGGTGAGCCCTACCCCGTCCGGGTGGCGCGGGGCGGCGGTGGCGGGACGGTCACCCTCGCCGACTGGGGCCGGTCCTTCGACCTGGCGGCCCCGCCGCGGGAGGAGACCGTCGACTACGGCGGAGAGCTGCCGAGGAGTTCCGGCTGACCCGTTCGTACGAACGGGTCGGCGGGCGCGGCGCGACCCCGCGGGAAGGGGCCGACCTCATCCCTCAGCGGGGCCTGCGGCGCTTCAGCAGCAGGCGGGGGAGAGCGGCGGGCACCGGTTCGCGGGTGGTCGCCGGGGTGTCGAGCGGGCGGGCGGCGAGCGAGCCGTCCGGCAGGTCGGTGGTGTGCGTGAGGGGCGTCAGCCGCATCACCCGGCACTCCCGAGCCCAGCGCTCCGGCAGCCGCTCGGCGTCCGGGGCGTTGAGCCGCTTCCCCTTCAGCTCGGCGACCGCCGCCTCCCACTCCTGCGAACGCGGGGCGAGTTCGCCGACCTGGGCCGTCCAGGCGACGATCCGGCCGCCCTTGTCCTTGCTGCGCACGGTCACCTCGGCCCGCGCACCGTCCGCCAGACCGTCCGGGAGCGGCTGCTCGCCGGGGCCGCCCACGAGCAGCACCGCGCCCTCGTGCCACACGTGCCAGAGCGCCCGGGCCGCCCCACAGGCGCGTACCCAGACCAGGCCGGACTTCTTGGTGGCTTCCTCGACCAGGGCCTGCCCGAGCAGCGCGTCAGCAGTCATGGCGCAGAGCCTAACGGGCCGCCCGCGCAACGGGTCCGCCCCGGCCGGGCGCCCTCACAGCCAGCCGTTGCGCTTCAGCGTCCGGTGGATGGAGAAACAGACCACCGCGATGACGCCGAGCACCATCGGATAGCCGTAGGTCCACCGCAGCTCCGGCATGTGCTCGAAGTTCATGCCGTAGACCCCGCAGATCATCGTGGGGAC
Organism: Streptomyces sp. AM 2-1-1; assembly: GCF_029167645.1. NCBI lineage: Bacteria > Bacillati > Actinomycetota > Actinomycetes > Kitasatosporales > Streptomycetaceae > Streptomyces > Streptomyces sp. AM 2-1-1. Next base: position 2,383,687 of record NZ_CP119147.1, on the reverse strand, counting down.
GGCGACGATCGCCGCCCACGACGTGATCTTGCGCATGTCCTCGTTCTGGGTGACGGTCGCCTGCGCCAGGTTGGCCTGGAGGATCGAGTTGAGCAGTTCGTCGAAGCCGAGGACCTCCTCCTGCACCCGGGCGAGGTGGTCGGCCACGTCACGGAAGTACTTCTGGATGTCCGGGTCGATGAGCCGCATCGGCCGTTCGCTGAGGAGTTGCATCGGCCGCTGGAGCGGGGAGACGGCCCGCTTGAACTCCAGCACCTCGCGCTTGAGTTGGTAGATCCGCCCGGCGTCGGTGCCGCGCGCGCTGCCCTTGGCCGGGGTGGAGAAGACGTCGATCTCCACCTCGTCGATGTCGTCCTGCATCGCGGCGGCGACCGCGATGTATCCGTCCACCACGTGGTCGGCGATGGAGTGCAGCACGGCGGACGGGCCCTTGGTGAGCAGCTCCGGATCGTCCTGGAGGCGGTGACGCAGGGCGCGCAGCGACCCCTGGCCCCCGTGCCGGACGGTGATCACGAAGTCCCGGCCGGTGAAGCACATCACCTCGCCGGTCTCGACGACCTCGCTGGTCGCGGTGAGCTCGGCGTGCTCGACGTAGTGGATGGTCTTGAAGACCGTGAAGAGCGTGTCGTCGTACCGCTCCAGCTTCGGCCGCTGGTGGGCGTGGACGGCGTCCTCCACCGCCAGCGGGTGCAGCCCGAACTCCCGTGCGATGACCGCGAATTCCGCCTCGGTGGGCTCGTGCAGCCCGATCCAGGCGAAGCCGCCGCCCTCCCGCACCCGCAGCATCGCCTCGTGCGGGGTCTGGCAGGCGGACGCCTCCATGCGGCGGCCGTCGCGGTAGACCGCGCAGTCCACCACCGCACTGGAGGCGGACGGGTCGCGGGTGGTGTCGTAACCGTTGTAGGGAGCGGGGTTCTTGCGGAGGGAGGGCCGCAGGGAAGGGCGCACGGCGGCGCGCAGGTCACGGATCATGGACATGGCTGGCTCCTACACGAAAGGGCCGTGCGGCGCGCGCAGGCGGAACAGCCCGGAATGGAGACGTGGGACCACGTCCGCAAAGCGGGCGGCACCGCGCAGCGGTGGCGACGGCGTTCGCTACAGACAGGCAAAAACGAGATGCTCTTCCGCCGTGCGACAAGCCACGAGCCCTGACCGAGAGGGCTTAAAAGATCACCGGGAAACGGTGGAGACGGAAGGGCGCTTGGTACTGCACGGTCGACTTGGATCCATGGCAGTCCCCACCTCCTCCGGTCGGTCCCCCGTGGGGGACGACGTGCTGCCGGGACTTGAGGGAGCGTGGCTTCGCACGCTGTCCCGACCGGCGGCCAGGCTATCAGCCGGCCAAGGGCCAATCCCGTACTTTGCCCGTTCGATACGCGTTCTATGCTCGCGACATGGAAGAAATTCTCGCGCTCGTCGAAGCCCGGCTCCGCACCGCTCTCGGCGAGCCGGACGCCCGCGCCGCCGTGACCTTCCTCGGGACGGACCGCATCGAGGTGCTGCGCTTCCTCGACGGCGACGTGGTCCGCTACGCCACCCTCGGCATGTCCGCCCAGCCCATGGCGGACCCCACCTCCCCCCTCGCCGACCCGGTGAAGGGCCCGCGCGCGGAACTGGTGCTCTCGGTACGGGCGGGACTGGCCGCCACCGACCAGGTGCTGCGCCCGCTCGCCGTGCTCGCCGCGTCCCCGCAGGTCGAGGGTGTGATCGTCCAGCCCGGCGCCTCCCTGGACCTGGGCGACCCGCTCTGGCCGTCCGCCCCCTTCTCCTCGGTACTGGTCGCCGAGTCCGGCGGACTGGTGGAGGACCTGGAGCTGGACGAACCGATGGACCCTGTGCGTTTCCTGCCGCTGCTCCCGATGACCCCCAACGAGGCCGCCTGGAAGCGGGTCCGGGGCGCCCAGGAACTCCAGGAGCGCTGGCTGTCGCACGGGACCGACCTGCGGGACCCGCTCCGCTCCTCCGTACCGCTGGACTGAGACCACCCGTACGAGCCACGGGCCCCGGTCGGCGGACGGCCCCGGTCGGCGAACGGTCTCAGTTCGCGAACGCCGAGACGCCGTCCTCGGTGGCGTGCCGGGGCCGGACGTCCTCGGCCTCGTGGGTCAGCGCGGTGCGCCGGATCCGGACGACGAGCGCACCGGCGAGGGCCGTGGCGGCGGCGACCACGAACGGGATGTGCACGTCGCTCCACTCCTCGATCTTCGGCGCGAGGTAGGGAGCGGCGGCCGCGGCGAACCAGCGGACGAAGTTGTACCCGGCGCTCGCGACCGGACGGGGCGCGTCCGAGACGCCGAGGGCGAGCTCGGTGTAGACCGTGTTGTTCATGCCGATGAAGGCGCCGGAGACGATGGTGCAGACGATGGCGGCGGTGTGGTTCCCGTACCCGAGGACCAGCAGGTCCACCGCGAAGAGGACGAGCGAGCCGCCCAGCACCCTCAGCGAACCGAAGCGCTCCTGGAGCCGCGGGGCGACGAAGACGGAGAAGACGGCGAGCAGCAGGCCCCAGGCGAAGAAGACCGCACCGGACCTGTACGGAGTCATGTCCAGCACGAACGGTGTGAACGCGAGGATGGTGAAGAAGGCGTAGTTGTAGAAGAAGGCCGAGGTCGCCACCGAGGCCAGTCCGCCGTGGCCGAGTGCCCTGACCGGGTCGAGCAGCGAGGTCTTCCGTGCCGGTTTCGGCTGTTCCCGCAGGAACGCGGTGATGCAGACGAAGCCGATCGCCATCAGGGCGGCGGTGCCGAAGAACGGGTAGCGCCAGCTGGCGTTGCCGAGCAGCGCGCCCACCAGGGGGCCGCACGCCATGCCGAGGCCGAGGGCGGCCTCGTAGAGCAGGATCGCCGCCGCGCTGCCCCCGGCGGCGGCGCCGACGATCACGGCCAGCGCGGTGGAGACGAAGAGCGCGTTGCCCAGTCCCCAGCCGGCCCGGAAGCCGACGAGTTCGCCCACCGAGGACGACGTCCCGGAGAGTGCGGCGAAGACGACGACCAGCGCCAAACCGGCCAGCAGGGTCTTCTTGCCGCCGATGCGGCTGGAGACGAAGCCGGTGACCAGCATCGCGAAGGCGGTGATCAGGAAGTACGAGGTGAACAGCAGCGACACCTGGCTCTGCGTCGCGTCCAGTCCCTCGGCGATGGAGGGCAGGATCGGGTCCACCAGGCCGATGCCCATGAACGCCACGACGGACGCGCCGGCGGTCGCCCAGACCGCTTTGGGCTGGCGAAGGATGCTGGTGGCCCCTTCGTCGAACGGATCGTCTCCCCGCATGTGTTTCCACTCTCCTCGTCGAACGGGTCCCGGCGCTCCCGCTCGTGGCGGTCCCGCGACCCTGGCCTGATGTCCGTGCGCTCTCCAGAATAAGTTAGCTCGGCTAATTGATGCAAGCTACATCTACATTCCCCGGTGGGAGCCACGCTGCGGACGGGTGACCGTCCTTGACGTGGCGGCGCGGGAGGGGGACCGTGGGTTCGTATGAGGGGCGAACCCAGTTGCCCGAAGTGCGGTGGCCGGGTCAGGGCGCCCGGTCTCTTCGCCGACTCCTGGCAGTGCCCCGCGCACGGCCCGGTCCACCCGATGCAACCGGTGGTCCCGCCCAGCGTCGAGGCGCTCGGAGTGGTCGTCCACCGCGCGCAGGTGCCGGTGTGGATGCCGTGGCCGCTGCCGGTCGGCTGGCTCTTCACGGGCGTGGCGCACGCCGGCGACGACCGCAGCGGAGGCCGCGCCACCGCGCTCGCCTGTTCCGGCCCCGGACCGCTCGGCGGGATGGGTGAGCTGCTGCTCGTCGCCGAGGAGCTCGGCGTCGGGCTCGGCGCCCGCTACGCCGGGATCGAGGGCCCCGACCCCGGTCCGCACATGCGCATCGACGGGCCGCCCGTGGCCAAGGTGCTCGCCGCCGGCCGGCCGACCCCGCTGTGGCAGGTGCACGATGTCCCCGAGGACCGGGCCGTCTTCGCCGGTGAGGCGCGCGGGCTCTGGCTCTGGGCGATCGTCTGGCCCCAGCAGTCGGCGCTGCTGATGTACGACGAACTGGTTCTGACCGACCTCCGCGACGCCGGCGCCGAAGTGGACCTCGTACCCTGCGGCGCCCTCACCCCCCGCCTCCTCGGCCTCCCCGACGCGCCGCCCCGGCAGGGGCCCGCGCCGCGCTGAGCCGCGCTGCCCCGCGATCCCGGTCCCACCCGGCGTGCAGCGGCCGCCGTTCCCCGCACGGGCCGTTCGGGTGGCGGTCGGTACGGCGGCTATCCTGGAGCGTCCCCACCGGTCCCACCGGTCGCACCGTCCGCCGCGAGCACAGGAGTCACCGTCGTGCGCATCGACCTGCACACGCACTCCACGGCGTCCGACGGTACGGACACCCCGGCCGAGCTGGTCGCACGCGCGGCGGCGGCCGGACTCGACGTCGTCGCACTCACCGACCACGACACCGTGCGGGGGCACGCCGACGCGCTCGCCGCCCTCCCCGAGGGCCTCACCCTCGTCACCGGCGCGGAACTCTCCTGCCGCCTCGACGGGGTGAGCCTGCACATGCTGGCGTACCTCTTCGATCCCACGGAGCCCGAGTTCGCCCGCGAACGCGAGCTGGTCCGGGACGACCGGGTGCCGCGCGCCCGGGCCATGGTCGCCAAGCTCCGGGCGCTGGGCGTGCCGGTGACCTGGGAGCAGGTCGCCCGGATCGCCGGTGACGGCTCGGTGGGCCGCCCGCACGTCGCCGCCGCCCTCGTCGAAGCGGGTGTCGTCCCCACCGTCTCCGACGCGTTCACCCCCGAGTGGCTCGGCGACGGAGGCCGGGCCCACGCCGGCAAGCACGAACTCGATCCCTTCGACGCCGTCCGGCTCGTCAAGGCCGCCGGCGGGGTCACCGTCCTCGCCCACCCGCGGGCCGTCAAGCGCGGGGCCGTCGTCCCCGAGTCGGCCATCGCCCGGCTCGCCGCCGCGGGACTCGACGGCATCGAGGTCGACCACATGGACCACGACGGAGCCACCCGCGCCGCACTGCGCGCTCTCGCCGCCGAACTCGGACTGCTGACCACCGGTTCCAGCGACTACCACGGCAGCCGCAAGACCGTCGCGCTCGGCGAGTACACCACCGACCCCGAGATCTACGGCGAGATCACCCGGCGCTCCACGGGAGCCTTCCCGGTACCGGGTGCCGGCGGAGCGCTCCACCGCTGAGGGCCGCACCCCCTTCTTCCGGCCGCCGGGGTGCGGCGGCCGGTCCTTCCCGCCGCACCCCGGTGCCGCGCGCCCGTCCCGCCGCCACCCCGCCCGACCGTCCCGGAGCTCACGCCCCGTGAGCCCGGGCGCACCCGTGCGCGGCTTCTCCTCCCCGACCTGCTCCTCCTCTTCTCCCGCAAGGCTCACCGTGTTCGACGTCGCTGTTTTCGGTTCGCTCTTCCTCACCCTCTTCGTGATCATGGATCCGCCCGGGATCACGCCGATCTTCCTGGCCCTCACCGCCGGACGGCCGGCCAGGACCCAGCGCAAGATGGCGCTCCAGGCGGTCACGGTCGCCTTCGGGGTGATCGCCGTCTTCGGTGTGCTCGGCCAGCAGATCCTCGACTACCTGCACGTCTCCGTCCCCGCGCTGATGATCGCGGGCGGGCTGCTCCTGCTGCTCATCGCGCTGGACCTGCTCACCGGCAAGACGGACGAGCCGACGCAGACGAAGGACGTCAACGTGGCGCTCGTACCGCTCGGCATGCCGCTGCTGGCCGGTCCCGGCGCGATCGTCTCGGTGATCCTGGCCGTGCAGCACGCGCACACCGTGAGCAGCCAGATATCCGTCTGGTCGGCGATCGTCGCCATGCACGTGGTGCTCTGGCTGACCATGCGCTACTCGCTGCTGATCATCCGGGTCATCAAGGACGGCGGGGTGGTGCTGGTGACCCGGCTCGCCGGGATGATGCTCTCCGCCATCGCGGTGCAGCAGATCATCAACGGCATCACCCAGGTCATCCAGAACGGCTGAGGGGCAGTGCTCGCGGGGCGGGTCGCGGTACGCGAGCCACCGCCCGGGGCCGACCGGACCCCGGACACACTGCGCCCCCGCACGGGGACCCGTACGGGGGCGGCTCGTCATCTCATCAAGGCGTACTGCCGGAAGGTGTTACGAGGCCGAACTGTCTGCCGGCCGAATGTAGATGCGCTGGCCCATTGCCGCGGCCTGCTGCACGATCCGGTTGACGGAGGCGGCGTCTACAACGGTGCTGTCCACGGCGGTACCGTCGACGTCGTCGAGTCGCATGATCTCGAAGCGCACAGGGCTTCCCTTCGTCTGATCCTCCTGCTGGAGAACTACTGGCCGGACGGGCGTTCCCGTCCACAAGGATAAGGAAGCGAGGCCCTTCGGTCCCGCTCCCTACGAGGGGTACAACGGCATGCCCCCCGAGAAACATTCCCTACGCTAAGGAAATTTTTTGGATGTCTAAGTACCCGCAGGTAGTCACGCCACCACGGACGCAGAGTTCCGCATGAGCAACGCCGATCCCGCCACCACCGCGGACGAGATCCGCGACCGCCTGGACCTGACGAACCAACTCCTCAAGCGTGTCCTCGCCGAGGTCTCGAAAACTCCCTCCACCCACGCGATCTTCGTCGACGCGGGGTACGTGTACGCCGCAGCCGGTCTCCTGGTCACCGGCACCGAGGACCGCCGCTCCTTCGACCTCGACTCCGGCGGGCTGATCGAGGCGTTCATCGAACAGGCGCGCACGATCTTCGCGGACAGCCGGCTGCTCCGCGTCTACTGGTACGACGGCGCCCGCCGCCGCACCCACACGACCGAGCAGCAGTCCATCGCCGAACTGCCGGACGTCAAGGTGCGGCTCGGCAACCTCAACGCCAACAACCAGCAGAAGGGCGTCGACTCCCTCATCCGCACCGACCTCGAATCGCTCGCCCGGCACCGCGCCATCAGCGACGCCGCGCTGGTCGGTGGCGACGAGGACCTGGTCTCCGCCGTGGAGGCCGCACAGGGGTACGGCGCCCGGGTCCACCTTTGGGGCATCGAGGCCGGGGAGGGCCGCAACCAGGCCGAGCCGCTGCTCTGGGAGGTGGACAGCCAGCGCACCTTCGACCTGGACTTCTGCCGCCCCTACGTCACCCGCCGCCCCGTCACCACGTACGAGGACGAGGGACCGGCGCCCTCCCGCGAAGACGTCCGCTTCGTCGGGGCACAGGTGGCCGCCGCGTGGCTCGCCGCCAAGGGCCGGGAGTCGCTGGTCGACCTGATGCCGGGCCACCCGTACCTGCCGGGTTCCGTCGACCAAGACCTCCTGGTCGAGGCGGAACGCCTGCTCCAGCACTCTCTGCGCGGGCACCCCCCGCTGCGCCGGGCGCTGCGGGACGGCTTCTGGCAGCACCTCCAGGCGCAGTTCTAGGCGGACTTCAGGGCGGGGGCGGGGGGCGGGGGCGCGGCGCGGCCTTCGGACGGACAGGGCGTCGCCCGGTCCTTCGGACGACAGGGCGTCGCCCCGTCACGGGCCGGGGCCCCGTCCCCGCACCCGGCCCTCGGCCCGGAGGAGTGGCCGCAGCTCAGAGGCTCTCCCAGAACGCCACCAGCGCGCGGGCGGTCTCCTCGGGGCGTGCGGTGTTCGGGGAGTGCTCGGCGCCGGCGACCGTGGTGCGCCGGGCGCCGAGGCGATCGGCCATCGCGGTCAGCAGACCGACCGGCCACACGTCGTCGCGCTCCCCGGACAGCACGTGGACCGGCAGACCGGTGGCGGCCAGCTCGTCCACCCGGTCCGGCTCCCCGCACAGCAGGCGACCGGTGGCGATCAGCTGCGCCGGATCGTTCCCCAGCCACCGGCGGCGCAGGTCCTCGCCGTCGTCGGTGGCCGTGTCCTCCGGCGGGTCGAGCGCCCGCATCGCGTCCCACACCTCAGCCATGGTCAGCGCCGACAGCGCGTCGCCGAGCAGTTTCAGCTTCTCCCGCTGTCCCGCGGAGACCTCGGCCGGACCCGACGACATCAGCGTGAGCGAGCGGAAGGGCGAGGGGTCCATCAGCACGGCGGCACGGGCGATCTGGCCGCCCAGCGAATGGCCGAGCAGATGCAGCGCCGTGCCCTCGTGGGTGCCATCGGTGCCGTCGGGGACCCCGGCCGGGACGAGCGCGGCGGCCTGCGCCAGTACGTCGCGCGCCAACTCGTCCTGCGCGTAGTCCTCCTGACGGCCCGTCCCCCGGCTCTCGTACTGCCCCCGACCGTCCACGGCGACGGCGCGGAAACCGGCGGCGGACAGGGGCTCGAGGAGGGCGACGAAGTCCTCCTTGCTCCCGGTGAAGCCGGGGAGCATCAGGACGGTGCCCCGCGCGGCCGTACACGGCACGGCGTCCAGGGCGGCGAACTCGCCGCGCGGGGTGCGCAGGACACGGGCGCGGGCGCAGGGGGGCGGGGTGAAGGTCGGCGGCCGGCTCATGGGACGAGGGTAAGGGTTGTCCCGTGCTTCCCGGCGGGTGCGCGACACCGGCCACGGCGCCTCGCCGCCCCGTCGGAACGTCCGCCTACGTCCCGTATGCGGATGTCCTCACCGTGCGATGCCCCGCGCATCCGACGCCGCGTACGGGTCCACGACGGGATGCGGGGCACCCCTGAGAGGCGACGGCCGGCAGCGCCCCGGAACGCCGGACGGCCCCGGCCCCGTGATCGGGGCCGGGGCCGTAGGGCATCCGGTGTGCTGCCGGGAGGATCAGCTCTCGGTCGACGCGGCCTCGGTGGTCGCCGGACGGGTGCTGCGGCGACGGCGGGTCCGTGCCGGAGCCTCCGAGACCTCGTCCGCCACGGTCTCGGTGACCGCGACGGTCTCCGGCTTGGCGGCGGTGCGGCGGCGGCGCTTCGGCTTCTCCTCCACGGCGTCGGCGGCCACGGCGTCGACGGCCTCGGCCTGGACGGCCGCGCTCTTAGGAGCGGCGGCCTTCCGGGTCCGGGGCTTCGACTCGGCCGTGGTGGCCTTCGCCTCGGCGGCCGGCTTCGTGGCCGTACGGGCGGGGCGGCGACGCGGCCGGCTCTCCGTCTCGGGCTCCGAGAACGGGGCGATCTGGAAGTCCACCTCGTCCTCGGCGGGCTTCACGATCCGGGGGCGGCGGCGCGGCTTCGTCTCGGCCTTGGCCTCGGCGGCGGGCGCGCTGAAGCCGACGGCGACGGCCACCGTCTGGAACTCCGGCTCGGCCGGTGCCGCGGCGCGGGTACGACGGCGACGCGCCGGCTTGGTGACCTCGGTGACCTCGGCGACCTCGGAGGCCACCGGGGCCTCCACGACGGACACAGGAGCCTCGGCGGCCACCGCTGCCGGCGGTTCGACGAGCGCGACGGCTGCCGCCTCGGCGGCTACGGCCTCCGCGACACCGACCCGGCCACGGCGGCGGCGACGCGGGGCGCGCGGCTCCGTGGTCCCGGCGGCCTCGGTACCGTCCGAGGCAGGTGCGGCCTCGGTGGCGGGCGCGGGCACGACGGCGGCGCCCTCCTCACCGGTTCCGCCACGGGTGCGGCGGCGCTGGCGCGGGGTACGCGCGGGGCGCTCCTCGCGGGCCTCACGAGCGGGGGCGGACGCGGCGGGAGCCTTGCGGCCCCGACCGCCGGTCTCGCCGAGGTCTTCGAGGTCCTCCGCGCGCAGACCCGCACGGGTCCGCTCGGCACGGGGCAGTATGCCCTTGGTGCCGTCGGCGATGCCGAGGTCCGCGAAGAGGTGCGGGGAAGTGGAGTACGTCTCCGGCGGGTCCGGGAACTTCAGGTCCAGCGCCTTGTTGATCAGCTGCCAGCGCGGGATGTCGTCCCAGTCCACCAGCGTGACCGCGATGCCCTTGGCGCCCGCGCGGCCGGTACGGCCGATGCGGTGCAGGTAGGTCTTCTCGTCCTCGGGGGACTGGTAGTTGATGACGTGGGTCACACCCTCGACATCGATACCGCGCGCGGCGACGTCGGTGCAGACGAGGACGTCGACCTTGCCGTTGCGGAAGGCGCGCAGCGCCTGCTCACGGGCGCCCTGGCCGAGGTCGCCGTGGACCGCGCCGGAGGCGAAGCCGCGCTTCTCCAGCTGCTCCGCGATGTCGGCGGCGGTGCGCTTGGTCCGGCAGAAGATCATCGCCAGTCCCCGGCCGTCGGCCTGGAGGATGCGCGAGACCAGCTCGGGCTTGTCCATGTTGTGCGCCCGGTACACGAACTGGGTGGTGTTCTTGACCGTCGTGCCCTCGTCGTCGGGCGACGTGGCGTTGATGTGCGTGGGCTGCGACATGTACCGGCGGGCGAGGCTGATCACGGCGCCCGGCATGGTGGCCGAGAAGAGCATCGTCTGGCGCTTCGGCGGCAGCATCGTCAGGATGCGCTCGACGTCCGGCAGGAAGCCCAGGTCCAGCATCTCGTCGGCCTCGTCGAGGACGAGGGCGCGGACGTGGGAGAGGTCCAGCTTGCGCTGGCCCGCCAGGTCGAGCAGCCGGCCGGGGGTGCCGACGACGATGTCGACGCCCTTCTTCAACGCCTCGACCTGGGGCTCGTAGGCGCGGCCGCCGTAGATGGCCTGGACGCGGACGTTGCGGACCTTGCCGGCGGTGAGGAGGTCGTTGGTGACCTGCTGGCAGAGCTCGCGGGTCGGCACGACGACGAGCGCCTGCGGCGCGTCGGTGAGCTTCTCGGGAGCCGCGCGGCCCGCTTCGACGTCGGCGGGGACGGTGACGATCTCCAGGAGCGGCAGACCGAAGCCGAGCGTCTTGCCGGTGCCGGTCTTCGCCTGGCCGATGACGTCGCTGCCGGAGAGCGCGACGGGGAGCGTCATCTCCTGGATCGGGAAGGGGGACATGATGCCGACGGCTTCGAGGGCCTCGGCCGTCTCGGGGAGGATCCCGAGGTCGCGGAAGGTAGTCAGGGTGCTGCCTCTTCTGTGAAACGCGGACCGAGGCGAACGCTGGGGGTCGTACCGTGCCGGGGTTGGTCATCCGGCCCGGGAGGGCGCGGGTGGCGCGGGACCACTGCCGTCGCTCGAGCGCTCGTGCCGCTGAGGGGGCCCCTCATCCGCGGTCGTACGGTGTGTACGACCCGCGTGGAGGGCTGTCGGGTCGGAGCCGATCGGGCCACCGACCGGGCATCCTCATTCAAGGGCGCGCCCCGGGCACACGAATTGCTCAGTAGGCGCATTACCACTGTACCCCGGATTCGCGCATGTGTGTCGGGCGAATTCATCGGATCGGTGCGAACCCGGCGGCGGACCGGGCCCTTACCACCGGGGCCGTGCGGGTTATTGTGCGCTCCATGGAGACGCCTGACAACGCCGCTCGCACGCCCGACGAAGCCCTCGCCCCCACCGGTATCGCCGCCGGAGACTGGACGGCGGCCTCGGTCGACCCGCAGTACCGCGCCGCCGTGGTGGATCTGCTGGGCGCCCTCGCGTACGGCGAACTGGCCGCGTTCGAGCGGCTCGCCGAGGACGCCAAGCTCGCGCCGACCCTCGGCGACAAGGCGGCGCTGGCGAAGATGGCCTCCGCGGAGTTCCACCACTTCGAGCAGCTCACCGACCGGCTCTCGGCGATCGGCGAGAACGCGACCGGGGCCATGGAGCCGTTCGCCAAGGCACTGGACGACTTCCACCGCCAGACCGCTCCCTCCGACTGGCTGGAGGGCCTGGTCAAGGCGTACGTCGGTGACTCGATCGCCAGTGACTTCTACCGCGAGGTCGCCATCCGGCTCGACGAGGACACCCGGGAACTGGTGCTCGCCGTCCTCGACGACACCGGGCACGGGAACTTCGCGGTGGAGAAGGTACGGGCCGCGATCGAGGCCGAGCCCCGCGTCGGCGGCCGGCTCGCCCTCTGGGCGCGGCGGCTGATGGGCGAGGCGCTCTCGCAGGCCCAGCGGGTGGTCGCCGACCGCGACGCCCTGTCCACGATGCTGGTGGGGGGCGTGGCGGACGGGTTCGACCTGGCCGAGGTGGGCCGGATGTTCTCCCGGATCACCGAGGCGCACACCAAGCGGATGGCCGCGCTGGGCCTCGCGGCCTGACGCGGGGCCCGCGCTACCGCGTGGCCGCCGGGCCGGTGATCCGGCGCCGGCCGCGCGGCCGCAGCAGCAGCGAGAGCGTCACCGCGCCGACGACCAGCGCCCCGACCGCGGTGGCCTCGGCGTGCCCGGAGTACAGCACGCCGTCCGCCAGATACGCCCCGAACAGGGCTCCCAGGGCGCCGGCGGGGTAGACCGCACGGGCCGACGGGAGCCGGCCCGGCAGGACGTGGAGGGCTGCCCAGGACAGGGCGAGCCCGATCACGACGGAGCCGATGGATTCCCAGATCACGGAGCATCACCTCGCGGAGTTCGTCGGTCGTCCCCGGCGCTTCCGGGTGACGGTCAAGGGGCCGGTGCGGCCTTACGCCGTCCTACCCGTGACCTGCGTCACGCAACCCTGCCGAGGGTTCGGGGAAACCTTTCGGCGGAGCGCCGTGTTCCGCCGGACGACCCGGAGCGACCTGGGACGACAGCACGCGGGAGCGGCCCGGCGGAAATCCGCCGGGCCGCTCCCGCGTGCCACGCCTGGTGCTGTTTACAGCGCGCCGAACCCGACTCGCCGGGTCGACGGCTCACCGATCTCGACGTACGCGATCCGGTCGGCCGGCACGAGGACCTTGCGGCCCTTCTCGTCCGTGAGGCTGAGCAGCTGCGCCGTGCCGCCGAGCGCCTCGGCGACCGCGCTCTCGACGTCCTCGGCGGAAAGCCCGCTCTCCAGAACGATCTCGCGGGGCGTGTGCTGCACCCCGATCTTGACCTCCACGGCTATGTCCCTCCGACGGTCGGTTCTGCGCGGTAGCCGCGCCGTACGCAGCCACATTAGCCCGGAGGGCGGAGCGCCCACGGCCCGACCGGCCACGCCCGCAGCGAACACGCCGCCGGCGAACACGGCAGCGGCGGACGCGGCGGGCGGGGCGCCGCTACTCGGTCCCGTGCAGCGGGAAGCCGGCGATGCCCCGCCACGCGAGCGAGGTGAGGAGCTGGACCGCCGTGTCGCGGGGGATGCCGGAAGGGCTGGAGAGCCAGTAGCGGGCCACCACCTGTGCGACCCCGCCCAGGCCCACCGCCAGCAGCATCGATTCGTCTTTGGACTGACCCGTGTCGCCCGCGATGACGTCCGAGATGGCCTCGGCGCACTGGAGCGACACCCGGTCCACCCGCTCGCGCACGGCGGGCTCGTTGGTCAGGTCCGACTCGAACACCAGCCGGAAGGCGCCGCCCTCGTCCTCCACGTACGCGAAGTAGGCGTCCATGGTGGCCTCGACGCGCTGCTTGTTCTCGGTCGTCGACGCGAGGGCCGTGCGCACCGCCTGGAGCAGCGACTCGCAGTGCTGGTCCAGGAGGGCGAGGTAGAGCTCCAGCTTCCCGGGGAAGTGCTGGTAGAGCACCGGCTTGCTGACCCCGGCCCGCTCGGCGATGTCGTCCATCGCGGCGGCGTGGTAGCCCTGCGCGACGAAGACCTCCTGGGCGGCGCCCAGGAGCTGGTTGCGTCGGGCGCGGCGGGGCAGGCGAGTGCCCCGCGGGCGCGCTGCCTCTGTCTGCTCGATGGCGCTCACGCCGCCTCCCAAATGTGTGATCCGACACGGCTGTCCGGTGCGTACGCGCCGAGCAGCCATCGTACTTTTGGGTAACCCGGGTGCGCGCGGCGCGGACGCAGAATTTCACGGACCGGACAACTCCGGTAGTCGTGGACCGGGGCCGCCTCCTCGTCCGGCCGGCGGGCCGGCGCCCGTGACGTGCGTGTTTCGCCCGAGATCGCCCCGCGCCGAGCCCTTCCCGGTCGCCCCGCGGAGCCTCCACCGGCCCGCCGCTCCGTCACCGACCGCGACCGCGCGCGGTTGCGCGACGCACGCCCACGGTCGATGACGGGCGGCGGGTGGGGCGCGGCCCGCGTCAGGGCCGGTAGTCGTCCTCGTGTTCGACGACCACCTTGGTCTGTTCCGCGACGTCGGCCTCGTCCGCCTCCTCGGCGGAGACCTCCGTCAGCGGCTCGTCGTCCTCGTGCCGGACCTCCGTGCGCTGCTCCTCGGCGTCCGCCACCGGGGTCTCCAGACCCGGTGGGTCCGGCTGCTCGTCCAGAAACGTCTCCGGGTCGCGCGGGTCGACCGTCATGGTGACTCCCTTCCGTCCCTCTTCCGAAGCCTATGAGCTGGACTCCTGCCCCGCGATGCGGCCTGTGACCGCGAACACATGAATCAGCGCGTGATCGTCTCGTAACATTGGCGCATGTCTTCGACCGAGCTGCCGGGTGTCGAGGCCGCCGCCGCGGCGGTCGCCCCCACGGTCAGTGCCGTCCACGTCGCGTCCGGGGAGAAACTGCGCACCGTCTCCCTGGCCGGGCTGAGCCTGACCGTCCGTTCCCGCCCCGGCGCGCGCGCCGGGCTCCCTCCCGCGCTGTACGTCCACGGCCTCGGCGGTTCCTCGCAGAACTGGTCCGCCCTGATGCCGCTGCTGGAGGACGTGGTGGACGGTGAGGCGGTCGACCTGCCGGGATTCGGCGACTCCCCGCCGCCCGACGACGGCGCCTACTCGGTGACCGCGCACGCCCGTGCGGTCATCCGGCTGCTCGACGCGCAGCGGCGCGGCCCGGTCCACCTCGTCGGCAACTCGCTGGGCGGTGCGGTCTCCACCCGGGTCGCCGCGGTCCGCCCCGACCTGGTGCGCACGCTCACCCTCGTCTCGCCCGCACTGCCCGAGATCCGGGTCCAGCGGCCGGCCGTGCCGACCGGGCTGCTGGCGCTCCCCGGGGTCGCCGCGCTCTTCTCCCGGCTCAGCCGGGGGATGACCGCCGAACAACGCACCCGCGGGGTCATGGCACTCTGTTACAGCGATCCGGCGCGGATCACCGAGGACGGCTTCCGCCACGCGGTGACCGAGATGGAACGTCGGCTGGAGCTGCCGTACTTCTGGGACGCCATGGCGCGTTCCGCCCGGGGCATCGTGGACGCCTACACGCTGGGCGGCCAGCAGGGACTGTGGCGCCAGGCCGAGCGGGTTCTCGCGCCGACGCTTTTGGTCTACGGCGGACGGGACAAGCTCGTCTCGTACCGCATGGCACGCAGGGCCTCGGCGGCCTTCCGTGACTCGCGCCTGCTGTCGCTGCCCGAGGCCGGGCACGTGGCGATGATGGAGTACCCGGAAGCGGTCGCCCAGGCGGTCCGGGAATTGGTGGACGACAACGGCGGGAGCTGATCCGGGGCGTGGGACGACACAGCCGAAGGGGCGTCGAGGCCGAGGGCCCGGCGGGCGAAGCCGCACCGGCCCCGGCCGGAGCGCCGGGGGAGAGCCCCGGCAACGGCCGCCGCAGGCGGTCGCCGGAGCCGGCGGCCCCCGTCCGCGACGGCCGGCCGCCGCACCCGGCGCGGACGGACACCCCCTTCCCGGGCACCCCGCGGGTGCGCGGCGGCCATCCCGAACAGCGCGAACCGGGTGGTGGCTGGGGTACCGGGCCGCAGCCGAGGTACGTCCCGGAGAGCGCCTCCCCGCCCTCGCGGTCAGCGACCCCCACCCGGGAACAGACACGTTCGGGGGAATCACCGGCCGCGCGGCCGAGCGCCGCGGGCCGTCCGGACGGCCCGCGCCCGCAGGAGGGGCGCGGCGCGACGGGTCGGGGCGCCCCGGTGGGCCGTGCGGTGGTCCGGCCGCCGGCCGGCGCCGCGCCGCTGATACCCGGCCCCCGCCCCGAGTTCGTGGAGGCCTTCGGCGCGCACTCCGTCGGGCTCCCGGTCCGGTCCGTCCCCTCGCGCGTCTCCGCGCCCGCCGGGGCGTCCACCGCGGCGGAGGAGTCCCGGGGCTCCGCTGACCCGCGCGACGACGGGCCGGACGAGGGCTCGGGGAACGGCACGGCGGAGCCGGGCGGCGCCCCGGACAAGGGCGGACGGGGCGGCTGGGGGAGGACGTTCACCGGTATCGCGGCGGCCGCGGTGACCACGGTCCTCGCCGTGGTCGTGGCCGGTCAGGTGGCCCGCGGACCCGGCGGGGACGGCTCCCCGCAGGCGTCCGGCAGCCGCCAGGACGGGCCGGGAGCCTCGCGCTCCGACACCCGCCCGACCCCCGGAACGGCGACCCCCGCACCGCTGAAGGTCCTCTCGTACGAGGAGAAGATGGCCACGCCCTACCCCCTCGCCGCCGATCTGGCGGGGAACGGGAAGTTCGAGGTCGTCCCGGGCTCCGCGAAGGCTCCCGGTACCGGGCAGGTGCGCCGCTACCGGATCGACGTGGAGGAGGGGCTCGGCCTCGACCGGACCCTCTTCGCCGAGGCCGTGCAGAAGACCCTCAACGACGACCGCAGTTGGGCGCACCACGGGGACATGACCTTCGAGCGGGTCTCCACCGGCGAACCCGACTTCGTCATCACCCTCGCCAGCCCCGGCACCACCGGGGTCTGGTGCGCGAAGTCCGGTCTGGACACCACCGAGGACAACGTCTCCTGCGACTCCGCCTCGACCGAGCGGGTGATGATCAACGCCTTCCGGTGGGCCCAGGGATCGGCCACCTTCGGCCCCGACAAGCTCTACCCCTACCGGCAGATGCTCATCAACCACGAGGTCGGGCACCGGCTCGGGCACAACCACGTCTCCTGCACCACCGCGGGCGCGCCGGCGCCGGTGATGCAGCAGCAGACGAAGTCGCTCGACATCGGCGGGATCGCCTGCAAGCCCAACCCCTGGGTCTACCCGACCCGTTGACGCCGTCGCCCCACCGGTCCACGAGGGGGCGCGGCGTCCGCCTCGCCGGGGCGGGCGGCCGGGACGCGGGCGTAGGAGCGGGGCCGTTCGACGCCGCCCGGACCGTCGAACAGGAGGCCGTCGACGAGGTGTACGGCCCTCGCCCGGCCCGCCCGGCCGTTCACCGCCGGTGGCTCCCGGCGTCCGTACGAGCCGCCGTTTTGGGGATGGCGGGTCGCCGCGCACTCTCGCGACGGGCCCCGGAAGGGCCCGCCCGCGCCGAAACGCGCGGAGCCCGGGAAAGTTACGCCGGTTCACCCCTTCTGGTGGCGTGACGGACAACCGTCCGTCGTGTCACCGGCGCCTCCGCTTACGGTCGTCCCGACGCTGGTCACCGGCCGACGGTGGCGGATTCATGGGAGATCGAGGGTGTACTCGTGCGCATCGGACTGCTCACCCACGGTGGTTATCCGTACGCGGACGGTGAGTCGAGACTGTGGTGCGACCGCTTGGTCCGCGGTCTCCCGCAGCACGAGTTCGACCTCTACGCGCTGAGCCGTTCCGCCCGTCAGGAGAAGGGCGGGTGGGTGAGTCTGCCGCCGCAGGTGGGGCAGGTGCGGACCGCGCCGCTCTGGGCCGCGGACGCCACCGTGCCGCAGGACGGGCGCGGGGGCCGCCTCGCACGCCTCGTCACCGGCAGCGGCGGCGGTTACGGCCGTCGCGAGCGCCGGCGCTTCACGGCGCACCTGACGGCGCTCGCCACGGCGGTCAGCGCCCCGGGCGCCGGTGGACCGGCAGCGGGCGCGGCCCGTGACGCCCGCGCGGAACTCCCGGCGGCCTCCCGGGACGCGGCGGACGGCCCGGCCGGGACCGGTCGGACGGCGGCCACCTCCGCCGGCCTCTTCGGCGAAGGTCTCTACGGACTGGCCGAACTGGCCCGGGAACACGGTGGCCTGCCCACCGCGCTCGCCTCCGAGACGGCCCTCCACGTGCTGGAGTCCGCCTGCCGCTCGCGGGGGACCAGCGGTACCGTCCAACGGGCCACCGTCGCCGATCACCTGGCTTTCGCCGCAGAACTCGCCCGTCTGCTGCGGCCGCTCTCACTCGACTGGTACGACACCGGGGCGCTCGGCGGCGTGGACGTCTGCCACGCGGCCTCGGGCGGCACCGCCGCCCTCCCCGGGCTGCTGGCCAAACGCTTCTTCGGCGTTCCTCTCCTGGTCACCGAGCACGCGCTGCCGCTGCGGGCGCATTACCTCTCCGCCACGGACGGACCGTCCGCCGCGCCGGTGCGCGCCCTGCTCGCCAACTTCCACGCCCACCTGGCCGCCGAGGTCTACCGCGAGGCAGCCGTCATCACCCCCGGCAGCGCGCTCGTCCGCCGCTGGCAGCAGCGCTGCGGCGCGGACGCCGCGAAACAGCGCACGGTCTACCCGGGCATGGAGACCGGGCGCCTCGCGCAGGTGGGCGAGTCCACCGGGGCCGGTCCCGACACTCTGGTGTGGGTCGGCCGTGTCGAGCCCGCCAAGGACCTCGTCGCCCTGCTGCACGCCTTCGCCGAGGTGCACCGGGCCGAACCGGGTGCCCGGCTCAGGATCTTCGGCACGGCCGCCGAGGGGGCCGAGGGTGCCGCGTACCTGGCGCACTGCCGGGGCGTCGCGGAGCGACTCTTCCCCGTGCCGGGCGAGCGCGAGGAGACGCCCGGGGTGGGGGACCAGGGGCAGCCGGTCTCCTTCGAGGAGATGGGCGGGGCCGGTGCGGGGACCCTCGCCGAGGCGTACGCGGCGGCCGGTGTCGTCGTCCTGTCCAGCGTGGTCGAGGGCTTCCCGATCAGCCTGGTGGAGGCGATGTTCTGCGGCCGGGCCACCGTCTCGACGGACGTGGGCGCGGTGGTGGAGGTCGTCGGCGGCACCGGAGTGGTGGTGCCGCCACGCGACATCCCGGCGCTCGCGGACGCGTGCCTCGCGTTGCTGCGCGACCCGGAGCGGCGTGCGCGCCTCGGCGGGGCGGCGCGGGCGCGCGCGGGCGAACTCTTCACCGTCGAGCAGAACCTCGCGGCCTACCGCTCCCTCTACCAGCGGTTGACCGCCGCCGGCCACCCGCCGCGGTCCGGGGGAGCGCCCCGGACCCCGGTCCGGCCGGCGACCGGTACCGCCCCGCCCCGCGGCACGCGGGCCGCCTCGGCGCCCCGCCCCGTCGCCGTCCCCGCCGAGGGGTGCGCGCGCGCCGGCCGGTGGCGTACGGAACAGGCGGAGCGGCGGTCCGCCCGGGTCGCCGCCGGGCAGGTTCCGGCCTGGGCCGTCACACCCGCCTCACCCCTTGCTCCCGTGTCGCCCGCCACTCCCGTCTTGCCGGTAGCAACCGTCGCCCCTGTCGCAGCCGTCGCGTCCGTCGCCCCCGTCGTGCCCGAGAAGGTCGGCGCCGCCGCCGCTGCCGGAGTGGGTGACGGCGATGCGTGACCCCCACGCCCACCCCCGGATCCCCGAGGGTGTCCCCGGCGACCAACCGCACGGAGGAACCCTCATGGGCCGCGCTTCCCACGCCCCCGGCGGGCCGGAGGGCGGCGCCCTCACCGCCGGGCGGACGGAGGCCGACGGCGCGGAGAGCACCGGGGCGGCCGGCTCCGCGGCGCGGACAGCGTCGGCGGAGGAGACGGCGCGGGCCGATGCCGCCACCGCACACCGGGTGACCGCCGATCCCGTGCGCCTGCTGCTCGACCGGCACCGCCCACTCTGCGAACGCGCCGTCGATCCGCTGGAGATCGCCGCCGGCCTGGAGGCGCACGGCCTCACCGACCGGGCCGCCGCCCGCTACCGCCACCGGGACGTCTTCTCGCTGGCCGAGGAGCTCTACGCCCGGGTCCCCCGGCTCTCCTCGGGCCCGGTCAGGGCGCCCGCCGAGCGGCGGGGCGACGACCAGGACTCCGGCCACCGCGCCGCTTGGCCCGTGTACGCGCTGCTGCCCGGCGCCGCCTGCCTCGCCACCGCGGGAGTTCTCCGGCTGACCGGGGGGGTGCTCGGTGACGGCGTGCGGAACACGCTGACGGCCGCCGGCGCTCTCCTCGTCCACCTCGCGCTCCGGTCCGCGCTGGCCGCCGGTCCCCTGCGTGCCCCGGCCGGCTCCGGCCGGACCGCCCTCTACACCTGCTGGCTCCTCGCATACGCGGTGTACGGCGAGGAGTTGCTCGCCCAGGTCCTCAGCGGCGGCCCCGACGGCCACTGGCCCGGCACCCCGGCTCCGCTCCTCGGCCTCTCCCTCGCCGTCATCCCGGCGGCCTGGTGCGCGCACCTCTTCTCCGTGCACGCCCTGCGCAGACTCGGCGGCAGCCGGGTGCTGGAGGAGTTCGGGGCCGGGGTGCGGCCGGTGCTGCTGGTGAGCGTCGCGCTCTTCCTCGCGGCCCTCCTGCCGCTCATGCTCCTCGCCGACCTCGGATACGGCGGCCGCGGCGTACCGCTCTCCGCCTACGCCCTCGGCCTGCTGTTCTTCCTGGCCCGCCTGGAGACCGCGCACGGACTCCCCGCCCCCGCCGTCCGTGCGCTGGCCGCCGCCTGCGCGGTCGAGGCGGCGGCCCCGGTCCTGGTGCTGGGCGGCCGGGTGCCCGGCCTCGACCTCCTGGCCCGGCCCGTCGACACGCTGGTCGCGGTGGCCGGAACCGGCGCCGTACCCGCCCTGGCCTGCGGGGGCGCCGCGCTCGGACTGCTGGCGCACGCCTCCGTCGCGCTCGCCCGCGCCTCGGCCCACCGCCGGCGCTGACTCCGCGCGCGACCGACCGTGACCGCACGACCGCCCCACCGCACTCCGTACCGGGCGACGCCTCGCCCGTCCGAATCGCCCACCGTCCCGCGGAGCCGATGCCGCGGGAGCATCCGCACCGCACACCCATCGATCAAGGAGACACCGGACATGATCCGCCGACCCGCCGCACCGGCCCCCCGCCGCCGGCACTCAGGGAGCGCACGATGAGGGTCCTTCTGCTCGGCGCCAACGGATTCCTCGGCCGCTTCGTCGCGGACCGCCTGCTGGCCGACCCGGCCGTCCACCTCACGGCCCTCGGCCGGGGGGACGACGCCGACGTCCGGTTCGACCTCGCGGGCGGCAGTCCCGGGGCGCTCACCCGTTTCCTGGACGCCGTCCACCCGGGGGTCGTCGTCAACTGCGCCGGGGCCACCCGGGGCCAGGCCCGCGAGCTGACCCGGCACAACACCGTCGCCGTCGCCACCGTCTGCGAGGCCCTGCGCCGCAGCGGCTGCGGGGCGCGGCTCGTCCAGGTCGGCTGCGCCTCGGAGTACGGGCCCTCGCAACCCGGTTCCTCCACCGCCGAGGACGCCGTGCCGCGCCCGGGCGGCCCGTACGGCGTCAGCAAGCTCGCCGCTACCGAACTGGTCCTCGGTTCGGGGCTGGACGCGGTCGTGCTGCGGGTCTTCTCCCCGGTCGGTCCCGGCACGCCGGCCGGCTCCCCGCTCGGCCGGCTCGCCGAGGCGATGCGCCGCGCGATGCAGTCCGGCGACGGTGAGCTGAAGCTCAGCGGCCTCGGGGTGCAGCGCGACTTCGTGGACGTACGGGACGTGGCGCGTGCCGTGCACGCCGCCTCGCTCTCCGCCGCGCAGGGGGTCGTCAACATCGGTACCGGCCGGGCCGTCCGGCTGCGCGACGCCGCCGCCGTCCTCGCCCGGGTCTCCGGTTTCGCCGGTGTGCTGCACGAGCTGGAGCTGCCGCCGGGCCGCATCCCGATCGGTGCCCAGCGCACCTCCGCGGAGTCGGTCATGGAACACCTCGCCGCCACCCCTTCGCCCTACCCGGACGGCTGCGGCGCCTGGCAGCAGGCCGATGTGCGCACCGCCCGCGACCGGCTGGGCTGGCGCCCCCGGATCAACCTGGAGGAGTCCCTCGCCGACATCTGGATGGAGGCGGCGTGCCGCATCTGACCGGCGCGGGAACCGCCCGCCGGACGAGCGGCGCCACGCAGACGGGTTTCGGTGTGCCTGGTTTCGCCCATCCGTTGCTCGCTCCGACGGAGTGGGCCGAGCTCACCCGCCCCGGCACGCCGTTGCACTGGGCGGTCCTCGACATCGCGGACGGGCCGGGCAGCCGGCCCGATCCGCACTGCCTGGAAGCCGCCGGAAAACTGCACAACGCCCGGGAGCGCGCCCTGCGGGGGGCCGCTCCCGGCGCCGCCGCCCCGAGCGGCCGACTGCTCGGCCATCTCGATCTGGTCCACGGGGCACGGCCGTTCGGCGATCTGGTCGTGGACGCCCAGCGGTTCCTGGACTGGTACCGGGTCGGGGGCTTCTACCTCGGCCGCTGCCCCACCGAGCGGGCCGGCCTCCCGGCGGTCCGCCGGCTCACCGCGACGCTGCACGAGATGGTGGCCCAGCACGGTGCGGCCCGGGGCGGTCTGGACGGTGACGGCGGCCGGATCGTGCTGGGACTCGGTACCCATCCGTACCCCGGCTATGCCGAGGCCGCCGACCAACTGGTCACCTTCCGCGGAAGCTGGCCCGACTACCGCTGGTCGCAAGTGGCCCAGTGGACCGCGGAGTACCCGCCCGAACGGTTCGCGCACTTCGTCCACGGCGTCCCCCGCACCCACCTCGACGAGGCGATGCGCATCGCGCGATGGCAGGGCGCCGGGACGATCTTCTTCACCGACCGGGACGGCCGGAGCCGACAAACCGACCCATTCGCGACGCTGCCCGGCTACTGGGACGAAATCGTCTCGCGGATCGGACCGGGTATCTCGGAATGAGCAGGGGCGTGGCAGTGTTACCGGAGAACAACCGTACGTAGATGAAGTACGTAGAAACCGACCACCTGCATTGTTGAGGTTCCTGTGTCGCTGCCACCCTTGGTCGAGCCGGCTGCCGAGCTCACTGTCGATGAGGTCCGCAGGTACTCCCGCCACCTGATCATCCCGGACGTCGGGATGGACGGACAGAAGCGGCTGAAGAACGCGAAGGTGCTCTGCGTGGGCGCGGGCGGCCTCGGCTCGCCCGCCCTGATGTACCTGGCCGCCGCCGGTGTCGGAACGCTCGGCATCGTGGAGTTCGACGAGGTCGACGAGTCGAACCTGCAGCGCCAGATCATCCACAGCCAGGCCGACATCGGCCGCTCCAAGGCCCAGTCGGCCAAGGACTCGGTGCTGGGCATCAACCCGTACGTGAACGTGATCCTGCACGAGGAGCGGCTCGAAGCCGAGAACGTGCTGGAGATCTTCGCCCAGTACGACCTGATCGTGGACGGCACGGACAACTTCGCCACCCGCTATCTCGTCAACGACGCGGCCGTGCTGCTGAACAAGCCGTACGTCTGGGGCTCCATCTACCGGTTCGACGGCCAGGCCTCGGTGTTCTGGTCCGAGCACGGTCCCTGCTACCGCTGCCTCTACCCGGAGCCGCCCCCGCCCGGGATGGTCCCGTCCTGCGCCGAGGGTGGGGTGCTGGGCGTGCTCTGCGCGTCGATCGGCTCCATCCAGGTCACCGAGGCCATCAAGCTGCTCGCCGGCGTCGGCGACCCGCTCGTCGGCCGGCTGATGATCTACGACGCGCTGGAGATGCAGTACCGCCAGGTCAAGATCCGCAAGGACCCCGAGTGTGCGGTCTGCGGCGAGAACCCGACCGTCACCGAACTCATCGACTACGAGGCCTTCTGCGGTGTCGTCTCCGAAGAGGCGCAGGAGGCGGCGCTCGGTTCCACGATCACTCCGCGTCAGCTCAAGGAGTGGATCGACGCCGACGAGAAGATCGAGATCATCGACGTCCGCGAGCCGAACGAGTACGAGATCGTCTCGATCCCCGGCGCCACGCTGATCCCGAAGAACGAGTTCCTGATGGGCAACGCCCTCCAGGACCTGCCGCAGGACAAGCGCATCGTCCTGCACTGCAAGACCGGTGTCCGCAGCGCCGAGGTCCTCGCGGTCCTCAAGTCGGCGGGCTTCGCCGACGCGGTGCACGTGGGCGGCGGCGTCATCGGCTGGGTCAACCAGATCGAGCCGTCGAAGCCCGTCTACTAGGACAGGTCGACGCGCAGGGGCCCCGGCACGGAAGTCCGTGCCGGGGTCCCTTTCCTTGTGTCCCTTTGCGTCCCCTGTGTCCCCGTGCGGTCCGGGACGCTGTTCCACCCGGGCTTCCCCGCCGCGGTCGCGGGTGCCCTCTCCGTACGGCGTCAGGACGAGCAGACCGATCCGTCCGCCGGGACCTTCCCGTCCAGGAGGTACGCGTCCGTCCGGTCGGTCACGCAGGTGCCGGTGCCGTAGGAACCGTGCCCCTCGCCCCTGTTGGTGAGCATCACCCCGACGCCCTCGCCCAGTTCGTCCGCCATCCGCTTCGCCCCCTCGTACGGGGTGGCCGGGTCGCCGGTCGTCCCGATCACCAGGATCGGCGCCGCGCCCGGGGCGCTCGCCTCCGGGGTGTCGTGTTCCCCCGGGACCGGCCACCCCGCGCACCAGCCGGCGGTGTCCCAGGCGAGGAACGCGCCGAAGACCGGGGAGAGTTCGCGGAACTCCGGCAGCAGCGCCCGCGCGTCGTCGAGGGTCGGCCGCGCGCGGTCGTCCGCGCAGGAGATGGCCCGCTGGGACTGCGTCATCGTGTCGTAGTGCCCCGCGTCGTCACGGCCGTTGTAGGAGTCGGCCAGTGCGAGCAGCGTGTTCCCGGTGCCGTTGTTCTCCGCCTCGTCGAGCGCCTGCGTCAGCACCGGCCAGCTGTCCTTCGAGTAGAGCGGGGTCACGATGCCGGTGAGGGCGAGGGACTCGCTGAGCATGCGGCCGGAGTCGGTCGGCAGCGGGTTCTCGTCGAGCTTCGCCAGCAGCCGGGCGATGCGCGCGCTCCCGGCCTCCGGGTCCTCGCCCCGGTCCTTCAGGTAGTTCTCCAGCGCGCGCTGGAACCCCTCCGTCTGGTTCCTGGCGTGCCCGACCGTGTCCGCGGTGGGGTCGACGACCGCGTCCAGCACCACCCGGCCGACGTGCGTGGGGAAGAGGTCGGCGTACGTGCCTCCCAGCTCCGTCCCGTAGGAGATGCCGAAGTAGTACAGCTTCTCGTCGCCGAGCACCTGGCGGATCAGGTCCATGTCGCGGGCGGTGTTGGTGGTCGTCAAGTGGGGCAGGACCGTGCCGGAGTTCTTCTCGCAGCCGGCGCCCATGTCCACCCCGTCCTCGACGAAGGCCGCCTCCTCCGCCGGGGTGTCCGGCGTCATGTCGACGCGCTTCAGGGCCGCTTCGGTCGCCCCGTCGCTCCGGCAGTCCACCCCTTCACTGGCGGCGACCCCACGCGGGTCGAAACTCACCAGGTCGTAGCGGGAGTTGAGCTTCCCGTACTCGGACGCGGCCTGCGGGAGCATGCTCACTCCGGATCCGCCGGGGCCGCCGAAGTTGAAGAGCAGCGAACCGATCCGGGCGCGGGAGTCGCTCGCCTGGCGTCTGATCAGGGAGATGCCGATGGTGTCCCCGTCGGGCTTCGCGTAGTCCAGCGGCACCTGGACGGTGGCGCACCGCCAGCGGCTGCCGGGAGCGTCGCCGCCCTCGGGCGCCCGGCACTTCTTCCAGTCGGGCTTCTGCGAGCCGAGCGCGGCCGGGCGGCCGGTGGGACGCGGGTCGGGAGCCGGACTCGTGGCGGTTTCGCTCTCCCGGTCCGGGGGCGCGGCCTCGGGGGAGCCGCCGCAGCCCGCCAGGGCGACCGCCGTGAGCAGGGCCGCGCCCGCCAGGGCCGCGGTGCGGTGGGTCCGTTGACGTGGGTGCATGGTGTCGTCGTCCTCCCCGACGCCGGGGCGGGGGGCCGCTCCCGGCACGACATGTGTGCGGCCACGGTAGTCCAGCCGCCGACGAGGTCAGGCGCCGGGAGCCGCGTCCGGCGCCGGGGCCCGCGGAGTGCGGGAGGCGCCCCCGGACTACAACTGGCCTTTGCGGGTCAGCTGGTTGAAGCAGATCCAGCCCGGCAGCACGGGCAGCCACAGGGTCATCACGCGGTACAGCAGCACCGCCGGGGCCGCGACCTCCTTGGGGAGTCCGACGGCGATGAGCCCGAGGGTCAGCGCCCCCTCCACCGCGCCCATGCCGCCCGGGGTCGGCGCCGCCGAACCCAGGGCGTTGCCCGCGAGGAAGACCACCGCGATGCTGGCGTACGACAACTGCGGTACGTCCGGGCCGCTGAACGCCCGGATGGACGCGTCCAGGCAGAGTACGAAGAGCCCCGTCAGCAGCAGCATGCCGCCGATCCCGGTGGCCAGCTTCTGCGGGCGCTGCACCACGTCCAGCATGCGCGGCACGACGCCCGCGAAGAGTGACCGCACCCGGGTCGCCACGAACTTCCGCAGGAACGGGATCGCCGTCACCACCAGCACCAGCACCGCCACCGTCAGCAGCCCGGCGATGACCGTACGGGACGGGGTCAGCGAGTCCGGCGTCTTCTCCGTACCCGTCAGATAGCCGAAGAGGGCCAGCAGCAGGATGTGACACCCCAGCCCGAACAGCTGGGAGGCGCCGACGCTCGCGACCGCGAGCCCGGGCCGCACCCCCTGGCGCTGGAGGAAGCGGGTGTTCAGCGCGACCCCGCCCACCGCCGCCGGAGCCACGATCTTCACGAACGACCCGGCCACCTGTGCCAGCACCGTGCGTCCGAACGCCACCCGCTCGGGGACGAAGCCCAGCAGGCTCATCGCCGCCGCCACGTAACTCAGCGCCGAGAAGCCCAGCGCGGCCGCCACCCAACCCCACTCGGCCTGCTCCACGACCGTGCCGAAGTCGGCCTGGGTGATCTGCGAGATCACGAAGTACGCGGCGATGGAACCGGCGATGAAGCTCAGCAGGGTGCGCGGCTTGATGCGCTCCAGCCGGACCGGTTCGACCGGGGCCTGCGGCCGGATCAGCAGGACCTGGCGGCGGATCTGCGTGAGCAGGTCCTCCTCGCGTGCCTCGTCCCGTGCCTCGTCCAGGGCGCGCTTCTCGGCCTGCTTCTCCGTACGCTGGGACTTCCGTTCGGTCTTCCGGCCGGCCGGACCCGCGGCCGTGGCGGCCACCGACTCCGCCCGTTCCCGGCGGGCCGCGTCGGACACCTCCAGTGCCGCCTCGCGCTCCCGCTGCGCCCGCTCGCGGGCGAGCCTGCGCAGGGTCGCCCGGGTGGAGCGGCTCAGCGCGATCGGCTGGAGCAGCGGCAGACAGCCCGCCACCGCGTCCGGACCGAGCACCGCGAGCGCCCCGGCCACCGACCGCTCGGCGCCGACCCGCAGACCGAGCGTGGTCAGCAACTGGGCCACGTCCATCCGCAGGATCAGGTCACCGGCGGCGATCTCGCCGCCGCGCAGATCGGTGATGTACGCCGTGCCCCGGTCGTCCACCAGGATCGCGTCCCCCGAAAGCCTGCGGTGCGCGATCCGCCGCGACTGGAGCGACCGCACCTGCTTCCAGGCCCCGCGCACCAGCTCGTCGGTGATCTCCGCGTCCTCCAGGGAGTCCAGCGACCGGCCGCCGATGTGCTCGTACACCAGCATCACGGCGTCGGGGCCCAGCTCGGAGGTGGCGATCAGCTTCGGCGCGTTCGCCCCCGCCGCGATGGCCGCGTAGGCGAGCAGCGCCTCCTGCTCCAGGGCCTGGCGGAGCGACTGGATGGAGCGCCGCTGGGTGAGGCTGCGCAGCGTGATCCGCCGCCAGACCCGGTAGAAGAACCCCTGCGCCTGCTGTTCCCGGTCGACGACCGTCACGTCGAGCGGCGGGCCGTTCTCCAGGGTGACCAGATAGCGCCGGCCGCGGTCGTTGTGGTCCGGCCCGTCGGGCGTCTCCTCGGCGCGCAGGGCGGCGACCGGCTTGAAACCGACGTGCCGCAGGCCGGCCATCAGATGCTGGCCCGTGGGCCTGACGTTCGGGGAACCGACCCCGTACAGCGTCCCGTACGCGACGGTCCAGCCGATCAGTACGGTGAGGACGATCGAGAACGGCGTGGTGTAGCCGCCCACCAGCATGGCGAACGCGTCGAGGAGCAGCACCACCCAGAGCACGACCCGCCAGCGCGGGCGCCTCGCCATCCCCACCGCCGTCATGTACGCGATCACGGGGGCGAGGTAGCCGTGGACCGGGTCGGTCAGCGCGTGACCGGGCTGCTGCTGGGTGAGGGCGTCCTGGATCGAGCCGGGGGCGGACCGGGAGACCCAGAGGTCGGTGGCGAGCGTCACGCCGTGCGCGAGCACGGCGGCGAGTACACCGTCCGCGATGCGCAGCCCGTCGCGCTTGATCAGCCGCTCGATCGCGAAGGCGACCGGGACGAGCAGCACCGCGATGCTCGACACCAGCCCGGCCACCTTGATCAGGAGGTCGGGGGCCTGCTCGGTGCCCCGGGAGATGTCGTCCTCCAGGCCCGTCGTGGTGCCCTGGGCGAAGGCGGCGACGGCCAGCAGGAGGACGATGGCGACCACACCGATGAGCAGGCGCAACAGGTCGGACGGGCGGTGCACCCGGGCGGCGAGCAGCGGCTCGTCCCCCGAGACGCGCTCCTTCGGCCCCTCGCCGGTGCCCGCGCGGGTCGAACCGGTCAACGGCGCGGGAGCGTCCGGCGCGTCGCCGGTGCCGCCCGCGCTCCCGGCGTCCGCGCCGGCACTCCTCCCGCCGTCGCGGCCACCGTTGCGGTCCGGTCCGGAACCGGAGCCACCGGTCCGCGCGTCGGCGTCGGAGGCGTCCGCCGCGCTGGATGGCTGCACGCCCTGCTCCTTCGTCGCATCTGGTCGATCTTCGTGTTCTCGTATCACCGGTCACCGCCCGCACGATGGTGGCACGGTGCGGGGACACCCGGCGCACGCAGGGTCCGTCCTCCACACGCGCGCGGGCGCGTGAGGGCGGGGGTCCGGCCCCGCGGACGGGCGCCCCGATGTCGGTGGCGTACGGCAGGATGGGGCGGATGAGACAGGACCGGACGCCCCGGCAGGGCGCGGACGACGGCGTCGCCGGCCACACCCCGCCGGACGCCGCCCCCGCCGGCCGTACCCCGGCCGCGCAGGCCCACGCCGAGCTCCCGGAGTACGCCGAGCGGGTCCTCGACGTCGCCGACCTGATCCCGCCCGGCCGCGTCATGACCTACGGCGACGTCGCCGAGTGGCTGGGGGACGGCGGGCCGCGCCAGGTCGGCCGGGTGATGGCGCTCTACGGATCGGCCGCTCCCTGGTGGCGCGTGGTGCGCTCCGACGGCACGCTCCTGCCCGGGCACGAACCGCGCGCGCTCGCGCACTACCGCGACGAGGGCACACCGCTGCGCGCCGCGGCCCGCGCCGCGGCCCGCTCCGCGCAGGGGCACGTCCCGCGCCTCGACATGCGGCGCGCACGGTGGGACGGGGTGGCGGACGGCGGACCCGGCGGGACCACCGCACCGGACGGGGGCGAGGAAACTCACACCTGACAGCTTCGGCCATCCGGACCCCCGAACCGTCTTCCCCGGGCCCCGTACGCCGCGCGTCGCGGGACGCGGACCGGCCCCGCCGGGTCGGACGCGTGACGAGGGACGCAACGGACCCGCGTCCGCCCGCGCCCCCACTGGCGTAGCGTCGATGCCTCCCGACGCGGACACCCGTCCGCACCGCACCGCGATCACCCGCACACCCTCTCCCGCACGTCTCCCCACCCCACCCGTGACCGCCCGCCCCCGGTGGGACGACCGGGCGGCGCACCACCCGCCAGCACCACCGACAGGACCGGCGACACAGTGAGCTCCTCCTCCACCACCCGGCACGACCCGCCCCGCGAAACGCGACGGCGGGCGCCGGGCGCGTACCGGTTGGTGCGCACGCCCCCGGGGTCGGTGGAGCCCCCTGTGCTGGACGCGGCGCAGCGCGCGGTGGTTGAGCACCCGGGCGGCCCCTTGCTGGTGCTCGCCGGGCCCGGCACCGGCAAGACCACCACGCTCGTCGAGTCCGTCGCCGCACGGGTGGCCGCCGGTACGGACCCCGCCCGCGTCCTCGTCCTCACCTTCAGCCGCAAGGCGGCCGTCGAGCTGCGCGACCGGATGGCGGCCCGGCTCGGCGCGGCCCGCGGCCCGCAGGCCACCACCTTCCACTCGTACTGCTACGCCCTGGTCCGGGCCCACCAGGACGCCGACCTCTTCGCCGACCCGCTGCGCCTGCTCTCCGGGCCCGAACAGGACGTCACCGTCCGCGACCTGCTGGCGGGCCAGCTCGACCTGGAGAAGGCCGGGCTCGCCCACGTCCGCTGGCCCGACGAACTGCGGGCCTGCCTGACCACCCGCGGCTTCGCCGACGAGGTGCGCGCCGTCCTCGCACGCAGCCGCGAACTCGGTCTCGGCGCGGACGCCCTGGCCGACTTCGCCCGCCGGACCGGGCGGCCCGACTGGGGCGCGGCGGCCCAGTTCCTCGCCGAGTACCTCGACGTGCTGGACGCACAGGGCGTCCTCGACTACGCCGAACTGGTGCACCGCGCGGTCCTGCTCACCGAGCGCCCCGAGGTGGCGGAGCGGCTGGCCGGGGAGTACGACGCGGTGTACGTCGACGAGTACCAGGACACCGACCCGTCGCAGGTGCGGCTGCTGCACGCGCTGGCCGGAAACGCCGTGGGGCGCGCGCGGGGCGGTACGGCGTCCGGCCCGGACACCGGCGTGCGTGCCCGCGCCCGCACGGGAGCGGGCCGGACCCTGATCGCCTTCGGCGACCCGGACCAGTCCATCTACGCCTTCCGGGGCGCCGACGTGAACGGCATCCTCGGCTTCCCCGACGTCTTCCGGCGCGCGGACGGCGCCCCCGCGCCGGTCGGCGTCCTCCCCACCTCCCGGCGCTCCGGCGCCGGCCTGCTCGCCGCGACCCGGCTGCTCACCCGCCGGATGCCGCTCACCCGGCTGCCCGCGGAGAAGGTGCGCGCCCACCGCGAACTCTCCGCCGTACGCCCGGGCGGCCGGGTCGAGGTGTACACCTACCCGACCGCCTCCACCGAACTCGACAACATCGCCGACCTGCTCCGCCGCGCCCATCTGGAGGAAGGGGTGCCCTGGAAGGAGATGGCGGTGCTGGTACGCGCCGGCGGGCGCTCGATGCCCTCCGTGCGCCGGGCGCTGACCTCGGCGGGGGTGCCGCTGGAGGTCGACGGCGACGACCTCCCGCTGCGCCACGAGCCCGCCGTCGCCCCGCTGCTGACCGCCCTGCGCGCGGTGGCGGAGGCGGCCCTGCGCCGGCCCCCCGCCGGGGTGGGCCCGGACGGCGATCAGGACGACCCCGCGGACGTCCTCGACGAGGAGACGGCCCTCACCCTCCTCACCTCCCCCCTCGGCGCCATGGACGCCGCCGACCTGCGCCGCCTCGGCCGGGCCCTGCGCGACGACGAGCGTGCCGCCGGGAACCGCGTACCGCCGCCCTCCGGCGAACTGCTCGCCCGGGCCCTCGCCGAACCGGAACGCCTCGCCACGCACGATCCCGCCTACGCCCGGGGCGCCCAGCGACTGGGCACCCTGCTGGGCCGGGCCCGGACCCTGCTCCAGGAAGGGGGCACCGCCGAGGAGGCGCTGTGGACCCTCTGGAACGGCACCCCCTGGCCGAGCCGGCTGGAGCGCGCGGCGCTGCGCCAGGGCGTGGGCGGCCGCAACGCCGACCGCGACCTGGACGCCGTGTGCGCCCTCTTCGAGACGGCGGCCCGCGCCGAGGAGCGCACCGGCGGGCGCGGGGCCCTCAACTTCCTGGAGGAGGTGGACGCCCAGGACATCGCCGCCGACACCCTGTCGCGCCGGGTCGCCCGGCCCGACGCGGTCCGCCTGATGACCGCCCACCGCTCCAAGGGGCTGGAGTGGCGGCTCGTCGTCGTCGCCGGGGTGCAGGAAGGGCTCTGGCCCGACCTGCGCCGCCGGGGCTCCCTGCTGGAGGCCGACCGCATCGGCCGCGACGGCCTCGCCGAACCCCTGACACCCGGCGCCCTCCTCACCGAGGAGCGCCGGCTCTTCTACGTCGCCGCGACCCGCGCCCGGGAGCGCCTGATCGTCACCGCCGTCAAGGCCCCGGCCGACGACGGAGACCAGCCGTCCCGGTTCCTGGCCGAACTGGGCGTCGAGCCCCGGGACGTCACCGGCCGCCCCCGCAGGCCGCTGGCGGTCGCCGCCCTCGTCGCCGAACTGCGCGCCACCACCGTGGACCCCGCCGCCTCCGAGGCGCTCCGCGAGGCCGCCGCCCAGCGGCTGGCCCGGCTGGCCTCGCTCACCGACGACGAGGACCGCCCGCTGGTGCCCGCCGCCCACCCGCACCGCTGGTGGGGGCTGGACGAGCCGACCCGCTCCGCCGTCCCGCTCCGCGACCGGGACCAGCCCGTCGTGCTCTCCGGCAGCGCCCTCGACCAGCTCGCGCACACCTGCGCCCTCCAGTGGTTCCTCGGCCGCGAGGTCAAGGCCGACGCCCCCGCCACCGCCGCCCAGGGCTTCGGCAACGTCATCCACGTACTCGCCGACGAGGTGGCCTCCGGCCGCACCCCCGCCGACCTGGACGTCCTCATGGAACGGCTCGACACGGTCTGGAACGGCCTGGCCTTCGACGCCCCGTGGAAGTCCGACCAGGAGAAGGGCCAGGCCCGCGCCGCCCTCGAACGCTTCCTGCACTGGCACGTGATGGACCGCTCCGGCCGCACGCCGGTCGCCGGGGAGCACGGATTCGACGTCACCCTCGAAGCGGGCGAGTACGCCGTCCGGATCCGCGGCTCCATGGACCGCGTCGAACGCGACGCCGAGGACCGCGCCTACGTCGTCGACTTCAAGACCGGAAAGCAGGCGCCCACCAAGGACGAGGTGGCCCGCCACCCGCAGCTCGCCGTCTACCAGCTGGCCGTCCGGGAAGGCGCCGTCGACGAGGTCTTCGGCGGCGTGCGCCCTGAACCCGGCGGCGCCGAACTCGTCCAGCTGCGCCGCCCCGCCCCCAAGAAGGAGGGCGGCGAGAGCTCGCCCCAGGTGCAGGCCCAGCAGCCGCTCGCCGGGGAGTGGGTCTCCGACCTGCTCGCCACCGCCGCCGGCCGGGTGCTCGACGAACGCTTCACACCGACGACCGGCACGCACTGCGGCCACTGCGCCTTCCGGGCCTCGTGCAGCGCCCAGCCCGAAGGGCGCCACGTCCTGGAGTGAGTGAGCTCCCGGGCACGGTGAGCGGGGTGCGGCGCGCGGGTGACGGCGGTCACGGCCGGCCCGGGTGACGGGGGTGACGGCGGTCACGGCCGGCCCGGGTGAGGGGGCCACGGTCCGGGGCACGGTGTCGGTGCGTCCGGTTACCGTTCTGGGGTGCCCCCACGCCTCACCCATCCCGACCAGCTCAAGGAGCTGCTCGGTATCCCCTTCACCCCGGAGCAGACGGCCTGCATCACCGCGCCGCCCGCCCCGCAGGTGATCGTGGCCGGAGCCGGCTCCGGCAAGACGACCGTGATGGCCGCCCGGGTGGTGTGGCTCGTCGGCACCGGCCAGGTCGCCCCCGAACAGGTCCTCGGTCTCACGTTCACCAACAAGGCCGCGGGCGAACTCGCCGAACGCGTCCGCAAGGCCCTGGTCGCCGCCGGGGTCACCGACCCCGACGTCATCGACCCGGACAACCCGCCCGGCGAGCCGAGCATCTCCACCTACCACGCCTTCGCCGGCCGGCTGCTCACCGACCACGGGCTGCGCATCGGGCTCGAACCCACCACCCGGCTGCTCGCCGACGCCACCCGCTACCAGCTCGCCGCCCGTGTGCTGCGTGACGCCCCGGGGCCTTACCCGGAGCTCACCCACTCCTTCCCCACCCTGGTAGGCGACCTCCTCGCGCTCGACGCGGAGCTCGCCGAGCACCTCGTCGAGCCCGGCGCCCTCGCCTCGTACGACACGGAGCTCCTCCGTACGCTCGAGGGCGTCAAGCTCTCCAACGAGCAGCTCCGCAAACTCCCCGAGACCGCCCGGGCCCGGCGCGAACTGCTGACCCTCACCGAACGGTACCGGGACGCCAAGCGCGGCCGGGACCTCGTCGACTTCGGCGACCAGATCGCCCTCTCCGCCCGGCTCGCCCTCACCCGTCCCGAGGTCGGCGCCCTGCTGCGCGAGGAGTTCCGGGTGGTGCTGCTGGACGAGTACCAGGACACCTCCGTCGCCCAGCGGCTGCTCCTCTCCGCCCTCTTCGGCCACGGCCCCACCGGTGGTACCGGCCACGCCGTCACCGCCGTCGGCGACCCCTGCCAGGCGATCTACGGCTGGCGCGGCGCCTCCGTCGCCAACCTGGACGACTTCCCCCTGCACTTCCCGCACGCCGACGGCACCCCCGCCACCCGCCAGAGCCTCAGTGAGAACCGGCGCAGTGGCGGCCGTCTCCTCCAGCTCGCCAACGGCCTCGCCGCGCCGCTGCGCGCCCGGCACGAGGGCGTCGAGGCGCTGCGCCCCGCCCCCGGCGCCGAACACGACGGCGTGGTCCGCTGCGCGCTGCTGCGTACCCACTCCGAGGAGATCGACTGGCTCGCCGACTCCCTCGCCCACCTGGTACGGACCGGCACCGAGCCCGCGGGGATCGCCGTGCTCTGCCGCACCGCCTCCGACTTCCCGCAGATCCACGCCGCGCTGGTGGCCCGCGACATCCCCGTCGAGGTCGTCGGCCTCTCCGGGCTGCTCCACCTCCCCGAGGTCGCCGACCTGGTCGCCGTCTGCGAGGTCCTCCAGGACCCGGGGGCCAACGCCTCTCTCGTCCGGCTGCTCATCGGCCCCCGCTGGCGGATCGGCCCCCGCGACCTCGCGCTCCTCGGCCGCCGGGCCCGCCTCCTCGTGCACCGCGCCCCGTCGGGCGACGGAGACGGGGACGGAGACCTGCGGCTCGCCGAAGCGGTCGAGGGCACCGACCCGGCCGAGGTCGTCTCGCTCGCCGACGCCCTGGACACCTTCCTCGACCACGGCGGTGACGAGGACGACGGGCTCCCCTTCTCCGCCGAGGCCCGGGTGCGGTTCGCCCGGC
Source organism: Streptomyces sp. AM 2-1-1 (assembly GCF_029167645.1). Taxonomy (NCBI): domain Bacteria; kingdom Bacillati; phylum Actinomycetota; class Actinomycetes; order Kitasatosporales; family Streptomycetaceae; genus Streptomyces; species Streptomyces sp. AM 2-1-1. The sequence goes on along the minus strand of NZ_CP119147.1, from coordinate 2,349,129 downwards.
TCGCCGCCGAGCTGCGCGACCTGCGCCGCTCGCTCGCCGACCCACTGATGGACGTCCTGCACCGGGTCCTCGCCACCACCGGCCTCGAGGTCGAACTCTCCGCCTCCCCGCACGCCCTCGCCGCCCGCCGCCGCGAGACCCTCGCCAACTTCCTCGACGTCGCGGCCCGCTTCGCCTCCCTCGACGGCGAGGCGACCCTCCTCGCCTTCCTCGGCTTCCTGCGCACCGCCGCCCAGTACGAGAAGGGGCTCGACAACGCCCTGCCCGGGGGCGAGAACACCGTCAAGGTCCTCACCGCCCACAAGTCCAAGGGCCTGGAGTGGGACGTCGTCGCCGTGCCGGGCCTCGTCACCGGCCAGTTCCCCAGCAGCCGCGCCCGCGACTCCTGGACCTCCCGTGCCAAGGTGCTCCCGCACGCCCTGCGCGGCGACGCGGCCACCCTCCCGGCGCTGGAGGGCTACGACGCCAAGGCGCTCAAGGCGTACCAGCAGGAGATGAAGGAGCACCAGTACACCGAGGAGCTGCGCCTCGGCTACGTCACCTTCACCCGCCCCCGCTCCCTGCTGCTCGGCTCCGGCCACTGGTGGGGCCCCTCGCAGAAGAAGACCCGCGGCCCGTCGGTCTTCCTCGACGCGCTGTACGAGCACTGCGCCGCCGGACACGGCGAGATCGAGGTCTGGGCCGAGGAGCCGGAGGCAGACGAGGAGAACCCGGCGCTCGCCGCCGAGAAGGAAGCCGACCTCGCCTGGCCGCTCCCGCTGGACGCCACCGCGACCGCCCGCCGCCGCGCCGCCCGGGACACGGTGCTCGCGCACCTGGACGCCTGGGCGGGTACGGAAGCGCTCCCGTACGCGGGGCCGGACCCCGCTCCCGCCGGAGGCGACGGGGGGGATGCGTACGGCCCGTCGGCCGGGGACCCGTTCGAGGAGCCGGACTGGGACGACTGGGACACCCTCGCCACCGACCGTCCCGAGGAGACCCCGCCGGCCCCCGCCGAAGCCGCTCCCGGACCCGTCGCCGACGACGCCGCCCGGGGCGACGCGGACGCTCCCGCCGCCCTCCACCCGTACGTTCCCGCCGCCCGGCACCCCGTCGAGCTGACCCCCGAGGAGAGCCGCACCCTCGCCTCCTGGGACCGCGACCTCGACGCCCTCGCCGGGGAGCTGCGCCGCGCCCGCGCCACCGTGCGGGACGTCGTCGTACCCGCCTCGCTCTCCGCCACCCAGCTGCTCCGCCTCGCCGAGGACCCGGACGCCTTCGCACGCGAGCTGGCCCGCCCGATGCCCCGCCCGCCCCAGCCCGCCGCCCGCCGGGGCACCCGCTTCCACGCCTGGGTCGAGTCCCGCTACGAGGAACTCCCGCTGCCGATGCTCGGCCCCGACGAACTCCCCGGCAGAGGCGACGGCTACCACGAGATCGACATCGCGGACGAGCGCGAGCTCGCCGAGCTGAAGGAGGCGTTCGAACGGACGGAGTACGCCCGCCGCACCCCGTACCGGGTCGAGACCCCGTTCCAGATCTCGCTCGCGGGCCGGGTCGTCCGGGGCCGGATCGACGCGGTCTACCGGGCGGAGGACGGCACTGACGAGATCGTCGACTGGAAGACCAGCCGCCACCGCACCGCCGACCCGCTCCAGCTCGCCGTCTACCGGCTCGCCTGGGCCGAACTCCACGACGTGCCGCTCGAATCCGTCACCGCCACCTTCCTCTACGTCCGCACGGGGGAGACCGTCCGGCCCCGCTCACTGCCCGGCCGGCCGGAGCTGGAGCGCCTGCTCCTGGACGACCCACCGTCGCGGGCCCGTTAGGCTCAATGGCATGAGCGACACCCCGGACAGCGCCGTCCAGCCGTACATCGAGCAGCACCGCGAAGCCTTCCTCGACGACCTCGCGGCATGGCTCCGCATCCCCTCCGTCTCCGCCCAGCCGGAGCACGCCGGGGACGTACGGCGCAGCGCCGCATGGCTGTCCGAGAAGCTCGGGGAGACCGGTTTCCCGGTCTGCGAGGTCTGGGAGACCCCGGGTGCCCCGGCGGTCTTCGCCGAGTGGCCCTCCGACGACCCCGAGGCCCCCGTCGTCCTGGTCTACGGCCACCACGACGTGCAGCCCGCGGCCCGCGAGGACGGCTGGCACACCGACCCGTTCGAGCCGGTCGTCCGGGACGGACGGATGTACGGACGAGGCGCCGCGGACGACAAGGGCCAGGTGTTCTTCCACACACTCGGCGTCCGCGCCCACCTCGCCGCGACCGGCCGCACCACCCCGGCCGTGCACCTCAAGCTCCTGATCGAGGGCGAGGAGGAGTCCGGCTCCCCGCACTTCCGCGCCCTGGTCGAGGAGCGGGCCGGGCGCCTCGCCGCCGACGCCGTGATCGTCTCCGACACCGGCATGTGGGACGAGAACACCCCGACCGTCTGCACCGGCATGCGCGGCCTCGCCGAATGCGAGATCGAGCTGTACGGCCCCGAGCGGGACATCCACTCCGGATCGTTCGGGGGCGCCGTCCCCAACCCCGCGACCGAGGTGGCCCGGCTGGTCGCCGCCCTCCACGACGAGCGGGGCCGCGTCACCGTCCCCGGCTTCTACGACCACGTGGCCGAGCTGACCGACGCCGAGCGCGCTCTCTTCGCCGCCCTCCCCTTCGACGAGGCCGCGTGGCTGCGCACCGCCAAGTCCACCGCCGCCCGCGGCGAGGACGGGTACTCCACTCTGGAGCGCGTCTGGGCGCGGCCCACCGCCGAGGTCAACGGCATCGGCGGCGGCTACCAGGGCGACGGCAGCAAGACCGTCATCCCCGCCTCCGCGCTGGTCAAGATCAGCTTCCGGCTGGTGGACGGCCAGGACCCGGACCGGGTGGAGAAGCTCGTACGGACCTGGGCGGAGAGCCGGATCCCGGCCGGTATCCGCCACCGGATCACCTTCGCCCCCGCGACCCGGCCCTGTCTGACCCCGCTGGACCACCCCGCCCTCCAGGCCCTCGCCCGGGCCATGGGGCGGGCCTTCGGCAAGGAGATCCTCTTCACCCGGGAGGGGGGCTCCGGCCCCGCCGCCGACCTCGGGGACGTACTCGACGTCCCCGTCCTCTTCCTCGGCATCTCCGTACCGTCCGACGGCTGGCACGCACCCGACGAGAAGGTCGAGCTCGCCCTCCTCTTCAAGGGCGTGGAGACGACCGCCCACCTCTGGGGTGAGCTGGCCGCCGCTCTCCGCCGAAACAACTGAGCACCCGACCCGCCCCGGGGGAGTAGGAAGCAAAGCACTGTGAGTACCTTCGACACCGACCACACCGACCGTCCCATCGGTCTCACCGCACCGAGCGGCATCGACCGCGCGGCCCACCACCGTCTGGACGAGGCGTGGCTCGCCGTCGCCTGGAGCCACCCCACCACCAAGGTCTTCGTCGTCTCCGGCGGCCAGGTGCTGGTCGACGACACCGCCGACGGCGGTACCGAGATCGTCATGACGCCGGCCTTCGAGGCCCCGCTGACCGAGACCCACCGCTACTTCCTCGGCACCGACGAGGACGGCGTCAGCTACTTCGCCCTCCAGAAGGACTCGCTGCCCGGCCGGATGGACCAGCAGGCCCGGCCCGCCGGGCTGCGCGAGGCGGGTCTGCTGCTCAGCGCCCGGGACGCCGGTCTGATGGTGCACGCGGTGGCCCTGGAGAACTGGCAGCGGCTGCACCGCTTCTGCTCCCGCTGCGGCGAGCGCACCATGATCGCCGCGGCCGGCCACATCCGCCGCTGCCAGGCGTGCGGCGCCGAGCACTACCCCCGGACCGACCCCGCGGTGATCATGCTGGTCGTCGACGACCAGGACCGCGCCCTCCTCGGCCGCCAGGTGCACTGGCCCGAGGGCCGCTTCTCGACGCTCGCAGGGTTCGTGGAGCCCGGCGAGTCCATAGAGCAGTCGGTCGCCCGCGAGGTGCTGGAAGAGGCCGGGATCACCGTCGGCGACGTCGAGTACGTCGCCAGCCAGCCCTGGCCCTTCCCCTCCAGCCTGATGCTCGGCTTCATGGCGCGGGCGACCACGTCGGAGATCGACGTGGACGGGGACGAGATCGAGGAGGCCCGCTGGTTCTCCCGCGACGAGCTGACCGAGGCCTTCGAGTCCGGCGCGGTGCTGCCCCCGAACGGCATCTCCATCGCCGCCCGGCTCATCGAGATGTGGTACGGCAAGCCCCTGCCGAAGGCCCGCCCGCTGGGCTGAGGCGGCGGACACGTGCTGCCCGCGGGCGGGGACGACACCGTCCGCCCGACACCGTCCGCCCGACGGTGGGCGGCGGACGCGGGGTACGGCCGCAGGGCCCTCGCCGAGAGCGCGTGCGGCGACCGGCCCCGCCCCGTCGTCGTCGAACCGGAACGTGGGGAAGCGGGCCCCGGGCCCCCGGGGCGGCCCCCGGGGCCCCAGGCCTCGGTGATCTTCCCGGGGCGCGTCGCACGGGGCGGCGCGACCGTCCCCGCGCCCCGCAGCACGGCTGCACCACAGCCGACGAGGCCCACGCCGGGTTCTTCACCGGGCGTGGGCCTCGTGAGTGCGAGCCTTGCCTGCTGCCTGCTGCCTGCTGCCTGCTGCCTGCTGCCTGCTGCTCGCCGCGAGTGTTCTGGCGTGCTGGTGTCGATCAGGCGCCGAGCGCCTGCTTCACCTGAGCCAGGCTGGGGTTGGTCATGACGACCTCGGGGCCGCCCTCCGGCAGGATCCGGACCGTGGGAACCGTCTGGTTCCCGCCGTTCGCCTTCTCGACGAACGCGGCCGACTCCGGGTCGTGCTCGATGTTGATCTCGGTGTACCCGATGCCCTCGCGGTCCATCTGGCCCTTGAGTCGGCGGCAGTAGCCGCACCACGTGGTGCTGTACATCGTCACAGTGCCCGGCATGTCGCTGGTGCTCCTCTGGTCGTCTCGTCCGTCTGGCCGCCCGCCCGAAGCCGGAAAAGGCTGAAAAGGCGCGGTGTCGGGGTCGCCACGTCACGTGCCCCGAACGGCAGCCCGCACGCGGAACCCGCTCGGACAACGCTCGGACCCCCGCCACCATTCCCCTCGGATCCCCTCCGACGCCGGGCCGCCGCGGTGACGGTGCGCCAGGGAGAACCGTGCGGGATCCACGGATCTCCGCGGAGGAAGGCGCGATGAGGGCCCGGGATCACGCGACCGGCGCCGCGTCCCGGAGGCGAGCGTGGGGGGAGCACCTCGTCCGGATCGCCGGACAGGAACTCCCCTCCGTGTCGACTCCGAGTCGACGAGGTGCGGAAGCAGCTGCTCGACGGCTTTCCCCGCCCGCGCCGCCCGGAGGGCCGGTGAGTAAGGGGCGATACGGCGGAAGACCGTCGTGCAGGCCCTGTACGGCCACCGCTCCGGTATGACGGATGCGTCACCCCTGTGGACGACGACGTCGTCGGCCTCCGGCGACCTGGCAGCATGGACAGGGTGACAGCAGCAACGCACTCCACCCTCTTCCCCCAGGTTCCCGAGTCCCCGGACGCGGTCCTGGAAGGGCTCGACCCCGAGCAGCGCGAGGTAGCCCTCGCCACGCACGGGCCGGTGTGCGTGCTGGCCGGAGCGGGCACGGGCAAGACCCGCGCGATCACCCACCGCATCGCCTACGGCGTCCGCTCCGGAATCGTCCAGCCGGCGACGGTGCTGGCCGTCACCTTCACCAACCGGGCAGCCGGGGAGATGCGCGGACGCCTCCGCCAGCTCGGCGCCTCCGGGGTCCAGGCGCGCACCTTCCACTCCGCCGCCCTGCGCCAGCTCCAGTACTTCTGGCCGAAAGCAGTCGGTGGTGAGCTGCCCCGGCTGCTGGAACGCAAGGTGCAGCTGGTCGCCGAAGCGGCGGCCCGCTGCGAGGTCCGCCTCGACCGGAACGAACTCCGTGACACCACCAGCGAGATCGAGTGGTCCAAGGTCACCCAGACCGTTCCCGCCGACTACCCGGCGGCCGTCGCCAAGAGCCTGCGCGACGCCCCCCGCGATCCCGCGGAGATCGCCAAGATCTACGCGATGTACGAACAGCTCAAGCGCGAGCGGTCCGTGATCGACTTCGAGGACGTGCTGCTGCTCACCGTGGCGATCCTCCAGGACCGCCAGGACATCGCCGACCACGTCCGCGCCCAGTACCAGCACTTCGTGGTCGACGAGTACCAGGACGTCAGCCCGCTCCAGCAGAGGCTGCTCGACCTCTGGGTGGGCGACCGGGACAACCTCTGTGTCGTGGGCGACGCCAGCCAGACGATCTACTCCTTCACCGGGGCCACCCCCGACCACCTGCTGAACTTCCGCACCGCCCACCCGAACGCCACCGTGGTCAAGCTCGTCCGTGACTACCGCTCCACCCCCCAGGTCGTACACCTCGCCAACGGTCTGCTGAGCCAGGCGAGCGGACGGGCCGCCGAGCACCGGCTCGAACTCGTCTCCCAGCGGGAGAAGGGCCCGGAGCCCGCCTACACCGAGTACGCCGACGAGCCGGCCGAGGCGGAAGGCACCGCCCGCCGCATCCGCGACCTCGTCGCCGCCGGCGTGCCGGCGGGCGAGATCGCCGTCCTCTACCGGGTGAACTCCCAGTCCGCGGTCTACGAGCAGGCACTCGCCGACGCCGGAGTGCCCTACCAGCTCCGCGGCGCCGAGCGGTTTTTCGAGCGCCGGGAGGTCCGCGAGGCGTGGGTGGCCCTGCGCGGCGCCGCCCGTGCCGGACGGAACGACGCCCTGCTCGACGGAGCCGAAGGGCTGCCCTCCCAGGTGCGGGCGGTGCTCTCTACCCAGGGCTGGACGCACCGACCGCCCGCCGGATCCGGTGCGGTGCGCGACCGCTGGGAGTCCCTGGCCGCGCTGGTCCGCCTGGCCGAGGACTTCGAAGTCGCCAAGCCCGGTGCGACGCTCACCGATCTCGTCCGGGAACTGGACGAACGCGCAGCCGCCCAGCACGCCCCGACCGTCCAGGGCGTCACCCTGGCCTCGCTGCACGCGGCCAAAGGGCTGGAGTGGGACGCGGTCTTCCTGGTCGGACTGACCGAGGGCATGATGCCGATCGCCTACGCCAAGACCGACGAGCAGGTCGAGGAGGAACGCCGCCTCCTGTACGTCGGGATCACCCGGGCCCGCTTCCACCTCGCGCTCTCCTGGGCGATGTCCCGCTCTCCGGGGGGCCGGGCCGGCCGGCGGCCCACCCGCTTCCTCAACGGACTGCGCCCCGGCTCCGGTGCGGGCGGCCGCGGCGGAGCTGGAGGCGGCGGAGGCATCGACCGCGGGACGGGCACGGGAGCCACCGCCACGACCAGGGCCACCGAAGGCACCGTCCAGCGCAAGCCGTGGGGTCCGGTGCGGTGCCGGGTCTGCGGCCGGACACTGACCGAGGCCGGCGAGATGAAGCTGATGCGCTGCGAGGACTGCCCCTCGGACATGGACGAGGCGCTCTACGAAAGGTTGCACGCCTGGCGGGCCGCCCGGGCCCGGGAGCTCTCCCAACCCGCCTGGTGCGTGTTCACCGACAAGACCCTGATGGCCATCGCGGAGGCCGTGCCCGGCAGCGAGCGCGAACTCGTCACCATCCCGGGCGTCGGGAACCGCAAAATGGGCCGCTTCGGGAGCGACGTGCTGGCCATCTGCGCAGGTGAGGACGGAGACGAGGGGGACCGGGAGGGTGCCGCAGGAGGGTGAGGGAAACTCGTCGGAAAAATAGTTTGCGCCCGCGCCAGTCGTCACCATAGGTTCTTAACCACGGAAACAGCGGCTTCTCCGAAGCCCGCCTTCCGTGCTGTACTTCGCTGTACCCATCCGAATAAGCAGGACCGGTCCCGGCCGGCCCCCCGAGACGCCGAGAGGAGGCGATTCCAGTGATCAGCATCATCAAGACCGTCAAAATGACCGATCGCCCCGTCGTCTCCGCATGCTCGCTCGGCCTCCTCGGCTCTTCGGATGTCTCACTTCCCAGCACCGGTCTGTCCGGCGTCTCCGCCGTTCGTCCGCTGCCGGTGGCGTCCCTGCCCGTGGTCCGGGAGCGCAACGAGCGACCGGCCGAGGCATCGGCGGCAGCAGTAGTGAAGGCGGAACAGGCTCAGGCCTATGCCTTTGCGGCAGCCGGTGCCGGATTCGGTAGCACCGATCAGACGATTCACCACCACACGATGTGGGCCTTCCGTGGGCCTGAACCCTGGAGCGATCCAGCCTGATCCAGCATCAGGCCGGCGCCTTCAGGGCCGCGGAACCCCACTCGGGATCCGCGGCCCTTTTGTTTTGTCCGAACGGATGAGACGGAACGAAGGAGCCTCGGGACAAGCAGTACCTGGTACCAGCCGACCACCGGCCAACAGCCGGAACGAACCAGACGAGGACACCACTCACCGTGCAACTCCAAGCGCACGCCCCGTCCGTACCGCCTTCCGCCCCGATCGTCCCGCCCGGTTCCACGGAGGACCCCACCGTGTTCGCCCTCACCACCCTCACCGCTCTCGACGACGCCATCGAGAACCTCGGCACCCCGGTGCCGTGCCGCTCCTACGACCCCGAGGTCTTCTTCGCCGAGTCCCCGGCCGACGTCGAGTACGCCAAGTCCCTCTGCCGGACCTGCCCGCTCGTCGAGGCGTGTCTCGCCGGCGCCCAGGAGCGCCGCGAGCCCTGGGGCGTCTGGGGTGGCGAACTCTTCGTCCAGGGCGTCGTCGTCGCCCGGAAGCGGCCCCGTGGCCGTCCGCGCAAGAACCCGGTCGCGGCGTGACCGCCGACCTGGGAGCCATGGCTCCCGCAGCACTGCACCTGGTCGGCACCATCGACCGCCCCCACACCCATGACCCGCGAAATCAGGCAGCCATGACCACCCCCACGAAGGAGCCCGTCGGCTCCGCCACGCTCGACGTCACGAACACCGGCGCGAACGACTCGCGTCAGAACAGGAACCGCGAGATGCAACTCATCCCAGAAGCCCTGGCCCGTGCGCATATGCACGACCGCCTGGCTTCCGCCGAGGCGGAACGCCAGGCCCTCCGCCTGGTCTACGCCCGGCGGATGCAGCGCAGGGCGGAGCGCGTGTCGCTGCGTGCCCGCCGCGCGCTCGCCATGGCGGTCATGCAGTAGGACCCCCTGGCACCCTTGGTACGGCCCGGGCCCGATACGGCCCGGGCCCGATACGGCCCGGGCCCGATACGGCCCGGGCCCGATACGGCCCGGGCCCGATACGGCCCGGACCCGGACCGGCACGGTACGGCACGGCTCGGACCGGCTCGGGCCCCGTACGGCACGGCTCGGACCGGCACGGTTCGGACCAAGCCAGGCCGGACCGAGCGCCGGACCGAGAAGACGACGTCACCCCGCCCGCCGGGCAGTCGCCACCCCTAGGTGGCGCCCGCGGGCGGGGTTCGCGCGTGCGTGTCCGCGCGGGAGTTTCGTCCGTGTGTCGGGCGGCCCCCGGTCTCGTTTCCTGTCGTGCGTTCCGCCGCGCCAGCCACCATCAGCGGAGTTATCGTCACCGCGTGAACGAGCAGACCTTGCACCCCCCGCTGCCGGAAGCCCCGCGCGTGCTCTGTGAGCGCTGCGGCACCACGGGGGGCACGAGCGCCCCCCTCACCTGGATGTGTGCGCTGGAACAGGGCGCCCACCGGTACTACTGTGAGCGCTGCGCCCGCGCCCACATCCGCGCCATCGAAGGCCGCCTCGACCCGGATTCCTGGTGAACCGACCGTCCCGGTTCCGGGCAGGCAGCGGCCGTACATCATTTGGGACAGTCGGAGGACAGTGCTCTCCAACCCCGGGCCCGCCCCAGGACTCCCCTGTGCGCCCGAGCCGCGCGCGACCGCCATGCCCGTCGGCCCGCCAGTCTGATCTGCCGGTGCGCCGGGATGACCTGCTACCGGCTCCACCAGGCTGACCCGCCGGTCGGCGAGGCAGCCCTGCCCTCCGGGCTCGGCCGACGCGGAGCCCGCCGTGGGCCGCCGCGGAGACAGACCCGGCGAGCGCTCCGGCGGCCGCCGCGGAGGCGGACCAAGGGCTGCCCATCGGTCGCGCCGACAAGCGGTGCGCCGGCGCGACGGCGGCGGCCGGACACGAGCCAGCCGGCATCCGCACGGCCGTGACATCCGCTCGACGAGCCCCGGCCCTGCCACCGCAGGCCATCCGCATCGTCCCTCCGCCCCCAGGGTGTCCCGCTACCTCGCTACACCTCCTCGGTCGCCCGCGCCCGCCGTACTTTCCCCTCCCCGGACTCCCCGGACCCCCCGGACTCCCCGGACTCCTCCTTGGCGAGGGGAAGGGAGTCCGTGTGACCACCCGGTTCGCCGGGCGAGTCAGTCGGAGAGCCCTCGTTCTCCGGGCCGTCCCCGTCATCACGACCGTCCGCGTCGTCCCCGCCGTAGACCTCGTCGGGGCTCAGGAAGCCGGGCAGCCACGCATCGAGCTCCTCCCGTAGCCGCACCGTCGCGCCCAACTGGCAGAGCACGCCGATCGTGCTCAGCGTCACCCGGTGTATGAGGAGGTAGGACGGGGGGAGGTTCAACTGCCTGCCGAGCTGGTGGGCGGGAGAGCGAGGATCGGCGATCCGAGCCGCCTGGGTGCGAAGCCACGATCGGCTGAAGGTGAACTCCTCCCCCCGCGCCGGTTCGATGACGGGAAGCAGATAACCGAGGACCGCTTCCGGGTCGAGATCCACCGATTCCGGCACGAACCCCGCCCGACGGAGCGTCGCGTAGACCGTCTCCGCCTCACCCCGCAGCGTCATCCGCAACGTCTCGCCGATGATGTCGGGCAGTCCGCCCGGCAACCGGTCGACGGTGCCGAAGTCCAGCACACCGAGCCGCCACTCCCGGGAGTCGTCCGGGCCCGTCACGTCCCTCGGGGACGGTGCGAGCGCCCCTTCCTCCGGGGACGCCCCGGCGGAGGTCCCGTGGGGCGTTCCCGCCGATCCGGGCTTCCCGGCCGATCCGCGCTCCCCGGCCCACTTTTCGACCGGCTCGCCGACGGGCGGCAGGAGCCGGAAGTTGCCCGGGTGCGGGTCGGCATGGAGCAGACCGGTGCGGGCCGGCCCCGAGAAGAGGAAACGCGCGAGCAACTGGCCCGCCCGGTCCCGCTGCTCCGGTGTCCCCCGCTCGATCACCTCGGAGAGCGGGATGCCGTCCATCCACTCCGTCACCAGCACCCGGTCCGAATGGAGCACCACCCCCGGGACCACCACATCGGGGTCGTCCGCGAACTCCGCCGCGTGCTCCTCCTGAGCCCGCGCCTCCAGGGCGTAGTCCAGCTCCTCCGACACCCGGTCGCGCATCTCCTTGATCAACGGCTTGATGTCCACGCCGGGGACCAGCGGCCCGAGCAGCCGCGCGAACCTGCTGAGTTGGGTGAGATCCGAGAGCAGTGCCTCTCCGGCGCCCGGATACTGCACCTTCACGGCGACGTCGCGCCCGTCGAGCCAGACCCCGCGGTGCACCTGTCCGATGGAGGCCGCAGCCGCCGGCTGGTCGTCGAACGAGAGAAAGAGGTCGCGCCAGCCCGTACCGAGGGCCTCCTCCAGCACGCCGTGAACCGTCCGCACCGGCATCGGGGGAGCGGCCTCCTGCAGCTTCGTCAACGCCGCCCGGTACGGTCCGGCCACCTCCTCGGGCAGGGCCGACTCGAAGACGGAGAGCGCCTGCCCCAGCTTCATGGCACCGCCCTTCAGCTCGCCCAGGGTCTTGAAGAGCTGGTCCGCCGTCCGCTGCTGCACCTCACGGGCGACCAGCTCGGCCGATCTGCCGCCGAGCCGTTTGCCGAGGCCCCAGGTGGCGCGGCCGGCGAACCCGAACGGGAGCGCGGCCAGTTTCGCGGTACGGGTGACCGCCTTGCGGGGAAGATCAGACATGTGCTCCTCCAGTTCGTGAACTGCGGTGCCGGTGCGCCCTTCGCATCATCCCGACGACGGCTGTCACCCGGCCATTGTGTCGTGAGCCGAGCCCGAGGCGGGGGAGAGCACCCCGGTGGCGCGAGCAGCACCGCACACACACGCCTGATGGGGTGCGATGCGTTCGCCGCGCCACTCCAGGAGAGGCAGCGCGGCTTCCCAGCGGGCGCCCGTGGTCGCCGGGAGTTCACCGTCCAGGAAAGAGAGGGCGTGCGACGCGGCGAGCCCGGCCACCGCCGCCGACAGAGCGAGGTCGCACGCCGGCACCGCGCCCCGGCGCCCGGTCCGCCACTGTGCCACCAGACGCGGCCACTGCGCGTCCTGGTCCGCCCGGCGCAGACCCAGGCAGCCCGCGCACCCGGTACCGCCGGGCAGCACCAGCGGGCCGACCACGCCGGTGGCTTCGATCACTCCCGCGTACAGATGAGGGATGCCCGCGGAGATCCATGGCTCGGCCGTCCCCGGGTCGGGCGCGTACACCGCGAGGCCGTCCCGCGGCGCGACCACGACCAGGGAGAGTCCGGGGCCGCTGCCCTCCCGCCCCGAGTCCGACTCCGCGGTGCGCGGCTGGCCTCCCGCGGCCGACTGGCGCACCAGCCGACGGGCCGAGGCATCGCGGCGTTCACCGACGGCCGAGGGCGGCAGGCCTCCGGGAGCCACGTCCCAGGGCTCCGTGAGACCGCCGTCCAGCACGTCCACCCGTCCGACGCCCGATCCCGAGAGCAGGGCCGCGATCGCCGCCCCGACCCGCCCGGCGCCCCGGACCTGGACGCGCATCGCCCGCCTCGCGGCGAGCCGGCGGACCGCGCTTCCCGGCTCGGGGTGCACCACGGAGAGCGAGGCGGCGTCCGACCGCTGGCGGTCCAGGACGTCGGCCCGGCGGCGTAACGCCTCGGACTCCGGGCCCGCCGCGTGCGGATCGTCCAGGAGACCGGCGCCCGCCAGTCGCTCCACGAGGAGGTCCACGTGGCGCTCCGCCAGATCCAGCGAGCGCGCCTCCTCCTTCAGCAGGGGCAGCCCTCGGGTGCCGTCGAGCAGCTCCAGGAAACTCCCCGTGGCGATATCCAGAGGACCGAACGTGACCGCGTGTGCGGGGGTGACTCCGAATTGCACGGTGCTCCGCCCACGCCAGGCGCGGCGCAGTGCGGGCTTCAGCATCGGGTGCATCCTTTTTCTCCTTTGCGGTCGGGTCGCTTCTCTGACGGGTCGTCGGCCGGTCTTCTCCAGCCGGTCTCTCCGCTCACAGAATGCCGTGGGAGCGTGAAACCCGTCGAAAGTTATCCACAGGGGAGGGAATTAGTCGTTCAAATGGTGTGCTTCCTGGGGGGATCGTCGACGAACTGCGGAGGAGGCGGGACTTCCGCCGGGAACAGCGGGTAACGTCGGGGCGTGCCCGCCGACCCGTCTCCCGGCCTCGCCGGGGAGACTCCCGCGCGCTCCGCCGCTGCCCTGCAGCGCGGGGCCACCCGCCCGATCCGCACAGCCGCCAAGAGCGCGGTGGAGGTGCGCAGGAGCGACCGGCGCCGCAGGACGGTGTCCGCCTACCGCGAGGGCGACCGCACGATCGTGCTGATCCCCGCCCGGATGTCGGAAGCCGAAGAACGCCGCTGGGTCGGCGTGATGCTCGACAAGCTGGCGGCGCAGGAGAGCCGGCGGGTGCTCGGCGACGGCGCGCTCGTGGAGCGCGCCGCCCGCCTGTCCGACCTGTACCTCGAAGGACGGGCCCGGCCCGTCTCGGTCCGCTGGGTCACCAACCAGAACACCCGCTGGGGCTCGTGCACCCCCGCCGAGGGCAGCATCCGGCTCTCGCACCGGCTGCAGGGCATGCCGGAGTACGTCGTCGACTACGTGCTCGTCCACGAGCTCGCGCACCTCCTCGTGCCCGGCCACGGCCCCGGCTTCTGGCGTCTGCTGGAGACGTATCCGCGCACCGAACGGGCCCGGGGGTACCTCGAGGGCGTCGTGGCGGCGGACCGGCTGCCGCATCTGCCCACCGCCCGGGAGGAGTGACGACCACCGGCTCTGTACCGAATGTGTACCGGCTTGGCTCGATGTCGTAGTTTGCGGATAGCCTGACGCGACGCATTCACATTCGGGATGGGGGACGGTCGTTACGCATGGCCAGGGAATTCCAACGCGGCCACAAGGCCAAGATCAGTGATCTCACGTCGGGGACGGATCTGTACGTAGGCGTGCAGATCGCGGGCCCAGGACTGACCTTCGACATCAGCTGCTTCGGTCTCGACGCCGATGAACAGCTGTCGGACGACCGGTATTTCATCTTCTTCAATCAGCCGAAATCACCCGAGGAGTCCATTCAGCTTCTCGGCGCGCAGTCCGGCGACACCGAGTCGTTCCGGGTGACGCTGGATCGTATTCCGGCCAACATCCTCAAGTTGTCGTTCACCGCGACCGTCGACGGCGCCGGCCAGATGTCGCAGGTCGGCCCCGGATACATCCGGATCGTCGCGGGCGGTGAAGAAGTGGTGCGCTACGCCTTCACCGGCTCCGAATTCACCACCGAGCGCGCAGTGATGCTGGGCGATTTCTACCTGAAGGACGTCTGGCGGTTCGCGGCCGTCGGCCAGGGCTTCGACGGCGGACTCGACGCGCTCCTGCGCAATTTCGGCGGCGAGGTCGCCGAAGAGACGCCGGCCGCTCCCCAGCAGGCGGCGCCCTCCTTCGGCGCACCGGCCCAGGCCTCCGCACCGCCGGCCTTCGGCGCACCCGCGACCCCGCAGCCCGCGCCGTCGTTCGGATCGCCGGCGCCGCAGCCGATGCACGCGGCGCCCACGGTCGCGGCTCCCCTCGCACCCCAGGCCCCCGCCCCGTACGGCCAGCCGCCCCAGCCGCAGTTCGGTCAGATCCCCGGACAGGGCGCCCCGCCGTACGGTCAGCAGCCGCCCGCACCGCCGTACGGCCAGCAGCCCCCGCAGGGTTACGGGCAGCCGCAGTTCGGCCAGCAGCCCGCGCAGCCGTTCGGCGGGCAACCCCCCGGTGGGCTCCCGCAAGGGGTTCCGCAGGGCGCTCCGGCGACCGGAGCCGGACTCGGCGCGGCGCTCCAGCCGTACAAGGAGAAGCCGACCGGCCAGCGGTGGACGCCGCAGAACCAGCAGCTCATGCGGGTCGATCTCACGCTCGGCGGCAACCCCGTACTCGCCCGTCAGGGCAGCATGGTGATGTACCAGGGCAAGGTCGACTTCGGATACAAGAGCGCCGGGTTCACCGGCCGGGTGGTCGGCAACGCCACCGGCCAGGAGATGCAGCTGATGCGCTGCACCGGCCGCGGGCAGGTCTTCCTCGCCGAGGACGGCGCCCACCTGCACCCCATCGAGCTCCAGGGCGACGGCATCTGCGTCTCCGCGGAGAACGTCCTGGCCTTCGACGAGTCGCTCCAGTACGAGGTCCGCAGGGTGGAGGGCCACGGCATCCCCGGCGGAGCCCTGTTCACCATGCAGTTCCAGGGCACCGGCACCGTGGTCGTCAAGACCCGCGGTGTGCCGGTCGTCCTGCCGGTGACACCGACCACCTTCGCCGACTGCAACGCCGTCGTCGCCTGGTCGTCCGCCGCCCAGGTCATCATCTCCAGCCAGGTCCGGCTGCGCCGCAACGCGTACCCCGGGCACAGCGGGGAGACCGTGAACCTCCAGTTCCGGGGAGCGCCCGGCAACTTCATCGTCGTCCAGCCCTACGAGGTCTGAGGGAGCCTGCCATGAACCAGCAACTCGCGGGCTACGCCCCGACCCCCGTCACCGCACGGATGGAGAACCACGGCCACTCGATGCTCAAGGTGGCCATGGCCACCGGCCAGGACCTCTACGCCCGTCCGGGCTCGATGGTGGCCTACGAAGGCTTCATCCAGTACGAGCCCAACCCGCCCGCCGTCCGGCAGATCGCCTCCCAGTGGGTCACCGGCGAGGGCGCCCCCGTCATGAAGTGCTCCGGCGACGGGCTGCTCTACCTCGCCGACTACGGCGCCGACGTGGTCGTCATCAACCTCGCCAACGAGTCCATCTCGGTCAACGGCACCAATCTCCTCGCCTTCGACGCCCATCTGGGCTGGGGCGTGGAGAAGGTCAAGGGAATGGCGAAGTTCGCCGGCCAGGGCCTGTGGAACGTGGTCGTGGAAGGCACCGGATGGGTGGCCATCACCTCCCGCGGCACCCCGATCGTGGTCGACTGCGGACGCGGCGAGGACGAGACGTACGTCGACCCGGACGCACTCGTCGCCTGGTCGCCGAACCTGAAGGTCAAGGGCAAGCGCAGCTTCAAGGCGGGCGCGCTCATCGGCCGCGGCAGCGGCGAGGCGTACCAGATGGCCTTCTCGGGCCAGGGAATCGTCGTCGTCCAGCCGAGCGAGGACAGCACCGACCGCCTGCGCGTCCGGTCCTGAAGGGAGGAGGGAAACACCATGCAGAGTCCGCTTTTCGCCCACACCGAGCAGCAGTCCTCGGAGCGGTACACCGTGCAGAACCCGCAGCTGCTGCGGGTCTCCCTGACGGGCAGTGACGCCGTGCTCGCCCGCAAGGGCGCCATGGTCGCCTACCAGGGGCTGATGGAGTTCGACGGGGAGTACCAGTCGAGCTCCCAGCGCAACGCGCGCGCCCGCACGGGCGAGGGCCTCGAACTGATGCGCTGCACCGGCCAGGGCACCGTCTACTTCGCCAACCTCGCCCAGTACATCCACGTGGTGGACGTCGACCACGCGGGGATGACGGTCGACAGCGCCTACGTCCTGGCGCTCGACTCCTCACTGCACACCGAGGTCATCGCGGTGGACAGCCAGTACGGCATCTCGGGCACCGGCAAGTACCAGCTCAACATCACCGGCACCGGCAAGGTCGCGCTGATGACCTCCGGTCAGCCGTTGATGCTCCAGGTCACACCGGACAAGTACGTCAACGCCGACGCCGACGCGATCGTCGCCTGGTCCAGCTCGCTCCGGGTCCAGATGCAGGCGCAGACGCACTCCTCGGGCGTCATGCGCCGACGGGGCAACACCGGCGAGGGCTGGGAGCTGAGCTTCCTCGGCGAGGGCTTCGCGCTGGTCCAGCCCAGCGAGGTCCTGCCGCCGCAGAGCGCCCAGATCGGCCAGGGCGTCCGCGGCCAGTACGGCGTGGGCTCGCAGAACCAGAACCAGAACAACGCCTGGAACTGACCGGCCCGAAGTGACCGCGGCGCGTCCCGCACCCCAGCGACAGGGGGCGGCTCCTCCGGACCGGAGGGCCGCCCCCTGCGCCGTGCGCGGGATGGGTCAGAGCGCCGCGCGCGCCGCCTCCAGCAGCCGGACCACCGAGGCGTCGGCCACCCCGGCCACCTCGTCGTAGGCGAACCAGCGCAGATCCAGCGACTCCTCACTGATCCGCTGGGTGGCACCGGACGGGGCCAGCGCGGCGTACTGGACGTCGAGGTGCCAGTGGCACGGGGCCGGAATCGGGTGGCGGTCCAGGCGCACCGGGCCGCCCGCCAGGAGGATCAGGCCGTCGATCCCGGACTCCTCCGTCGCCTCCCGCAGCGCCGCCTGCGCGAGGGTGGCGTCCTCCGGCTCGCAGTGGCCGCCCATCTGCAGCCACATACCGAGCTTCCGGTGCAGGGTCAGCAGCACGCGCCCCGCCGCCGGGTCGATCACCAGCGCGCTGGCGGTCAGGTGCCCCGCTCCGCAGGCCTTCCACATCCCGTCCGGGTGGGCGTCCAGATGGTCGAGGTAGCTCCGGCGCAGCTCCGCCTGGCCGGCCTCGCCCCCGCCCTCGTACGTCTTCAGCACGAGGGCGGCGTCGTCATGCAGGCTCACCGGTCCGTGTCGCCCTTCGGGCCGGAGCCGTCGCCGTCCTCGTCACCCTCGGCGCCGGCGGCGTCCTCGGCCGCCGCGTCCTCCGGCTCGGAGGGGGCCGTGCCGGGGGCCTTCGTGCCGCCGCTCGCGGCCTCACCGAGCATCTTGTCGAGCTCGGAGAAGTCCAGCTGCTCGTGGTGGACGAAGCCGTCCGGGTCGTCCAGGTCCTGGGCGGTCGGCAGCATGTCCGGGTGCTCCCAGAGGCCGTCGCGGCCTTCGAGGCCCCGGGCGTCGGTGAGCGAGGCCCACAGGCGCGAGGCGTCCCGCAGCCGGCGCGGACGCAGCTTCAGCCCGATGAGCGTGGCGAAGGTCTGCTCCGCGGGGCCACCGGAGGCACGGCGCCGGCGCATCGTCTCGCGCAGTGCGTCGGCGGATCCCAGACGGGGCTTCGCCGCCTCGTGGACCACCGCGTCCACCCACCCCTCGACCAGGGCGAGCGCCGTCTCCAACCGGGCCAGCGAGGCCTTCTGCTCCGGGGTGTCCTCCGGCTGGAACATGCCCTGCTGCAGCGCGTCCTGCAGCTGCTGGGGTTCGGAGGGATCGAACTGCCCGACGACGTCCTCCAGCTTGGAGGTGTCGACCTTGATGCCGCGGGCGTAGGACTCCACGGCGCCGAAGAGGTGGGAGCGCAGCCACGGAACGTGCGCGAAGAGACGCTGGTGGGCGGCCTCGCGCAGGGCGAGGTAGAGCCGCACCTCGTCCAGCGGGACGCTCAGGTCCTTGCCGAGGCGCTCGACGTTCAGCGGCAGCAGCGCCGCCTTGCCCGCGGGACCGAGCGGCAGCCCGATGTCGGTGGAACCGACGACCTCACCGGCGAGGACACCCACCGCCTGCCCGATCTGCTGGCCGAACATGGCGCCGCCCATCGACCGCATCATGCCGATCAACGGGCCGGCCATCGCCTGCATCTCCTCGGGCAGCACCTCGCCCATGGCGATGCCGACCCGCTCGGCGACCGGATCGACCAGCTGCTTCCAAGCCGGAAGGGAGGCCTCGACCCACTCCGCACGGCTCCACGCCACGGTGGTGACCGCGCCGGAGGGCAGCGAGGTCACGCCGTCCAGCCAGTGGTCGGCCAGCCGCAGGGCCTCGTCGACCGCGGCGCGCTCGGCCGGTCCGACACTGGCGTCCTTGCTGCCGTCCTGGGTGCCCTGCGACACCGTCTGGCGGGCGATCTGGCGGGCCATGTCCCAGTTCACCGGACCGCCCTCGTAGCTCAGCATCTGGCCGAGCTGCTGGAAGGCGGCGCCCAGGTCGTTCGGGTTCATCGAACCGAACATGGCCGCGAACGGATTGTCCCCGGCACCACCGGGCCCGAAGCCGAACGGGTTCGCCGGCCCGCTCTGACCCTGCCCACCTTCGATGGGGTCCTTCTTCTTGCCGTCGCCGTTCTCCGGCTCCTCCGGCGGAAGGCCGAATCCGAATGGGGTGTCGCTCACGGGTTTCCTCGGCTCGTAGGGCCGCCGGCTGGAACCGGCGGCGATGCCCGGCTTGTCACCATCCAGCGTAGACACCCGCTCCGGCTCAGGGGCTCAGTGCTCCGCCGGGACGCGGGCTGCGGCAGGATGGACGACACCAGGTACGCACGCCCCGCTGGGGTACGTACTGAAGACAACCGCTGGAGACGCCTGGTGAGTTCCCCAGATCCGCAGGTTCGCGGAGCGCGAAACCTGACCGACCCCACGACCGGCACGAAACCCGCGAAAAACATCTCCGGCAAGCGGGGCCCCGTCGTCGTGGTCACCGGCGCGGCGAGCGGAGTGGGCGCGCTGCTGACCGCGCACCTCGCCGCGTCGGACGACATCGGGAAGGTCGTCGCGCTCGACGAGCGGCGCGCGGACGTGCCCGGGGTGACCTGGCACGTCCTGGACGTACGGGACCCCGCCATCGCCGAGAAGCTGCGGGGCGCGGACGTCGTGGTGCACCTCGCTGTCGACCTCGATCTGGAGACCGACGCGGCGGCCCGTACGGCGTACAACGTGCGCGGTACCCAGACCGTGCTGACCGCCGCCGCGGCCGTGGGCGTCCACCGGGTCGTGCTCTGCACCTCCGCGATGGTCTACGGGGCCCTGCCCGACAACGACGTGCCCCTCTCCGAAGACGCCGAACTGCGCGCCACGGCCGAGGCCACCGGCGTCGGCGACCTGCTGGAGATCGAACGCCTGGGCCGCCGTGCCCCGCGCGCCCACCCCGGCCTCAACGTCACCGTCGTCCGCCCGGCCGTCCTGGTCGGCGGCACGGACACCGCGCTCACCCGCTACTTCGAGTCCCCCCGTCTCCTGGTCGTCGCCGGATCGCGTCCCACCTGGCAGTTCTGCCACGTGGAGGACCTGGTCAGCGCCCTGGAGTACGCGGCCCTGGAGAAGATCGACGGGGAGTTCGCGGTCGGCTGCGACGGATGGCTGGAGCAGGAGCAGGTCGAGGAGCTCAGCGGGGTGCGCCGGATGGAGCTGCCCTCGGCGGTCGCGCTGGGCGCCGCCGCCCGGCTGCACCGGATCGGACTGACCCCCTCACCCGCCGGCGACCTCGCCTACACGATGCACCCCTGGGTGGTCAGCGTCGGCAGACTGCACGACGCCGGCTGGCGGCCCCGGTGGACCAACGAGGACGTGCTGACGGCCCTCCTCGACGAGGTCAAGGGGCGCCGCACCGTGGCGGGGCGCCGGCTCGGCCGCAAGGACGCCACCGCGGCGGGGGCCGCCGGGGCGACGGTTGCCCTGCTCGGCACGGCCGCCCTGGTCCGCCGGGCCCGCAAGGCCCGCCGCCGTATCTGACCCCGGGCGGTGTCCGGCGAACCCGGCCGGGCACCGCGCCGGACCCGCGCGGCCCAGGACCTTCCGGCCCGCGGACGGTCGTCCCAAGCACCGGAACGCGTTCCGTCACGGCTCCGGGGTGCGGCACCATGGCCCCATGGCATCCCACCACGATCACCCCGGCGGCCACCCCGGCGAGCAGGCCGCGGCCGACCCCCTCCGGCTCCTCGCCATCCGCGAGACCCCGCTCTCCGTGGACGAGGTCTTCCGTGCGGTCGGGGACGACGCGGCCGGAGGGATCGCGCTCTTCGTCGGTACGGTGCGCAACCACGACGGGGGGCAGGACGTGGGGGCGCTCGGTTACTCCTGCCATCCGTCCGCCGAGGACGAACTGCGCCGGGTCGCCGAGAAGGTCGCCGCGGACTACCCGGTCCGCGCGCTGGCCGCCGTCCACCGGGTGGGTGAACTGGACGTGGGCGACCTGGCGGTCGTGGTGGCCGTGGCCTGCCCGCACCGGGCGGAGGCGTTCGACGCCTGCCGCAAGCTCATCGACGACCTCAAGCACGAGGTGCCCATCTGGAAGCACCAGAGCTTCCTGGACGGCACCGAGGAGTGGGTCGGAGCCTGCTGAACGGCTGCTGAACGGCTGCCGCACGGACCCGGAGCTTTCACCCGGGAACGGACCCGGGTCCGTCGTCCGCAAACCGTACGGGCGCGGATCAGGCCCGATTTGCGTAACCGCCCCCCTGCCACCAGCGTGGGTCGCACCGCTGGTTAATCTGCAGACCGTCGGTGACGGTCGCTCATCGAGTAAGGGAGGTCGCAGTGGCAGCACTCGCATGGCTCTTGATTCCGCTTCTCGCCGCTCTCGGCGCGGCGATATGGGGAGGCTGGGCCGCACGCAATCGCACGACCGGCGACGTCACCGAGCTCGCCGGGTATGCCCGGTTCCGTGAAGCGATGGAGAAGTCGCATTCCGGTTCCGACGCCGTCTGACGTACGACGGCGACCGGGGAGAGAGCGTCGGACGTACGGGCGGGCCGACCGGGCACCGCCCCGTGACCCCTCCGCTCCGTCCGATCCGTCCCCTTCGTCCGTCCTGTGGGAGCCGCTCTCGGGCCCTTCGCGGAGCGTGGACCTCCGCCCCGGCGCCCCGTCTCCGAGAGCCCCGTACGGACCGGCCCCGGCGGTGCACCGACAGGCGCTTACCGTACTGTCGTTCCATGCCACGCCGCACAGCGACGATGCTCGCCTCGACCCTCATCCTCATCGCGCTTCTCTGCGTGGGCGTGCTGATTCCCGCTCCGTACGCGGAGATGTCCCCGGGGCCGACCGTGAACACGCTGGGCGACGCGAACGGCGAACCGGTACTGAAGATCTCCGGTCGCAAGACGTACCCGACGTCGGGGCATCTCAACATGACGACGGTCCGCGTCACCGGTGCGGACTACAACATGAACCTGGTCGAGGCCGTGTACGGCTGGCTGGCGCACGACAGCGTGATCGTGCCGCACGACACCCTCTACCCGGACGGGAAGACCGAGGAGCAGTCCACGCAGGAGAACGCCGAGGAGTTCAGTCAGTCCCAGGAGAGCGCCAAGGTCGCCGCCCTGGAGGAGCTGGACATCCCGGTGACCTCGCGTGTGGTGGTGTCGACCGTGGTCAAGGGCGGCGCGGCCGAGGGCAAACTCCACGCGGGCGACGTGATCGAGTCGGTGGACGGCACCGCGGTCAAGGACCCTGCGGACGTCGCCGAACTGGTGAGCAAGCGCGACGCGGGCCAGGACGTGACGTTCACGGTCGTGCCGGCCGAACGGGCCGCGGCGGCCGAGAAGGCCGGGAAGGAACCCGAGGGCACCCAGGACGTCACCCTCACCACCCGCGGGGCGGACGACGACGGCCGCGCCGTCGTCGGCATCCAGGCGGGGACCGACCACACCTTCCCGTTCGAGATCGACATCAACCTCGCCGACGTCGGCGGCCCCAGCGCCGGGCTCATGTTCTCGCTGGGCATCGTCGACAAGCTCACGCCGGGTCAGCTGACCGGCGGGAAGTTCGTCGCCGGCACCGGCACCATCGACGACGACGGCACGGTCGGCCCGATCGGCGGCATCAACATGAAACTCGTCGGCGCGCGGAACGCCGGGGCGCGGTACTTCCTCACCCCCGACGACAACTGCGCCGCCGCGGCGGCCGACACCCCGTCCGGCCTCACCCTGGTCCGGGTCAAGACGATGGACGACGCCAAGAAGTCCCTGGACAAGATCCGCACCGGCGACGTCGCCGGACTGCCGAGCTGCTCGAAGGGCTGACCGGCCGGAGCCCCGCACCGCGGGGCCCCGCGCCGGCCTCAGGACTCGAAGGTCGCGGCCAGCGCGTCGGCCAGCCCCGGGACGAGCGCCGGACCGGTGAGGACCTCGTTGGCCGAGTCCTTCTCCCGCAGCCGGATGGCGGACTCGCGCCTGCCGTCGCGCAGCACGGCCACGGTCATCCGCACCTCCTGGCGCTCCGGGTGCGCCGCCACCCACGCGGTCAGCTTCTTGCCGCTGAGCCCTTCGGGCACGGAGGCCTCGGCGGACGGCGGCAGCATGAGCCGCTCGACCGTCAGCGCGCAGCCCGCCACCCCGGCCGGCCAGGCGATCGTGGCGAGGAACTCGTCCAGCGGCTTGCCGGAGGGGATCTCCTCCTGTTCCACGGGGGTGAAAGCGGCGGGCACCGTACCGCCCGCGCCGAGACCGAGCTGGGCGGCGAGGCCCGGCTCCTGCACGCGCAGGCTGGCGGTGTCGACGAGGGCGAACAGGCGGGCGGGGCGGTCCCATCCGAGACCGGCGGCGTACTCGTCGATTTCGAGCACCGCGACGGTGAGGGGACTCGCCGCCATCTGAGGACCTGAGGAAGAAGCGTTGGGCATACCCAACATCCTGCCTCCTTCCGCACCGCAAACGGGAACTAGGTAAAGCGTCCGTAAGTTGCAAGGAAGGGTTCTACGATCGCGGAGCCCTTTCCACACGACCCCGAAGTACGAGGTGCGCACGTTGGCTTTCCAGATGCCGGACCGCGGCGGAGGCCCGACCGGGCCACGGATGAGAGTCGGCCGCCCGTCCCGGCGTGCCCGTACCCTCCTCATGACCCTCGGCGTCCTCGCGGCGCTCGGTATGGCCTTCATCATGTTCGCCGGGTTCTGGACCGACTGGCTCTGGTACCGCTCGGTCTCGTACTCGTCGGTCTTCACCACCACGCTGTGGACCAAGATCGGTCTCTTCCTCGTCTTCGGGGTGCTGATGGCACTCGCCGTCGGCCTCAACGTCTGGCTCGCGTACCGGCTCCGGCCGCCGCTGAGCGCGATGTCGATGGAGCAGCAGAGCCTCGACCGCTACCGCATGGGTGTCGCCCCGTTCAAGAAGTGGGTGCTCCTCGCGGTCACCGCGCTGGTCGGGCTGATCTCCGGGGCCTCCGCCTCGGGCCAGTGGCGCACGTGGCTGATGTACGTCAACGGCGTCTCCTTCGGGAAGAAGGACCCCCAGTTCCACCTGGACGTCTCCTTCTACGCCTTCGACCTGCCGTGGTACCGCTTCCTGCTCGGCTTCGGCTTCGCCGCGGTCGTGCTGTCGCTCATCGCCGCGGCCCTGACGCACTACCTCTACGGCGGTCTGCGGATCACCAGCCCCGGTGCCCGCGCGACCGGTGCCGCCACCGGCCACCTCTCGGTGCTGCTGGGCGTCTTCGTCTCGCTGAAGGCCGTGGCGTACTGGCTCGACCGGTACGGCCTGGCCGTGAAGTCGAGCGACTTCAAGGCCACCGACAACTGGACCGGCCTGCGGTACGTCGACGCCAACGCCTACCTGCCCGCGAAGACGATCCTGTTCTGCATCGCCGCCATCTGCGCGGTGCTCTTCTTCGCGACGCTCTGGCGCCGCACCTGGCAGCTCCCGGTGATCGGCTTCGGGCTGATGGTCCTCTCGGCCATCCTGATCGGCGGGCTCTACCCGGCGATCGTCCAGAAGTTCCAGGTCCAGCCGAACGAGCAGGCCAAGGAAGCCCCGTTCATCAGCAAGAACATCGAGGCCACACGCGACGCGTACGACATCGACGACGCACAGGTCGACGACTACGCGGGCAAGGGCACGGAGACCGAGGGCGCCGCGCTGCGCAGGCAGGCCGACGCCGCCGCCAGTTACCGCGTGATGGACCCCAACGTCGTCTCCCCGGCGTTCCAGCAGCTCCAGCAGAAGCGGAACTACTACCAGTTCCCGGCGACGCTGGACGTGGACCGCTACGAGGAGGACGGCAAGGAGCAGGACACCGTCGTGGGTCTGCGCGAGCTCAACCTCGCGGGCCTGCCGAAGCGGAACTGGATCAACGACCACTTCACGTACACCCACGGCTTCGGCGCCATCGCGGCCAAGGGCACCACGACGGGGACCAACCCCGTCGGCTCCCCGGACTTCACCGAGTCCGGACTGCCGACCACGGGCGACTTCGGCGAGTACGAGCAGCGGATCTACTACGGCGAGAAGACCGAGCAGTACTCCATCGTCGGCGGGCCCCAGAAGGAGCTCGACTACGAGGAGGACGGCGAGAAGACCACCAGCTACCAGGGTGACAGCGGGGTCAGCCTCGCCAACGCGTTCAACCGTGCCGCCTACGCGGTCTCGTTCAGCGAGCCGCAGATCCTCTACTCGGGGGCCATCGGCGAGGGCTCGCGGATCCTCTACAACCGCACGCCCAAGGACCGCGTCGAGTCGGTCGCCCCGTGGCTGACCATCGACGGCGACGCCTACCCGGCGGTGGTCAACCATCGGATCAAGTGGATCGTCGACGCGTACACCACGACGAACGGCTACCCGTACGCCTCCCGTACGACGCTCGGCGACACCACCGCCGACTCGCTGACGACCAACCAGCGCGCGGTCGTCGCCCAGCAGAACCAGGTCAACTACATCCGCAACTCGGTGAAGGCGACCGTCGACGCGTACGACGGCACCGTCACGCTCTACGAGTGGGACACCGAGGACCCGGTCCTCAAGACCTGGCGCAAGGCGTTCCCCGGGACGGTGAAGGACAGGTCCGCCATCCCGGCCGAGCTCATGGACCACCTGCGCTACCCGCAGGACCTCTTCAAGGTCCAGCGCGAGCTGCTGACCCGCTACCACGTCACCAACCCGGCGCAGTTCTACAGCGGCAGTGACGCGTGGCAGGTGCCGGACGACCCGACCAACAAGGAACCGGGCTCCGTTCCGCCGTACTACCTCTCCATGAAGATGCCGGACCAGGATCAGCAGACGTTCTCGCTGACCACGACGTTCACCCCGAGGGGCCGTCCCGACCTCGGGGCGTTCATGGCGGTGGACGCGGACGCGGCCAGCAAGGACTACGGCACGATCAGACTCCTCAGAGTCACCAACACGGTGAAGGGGCCAGGACAGGTACAGAGCGAGCTCAACGGCAACGACGACGTCGCCGAGTTCGTGAGGAACCTCAAGGGCACCGACTCGGACATCGAGTACGGAAACCTCCTCACCGTGCCGCTGGACGGCGGGTTCCTCTACATCGAGCCGGTCTACACGCGCGGTGGCAACCAGAACTACCCGTTGCTGCGCAAGGTGGCCGCCTCGTTCGGGTCGAAGATCGTCTTCGAGAACAGCCTCGGGGAGGCGCTCAACGCGGTCTTCGGGGTCGACGGGGAGACGACCGAACCCACCGAACCCACCGAACCCACCGAGCCCACGAAGCCGACCGAGCCGACCAAGCCGCCGGCCACCGGCGACGCGGCGCTCAAGGAGGCCATCGCGGACGCCCAGAAGGCGTACGAGGCCGGCCAGGAAGCGCTCGAGAAGCAGGACTGGACGGCGTACGGCAAGGCGCAGGACGACCTCAAGGACGCCCTGCAGGCCGCCGCCGACGCCCAGTCCGGCGCGGGCGGCTCCGGCGCCGGTACGGGCTCGGAGACCGGTACCGGCGGTGCGGGCTCCTCCGGCAGCACCGCCCGGGACACCGCCACCACCCCGGCGGAAAAGGCCGGCGACCAGGGCAGCTGAGAAACCCCACCCCCGCGTCGTGGTACTGTTTGAACACAACGACGCGGGGTGGAGCAGCTCGGTAGCTCGCTGGGCTCATAACCCAGAGGTCGCAGGTTCAAATCCTGTCCCCGCTACGAAAGACGAAGGCCCGGATCCACTGGATCCGGGCCTTCGTCATGTCCGTGCCGCTTTGCCCGACGTGCCAAGAGTGCGGAGAGTGGGCGTGAAGGGCGGTTCGCGGGGCACCAGTGGAGCGGGGTCGTGTTTGACTTGTCTCTCTGTGGGCATGTCGACAAAACGCTGAAGTGACCTCACTGTCCGCGATATACGAGGTGTACGCGGGTTACAGGTGGTGCGACGATGGTATTTATGGGGGACAGGGCAACTCTGTTGGAGACAGGGCGGTTTGTGCAACGGCGGTCGAGGGACCCGGAGAGGGTGCCGGCCGCGGCATCCGCCGTGGTCACCGCCGGGGCGGCGGGGGCCGCCGAACAGGCCGCGACCAGCGACGACTTCACCACCGGGGCCACCGAGACGACGGGGGTCACCGTCACGCCAGGAAGCACGCACGCCGCCGAGGCCTTGGACACGACCGATGTGACCGACGCCGCCGACGCCCTCGCGGCAGCCGACGCGAGCGGCACCACCGAGGACGAAGAGCGCCACCGGCGCGCCGCCGACGCGGGCGACACCGCCTCGATGAGCGTCGTCGGCGCACTGCTGTTGCGCCGGGGCGATCTCGACGGCGCGGAGCCCTACCTGCGCGGCGCCACCGCCGACGGCGACCGGGCCGCCGCCAACAACCTCGGGGTCCTGCTGCACCAGCGCGGATACCCGGACGAGGCGGCCGGCTGGTGGCGCATCGCTGCGGTCGCGGGCTCCGCTTCCGCCGCGCACGCGCTCGGCCGGCTCCTGCGCGAGCGGGGCGACGAGCCCGGCGCCGAGTACTGGCTGCGCCAGTCCGCCGAGCAGGGCCACGCGCTGGGCGCCTACGCCCTCGCGGACCTGCTGGAGCACCGCAGCGACGTGGGCGCCGAACGCTGGCTGCGCGCCGCCGCCGAGCAGGGCCACCGGGAGGCCGCGTACCGCCTGGCCAGGGCCATCGAGCGCAACGCCGTGGACGACCCGCACCAGGCCTTCGGCCTCGGGCGCCTGCCGGCGGAGGCCGTCGGGTCCGCGACGAACGGCGCCGGCGCCTCCGGCGACAGCCCCGTCGCGGGCCCCGCCGAGGGACGCTTCGGCGAGGCCGAGCAGTGGTACCGGCAGGCGGCGGCGCGCGGTCACGCCCGCGCGGCGCTGCACCTCGGCGCCATTCTGGAGCGGCGGGGCGAGCTCAAGGAGGCCGGGCGCTGGTACCTCACCTCCGCACGGGCCGGCGAGGCCCGCGCGGCGTGCGCCCTCGGCTTCCTGCTGCGGGACGTGGGCGACGTCGAGAGCGCCGCCGTGTGGTGGCTGCGCGCCGCGCAGGAGGGCGACGGCAACGCGGCCAACGCCCTCGGCGCCCTGCACGCCGACCGGGGCGAGCCGCAGACCGCCGAGCGCTGGTACCGGGCCGCCCTCGACGCCGGAGACGTCAACGGCGCGTACAACCTCGGCCTGCTCTGCGCCGCGCAGGACCGTACCCCGCAGGCCGAGCAGTGGTACCGCCGCGCCGCCTACGCGGGTCACCGCGAGGCCTCCAACGCCCTCGCCGTGCTGCTCCTGCAGGCCGGGGACGCGACGGGCGCCGAACCCTGGTTCTCCAAGGCGGCCGAGGCGGGCAGCGTGGACGCCGCCTTCAACCTCGGCATCCTGCACGCCGGCCGGGACGAAAGCCTCGCCGCGCTGAGCTGGTACCGGCGCGCAGCCGCCGCGGGGCACACCGACGCCGCGCTCCAGGTCGCCATGGCACTCCTGCGCCAGGGCGAGGACCAGGAGGCCGAACGCCACCTGCGCACCGCGGCCGGCGGGGGCAGCGCCGAGGCCGCCTTCCGGCTGGCCGGAGTCCTGGACGCACGCCGCCCGCCGCGCGCGACACCGGTCCTCGGCGAGCCGATGCCGGAGAAGTCGGAGTGCGAGGAGTGGTACGAACGCGCCGCCGAGCTGGGTCACCGCCGGGCCCAGGTCCGGGTCGGCATGCTCTGCGCCGCGCGCGGGGACGTGGAGAGCGCCGCGCGCTGGTACCGCGAGGCCGCCGAGGCGGGCAGCCGCAACGGCGCCTTCAACCTCGGCCTGCTGCTGGCCCGGGAGGGCAGCGAGCGCGAGGCGGCCCTCTGGTGGAGCCGCGCCGCCAATGACGGCCACGGCAGGGCGGCACTCCGGCTCGCCCTGCTCGCCGCCCGCCGGGGTGAACTCACCGAGGGCCAGCGCTGGTGCGCCCGCGCTGTCGAGCTGGGACCGGCCGAGGTGGCGGAGCGCGCCGCCCGCCTCCAGGAGGCGCTGCACCAGGAACTCACGGCGTGAGCTCGTGGCGGTGCTCCCGGCCTGCACGAACGCCAGGAGCACCGCGGCCGCTGAATGGATTTGCCACCGCCGACCGGCTGACGTAATGTTGCATTCAACGACGCGGGGTGGAGCAGCTCGGTAGCTCGCTGGGCTCATAACCCAGAGGTCGCAGGTTCAAATCCTGTCCCCGCTACGAAAGACGAAGGCCCGGATCCACTGGATCCGGGCCTTCGTCGTGTCCGCTCACGCCCGCACGCGGATCCGGCCGGAGAGGTCGTCCGGCCGGATCGGCAGGGCCCCGGGTCAGGCGCCCGGTGCCACACAGTTCGGACAGAGCCCGCGGTACGTCACCTCGACGCCGGACACCGTGAAGCCGAAGCGCTCCTCGGACGGCAGGTCCGCGAGCGGGTTGCCGGTCGGGTGGACGTCCCGGATGGCTCCGCAGCTCGCGCAGACCAGATGGTGGTGGGGGCGGCGGGCGTTCGGGTCGTACCGCTTGGCGCGGCGGTCCGTGGAGACCTCCAGCACCTCGCCCAGCGACACCATCTCGCCGAGGGTGTTGTAGACGGTGGCCCGGGAGATCTCCGGGAGCCGGTCCACGGCCCTCGCGTGCACCTCGTCCGCGGTCAGGTGGACGTGTTCGCCGTCGAGGACCTCGGCGACCACGCGGCGTTGCGCCGTCATGCGCCAGCCGCGTCCACGGAGTCGTTCCAGGAGGTCGCTCATGGCATCAGCTTAACAGTGGGTGGAACCAGTCCTGAACGAGTGTGACTTTGGATGGTCGCTTGACTTAGACAAAGTCCATCGTAGGATTGGGCTCGGCAGAAGCCAAGGAAACGGCCGTGTGCGCCACCGGGAGACGGTGGGTGTGCGGCTGCATGACGCAGGAGGCGCACGTGACGCAGGGACCGCTCACCACGGAGGCCGGAGCGCCGGTCGCCGACAACCAGAACAGCGAGACGGCGGGCGTCGGCGGTCCGGTGCTCGTGCAGGACCAGGCGCTGCTGGAGAAGCTCGCCCACTTCAACCGGGAGCGCATCCCGGAGCGTGTCGTGCACGCCCGCGGCGCCGGCGCGTACGGCACCTTCACCCTGACCCGCGACGTCTCGCGGTGGACACGCGCCGCGTTCCTCTCCGAGGTCGGCAAGGAGACGGAGACCTTCCTCCGCTTCTCGACCGTCGCCGGGAACCTCGGCTCCGCCGACGCGGTCCGCGACCCCCGCGGCTTCGCGCTGAAGTTCTACACCGAGGAGGGGAACTACGACCTCGTCGGCAACAACACCCCGGTGTTCTTCATCAAGGACGCCATCAAGTTCCCCGACTTCATCCACACCCAGAAGCGCGACCCGTACACCGGCTCGCAGGAGGCGGACAACGTCTGGGACTTCTGGGGGCTGTCGCCCGAGTCGACCCACCAGGTCACCTGGCTCTTCGGCGACCGCGGCATCCCGGCCACCCTGCGCCACATGAACGGGTACGGCTCGCACACGTACCAGTGGAACAACGAGGCCGGCGAGGTCTTCTGGGTCAAGTACCACTTCAAGACCGACCAGGGGATCAAGAACCTCACCACCGACGAGGCCAACCGCCTCTCCGGCGTGGACCCGGACAGTCACCAGCGCGACCTGCGCGAGTCCATCGAGCGCGGCGACTTCCCGTCCTGGACCGTGCAGGTGCAGATCATGCCCGCGGCGGACGCGGCGACCTACCGCTTCAACCCGTTCGACCTCACCAAGGTGTGGCCGCACGCGGACTACCCGCCGATCGAGATCGGGAAGCTGGAGCTCAACCGAAACCCGGAGAACATCTTCGCCGAGGTCGAGCAGTCCATCTTCAGCCCTGCGCACTTCGTGCCCGGCATCGGCCCGTCCCCGGACAAGATGCTCCAGGGCCGCCTCTTCGCCTACGGCGACGCGCACCGCTACCGCGTCGGCATCAACGCCGACCACCTGCCGGTGAACCGCCCGCACGCCACCGAGGCGCGGACCAACAGCCGTGACGGCTACCTCTACGACGGCCGCCACGCGGGTGCGAAGAACTACGAGCCGAACAGCTTCGGCGGCCCGGCGCAGACCGGCCGGCCGCTCTGGCAGCCCACCCCCGTCGATGGAGTCACCGGTAACCACGTGGCGCCGGTCCACGCCGAGGACGACGACTTCGTGCAGGCGGGCAACCTCTACCGGTTGCTCACCGAGGACGAGAAGAGCCGGCTGGTCGACAACCTCGCCCAGTTCATCGCCAAGGTCTCGCGCGACGAGATCGCCGAGCGCGCGGTGAACAACTTCCGCCAGGCCGACGGCGACTTCGGCAAGAGGCTGGAGGACGCGGTGCGGACGCTGCGCGCCTGAATCCTTCGCCCGCCCCGTCCGCGACGACGGCCGGACGCGCCACTCAGGTGGCAGTCCGGCCGTCGTCGCGTGCGGGGAGGAGTGTCAGCCGGCCAGCTCGGCCGGACGGCGGCGTACGGGAGCCCAGCAGCGGATGATGTCGCGGACCGACACCAGGCCCACC
Source organism: Streptomyces sp. AM 2-1-1 (assembly GCF_029167645.1). NCBI lineage: Bacteria > Bacillati > Actinomycetota > Actinomycetes > Kitasatosporales > Streptomycetaceae > Streptomyces > Streptomyces sp. AM 2-1-1. The sequence goes on along the minus strand of NZ_CP119147.1, from coordinate 2,317,739 downwards.
GGGCCGCCGTCGTCCAGCACGATCAGGTGCCGGAAGCCGCCGTGGGTCATCGCCTCGGCGGCCTCTTCCAGAGTCCAGGCGGGCGCGGCGAACACCACGTCAGCGGTGGTGTGGCCGGACACGGTCTCCTGGTCGGGGTCCAGGCCGAGCCCGATCGCGTTGAGGATGTCGCGCTCGGTGATGATGCCGCAACCGGAGGTGTCCGGGTCGTGGACGACGGCGGCACCGACCCGGCGGGCCGACATCAGCGCGGCGGCCTGACGGAGCGTGTGGGTGGGGCCGATGGTGAGCACCACGGTGGTCATGGCGTCTCGGACCAGCATGAGGGAGGCACCTCCTGTCGTGAGCCGGCCGTGCGTGAGCCGATTCACAAGTTCACAAGCGGGGGCTTTCAGAATGGCACCCCGTTCGCGGGCCGACAAGAGCTGCGCGGAGCTGCCACAGGGCGTGCGCGCGCACGCCCTGTGGCAGCCGGGCGCCCCGGGCGCTCCGCCGATCGGGGCGGTGTCCAGCGCCGGTACGGGGCTGGGGCGCGATTGGCGTCAGTAGCGCTGGTTGAGGTAGCCCAGCAGTTCGTCGTGGAGCAGGCCGTTCGACGCGGCCGCGTTGCCCCCGCCCGGGCCGGGGACGCCGTCCAGGCCGGTGAAGCTGCCACCGGCCTCCTGGACCACGATCGCGGTGGCGGCCATGTCCCAGAGGGAGAGCTCCGGCTCCGCGCACATGTCCACGGCGCCCTCGGCGACCATCATGTACGACCAGAAGTCGCCGTACCCCCGCGTCCGCCAGCAGGCCCGCGACAGGTCGAGGAAGCCGTCGAGCCGCCCCTGCTCCTCCCAGCCCGTCAGTGAGGAGTACGCGAAGGAGGCGTCCGCGATCCGTCCGACCCGGGAGACCCGGAGCGGGGTCGCGGAGGTGAGACTGCGCCCCGAGTACGCGCCGGAGCCCTTCGCCGCCCACCAGCGCCGGTTCAGCGCCGGCGCGGAGACCACGCCGACCACCGGCCGGAAGCCGTCCTCGCCCGCTTCCATCAGCGAGATCAGGGTCGCCCAGACCGGTACCCCGCGCACGTAGTTCTTCGTCCCGTCGATCGGATCGATCACCCAGCGGCGGGGGCCGGTGCCCTCCAGCCCGTACTCCTCGCCGAGGATCGCGTCACGCGGGCGGGCCCGGTGCAGATGGCCCCGGATCAGCTCCTCGGTGGCCGTGTCGGCCTCGCTCACCGGAGTCATGTCCGGTTTGGTCTCCACCTTGAGGTCGAGGGCCTTGAACCGGTCCATCGTCGTCGCGTCGGCGGCGTCCGCCAGTACGTGGGCGAGACGCAGATCATCGTGGTAGTCGGGCATGGCGTCACAGTATCCAGCGGTGTTCCCGCGGGGCCACGCACCCCGGCGCCACCCGTACGGCCGTCAGTGCGAGGAACCGGAGAGCTGGAGGCCGATCACGCCGATGATCACCAGCGAGATGGAGACGAGCTTCAAGGTGTTCACCACGTCGTCGAAGAAGACCATGCCGTAGATCGCCGTGCCGGCGGCCCCGATACCGGTCCACACCGCGTAGGCGGGGCCCACGTCGAGTTTGCGCAGCGACAGGGTCAGCAGGCCGAAGCTGCCGAGCGCGAACGCGGCGAATGCGATCGTCGGCCAGAGGCGGGTGAAACCGTGCGACAGCTTCAGACACACGGCGAAGCCGGTCTCCAGCAGTCCTGCGACCACGACCAGCAGCCACGCCATCGTCCGTCGTCCTCCGCCTCGCTCACCGGTCCGCTCGCTCGCTGCGATTATGCCCCTACCGACGCCGCGCGGTCGCGAACGCGCGGCGGCCGGGGCGGCGGCCACCGGTCCGCGGCCCGCTCAGTCGCCTTCGCGCCGCTCGCGCGTCGCCAGCAGACGGCGCAGCGAGTAGAGCCGCGCCGGGTCGGCGTGTCCGCCGGCCACCCACGCGTCGAGCGCGCACTCCGGCGCGCTGTCGTCGTGGGTGCAGCCGCGCGGGCACTCCTCGGTGCCGGGCTGGAGGTCGGGGAAGGCGTTGATGACCCGGGAGGGGTCGATGTGGTGCAGCCCGAACGACCGGACGCCGGGGGTGTCCACGACCCACCCCGCGCCGTCCGGCAGCGGCAGCGCCAGCGCGGACGTGGTGGTGTGCCGCCCGCGCCCGGTGACCGCGTTGACATGGCCCGTCGTCCGCCGCCGGTCTTCCGGCACCAGGGCGTTGACCAGGGTGGTCTTGCCGACCCCGGAGTGCCCGACGAACGCGGTGATCTTGCCGTTCAGCTTCTCCCGCACCCGGTCCGCCGCGTGGCCGTCGGCCAGCTCGTCCCGGTTGGTGACGATGAACGGCACGCCCAGCGGGGTGTACGCCTCCAGCAGCTTGTCGGGGGTCGCCAGGTCGGACTTGGTGAGCACCAGCAGCGGCGTCAGCCCGCCGTCGTACGCGGCGACGAGGCACCGGTCGATCATGCGCGGGCGCGGTTCCGGATCGGCGAGAGCCGTCACGATGGCGAGCTGGTCGGCGTTGGCCACGACCACCCGCTCGAACGGATCGTCGTCGTCGGCCGTGCGCCGCAGCACCGAGCGGCGCTCGCCGATGCGGACGATGCGGGCCAGCGTGTCCTTGTCGCCGGAGAGGTCCCCGACGATCGACACGGTGTCGCCGACCACCGCGGCCTTGCGGCCCAGCTCACGGGCCTTCATCGCGACCACCGTGCGCCCTTCGACGAGGCAGGTCAGCCGGCCCCGGTCGACGGTGAGGACCATGCCGTCCTCGGCGTCCTCGTGCTTGGGCCGGGTGTGGGTGCGCGGGCGGTTGCCCTTGCGGTTGGGGCGGACGCGGATGTCGTCCTCGTCGGGGTTCTTCCCGTAACGGCGCATCGCTTCTAGGCCCCGAGCATTTCGGTCCACATGTCCGGGAAGTCCGGCAGGGTCTTCGCGGTCGTCCCCACGTTCTCGATCTCCACCCCGGGCACCGCCAGGCCGATGATCGCGCCCGCCGTCGCCATCCGGTGGTCGTCGTAGGTGTGGAAGACACCCCCACGCAGCGGGCGCGGGCGGATGTGCAGCCCGTCCGCCGTCTCGGTGACGTCGCCGCCGAGCTCGTTGATCTCCTTGGTGAGCGCGGCCAGCCGGTCCGTCTCGTGCAGCCGCAGATGGGCGACACCGCTCAGGGTGGAGGGGGAGTCGGCGAGGGCGGCGACGGCCGCGATGCCCGGCGTCAGCTCACCGACCTCGCTCAGGTCGGCGTCGATGCCGTGGATGCGGCCCGAACCGGTGAAGGTGAGGCCCTGCGGGGTCAGCTCGCACGAACCGCCCATCGCCGTGAACAGCTCCCGCAGCGCGTCCCCGGGCTGGGTGGTGCGCTCCGGCCAGTCCCGTACGGTGACCCGCCCGCCGGTCACCAGGGCGGCGGCCAGGAAAGGCTGGGCGTTGGAGAGGTCGGGCTCGACCGTCAGGTCCCGGCCGAGCAGCGCGGACGGGGCTACCCGCCAGACGTCCGGCTCGCCGCCCGTCTCGGGCTCGTCCACCTGGGCGCCGACCGCGCGCAGCATCTCCACCGTCATCCGGATGTGCGGCATCGACGGCAGGGCCGAGCCCACGTGGCGCACCTCCACGCCCTGGTTGAACCGGGGGGCGGAGAGCAGCAGGGCCGAGACGAACTGCGAGGAGGCGGAGGCGTCGATCCGTACCGGACCGCCCTCCAGCGCGCCCGCGCCGTGCACGGTCAGCGGCAGGGCGCCGCGCCCGCCGTCCTCTATCCGGGCGCCGAGTGCGCGCAGCGCGTCGATGACGCCGTGCAGCGGGCGCTCGTAGGAACGGGGGTCGCCGTCGAAGTTGACCGGGCCGTCCGCCAGTGTCGCGACCGGGGGCAGGAAGCGCATGACCGTACCGGCGTTGCCGACGTCGACGGTGACCGGGCCGTGCAGGCCGGCGGGGATGACCCGCCACGCCTCGCCCGAGACGTCGGGGGCGCCCGCGGCCGCCGAACTGGACGAGACCGTCTCCTCGATGCCGACGCCCATCGCGCGCAGCGCCTGCGCCATCAGCAGGGTGTCGCGTGAGCGCAGCGGCCGGCGGAGCCAGCCGGGCTCGGAGGCCAGGGCGGCCAGGACCAGCGCGCGGTTGGTGACCGACTTCGATCCTGGCACGGTGACGGTCGCGTCGACGGCGCCGCTCGCGTGGGGGGCGGGCCAGAGGGCGGGGTGCACGGAACGTTCGGTCATGCCCTCACTTTAGAGGGGGAAGGGGGCGGAGGGCGTGACCGGTGCCGTGCCGCCCCGCGCCCGCGGGGGCGATCAGATCCCCAGCAGCCAGCGTCCGCCGCCGATGAGCGAGCAGAGCGACACCGCGTGGAAGAGGAACAGCCAGAGCCAGGCCGGGGCGTCCGTCAGGCGGGCCAGCTGGTCCGCGTCCGAGTCGGGAGCGCCGCCGTGGCGCCGCTTCGACTGGAGCTCGAAGACCGGCCGGACCCCGCCCACCAGCAGGAACCAGACCACCGCGTAGGCGAACGCCGACTGCACGGCGGCCGAGGTCAGCCAGGAGACCAGCAGGAAGAGGGAGCCCGTGAAGATCACGGTCAGCGCCCCGTACAGGTTGCGGATCATCACCAGCATCACCGCCAGGAGCGCGGTGGCCAGCCACAGCAGCAGCGTGATACGGCCGTTGGTCAGCAGCCAGGCGCCGCCCAGGCCGAGGAGCGAGGGCGCGGTGTAACCGGCGGCGGCGGTGAGGATCATGCCGATGCCGGTCGGCTTCCCCCGGCTGACCGTCAGCCCGCTGGTGTCCGAGTGCAGCCGGATGCCGGAGAGCTGCCGACCGGTGAGCAGGGCGACCAGTCCGTGGCCGCCCTCGTGCGCGATGGTGATCGAGTTCCGGGTCAGCCGCCACAGCGCGTTCGGTGCGACCGCGACGAGCGCCGCCGCTGCGGTCACCACCACCAGCCACTGCTCCGGAGCGGGCTGGGTGCCGAACACGCGGTCCCACAGGGCGCCCAGTTCGTCTTTGTCCATACGGCCGGAACTCCTTGCGGTGAGGGCGGGGTGGCGTGGCAGGCTTGCAGGCATGTGCGGACGTTTTGCGGCGAGCCGGCGGCCGGAGGATCTGACCGGACTCTTCCACGTGGAGCGGTGGGACCCGGTCGAGACCCTTGCCCCCGACTGGAACGTGGCTCCGACCAAGGAGGTCTACGCGGTACTGGAGCGTCCCCTGAAGGACGCGGCGGACGGGCGTCCGGTTCGCCAGCTCCGTACCCTCACCTGGGGCCTCGTACCCTCCTGGGCCAAGACCCCCGAGGGCGCCGCCCGGCTGATCAACGCCCGCGCCGAGACCGTCCACGAGAAGCCCTCCTTCCGCAAGGCGTTCCTCCAGCGCCGGTGCGTGCTGCCCGCCGACGGCTACTACGAGTGGATGACCGGCGCCGACGAGCGGCAGCGGGAGGAGGAGGGGAGGAAGAAGCGGCCCCGCAAGCAGCCCTACTTCGTGACCCCCGCCGACGGCTCCGTCTTCGCGATGGCCGGACTCTACGAGTTCTGGCGCGACGCCACCCTTCCCCCGGACCACCCGCGGGCCTGGTGGACGACCTGCTCGGTGATCACCACCGAGGCCGAGACCACCCCGCTGGCGGTCGCCCCCGCCGAAGGGCCGTCCGCGCTCGCCGACATCCACCCCCGGATGCCCGTGATGTTGACGCCCGACCGCTGGGACGCCTGGCTCGACCCGGCGCGCACCGACACCGACGAACTGCGCGCACTGATCGCCCCGCCCCGGGGCGGACTGATGCGGGCCCACCCCGTCGCCACCGCCGTCAGCAACGTCCGCAACAACGGGCCCGAGCTCCGGGAGGAACTGGTCGCGCCCGAGGAGCCCACGCTCTTCTGAGGCAGGCGCGTCCCCGGCGCGCGTGGGCCGACCGGGAGGGGTGGGCCGCCGGGGCAGGATGGGCCCCATGAGCCCCGATCGCAGTGCCCCCGGCGGGCTGCCCGTCCGCGTTCCCACCCCGGCGGGGGAGGCCCGGATCACCTGGTTCCCCTCCGTCGGCGCCCGCCTGGTCCTGGCCCTCGGCCACGGTGCGGGCGGCGGCATCGAGGCCCGCGACCTGGCGGCGCTCGCCGCGGCCGCCCCCGGGCACGGGGTCAGCGTCGCCCTGGTGGAGCAGCCCTGGCGGGTCGCGGGGAAGAAGGTCGCGCCCGCCCCGAAGACGCTGGACACCGGCTGGCGGGCGGTCTGGCCCGAGCTCGCCACCCCCGGCCTGCCGGTCGTCGCGGGCGGCCGCAGTGCCGGCGCGCGGGTCGCCTGCCGCACCGCGGGGGAGCTCGGCGCCCGTGCCGTCCTCGCGCTGAGCTTCCCGCTCCACCCGCCGGGCCGCCCCGAGAGGTCCCGCGCCGGCGAACTGCTGGGCACGGGGGTCCCCACCCTCGTGGTGCAGGGCGGCAACGACCCCTTCGGACGCCCCGCCGAATTCCCCGCGGGCGGGTACGAGATGGCCGAGGTCCCGCACGGCGACCACGGCTTCGCGGTGCCCAAGCGGTCGGGCCTGACGGAGGCCCAGACGATGGAGATCCTCGCCGGCGCCGTCACCGGCTGGCTCGACCGGCTCCCCACCTGACCCCCCTGCGGCCCCGCGCCGGCCGTGGCCCCGCTCACATCCCGCGGGCCGCCCGGCGGCCGGGAATGCGCGCCGTGGGACCGCTGTTGTTCGGTACATCGGCGCCCGGTACGCCGAGGAATCGGTACGCCGGCACCTCCGGTACACCGCACACGTCATCTGGTTGTGGAGAGGGAGTCCGTCGCATGGGTTCGACCATCTGCCCGCGTCGCTCGAACGCCGCGGATCTGGAGTGGACGGTGCTGCACGCGCCGAAGGCCATTCCCGGGCACGCGCCGGGCGGAAGCGATCGACCGCACGCGCGGAACCAGGGTCGACTATTCTCCGAGGCGAGCGGGTCCGGTTTCGGCCCCGCAACAGCGTTGGAGGAGGTGGGTCCGGTCACTGGTAACGACACAGGGACCGACGACGGCCGCCCGGAGGAGACGACGGACGAGCGGAACGCACGTTTCGAGCGGGACGCGCTCGTCTTTCTCGACCAGATGTACTCCGCGGCCCTGCGCATGACGCGCAATCCCGCGGACGCCGAGGACCTGGTCCAGGAGACCTACGCGAAGGCGTACGGCTCCTTTCACCAGTTCCGCGAGGGCACCAACCTCAAGGCGTGGATGTACCGCATTCTCACCAATACCTTCATCAACTCGTACCGCAAGAAGCAGCGCGAGCCCCAGCGCAGCGCCGCCGAGGAGATCGAGGACTGGCAGCTGGCGCGAGCCGAGTCGCACATGTCGACCGGGCTGCGGTCGGCCGAGTCCCAGGCTCTCGACCACCTTCCGGACTCCGACGTGAAGTCGGCGCTGCAGGCGATCCCCGAGGAATTCCGCATAGCGGTCTACCTCGCGGACGTCGAGGGCTTTGCCTACAAGGAGATCGCGGACATCATGGGGACTCCCATCGGTACGGTGATGTCCCGACTGCACCGCGGACGCCGCCAGTTGCGCGGCATGCTGGAGGACTACGCCCGCGAGCGCGGGCTCGTTCCCGCCGGCGCCGGTGAGTCGGACGATCGGAAAGGCTCGGCCTCATGAGCTGCGGAGAGCCGCACGAGACGGACTGCTCAGAGGTTCTCGACCACCTCTACGAGTTCCTCGACCACGAGATGCCCGAGGGCGACTGCACCAAGTTCGAGACGCACTTCGGTGAGTGCTCCCCGTGCCTGGAGAAGTACGGCCTGGAGCAGGCCGTGAAGAAGCTGGTCAAGCGCTGCTGCGGTCAGGACGACGTCCCGACGGACCTGCGCTCGAAGGTGATGGGCCGGATCGATCTGATCCGTTCCGGCCAGGCGGTGCCGGACCAGGACGTGTCGCTGGGCGACACGGACCGGTCGGCGGCCACCACCGAATAGCACGACCGACGCCGCCGGGACACGCACGCCGGCGGAGCCGGAAGGACGGCCGGGAGGCGCACCGCGCGGGACGCGGTGCGCCTCCCGGCCGTTCTCCGTCTCCCTCCCCGGGCGCAGCGCTCTTCCCGCGCGCCTCCCCGGCGCGCGCCCGGAGGCGCATCACCCGTACGCGCTAATCACGATCGTTGCTCCACCTCCGCCCGGACTACTCGCTAGCGTGACGCCTCCATCGACCATGCGGGGGCGGGTGCGACATGAGGAGAACACCGGTCGCGGCACGCGTGTTCATCGCGGTCGTGGCGGTCTGCGCCGCCGGCTGCCTCGCTCCCGTACTCGACCAGTTCACCCGGCCCTGGCAGGCGCACGCACCCACCGGCGGGGACCCGGTGGCGTGGCGGACGCTGGGCCTGCTGGCCGCCCTCTATCTCGTGGGCGAACTCCCGGGCCGCTGCCCCTTCTCCGGCGAGCGGATGCCCATCCGTTCCGGTTCGTTCTTCCCGTTCCTGCTCGCCGCGGCCTTCCTGCTGCCGCCCTCGGCCGCCGCGCTCGTCGCCGTGCCCGGCTCCCTCGCCGGCCGGGTCGAGCACCCGCCGTCCGCGGCCCGCCGGATCTGGCGGGCCGCGCAGCTCACGGTCACCGTGTGGGCGGCCTCCACGGTCTACGGGGCGCTCGGCGGCCGGTCCGCGCTCGGCGGCCCACCCGGGCCGGGCGGGGAGCGGGGGGCCGTGCCCGACTTCCCGTACGTGCTGCTGCCCGCCTGCGCCGCCGCCGTCGTCTTCAGCCTCGTCCTCGCCCTGCTGGACGGCGCCGTCCGGGTGCCTGCCGAACACGTGGCGCTCCGCAACGCCTGGCACGGGCTGGTGGGCCCCCCGCTCGGGCCGCATCTCGTGCACGCGCTCGCCGGACTGATGATGGCGGTGCTGTGGCGCGGCCCCTACGGCCCGCTCTCCTCGCTCTTCGTGCTGCTGCCGATGTACATCTCCTGCTGGGTCTTCGCCCAGTACCACCGGGAGCACGCCGCCCACCGGGCCACCATCCGGGCCCTCGTCCAGGCCGTCGACATCAAGGACACCTACACGCGCGGCCACAGCGAGCGCGTCGGCCGCGCCTCCGTCCTCATCGCCCGTGAGATCGGCATGGCACCGGAGCGGGTGGAGGCGCTGCGCTTCGCCGGCATCCTGCACGACGTCGGCAAGCTCGGCGTGCCCACCCGTGTCCTGCGCAAGGACGGCCCGCTCACCCCCGAGGAGCGACGGGTCATCGAACTCCACCCCGAGTACGGCCACGAGATCGTGCGGGGCATCGGCTTCCTCGACGAGGCCAGGGCCGCGATCCTCCACCACCACGAGCGGCTGGACGGCAGCGGTTATCCGCACGGGCTCGCCGGCGCGCACATCCCCGAGTTCGCCCGGGTGGTCGCCGTCGCCGACGCCTTCGACGCGATGACCTCGAACCGCTCCTACCGGCGCGGCCGTCCGGTGGCCGCCGCGGTGGAGGAGCTGCGCCGCTGCGCGGGGAGCCAGTTCGACCCCCTGATGGTGCGGGCTCTGGTCCGGGCCCTGGACCAGCACGGCTGGTCGGCGACGACGGTCGCGGTGACCTCGGACGAGGCCACCCTGCCGCCCCCGCGCGGGCAGGCACCTGTCGCGGGAGGGGCGGCCCGGTCCGCCGAGGGCGACGGGGGGAACGAGCGGTGAAGGGCGTCCCCGGAGGCGGAGCGCCCGTCGCCGTTCGCCTCCTGCACGCCGCCGCCCTCGCGCTGGCGCTCGTCGCCGTGGTCCACACCCTCTGGTCCGGGGTCGCCGAACCGGGGCACGCCCTCGCCTTCGGCGCCCTCGTCGCGGTGGGTGAGCTGGGGTCCTGCGTCCGGACCGGTCCGGGTCCGGTGCCGGCCGGGGCCGGACCGGAGGCCGGGGTGCGCCGGGGCGGCCTGCCCGGCGAACGGGAGCCCGCGCCGCTCGGATCCGCCGGGGCCTTCGCGTACGCCCTGCTGGGGCGGAGCGCGGGGGAGCCGACCGGGCAGGGGGTGCTCCAGGTGGTCGCCGTGGTCGTGGTGGCGCAACTCCTCGCGGCCGTCCCCCGGCCCGGGCACGGCCGCGGTCCGGGGCCCGGCCACGACCGGCTCGCCCGCCGGGTGCTGACCGTGGCCTTCGCCGCCGTCTGCTTCCAGCCGTTGCGGGACGCGGAGCAGTTCACCGGGGTGCTGGGGGAGGGGCCCGCGTACGCCGTCCTCCTGGTGGCTCTGCTGGGACTGACCGCGCTCTGCGACGCGGTGCTCGCCGCGTTCGTGCGGGCGGCGCGGACCCGGTATCCGTACGGCACCCACCTTCGCGACGAACTGCGCGGCCTGCCGGGCATCGGTTCGGCGGTCTGTGCCACCGGCGCGGTGATGGCGCTCGGGGTGGCCGTCGCCGGGCTCTGGGCACTGCCGGTGCTCTGCGTGCCGCTCCTCCTCACCCAGGTCTCCTTCCGCCGGTACGCGGCCGTCCGCGCGACCTACCGGCAGACCATCGCCTCGCTGGCCCGGGCCACCGAGGTCGCCGGGTACACCCCGCCCGGTCACGCCCGCAGGGTCGCCGAGCTCTGCACGGCGGTCGGGAGGGAGCTGGGGCTGGGCGGCGGTGAGCTGGCCGTGCTGGAGTACGCGGCGCTGATGCACGACATCGGTCAGCTCTCCCTGGTCGACCCGCTGGCGGACGGGGCCACCGCCCGGCTGCCCGCGGCCGAACAGCGCCGGATCGCGCTGCTGGGCGGGGCAGTGGTGCGGCAGACCGGGGTGGACGCGAAGGTGGCGGTGGTGGTGGAACGGCAGGCGGACCCGTACCGGGAGCAGCCGCTGACCGCGCGGATCGTCCGTGCGGTCAACGCGTACGAGGATCTGCGCGGGGAAGGCGCGGGAGGGGCTCTGCGGGCCCTGGAACAGCTGCGGCTCGGTACCGGCCACGACTACCAGCCGCAGGTGGTCGAGGCGCTGGCCGCGGTTCTGGCGCGGGGCGGCCCACCCCGGGTGCGGACGGGGTGACCCATGGGTAATGAGCGGGCGTCCGGCCGGGCATGGTTGGATGCGAAAGAAGAGGGTGTCCAGTCGGGACAGGCGGGAATCGTGAGGATCTTCGGGAAGGCACGGCATCGGCCGTCCGCCTCGTGGCGTCAGGCCACGGACCGCGCGTTCACGCTCATCGGCGACGGCCGGTACGAGGACGCGGGGGCGCTGCTGACGCGCGCGGCGGACCTGGAACCCTGGCTCTCGGAGTCCTGGTTCAACCTGGCGCTGCTGCACAAGTTCCGGCACGATTGGGAGCAGGCGCGGTCGGCCGGGCTGCGGGCCGTGGCGCTGCTGGACCGGGAGTCCGGCGCACCGGACTGGTGGAACGTGGGCATCGCCGCGACCGCGCTGCAGGACTGGCCGCTGGCCCGCCGCGCCTGGCAGGCGTACGGCCTGAAGGTGCCCGGCAACGGCGCCGCGACCACCGAGCCGACCGGCATGGAGCTGGGCAGCGCCGCGGTGCGGCTGTCGCCGGAGGGTGAGGCCGAGGTGGTCTGGGGGCGCCGGCTCGACCCGGCCCGGATCGAGGTGCTGTCGATCCCGCTGCCGTCCTCGGGGCGCCGGTGGGGCGAGGTCGTGCTGCACGACGGGGTGCCCCACGGTGAGCGGGTGACGGCGGCGGGGCCCGCCTACCCGGTCTTCGACGAGATCGAGCTGTGGGCGCCCTCGCCGGTGCCGACGTGGGTGGTGCTGCTGGAGGCGGCCACCGAGGAGGACCGGGACGCGCTGGAGAAACTCGCCTCGGACGCCGGGTTCGCCGCCGAGGACTGGTCCTCGTCGGTGCGGCTGCTCTGCCGTTCCTGTTCGGAGAGCCGGATGGAGAGCGACGAGGGCGACGGCGAGCACCTCGACCCGCACGACCACAGTGAGCCCGGCCACCCCGGCCCGCTGGGGCACCGTACGGCGGGCGGCCTCTGGTCCCCCGAGCGCGAGTGCGGCCTCGCGGCCCCGGCCGGACTGGTGCGGGGGCTGCTGGACGGCTGGGTCGCCGACAGCCCGGACAGCCGCGAGTGGCGGGATCTCGAAGAAGTCTGCTGACCGTCCTCCCGGGCGCCGTCTCCCCGTAGGCTGTACGGGCACCGATTCTCCGGTGCGGATCTGCCCGGCTCCCGGGTTTTCACGGTTCACGGTTTGCAGGAAGGCGTACGGCGGACATGTCGCAGCAGGAGACGGACGAGCGGATCGGCGTGGACGACGAGGGTTTCGTCGTGGACACGGAGGACTGCGAGGAGCGTGAGGCGGCGTACCGCGGACGCGGTACCTCCCGTCCGATCACGGTCGTGGGCAATCCGGTCCTGCACAAGGAGTGCCGGGACGTCACGGAGTTCGGCGACGAGCTGGCGCGGCTGATCGACGACATGTTCGCGAGCCAGCGGACCGCGGAGGGCGTGGGCCTGGCCGCCAACCAGATCGGTGTGGACCAGAAGGTCTTCGTCTACGACTGCCCGGACGACGACGGGGTGCGGCACGTGGGCGTCGTCGTCAACCCGGTCCTGGAGGAACTGCCCCCGGAGGCCCGGGTGCTGGACGACTCCAACGAGGGGTGCCTGTCGGTGCCGACCGCCTACGCCGAACTGGCCCGCCCGGACTACGCCGTCGTGCACGGCCAGGACGCCCTCGGCAACCCGGTCAAGGTGCGGGGCACCGGCTACTTCGCGCGCTGCCTCCAGCACGAGACGGACCACCTGTACGGCTACCTCTACATCGACCGGCTGTCCAAGCGGGACCGCAAGGACGCGCTGAAGCAGATGGCCGAGGGCACCCCGCGCTACGAGGTCGTCCCGAACGACTGAGCCGTTTTGGCCGCCGGCGCGAGAGCCGGCGCCGAGGGCCCGTCCGCCGCGGTGTTCCGCGGCGGACGGGCCCCTCGGTGTGCGGCGTTCGTCATCGGACGTTTTCCCAGGGGGAGTTGACGCGCGTCGACCGCTGCGCCAGGCTCACTCCCACGTTCCGCAGGGATCACATCCACCGCGAGAGGGAGCACCCCACATGCTCAGGCGCGCCGCACGCATCCTGCTCGGATTTGTCATGACCATCTCACTTGCGTGGGGCGGGGCCGTGCTCACGGCCGGCACCGCCCACGCGGACGGGTGTTTCACCTTCACCCGCACCCTGTCCTCCGGTGCCACCGGCAGCGACGTCACCCAGCTCCAGATCCGGGTCGCCGGGTACCCCGGCTACAACTCGGTGCTGGCCGTCGACGGCTCGTACGGGCCCGCCACCACCGCCGCGGTCAAGCGCTTCCAGGCCGCGTACGGCCTCACCGCCGACGGCATCGCGGGCCCGGCCACCCAGGCCAAGATCTACGCGCTCCAGGACGACGACTGCACCCCGGTCCACTTCACGTACGCGGAGCTGAACACCTGCAACAGCACCTGGGCGGGCGGGGCGGTCGCGGCCGGGACGGCCAGGGCCAACGCGCTCACCAGCATGTGGAAGCTGGAGGCGCTGCGGCACGCCCTCGGCGACCAGCCGCTCCGCGTCACCAGCGGCTTCCGGTCCACCTCCTGCAACGCGGCGGTCGGCGGAGCGGCGGGCAGCCGCCACCTGTACGGGGACGCGGTCGACCTCGGGGTGGGCGCGCGCTCGCTGTGCACCATGGCGCTCCAGGCCCGTAACCACGGCTTCAACGGAATCCTCGGCCCGGGCTACCCGGACCACGGTGACCACGTGCACGTCAACCAGGGCCCGAGCCACTTCTGGTCGGCCTCCAGCTGCGGCATCTGACCCTCTCCGGGGGCCGCGCCGGGAGCCGTCAGACCCTCTCGGCGACCCCGGCCGGTCCCTGGAACGTCCGCCGGTAGGCGTGCGGGGTCGTGCCCAGCGAGCGTACGAACTGATGGCGCAGGGCCGCCGCGTTGCCGAAGCCGGCCCGCCCCGCGACCGCCTCCATCGTCTCGTCCGAGGTCTCCAGCAGATGCTGCGCCAGCAGCACCCGCTGCCGCAGCAGCCAGCGGTACGGCGTGGTGCCGGTCTCCTGCTGGAACCGGCGCGCGTAGGTGCGCGGCGACATATGGGCGAGGGCCGCGAGCTGGTCGACGGTCATCTCCTGGTCGAGGTGGTTCTCCATCCAGGCCAGGGTGTCCCCGACGGTGTCGCAGCGGGTGCGCGGCAGCGGCCGCTTGACGTACTGCGCCTGGCCGCCGTCCCGGTGCGGGGGGACCACCATCCGGCGGGCGACGGCGTTGGCCACCTCCTGGCCGTACTCCTGGCGCACCAGGTGCAGACAGGCGTCGATGCCCGCTGCGGTCCCCGCCGAGGTGATCACCTGGCCCTCGTCGACGTAGAGCACGTCCGGTTCCACCCGGGCCAGCGGAAAGCGCTCGGCCAGCTCGGCGGCGTGCCGCCAGTGCGTGGTGCAGCGGCGTCCGTCCAGCAGCCCGGCCGCCCCGAGGAGGAAGGCGCCCGAGCAGACGGAGAGCACCCGCGCACCGCGTGCCACGGCCCGCCGCAGCGCCTCCAGGACCTCCGGCGGGTAGGTGCGGGCGACGAAGCGGCTGCCCGCCGGCACGGCGACGAGGTCGGCCTCCTCCAGCCGTTCGAGGCCGTGCGCCGCGGTGATGGTGAAGCCGGCGTGGGTGCGCAGCCCGGGGCCCTCCGCCGACACCACCGCGAAATCGTGCACCGGCAGCCCCTCGTCGCTGCGGTCGAGGCCGAACACCTCACAGAGCACGCCGAGTTCGAAGGGATGGACCTCGTCCAGCAGTAGGGCGGCGACGTTTTTCAGCATGACCGCAGTGTGGCAGTAATTCGCTGTTCCTGGACAGTCCTGCCACTGCCCTGACGGCTTCCCGGCGGCCAGAGTGGAGCCATGAACACCTTTCTGAACCTCCTCGGGGTCACCCTCCTCGCCGTCCTCGTCCTGCTCCCCGCCCTCGTCGGTTTCGCCCGCGAGCGCCGCATCGACCGCGAGCTGCGCGCAGCCGAACACGCCCGCCGCACCGACCCGCCGGACCCGGTCCCCGCGCAGCCGCAGGATGCCGTACGGCCGCGCGGCGCCACCCGGCGCCCGTACCTCCGCTCCTGGGCCCGCGTCTGACGGAGGGCCGCGGCCCGGCCCGTCGCCGGGCCGCAGCGCGGGGCCGGCACGCGATCATGGACCGACCTGTTCACCGACGGACGAAGTGAGACATGGCTTTCATCCACCGCACCACCATGACCCCCGGCAAGCTCGACCTGGTGGCCGCCTGGCTGCCCGCCCAGCCCTGGTACGCGGGCACCACGCCCGAACTGTCGAAAGCCGGGGGCTTCCGGCTCGACGACCCGCAGGGCGAGGTGGGCATCGAGTTCATGGTGGTCAGCGACGCCTCGACCGGCCGCCCGCACCCCTACCACGTGCCCGTCACCTACCGGGGCGCCCCGCTGGAGGGGGCGGGGGCCGCGCTCATCGGGACCAGCGAACACGGAGTGCTGGGCACGCGCTGGGTGTACGACGGCGCTTCGGACCCGGTGCTCACCGGCCGCCTCCTCGCCCTGCTGCACGGTCGCGCCGAGCCGCAGGCGCAGAGCGACTCGGACACCCCCGACCCGACCGTGCACGCCCGGGAGATGGGGGAGGACATCCCCGACGGAGTGGTCGTCGAGAGCATCGAGAGCGGGATGTTCGGCACCGACATCCTGCTGGCGGACCCCGCCGGACCCGGACGCTGGACCCTGCGGGTGGTGCGCGCCCTGACGGGCGACGCGGAGGAGGCCAAGGGCGACGCGGGACCGCTGCTCGGCGAGATCACCGCGCTCTGGGCACTCCCGGGCGCCGAACCGGCCCGGGCCCGCTTCGCCGAGGTGCGCCACACGGCCCAGGGCTGACACATGGCGGCGGGCACCCCTTCGGAGGTGCCCGCCGTGTCCGTACGCCGGGCCGGTCGGCCCCCGGTCCGGGGACGGTGACGTGAACGAGGGGCGACGCCGCCGGGGTGCGTGCCGGGCGGCGCCGTCAACGACCGAAGGGGCCGGCGCTGGTCGGCCGGAGGACATCGTCGAGCGATTCCAGGCCAGAGTCCTCAACGCCCGTGTGCACAGGGGGATTTCCGCGCCATGATGGCGCCCGGGGCCACGGAAAAGTCGTCAAGTGGCCCCGGATGCTGGCTAGTTGACCTTGCGGAGGGGCCGTGGACCGTTTTGCCGAGGCAGTGCGCAGACATCGCAGACCCGCCATCCTGATTGCGGCCGGCCTCGTGATTCTGCTGCTCCACGGGGTTATGTACACGACAGTGGATACAGGTCTCGGTGATTTCGACCTTTCCGGACCACCAGGGGAGTGGGGGGCGTACCAGGTCGACGAGGACGGCTTCACCCGCTTGATGGCCGCGAGCACCGTGTTTCCGCCGATCGGGCAGGCGCTGCTGATCGCGGGACTCCTCGGCTGGTTGCTGGAGGCGCAGCGCGACAGGCGAGACCGGGACTGAGGCCGCTTCGATGGAGATGTTTCTCGCTCTTCTCGGCGGTGTCGTCAGTGTCCTGGGTCTGCTGCTGGGTTACGTCAGTCACCGGCGTCACCAGCGGACCCGGATCGGCTACCGCCTCGTCGCGGACAGCCCTCTCGCCCAGAACATCGACGGCATCGAGAACCTGGGCATCCACTACGACGGTCGCGTCCTCACCAGGCCGCGGTTGATGGTCCTGGAGATCATCAACGTGGGCAACGTGCCCATCCGCCCCGATGACTACCAGGACGATCTGGGAGTCACGTTCCCCGAGGGCGTCGAGATCGTCTGGAGCAGCGTCCAGGGGACACCGGCGTCGGTGACCGCGGACGTGCGGGTGGTGGCGGAGAGTGTGCGGATCGGACGTCCGCTCCTCAACGGCGAGGACGTCCTGACCTTGCAGGTCCTGGCCGACGGGGACGGGGCGGACGTGCGGGTCGACGGCCGTGGTGTGGGGTTCAGCCAGGTGGAGAAGCTCGCGGGGCCGAGCACCGCGGGACGGGGCGGGCTGCTGGGGTCACCCTCCTCCATCGCGCTCATGACTCTCGTGTCGATCGCGCTGATCACCACAGCCTGGCTGGTGTACACCCTGTGGCCGGACTCGGGCGGAGCGGAGGAGGTGCAGAAGTTCGACGTCGCGGTGGGTGACACGATCGGGAAGAACCTGCCAGAGGAGGGCGCCGGCGAACTCGTCGACGGAAATCCGGCCGACGAGTACACCTTCACCGCCCTGAAGGGGACGCGCGTGTACGTGCAGCAGTTGGACTGCGCCGACACCTTCGGACGGGTCCTGTCGCTGCGCCGGGCGCAGGGGGACAAAGTGCCTGGCTTCTACGAGGCGACAGCCCGCTGCCCCTCGTCCGAAGCGGTGGAGCTCGAGGAGGCCGGACCCTACACACTGCGCGTCGCCCTGGGCTACGGGTCACTGCCGCAGACGTACTCCATCAAGATCTGGGACGCGCCCGTGGACAAGCGGAACATCGGGCTCGACAACCCGATCGAGGGGAGAATCGAGCAGCCGGGTGGTCGGGACGAGTTCACCATCGACGCCCAGGCAGGGGACCGCATCGCCTTCGCCCTCAACGCCGAAAAAGGGCTGCGGCCGAAATGGAGCCTGCGGGCCCCGGACGGCAGGGAGATCGGCAAGAGCGACCTCTACCCCTACATCGATCCGATCGACCTGGACGCCGAGGAGAGCGGTACGTACAGGCTCGTCGTCGAGTCCGTGGACACGACCACGGGTGACTACGTCCTGCTCCCACGCGACGAGAAGAAATCCTGAGGACGTGAGAGCGTCCCGGTCGGGGCGACGTGTCCCGACGGCGGAGCCGCCGTGCCGGCTCCGCCGCCTTCACCCGCCCCGGCCGACGACTTCCCCGCCCGCAGTGCGGCGCCGCTCCTAGAAGTCGTCGTCGAAACCGACCGTGCCCTCCACCGCCACCTGGTACGCCGACGGGCGGCGCTCGAAGAAGTTCGTCAGCTCCTGGACACCCTGGAGCTCCATGAAGGAGAACGGGTTCTCCGAGCCGTACAGCGGCGCGAAGCCCAGCCGGGTGAGGCGCTGGTCCGCGACGCACTCCAGGTACTGGCGCATCGACTCGGTGTTCATGCCAGGCAGCCCGTCACCACAGAGGTCGCGGCCGAACTGCAACTCCGCCTCGACGGCCTCCTTCAACATGTCGGTGACCTGCCGGCGGAGCTCGTCGTCGAAGAGCTCCGGCTCCTCCTTGCGGACGGTGTCCACGACCTCGAAGGCGAAGTTCATGTGCATCGTCTCGTCCCGGAACACCCAGTTGGTGCCGGTGGCGAGGCCGTGCAGCAGACCGCGTGAGCGGAACCAGTAGACGTACGCGAACGCGCCGTAGAAGAAGAGCCCCTCGATGCAGGCGGCGAAACAGATCAGGTTCAGCAGGAACCGGCGCCGGTCGGCCCGGGTCTCCAGCCGGTCGATCTTCTCCACCGAGTCCATCCAGCGGAAGCAGAACTGCGCCTTCTCACGGATCGACGGGATCTCCTCCACCGCGTCGAAGGCGGCGGCCCGGTCGTCCGGATCGGGCAGATACGTGTCGAGCAGCGTCAGATAGAACTGGACGTGCACGGCCTCCTCGAAGAGCTGCCGCGACAGGTAGAGCCGCGCCTCGGGGGAGTTGATGTGCTTGTACAGGGTCAGCACGAGGTTGTTGGAGACGATCGAGTCGCCCGTGGCGAAGAACGCCACCAACCGGCCGATCATGTGCTGCTCACCCGGGGACAGCTTGGCGAGGTCGGCCACGTCGGAGTGGAGATCGACCTCCTCCACGGTCCAGGTGTTCTTGATCGCGTCCCGGTAGCGCTCGTAGAAGTCCGGGTAGCGCATGGGGCGCAGGGTCAGTTCGAAGCCCGGGTCGAGCAGGTTCTTCACTGCGGCGCCCGCGGTGGAATCGTTGGTGGTCATCACTGGCAGGCCTCGCAGGACTCGGGGTTTTCGAGGGAGCAGGCGAGCGCCTCCGCGTCGGAGACCGCCTGCTGGACGGGGATGGCGGCGGGGGCGGCAGCCGGGGCAGCGGCGTTCGCCGTGCCGGAAGCGGCGCGGGCGATCCGGGTCGCCGGGCGCGAACGCAGGTAGTACGTCGTCTTCAGCCCCTGCTTCCAGGCGTACGCGTACATCGAGGAGAGCTTGCCGATGGTCGGCGTCTCCAGGAACAGGTTCAGCGACTGGCTCTGGTCGAGGTACGGCGTACGGGCGGCCGCCATGTCGATCAGGCCGCGCTGCGGGATCTCCCACGCCGTGCGGTACAACGCCCGCACGTCCGCCGGGATCCAGCCGAAGCCCTGCACCGAGCCGCTGGCGTCGCGCAGCGCCTCACGGGTCCGCGCGTCCCACACGCCGAGCTGCTTCAACTCGTCCACCAGGTAGGCGTTGACCTGCAAGAACTCGCCGCTGAGCGTTTCGCGCTTGAACAGGTTGGAGACCTGCGGCTCGATGCACTCGTACACCCCGGCGATCGAGGCGATGGTGGCGGTGGGGGCGATGGCGAGCAGGAGCGAGTTGCGCATGCCGGTCTTCGCGATGCGGGCGCGCAGCGCCTCCCACCGCTCCGGCCAGGCCGGAGCGGTGTCGTAGTGGTCCGGGTGCAGCACCCCGCGCGCGGCGCGGGTCTCGCTCCACGCCGGCAGCGGGCCCGACTTCTCGGCGAGGTCGCAGGAAGCCTCGTACGCGGCGAGCATGATCCGCTCGGAGATGCGGGTGGAGAGCGCGCGCGCCTCCGCGGAGTCGAACGGCAGGCGCAGCCGGAAGAAGACGTCCTGGAGGCCCATCGCGCCCAGACCCACCGGCCGCCAGCGGGCATTGGACCGGCCGGACTGCTCCGTCGGGTAGAAGTTGATGTCGACGACCCGGTCGAGGAAGGTCACCGCGGTGCGCACGGTGGCGTCGAGCCGCTCCCAGTCGATGTCCCCGTCCGCCACGAAGGCGCCCAGGTTGACCGAGCCGAGGTTGCAGACGGCGGTCTCGCCGTCGTCGGTGACCTCCAGGATCTCCGTGCAGAGGTTCGAGGAGTGCACGACCCTGCCCGGCTCGGCGGTCTGGTTGGCGGTGCGGTTGGAGGCGTCCTTGAACGTCATCCACCCCTGGCCGGTCTGCGCCAGGGTGCGCATCATCCGTCCGTACAGCTCGCGGGCGGGCAGCGTCCGGCGCGCCAGGCCCTTCGCCTCGGCGGCCCGGTAGGCGGTGTCGAACGCGTCGCCCCAGAGGTCGACCAGCTCGGGGACGTCGGCGGGCGAGAAGAGCGACCAGGCCGCGTCGGCGTCGACCCGGCGCATGAACTCGTCCGGGATCCAGTGCGCCAGGTTCAGGTTGTGCGTACGCCGCTGGTCCTCACCGGTGTTGTCGCGCAGCTCCAGGAACTCCTCGACGTCCGCGTGCCAGGTCTCCAGGTAGACGGCGGCCGCGCCCTTGCGCCGGCCGCCCTGGTTGACCGCCGCGACGGAGGCGTCCAGCGTCTTCATGAACGGCACGATGCCGTTGGAGAGCCCGTTGGTGCCCCGGATCAGCGAGCCGCGCGAGCGGATGCGGGAGAACGACAGACCGATGCCCCCCGCGTGCTTCGAGAGGCGGGCCACCTCGTGGTAGCGGCCGTAGATGGAGTCCAGCTCGTCCAGCGGCGAGTCCAGCAGGTAGCAGGAGGACATCTGCGGGTGGCGGGTGCCCGAGTTGAAGAGCGTGGGGGAGGACGGCAGGTACTCCAGCCGGCTCATCAGCCCGAAGAGCGCGGCCACCTCGTCCACCGCCCGGTCGGTGTCGTCCTCGGCGAGACCGGCGGCCACCCGCAGCATGAAGTGCTGGGGCGTCTCCAGCACCTGACGGGTGAGCGGGTGGCGCAGCAGGTAGCGGCTGTGGAGGGTACGCAGCCCGAAGTAGCCGAACCGGTCGTCGGCGCCGTCCACGAGCGCCTGGTCGACCAGTGCGTCCAGCCGGACCGCGTGCAGCGCCACGAAGTGGGCGGTGCGGTCCGCGATCAGGCCCTCGCGGTGACCGATGGCGACCGAAGCGGAGAACGACACCGCGCCCTCACCGGCCGCCTCGGCGGCGATCGTACGGGTGAGCAGCCGGGCGGCGAGCCGGGAGTAGGCGGGGTCGTCCGCGATCAGGCCGGCGGCCGACTCGGTGGCCAGGCTCCGCAGCTCCGCCTCGTCGGCATGCGCGCTGCGGCCGCGGAGCGCGGCGGCGGCGACCCTGCCCGGGTCGGTGTCCGGCAGGTCCGCGGTGAGGGCGGTCAAGGTGCGCAGCAGCGCGGCCCCGGGGCCGTCGGCGGGCTCGGTCGCCGCGGCGGCCGCGGGCACGGACGCCGGATCGGCGGGCGCGATGGTCACGGGTGGTGCTCTCCCTCACTCGGCCCTGGGCCGGCGGGGGAGGGGAGGGCCGCGGGGCGTGCCACCTGGAGACGGGCAACACCGCACACGGCGTCCACCGGCCCATCCGCGAGGCCCGGACGTACGGGCGTCCGGTTCGGGTGAGCCGGACGCGCTGTCGGCAGGTAGCCGGACTCGAAGGTGCGCGAAACGCGCGGTTCACACCGTTGCGGGACAGTTCCGGATTCGCACCGGATTCCCCTGCGACGACAGCGAGACGAGCATACATGTGGGGGGCGGTGCCGCGGACGCACCCCACATCTTGTGCCTGGGGTGCCGGGGGTCCCCGGGGGTCCCCGGGGGTGTCGTTACCGGCAGGAGACCGGGCCCACGGGGGGATCGCGCGGCGGCCGCCTCGGCCACACGGCACCGCCTCGGCCACACGGCACCGCCTCGGCCACACGGCACCGCCTCGGCCACACGGCACCGCCTCAGCCGGCGGCGCCCAGGTCCAGCCGGTAGGTGAGCAGTGTCAGGCCCGGGACCGGAGACCAGTCGCGTTCCGGGGTGCGCGCGAAGCCGAGCCGCCGGTAGATCCGGTGCGCGCCGGTCATGGCCGGCTGGGTGGACAGCACCAGCCCGGTGACCCCGGCGGTCGCCCGGGCCCGCGCCGCGCACGCCCGTACGAGCGCCTCCCCGGCTCCCCGGCCGCGTCCCGCCCTGTCCACCGCCAGCATCCGGAACTCCGCCTCGTCCGGCGCCGCGACGTCGCAGAGAGGGCTGCCGGGCGGGGCGTAGGCGACCCCGCCGAGCACGGTGCCGGTGTCGTCCACCACGACCAATACCTCCGCCCCGGCGGCGCGGCCGGCCACGTCCCGCAGTCTCGCCAGGTAGGGGTCGTCCTCGCCGAGGCTGAGCAGGCCGTCGCCGAGGTACGCCTGCGCCGTGATCTCGCCGAGGAGGGCGTACTCCTCGGGTGCGGCGCTTCTGATCGTCAGGTCCATCCCCCGATTTTCGCCGAACGCCCCGGTGCGCGTGCGACCGGGGCGGCTCAACCGCTCGCGCCCACCTCGTTGTTCGGGGCGCCGTCGCCGTTCGGCGGGAGGTCGCCGCGCTCGATCGGCTGCGAGCCGGGCGCCTCGCCGAGGGGCGGGAGGACCTTGTCGAGCTCGGCGTCGTCCGCCCGGTGGGCCGCGTCGGCCGCGGTGCGCAGGGTGGCGCGGTCCACGCCGGGGAGCCCGGCGCTGACCGTCACCACGACGTCTCCCTCGGTGCGGGCGTAGGCGTGGCCGAGGGCGGTCGCGCTGTACCAGCCGTCGTCCTCGTGCTCGCAGACGGTGTAGCCGGGCGAGCCGTCGGTGGGCTGCTTCTCGCCGCAGTCGGCGGGGGAGTACGCGGCGCGCTCCACACCGAGCTGGATCACGTGGCCGTTCCTGTCCGTGTACGAGCTGCCGAAACCGTCGTCGCCGAGCACGCCCACCGACTGCAGGGCCAGGGTGTATCCGGGGATCTCGGTGACGTAGACGTGGTCGGTGCGGGTCTGGAGGTGGGCCGCCCGCGCCTCCAGCTCGGCGGGGTCCGGTGCGCCGACCGGGGCCTCGCCGCCCGCGTCCGCGTGCTCGGTGCCGCAGCCGGCGAGGGTGAGGACCAGCAGTGCGGGCCAGAGGCCGTGCAGCCGGGTGCGAGATGTCATGAGCACATCCTTCCGTACGCGTGGGGTGGGAACGCCGCCGGGCCGCCGCGCCCCTCCGGGGAGAGGACGCGACGGCCCGGCGTGCGGTTCGCCCGGCGCGGGACGGGGCCGGTCAGTGACCGCCCGGCGCACCCACGGTGGCCGGCGGCAGCGTCGCCTCGACGCCCGCGTCACCGGCGTCCGCCGTGTAGTCCTCCGGGGAGGTCTCGTCCACGCCGGCGGGCGCCTTGACCGCGCGGAGGACGAGGGTCAGCACGACCACCACCACGACGTTCAGCACGAACGCGGTGAGGCCGATGTACCCGATCTCGCCGATGCCCGGGATCTCCTTCGACGATCCGCCGAAGTGCTTCTGGGTCGGCGAGGCCACGCCGTACGCCGCCAGGGTGCCGTACAGCATGCCGACCGCCCAGCCCGCGAGGAGCGCCCAGCGGTGGCACCACCGGGTGAACAGGCCGCCGACCAGGGCGGGCATCGTCTGGAGGATCCAGATCCCGCCCAGCAGCTGGAAGTTGATGGCCACCGTCTTGTCCATGGTGAGCACGAAGGCCAGCGCGCCGACCTTCACCAGGAGCGAGACCAGCTTGGAGACCTTCGTCTCCTGGGCGGGCGTCGCGTCCGGCTTCAGGAACTCCTTGTAGATGTTCCGGGTGAAGAGGTTGGCCGCCGCGATGGACATGATGGCGGCCGGTACCAGCGCGCCGATCCCGATGGCGGCGAAGGCCACCCCGGCGAACCAGTCCGGGAACATGTTCTCGAAGAGCTGCGGGATGGCCAGCTGGCCGTTGGCCACCTTGACCCCGGCGGCGATGGCCATGAAGCCGAGCAGCGCCAGCAGGCCGAGCATCAGCGAGTACAGCGGCAGGATCGTGGTGTTGCGCCGGATCACCTCACGGCTGCGGCTGGAAAGCGTCGCGGTGATCGAGTGCGGGTACATGAAGAGCGCCAGCGCCGAGCCCAACGCCAGCGTGGCGTAACCCCACTGGCCCGCGTCACCGGGGACGATCCCGGCCACCGGTTTGCCCGCGGACTCGTTGGCGGCGGAGAACTTCGCGCTCGCCCCCGCGAAGATGTCGTCGAAGCCGCCCAGCTTGATCGGGATGTAGATGATCGCGACCGCGATGACCAGGTAGATCAGACCGTCCTTGACGAACGCGATGAGCGCGGGCGCCCGCAGGCCGGAGGAGTAGGTGTACGCCGCGAGGACCGCGAAGGCGATCAGCAGCGGCAGGTCCTTGACGAACCAGTTGGTGCCTTCGCCGCCGCCGACGCCCATGACGTCCAGCACCGCCTGGATGCCGACGAGTTGCAGGGCGATGTAGGGCATCGTGGCGAGGATGCCGGTCAGCGCGACCGCCAGCGACAGGCCCCGGGAGCCGAAGCGCCCTCGGACGAAGTCGGAGGTGGTGACGTACCCGTGCTTGTGCGACACCGACCAGAGCCGCGGCAGGAAGGTGAAGATCAGCGGGTAGACCAGGATCGTGTACGGGACCGCGAAGAAGCCCGAGGCCCCCGCCGCGTAGATCGCCGCCGGGACGGCGACGAACGTGTACGCGGTGTACAGGTCGCCACCGAGCAGGAACCAGGTCACCCAGGTACCGAACGACCGTCCGCCCAGACCCCATTCGTCCAGGCTCTGCTCGTTCTCCGCGCGCCGCCAGCGGGCGGCCCAGAAGCCCATGACGGTGACCGCCAGGAAGAAGAAGATGAAGACGGCGAGTGCCACGCCGTTCACGCCGTCCTTCACGCGGAAGCACCCCCCTTGCGGGCGCGCTGGTCACGGTTCCACAGCGTGTACGCGATCATCGTCAGCCCGGTCGAGACGACCACCCAGAGCATCTGGTACCAGTAGAAGAACGGGATGCCGATGAACGTCGGGTCGGTCTTCGCGTACGAACCGACCCAGAGCAGCGCCACGAACGGAGCGGCGAGGCATATCGCGATGACCACCCGCAGGGGAGTCACCGCCGGGGGTTTCGCCGTCGGGGGTGGGGTGGGCGCTGACACTTCTGGCATGGACTGACTCCGTTCCTCGCTGACCGCCGATGGTCACGTACGGCCGGCGCCCCGGCCGGGTGCGCCGGCCGTATGCCTTCCCGGCGACGGGACTCTTTCCGTCAACGGCACGGAGAGGGAACGGTTCTGGTTCATGCTTGGCCGAAAATCGTCGCTGCGGGCGCGATCGTGCCGCGGCGCGCGGGGGAGGGGGCCGGTCGCCCTCGCACGGGTGGGGGCAACACGTCCTCCGGCCCGCCCCTCCGGAACCGCCCCGCCCCCCGCGGTCCGCCCGTCCGCCGGTCAGTCCACCGGCCGCTTGAGCCGGGCCACGAACTTGTACCGGTCGCCCCGGTAGACCGAGCGCACCCACTCCACCGGCTCGCCCCGCCCGTCGATCGAGTGCCGGGAGAGCATCAGCATGGGGAGACCCACGTCGGTGCCGAGGAGGCCCGCCTCGCGCGGGGTGGCGAGCGAGGTCTCGATCGTCTCCTCGGCCTCCGCGAGACGGACGTCGTACACCTCCGCCAGGGCGGTGTAGAGCGAGGTGTACTTCACCAGCGAACGCCGCAGCGCGGGGAAGCGCTTGGCCGAGAGGTGCGTGGTCTCGATGGCCATCGGCTCCCCGCTGGCCAGGCGCAGCCGCTCGATGCGCAGCACCCGGCCGCCCGTCGTGATGTCGAGCAGCCCGGCCAGCGCCTGGTCCGCCGTCACGTAGCCGATGTCCAGCAGCTGGGAGGCGGGCTCCAGGCCCTGGGCACGCATGTCCTCGGTGTAGGAGGTGAGTTGGAGCGCCTGGGATACCTTCGGTTTGGCGACGAAGGTGCCCTTGCCCTGGATCCGTTCGAGCCGGCCCTCGACGACCAGTTCCTGGAGGGCCTGGCGCACCGTGGTGCGGGAGGTGTCGAACTCGGCCGCGAGGGTGCGTTCGGGCGGCACCGGGGTGCCGGGCGGCATGGTGTCCGTCATGTCGAGGAGGTGGCGCTTGAGCCGGTAGTACTTGGGCACCCGCGCGATGCGCGCACCCGTCCCGGTCCCGCTCGCGGGACTGACCTCACCGGCGCTCATGGTCCCTCTCCCCACCTGCTGTACTGCCGTCACCGGCTCCTCCGTACGTCGCGGCTCACATGGTGGCACGGTCCGGCCCAGGGGTGTCGTCCTCCCCATCCGGCCGTGTCGTCGGCCCGCCGTCCCACGGGTGATCCAGCTTCGAGGTCTTTCGATCAAAAGACCCTAGGTGTCGGTCCTATAACGGACGCGAGTGCACTTCTTATACACCCTTGACACCCCTAAAGGTCTAGGCCAAGCTCCGGGTGCTGGTCTAAACCATTAAAGACCAGGTCCAGCCCCAGCAGTACTCGTCGAATGTCTTCGCGGTGGGCGGGGTTGCAGCATCCCTGAGGAGGGTTTGGCGTGAAGCGCAAGCTCATCGCGGCCATTGGCGTCGCGGGCATGATGATCTCGATCGCGGCATGTGGTTCGGACGATGACAAGGACACCGCCGCCAAGCCGGCGGGTCCCGAGAGCTACAAGGGCCAGACGCTGACCGTCTGGGCCATGGACGGCTCGACGCCCGACCAGTGGCAGAAGGACCTGAGCGCCGCCTTCGAGAAGAAGACGGGCGCCACGGTCAAGTTCGAGGTCCAGAAGTGGGACGGGATCCAGCAGAAGCTGACGACCGCCCTCTCCGAGGAGAACCCCCCGGACGTCTTCGAGATCGGCAACACCCAGACCGCCGCCTACGCGAAGTCGGGCGGCCTCGCCGACCTCGGCGACGTGAAGTCCGCGATCGGTACCGACTGGTCCGAGACCCTCAACAAGGCCTCGGTCGTGGACGGCACGCAGTACGCGGCGCCGTGGTACTTCGCCAACCGCGTGGTCATCTACAACAAGACCGTCTTCGCGGATGCCGGGATCACCGACACCCCGAAGACCCGCGACGAGTTCTTCGCGGACCTGGACAAGATCAAGGCGAAGGGCAAGGCGGAGCCCCTCTACCTGCCCGGCCAGAACTGGTACTTCTTCGACGGTCTCACCATCGGCCAGGGTGTCGACCTCGTCAAGAAGGACGGGGACAAGTGGGTCTCCAACCTCGCCGACCCGAAGATCGGCGCGGCGATGGACCTCTACAAGAAGTACCAGTCCTACTCCCAGGCACCCAAGGACAAGGACGAGGCCACCCCGCAGCAGGCCGACGTCTTCGCCAAGGGCAAGACCGGCGCCTTCATCGGCATGGGCTGGGAGGCCGGCACGGCCATCGCCGCCAACCCGGCCATCGAGAAGGAGATCGGCTACTTCACCATCCCCGGTGAGACCGCCGACAAGCCCGAGGGGGTCTTCCTCGGTGGCTCCAACCTCGCCGTCGCCGAGGGCAGCAAGAAGAAGGACCTCGCCAAGGAGTTCCTGAAGCTCGCGCTCTCCGACCAGTTCGAGGGTCAGCTCGCCAAGCTGAACGGCGTCATCCCGAACAAGGAGTCGCTCAACACCAACCTGACGGGCAACGCGGTCGCCGAAGCCGCCGCGCCGTCCGCCAAGGTCGGTGGCACCACGCCGCTGATCCCGGAGTGGGCCGCCGTCGAGAACGCGCCCAACCCGATCAAGACCTTCATGACCGCGGTCCTGAACGGCAAGTCCAACGCCGAAGCCGCCAAGCAGGTCGAGGCGGAGCTCAACAAGCGCCTCGCGCAGCAGCAGTAAGGCCGAGCTGCCGGGTGCGGACTCCCCCGAGGGGTCCGCGCCCGGCAGCCGAGTTGTGTCCCATGGTGCCAAGGAAGAGATGGCGAGCATGACCGTGCAGACCGAACGGCCGCCCTCCGGCCCGGCGGAGGTTACGAAGCGGGCCGACCGCACACCGGCCCCGTCCGGAATCGGCGGCAGAAAATCGCAGCTGGCGCCTTATCTGCTGCTGGCCCCCCCGGTGGCCGTGACCCTGGTGTTCCTCGGCTGGCCGCTGGTGAAGAACACCCTGTTGTCGTTCCAGAACCTCAACATGCGGCAGCTGATCCAGCACATCTCCGAGTGGAACGGTGTCGACAACTACAAGGAGATCCTCGGCAACGCGGACTTCTGGAACGTCACCGGCCGGTCGATCGTCTTCGCGGGCACCAACGTCGTCCTGATCATGATCCTCGGCACCCTGACCGGCCTGCTGCTCGCCAAGCTCGGCAAGCGCATGCGGGTCACGCTGCTGATCGGCCTGGTCCTCGCCTGGGCCATGCCCGTCATCGCGGCGACCACCGTCTACCAGTGGCTCTTCGCCTCGCGGTTCGGTGTCGTCAACTGGGTGCTGGACAAGGTCGGCTTCCACTCGATGGCCGACTACAACTGGACAGGCGGCCAGTTCTCCACCTTCTTCGTCATCACGGTGCTCATCGTGTGGCAGTCGATCCCCTTCGTGGCGATCAACCTGTACGCCGCCACCACGACGATCCCCAAGGAGCTCTACGAGGCCGCCTCGCTCGACGGTGCCGGCGCCTGGAAGGGCTTCACCTCGGTCACCATGCCGTTCCTGCGGCCCTTCCTCTTCGCGACCACCTTCCTCGAAGTCATCTGGGTCTTCAAGGCGTTCGCCCAGGTCTTCGCGATCAACGAGGGCGGCCCGGACCGGCTCACCGAGATCCTGCCCGTGTACGCCTACATCGAGGGCGTCGGCAACCAGCACTACGGCATGGGTTCGGCCATCGCGCTGCTCACCATCGTGATCCTGCTCCTGCTGACCTCGTACTACCTCCGGATCGTTCTCAAGCAAGAGGAGGACGAGCTGTGAAGCGCTCGGCTTCGTCACGTTTCGGCCGGATCTGGCCGAACGCCACGGCCCTCGTCATGGTCGTCGGCTTCGTCTTCCCCGTGTACTGGATGTTCGCCACGGCCTTCAAGCCGACGCCGGACATCGTCTCGGACGACCCGGTGTGGTTCCCCACCCACGTCACGCTCGACCACTTCAGGACGGCGCTCGCCGCCGAGAACTTCTGGACCATGGTCCGCAACTCCCTCACGGTTACCGTCGTCGCCGTGACCCTCTCCCTCGTCCTCGCACTGGCCGGCTCGTTCGCCCTGGCCCGGATGCGCTTCAAGGGACGCAAGGGGTTCATCATCGGCTTCATGGTCGCGCAGATGGCGCCGTGGGAAGTCATGGTCATCGCGATCTACTTCATCGTGCGCGACGCGGACATGCTCAACAGTCTGATCCCGCTGACCCTGTTCTACATGGTCATGATCCTGCCCTTCACGCTCCTGACCCTGCGGGGCTTCGTCGCCTCCGTGCCCAGGGAGCTGGAGGAGTCCGCGATGGTGGACGGCTGCACCCGGCCGCAGGCGTTCGTCAAGGTGATCCTGCCGCTGCTCGCGCCCGGTCTGATGTCCACCTCGCTGTTCGGCTTCATCACCGCCTGGAACGAGTTCCCGCTCGTCCTGGTCCTGAACAAGCAGGCGGAGGCGCAGACCCTGCCGCTGTGGCTGTCGCAGTTCCAGACCCAGTTCGGCGACGACTGGGGCGCCACCATGGCGGCCTCCTCCGTCTTCGCGGTCCCGATCCTCGTCCTCTTCGTCTTCCTGCAGCGCAAGGCCGTGAGCGGTCTGACCGACGGCGCAGTGAAGGGATAGTGCGGCCCCCATGACCACTCTTGTCTCCCCCACCGACACCATCACCCGCGACGCGCTCGCGGTCCTCCAGCCCGGTTTCACCGGCACCACCGCGCCGGAGTGGCTGCTGCGCCGCGTCGGCGAAGGGCTCACCTCCGTCGGCCTGTTCGGCCGCAACATCGTCTCGCCCGACCAGCTCGCCGCACTCACCGCCCAACTGCGGTCCGAGCGCGACGACTTCCTGGTCGCCATCGACGAGGAGGGCGGCGACGTCACCCGCCTGGAGGTGCGCAACGGCTCGTCCTTCCCGGGCAACTTCGCCCTCGGCTCGGTGGACGACACCGCGCTGACCCGGGCGGTCGCGCACGAGCTGGGCCGCCGGCTCATCGAGTGCGGCGTCAACCTCAACTGGGCGCCCTCCGCCGACGTCAACTCCAACCCGGACAACCCGGTCATCGGCGTGCGTTCGTTCGGCGCCGATCCGGCCCTGGTGGCCCGGCACACCGCCGCGTACGTCGAGGGCATCCAGTCCGCCGGAGTCGCCGCCTGCACCAAGCACTTCCCGGGCCACGGCGACACCGCGGTCGACTCGCACCACGCGCTGCCCCGGATCGACGCCGATCTGGAGACCCTGCACGCCCGCGAACTGGTGCCCTTCAAGGCCGCCATCGCGGCGGGGTCGAAGTCGGTGATGAGCGCGCACATCCTGCTCCCCGCGCTCGACCCCGACCGCCCCGCGACGCTCAGCCCGCAGATCCTCACCGGTCTGCTGCGCGGCGAACTCGGGTACGAGGGGCTCATCGTCACCGACGCGGTGGAGATGCAGGCCATCTCCGCGACGTACGGGATCGAGCGCGGCTCGGTCCTCGCGATCGCGGCCGGCGCCGACGCCCTGTGCGTCGGGGGCGGCCTGGAGGACGACGCCACGGTCGAGCGGCTGCGCGACGCGCTGGTCACCGCGGTGCGCGACGGCGAGCTCGCCGAGGAGCGGCTGGCCGACGCGGCCGCACGGGTACGGGCACTCGCGTCCTGGACGCGCGGTGCGAGGGGGGCGGGTACGGAGCCGGGCGCGGCAGTGCAGGAGGGGATCGCGCCCGGCACCGGCTCCCGCGACGTCGGCCTCGTCGCGGCCCGCAGGGCGGTACGGGTGACCGGCGACGGTCCGCGGCTCGACGCCCCGGTCCACGTCGCGGCCTTCACCCCGGTCGCCAACATCGCGGTCGGCGACGAGACGCCGTGGGGCGTCGCCGCCGAGCTGACGCGGATGCTGCCCGGCACCACCGCCGCCACCTACGGCAGCGACGGTCCGGACCCGCTGGCGGAGGTCCTCGCCGCCGCGGGGGAGCGGCGCGTCGTGGCCGTCGTCCGTGACGCCCACCGGCACCCCTGGATGGCGGCGGCGGTCGACGCCCTGCTCGCCCGGCGCCCCGACACGGTGGTCGTGGAGATGGGGCTGCCGTACTCGGCGCCCCGTGGCGCGCTGTACGTGGAGACGCGCGGTGCCGCCCGCGTCTGCGGCCTCGCCGCGGCGGAGGCCCTCACCGGGGCGTGACCGCGCGCGGGACGTGCCGCACGGGAAGGAAGGAGGGGCCGGCCACCAGGTGGCCGGCCCCTCCTTCCTTCCCGTGCGGCCAGGGGGCCTACAGCCCCTGCCAGGCCGGCTTCGAGGCGAAGGTGTGCCGGAAGTAGTCGGCCAGCTTCAGCTTGGAGGCGGCGGCCTCGTCGACCACGACCGTGGCGCGCGGATGCAGTTGGAGCGCGGAGGCGGGCACGATCGAGGCGACCGGTCCCTCGACGGTCTGCGCCACCGCGTCGGCCTTGCCCTCGCCGGTGGCCAGCAGGATCGCGTGGCGCGAGTCCAGGATGGTGCCGATGCCCTGGGTGATGACGTGGTGCGGCACCTGGTCGATGTCGTCGTCGAAGAAGCGGGCGTTGTCCACCCGGGTCTGCTCGGTCAGGGTCTTGATCCGGGTGCGCGAGGCGAGCGAGGAGCAGGGCTCGTTGAATCCGATGTGCCCGTCCGTGCCGATGCCGAGCAGCTGGAGATCGACGCCGCCGGCCTCGGTCAGCGCCCTGTCGTACGCCTCGCAGGCGGCCTGGACGTCCTCGGCCGAACCGTCCGGGCCCATGAAGGAGGTCGCGGTCAGTCCGAGGGGTTCGACGACCTCGCGCAGGACGACCGAGCGGTACGACTCCGGGTGGCCCGCCGGCAGTCCGACGTACTCGTCGAGCTGGCAGATCCTGGCCCGGGAGGCGTCCACCGCGCCCGTGCGCACCTTCTCGGCCAGGGACCGGTAGATGGGCAGCGGGGTCGAGCCGGTGGCGACGCCGAGCAGGGCGTAGGGCTTGCGGCGCAGCAGCGCTGCCATGGCCTCCGCGATGAGCTCGCCGCCTGCCGCTGCGTCCGGGACGATGACAACTTCCACGCTGTGCCTGCCGATCTGATCCGTGAGGGCCATGTGGTTTAGACCAATCGGCTCCAAATTTAACAGAATTCGGCGCCGCGGGGGCGAGTGCGGTCCGCCTGTGATCACCGTCTTTGGGATCTTGATCGCGGGGAGGCGGACGGTCGGGCGACTTGAACCAATTGTCCGCAGATGTGGAGGGCGCGCGACCGGACGGTGATCCCGGTCCGTCGTGACGCGGCGGTACCGGGCGGGGGCGGACGCGGGGAGGATGCACCGACGCGGGACTCTCGCGCGGAACGGCGGGCGAAGGCCGGTGGGGGGTGCGGGGCGCGTGCGGCGGCCGGCCACCCGCGGGCCGCGGTGCCGGGAGGGACCCTCAGCCCACCCGGCTCCGCGACCCGGAGCTGCTCGGCCGGCGGTGTGCGGTGCCTCCGGCCGTACGGGGCACCGGCGCGATCAGGGCAGAGAGCGCGGGTGCCTCGATCCGTCCTCCTGTGCGGGGAGGACGGAGGTTCGTGTTTCCGTATTGTGGACTAGACCATTCTTCGGTGTCCATGCGTCTGCCGCACCGATTCTCCCGCCCCGGTGCCGTTCTGTACACGGGGCGGGCCCTCCCGTCGCGGGAGGCGGGCCCCGCTCGGTTCGGAACCTCTCGGTATCCACGGGTACGCTCGCACATGTGCCCTCCATGAACGACCTCGTCCGCCAGCACACAGCCCTGAGCGACACCGATCTCGAATGGCTCCACCTGCTGGTCTCGGAGTGGCAACTGCTCTCCGACCTCTCCTTCGCCGACCTCGTCCTCTGGGTTCCGACCCAGGACGGGACGCGGTACGTCTCCGTCGCGCAGATGCGTCCCAACACCGGCCCGACCTCCTACCAGGACGACATGGTCGGCCATCTGGTGCCGCGCGGCCGGCGCCCCCTGCTGGACGCCGCCCTGGACCAGGGCCGGATCGTGCGCGAGGGCGACCCGGAATGGCGCGAGGAGGTGCCGGTCCGGGTCGAGTCCATCCCCGTCCGCCGCGAAGGCCGGATCCTCGGCGTCATCGCTCGCAACACCAACCTGCTGACCGTGCGGACCCCGTCCCGCCTGGAGCTCACCTACCTCCAGTCCGCGGCCGACCTCGCGCAGATGATCGCCACCGGGGCGTTCCCCTTCCCCGGCCAGCAGGTCGACATGGACGCGTCGCCCCGGGTCGGCGACGGCCTCATCCGGCTCGACGCCGACGGGATCGTGCAGTACGCCAGCCCCAACGGTCTCTCCGCGTACCACCGTCTCGGCCTCGCCTCCGACATCGTCGGCCTCCACCTCGGCCAGGCCACCGCCGAACTCGCCCCCTCCAGGGGGCCGGTGGACGAGGCCCTGGCGAAGGTGGCGAGCGGTTACGCGCCCCGCGAGTTCGAGGTCGAGTGCACGAGCGGCGTCATCCAGTTCCGGGCGATCCCGCTCAAGCCCAAGGGGGTGCGCATCGGTTCGCTGGTGCTGCTCCGGGACGTCACGGAACTGCGTCGCCGGGAGCGCGAGCTGATAACCAAGGACGCCACCATCCGGGAGATCCACCACCGGGTCAAGAACAACCTCCAGACGGTGGCCGCCCTGCTGCGCCTCCAGGCCCGCCGGATGGACTCCGTACAGGGGCGCGAAGCGCTCAACGAGGCGGTGCGACGGGTGGGTTCGATCGCCATCGTGCATGAGACCCTGTCCCAGAATCTGGACGAGCGGGTCGAGTTCGACGAGATCGCCGACCGGGTCATCTCCATGGTCGCCGAGATCTCGCCCGGCAAGGTCACCTGCCGGCGCACCGGCCGCTTCGGCATCCTTGACGCGGAAGTGGCCACGCCCCTGTCGATGGTGCTCACCGAAGTCCTCCAGAACGCCCTGGAGCACGCGTTCGGCGTCGGCGACAGCGGCACGGTCGAGGTCTCCGCGGTGCGGGGCGGATCCTCCCAGGACGGCCGGCTGCTCATCACCGTGCGGGACGACGGCCGCGGCCTCCCCGAAGGGTTCGACCCCCGGACGGCGGGGAACCTCGGCCTGCAGATCGTACGGACGCTGGTCGAGGGCGAATTGGGCGGCAGCTTCGACATGGTGCCCGCGCCGGGACGCGGCACCCAAGTGGTGCTCGACCTCCCGGTCAGCGCCGATCGGTAGGCGCCGACCGGGAGACTGGCGCGTTCCCCCCGGCACAGCGAAAGGCCCGGACCGTGGTGACGGTCCGGGCCTTTCGCCTCAAGCACGTTCTTCTGCGCTACGGGGTACTGCGCGCTGCGACTCGAAGGCGGGGCTGTGCGTACGCTGCGTACGCGCCGCCGGGCTGAGGCTTTGTCGCGGGGGCGTCGGTCAGGCGCTGGCGTTGCGCGCCCGGTTGCGAGCGGCGCGGCGCTTCATGGCGCGGCGCTCGTCCTCGCTGAGGCCACCCCAGACGCCGGAGTCCTGGCCGGACTCGAGCGCCCACTGCAGGCACTGCTCCATGACGGGGCAGCGACGGCAGACGGCCTTGGCTTCCTCGATCTGCAGCAGCGCAGGACCGGTGTTGCCGATGGGGAAGAACAGCTCGGGGTCTTCCTCACGACAAACGGCGTTGTGACGCCAGTCCATGGCTGCTACCTCTCCTTGGTATTACTTGCGTGTTGCTTGTGAATGTGAACGCTTTCACGAATCCTCCCGCAGGTGAAGGGCCTACGCCCAGACGAACTGGTCGTGGTCATCACAGTGGGGAGGGGTTCTGACTCTCAGTGGAGGCCGATGCTGCGGGCCGTCCCGATCGCCATGTAGAGATTCCCAAACCTGGGCGGCGGATACAACCCCTTCTGGAAAGTTTTTTTTGATTCCTCGGTGTCGGCTCCGTCACAGCCGTACTTCTAAGGGGTGGGAACCAGCCCAAACGTTCGAGTTAAAGGACTTCGGGCCCTTCCACTCACACAATCACACGCAGTGCACGGCGTACGCCTGTGAACGTCACGCTCGTACGCAGCCCCAGGTGGTCGCCGTCCATCTGGAAGGGGAGCGGGACCTTTGAATGCAAGGTGAAGTCCGTGAGGTCGTGTCGTGAAACGACGTGCTTGCCGTGTGGACCCTTCTCGGGGCTGGAAGTGAGCAGCTGAGTGCCGTAGCGGGCCACCTGCGCGGTGGAGAGCCGCTTCAGGCCGAGGAGGTCCAGGGCGGTGTCGAAGGAGGCCTTGGGGGAGGCGTACATCGGGCGATTGCCCAGGTAGGTCCAGGGGGCGGTGTTGCAGATTATCGACAGCGCCAGCTCGTGCACCGGCTCCTGTCCGGGCACCTCCAGCGTGATCACGCCCTGACGGCGGTGCGGCTCGTCGACGAACTGCCGGAGCACCTGGCGCACGTACAGCGCGTGGGTCGAACGCTTGCCGCCTTCGCGCTTCTGTTCGACCCGGCCGATCACGCCGGCGTCGAAGCCGAGGCCCGCGCAGAAGGTGAACCAGCGTTCGGGCACCGCCTCGTCGGCGGAGCCCGGGGTGCCGACGGCCAGTCCCAGCCCGACCGTGCGGGAGCTCTCCGCGGCCAGCGCCTGGAGGATCGCGCCGGTCGACTCCACCGGATCGTTGGGCAGTCCGAGGGCCCGCGCGAAGACGTTCGTCGAGCCGCCGGGGACCACGGCGAGGCTCGGCAGCCCGTCGTCGGGACCGTCGTGCAGCAGTCCGTTGACGACCTCGTTCACGGTGCCGTCACCGCCGAGGGCGACCACGAGGTCGAAGCCGCCGGAGTCCGCGGCACGCCGTCCCAGGTCCCTGGCGTGACCCCGGTACTCCGTGGTCACGGCCTCGATCTTCATCTCGCTCGCCAGTGCGTGGATCAGCACGTCGCGCGTGCGCGCACTGGTGGTGGTGGCGGCGGGATTGACCACGAGGAGAGCGCGCATGACAGCAAGCCTACCTACCGGGCGGTACCGGCCGGGAGCCGCTCCCGGCCGGTCACCCAGGGTGATCGCTCACCCCCGGTGACACGGAGTTACCGGGCGTGCCGCTCGGGAACGCGCGGCCCCCGGCTTCGCTTTCCGGGCCCCGGGATGCCAACCTGGCTGGCGTGAGTACTCAAGCGAACACGCCCGCCCCGCCGCCCGCGCCCGCACCCGGGGCACGGACCGGGAAGCCGGGGCGCATGGAGGCCCTCGCCGCGCTCACCGCCCTGGAAGGGGCGGCACTCGTCGTCGGCGGGATCTCCATGCTGGTGATGGGGCTGCTCGGCCACCCGCAGAGCCCGCAGCAGGCGGTGACCGGCGGAGCCACCCTCGCCGCGCTCGGCGTCATCCCGCTCGCGGCCGCCCGCGGACTGCTGCTGCGCCGCAGCTGGAGCCGGGGCCCGACGCTCATCACGCAGATCATGGCGCTGCCGGTGGCGTACACACTGCTGAAGTCCCAGGGCGGCCTGATCCCCACCGGGATCGCGCTCGCCGCCGTCGCGATCACCGCGCTGGTCCTCGTCCTCAACCCCGCCACCACGCGGGAGCTGGGCATCGACCGCGGACCGCGCCCGGCCCCCGAGGACCGGTAGCCCGGCTCTCCGTACGGAAGCGGCCCGCCCCGGCATCTGCCGGGGCGGGCCGCTTCCGTACGCGTACGCTCACTCCTCCACGAGGAGCCGCTCGCGCAGCTGGGCCAGGGTGCGGGCCAGCAGCCGGGAGACGTGCATCTGCGAGATGCCGACCTCCTGCGCGATCTGCGACTGGGTCATGTTGCCGAAGAACCTGAGCAGGAGGATCCGCTTCTCCCTCGGCGGCAGGCCTTCCAGCAGCGGCTTCAGGGACTCGCGGTACTCGACCCCCTCCAGGGCCTCGTCCTCCGAACCCAGTGTGTCCGCGACGGCGGGCGACTCGTCGTCCGTGTCCGGCACGTCGAGCGAGAGGGTGCTGTAGGCGTTGGCCGACTCCAGCCCTTCCAGCACCTCCTCCTCGGAGATGCCGAGGCGCTCCGCCAGCTCGTGCACGGTCGGTGAACGGCCGTGCTGCTGGGAGAGCTCCGCGGTCGCCGTGGTCAGCGACAGCCGCAACTCCTGAAGGCGGCGCGGGACTCGCACCGCCCAGCCCTTGTCCCGGAAGTGGCGCTTGATCTCACCGACGACGGTCGGCGTCGCATAGGTGGAGAACTCCACGCCCCGGTCCGGATCGAACCGGTCCACGGACTTGATCAGGCCGATCGTGGCGACCTGGGTGAGGTCGTCCAGCGGCTCGCCCCGGTTGCGGAACCTGCGGGCCAAGTGCTCCACGAGCGGCAGGTGCATCCGGACCAGCCGGTTGCGCAGCTCCGCCTTCTGGGGAGATCCGTCCGGCAGCTCCCGGAGCACGAAGAAGAGCGCCCGTGCGCCGCTGCGGTCGTTGGGATCGTGGTGCCCGTGCTCGCTCATCTGGCCCGCCCGCTCCACCTGATCTGCCGCGACCGTGACACCCCCGGGCCCGCCGGCCCCGGCCGCCCCGTCCACCGGGTGCGGCCGGGCCTGTTGCTCGGGGACGGCGGTCGGGTGCACCGCCCCTGGTCGAACCGAATCGTCCCGCACAGCACCGTCCCCGTTCCCGTCGCTCACGCCGGCCCGGGTCCCGCGCCGCGCTGTTTGTGGAGGCTGATGCTGACCGTCCGGTCGTCGGCGACCGTGGACTCGACCTTGCCCGCCAGCGCGGCGAGCACCGTCCACGCGAAGGTGTCGCGCTCCGGCGCCCGCCCGTCCGTGGTCGGGGCCGACACGGTCACTTCGAGGGAGTCGTCGACGAGCCGGAACACGCAGCTGAGGACGGAACCCGGCACGGCCTGCTGGAGCAGGATCGCGCAGGCCTCGTCGACCGCGATGCGGAGATCCTCGATCTCGTCGAGAGTGAAGTCCAAGCGCGCCGCGAGGCCGGCCGTGGCCGTACGCAACACCGACAGGTAGGCACCCGCCGCGGGCAGCCGGACCTCCACGAAGTCCTGGTTCCCGGGTTCACCTGCGATCTGGGACACCCTCACCTCCAAGGTGGCACAAACTCGTTCGAGGTTCCGGAACATGTCCAAAACCGTGCGGTCGGTCGTCGGTTCTCGGTCGGGGCGACGCTATCGCGATCCATGGTGCCGTGTCGCCGCGAGCCCAACCGGTGGGGGTGACACATGGTAAGCACGGTCCTACGGAAAGTGGCTAGTGCCGTGACCGGCATTGTTCGCCCGTGACGGGGAGGTGCCCCGCCCCGGGGGTTGCGGGGTGCGGAGTGCGGGGTCGCAATTCCGAAGAACCGGCGCCCGGTTCGACGTACCCAGGCGTCAGACGATCGAACCGTCCTCGTAGCACCAGCGCCAGCTCTCGCCGGGCTCGAAGCTCCGCATCACCGGGTGTCCGCTCTCCCGGGCGTGTCCCGTAGCGTGCCGCAGCGGTGACGAATCACAGCAACCGACGTGCCCGCAGGTGAGGCAGAGGCGCAGCTGCACGGGGTGTGCCCCGGCGTCCCGGCACTCCAGGCAGGTGGAGCTGAGCGGGGTCGGCTCGGGGCGGGGCAGTTCGGATACGTGGAGGCACTCACTCATGATGGCCAGGTTACGACGGATGCGAGGACCCGACTGATGGACGCATTGCCCCTGGTCGCACTGGTCGCGGCCAGCGCGGCGGTCGCCGGCGCCGCGCGGCGGACACCCGTGCCCGCGCCGCTGCTGCTGGTCGCCGTAGGACTGCTGGCCGCCTACCTGCCGGGCGTACCGGCCTACACGCTCGACGCGCACATCGTGCTGCCGCTGCTGCTGCCGCCCCTGCTGTACACCGCCGCCGTGGACAGCTCCTACCTGGACCTGCGGGCCAACGCCCGGCCCGTCGCTCTGCTGTCGGTCGGCTACGTCCTGTTCGCGACGCTCGCCGTCGGCTGGCTCGCCTATCTCCTGGTACCGGACCTGCCGTTGCCCGCAGCGCTGGTGCTCGGCGCGGTCGTCGCCCCGCCCGACGCCGTGACCGCCGCCGCCATCGCCCGCCGGGTCGGCCTGCCCGCCCGGGTCACCACCATCCTCCAGGGGGAGTCCCTGGTGAACGACGCCACCGCGATCACCGCCTACAAGGTGGCCCTGGCCGCCGCCGTGGGCGCGGGGATGAGCTGGGGCGAGGGGATCTTCGAGTTCCTGCTCGCCTCGGTCGGCGGCGTCCTCGTCGGCCTCCTGCTGATGGTCCCGCTGCACTGGCTGCGCACCCACCTCAAGGAGGCGCTGCTCCAGAACACCCTGTCCCTGCTGATCCCGTTCGTCGCGTACGCGGCCGCCGAGCGGGTGCACGCCTCCGGCGTGCTCGCCGTGGTCGTCGTCGCCCTCTACCTCGGACACCGGTCCTGGCAGGTCGACTTCGCCACCCGCCTCCAGGAGGCCGCGGTCTGGAAGATGGTCGCCTTCGTGCTGGAGTCAGCCGTCTTCGCCCTCATCGGGCTCCAGTTGCCGTTCGTGCTGAGGGGACTGGGCGCCTACGCCGTGTGGGACGCGCTCCGCTACGCCGTCGCCGTGTTCGTCGCCGTCGTGGTCGTCCGCTTCCTGTGGGTCTACCCCTCCACCTACGTGCCGCGCTGGATCTCCTCCCGCATCCGCGCCCGCGAACCGGAGACCGACTGGACCGCCCCGCTGATCGTCGGGTGGGCCGGCATGCGCGGCGTCGTCTCGCTCGCCATCGCCTTCTCCATCCCGACGGTCATGAACGACGGCGAGCCCTTCCCCGCCCGCAACCTGGTGCTCTTCCTGACCTTCACCACCGTCATCGGCACCCTGGTCGTCCAGGGCCTCTCACTGCCGCTGCTGGTCCGGGTGCTGAAGCTGCCCCGCCCCGACCCGCAAACCCAGACGCTCGCCGAGGCGCAGGCCCAGAGCGAGGCGTCCACCGCCGCCGAACAGCGGCTGGACGAACTCCTCGCGGACGAGCACAACAGCCTTCCCGCCCCCCTCGCCGACCGGCTCCGCACGGTCCTGGAACGCCGCCGCAACGCCGTGTGGGAACGCCTCGGCGCCGCCAACCCGCTCACCGGCGAGTCCGCCGACGACACCTACCGCCGGCTCTCCCGCGACATGATCGAGGCCGAGCGCGCGGTCTTCGTGCGGCTCCGTGACGACCGCCGCATCGACGACGAGATGCTGCGCACCCTGCTGCGCCGCCTCGACCTCGAAGAGGCCGCGGCCTACCGGGAGTCCGACGCCTCCTGACCGGCGTCCGGCCCGGGCTCCGGGCGCCCGGTGACCACCGCCGTCACCCGGGAGCCCGGGGCGAACGCCCCCTCCCGGGCCAGCTCGGTCAGCGCGTACAGCAGCTTCGCCACGTAGATCCGCTCGACCGGCAGCCCGTGCCGGTCCTCGAAGTCTTCGGCGAACGCGTGGAGTTCCGGTGTCGTCCGGGCGTAACCCCCGAAGGGGAAGCGGTCCTCCACCGACCACTGCCCCTTCGGCCCGCCGAACGCCTCCCGCTGGAGGTCCCGCACGGTGCCGGCCAGGAAACCGCCGCGCAGTACCGCGACGCCGAGCGCCCGCTGCCCGGTGTCCAGGCCGGCCGCGAGGCCCGCCAGGGTCCCGCCGGTCCCGCAGGCCACCGCGGCCACCTCGGTGTGCCCGCGCAACTCCCGCCCGAGCTCCGTGCAGCCCTGTGCGGCCGCCGCGTTGCTGCCGCCCTCCGGGATGACCCGGGCGTCCCCGAAGCGGTCCAGCAGCGCCCCCAGCACCCGCGGATCGTCCTTCGCGCGGTAGGTCGCCCGGTCCACGAAGTGCAGCCGCATCCCGTCGGCCGCGCACCGGGCGAGCGAGGGGTTGAGCGGGCGGTGCGCCAGCTCCTCGCCGCGTACGACCCCGACGGTGGCGAAGCCCAGCAGCCGCCCGGCGGCGGCGGTCGCCCGCAGGTGGTTCGAGTACGCCCCGCCGAAGGTCAGCACCGGGCGACCGTCCGCGGCGGCGAGGTTGGGCGCGAGCTTGCGCCACTTGTTGCCCGGCAGGTCCGGATGGATCAGGTCGTCCCGCTTGAGGAGCAGACGGACGCCGTGCCGCGCGAACCGTTCGTCGCCCGTCTCCACCAGCGGGGACGGCAGGAGGGGGCGGAGGAGGGAGGCGGGGTCCGGGGAGGCGGGGGGTGTCGGGCGCACCCCTCCAGTGTCACCCCAGCCGCGCGGAGGCCGGCGGGGACCCTTCGCCCCGCCGGCCCGGCCGTCGCCGGCGACGCCCGTCCTGCCGCGCGGGCCGGCCCCGGATCAATCCTGGGCGAGCCAGAGGTCCGGGCCGAACACCTCGTAGTGGATGTCCGCCGCGGGGACGCCCTTGGCCAGCAGCTGGGTGCGGACGGCGCGCATGAAGGGCAGCGGGCCGCAGAGGTAGGCGTGGGTGCCGGGCGCGACGGTCAGGCCGCGCAGGTCGACCGGTCCGGTGCGCTCGGCGGGGTGGCCGGCCTCCGGGTGCTCGTACCAGAAGTGGGCCGCGCCGCCCTTGAGTTCGCCGGTCAGCCGCGCGTGGTCGACCCGGAGGGCGTGGTCGTCGGGGGAGCGGTCGCCGTGCACCACGGTCACCGGTGCGGCGTGGGCGGTGGCCACGAGGTGCTCCAGGAAAGACAGCATCGGGGTGCAGCCGATTCCGGCCGAGGCGAGCAGCAGCGGGACTTGCGACTCCCCTCCGACGGACCCGCCGAGCGAGCCGAGGGTCAGGTCGCCGTACGGCAGCGAGACGCGCAGCCGGTCACCGGGGCTGACGTGGGCGTGCAGGTGCGCCGAGACCTCGCCGTCCGGCCCGGCGCCGCCGCGGACCCGCTTGACGGCGATCGACCGCAGCGGGGAGTCCGGAGCGCCCCAGAGGCTGTACTGGCGTATCTGGTGGGCGCCGTCCGGGAGCTCTACCTGGACGGAGACGTACTGGCCGGCGCGGAACGCCGGGGCCGGGGAGCCGTCCGCGGGGCGGAGCCGGAAGGTGGCGACGTCGGCGGTGGCCTCCGCACGGTCCACGACCTCCCACTCCCGCCAGACGTCGCCGGCGGCGACGCCCCGCTCCGCGTAGAGCCGGTCCTCGAGGGAGATGAGGGCGTTGGCCATCAGCCAGTAGACCTCGTCCCAGGCGGCGGCCACCTCCGGGGTGACCGCGTCGCCGAGCACCTCCGCGATGGCGGCGAAGAGGTGGGTGTGAACCACCTCGTACTGCGCGGCCGTCACGCCGAGGGAGGCGTGCTTGTGCGCGATCCGGTTCAGCATCACGTCCGGGCGGGTGTCCGGGTGCTCGACCAGCATCGTCGCGAACGCGGCGACCGAGCCCGCGAGGGCGCGCTGCTGGGTGGCGGCGGCCTGGTTGCCGCGGTTGAAGAAGTCGCGCAGCAGCTCGGGGTGGGCGGCGAAGAGCTTGTGGTAGAAGAGGTCGGCGATGTCTCCGATGGCGGCCCCGACGGCGGGGAGGGTGGCGCGGACGGTGGCGGTCGACGGCTCGGAGAGCATCGGGACTCCTCGGATGTTGAATTGGTATGTGGGATGCGCATTTTTGGCACCGCAGAGGTCCGGTACGGCCCGTGGGGGCCGTACCCGCGGGAGCCCGCTCAGCCGGCGTCCGGGCGGGTGGCGCTGAGGCCGATGAGCAGGGGCCCGGTGGGTGCGGCGACGAGTTCGGCGACGGTGAGCGGATCCAGCTCGGCGAAGAAGGCTTCCTGCGCCCGGCGCAGGGCGCCGCGCAGCCGGCAGGCGGCGAGCAGGGGGCACGGGTTGTCGCCCTCGCACTCCACGACGTCTCCGGTGCCCTCGAGCTCCCGGACGACTCCGCCGATCGACGCCGCGCGGCCCGCCCCGGTGAGGGCGAGTCCGCCGCCGCGTCCCCGGCGCGCCTCGACCAGGCCGAGGTGCTGGAGCCGGGCGACCACTTTGGCGGCGTGGGTGTACGGCACCCGCATGGT
Organism: Streptomyces sp. AM 2-1-1; assembly: GCF_029167645.1. Classification (NCBI taxonomy): domain Bacteria; kingdom Bacillati; phylum Actinomycetota; class Actinomycetes; order Kitasatosporales; family Streptomycetaceae; genus Streptomyces; species Streptomyces sp. AM 2-1-1. The sequence continues at coordinate 2,274,978 of NZ_CP119147.1, read as the reverse complement.
CGCCGCCACCTCCCGGGTGGTCGGTGCCTCGCCGTTCCCCGCGACGGCGAGGCGCATCAGTACGCGCAACGCCACGTCGGTGAATCTCGTCAGCCGCACGGCACCACCCTCAATAATTGGTATCTGGCATGCAAATTATGAGTCACGCGGGACACCGCGGGTCCGTCCTGCCCCGTCTGCACCCCGTTCAACCACACTCTTTTGTGTAATGGCGTCGCGACACTCCGTGCTGAAAGGCTTCTTCACGCAGCTCAGCCCATGATCGAGAGGAAGCCGTCAGATGTCCGTTGGTGAAGAGGTTCGCGACACGCAGGGCACGCCGCAGCAGAGTCTCGGCACGGCCGCTGCGAGGAACCTCGCGACGACCACCAAGTCGGCGCCGCAGATGCAGGAGATCACCTCGCGGTGGCTGCTGAAGATGCTGCCGTGGGTGCAGGTCCAGGGCGGTACCTACCGGGTGAACCGTCGGCTCAGTTACTCGGTCGGGGACGGCCGGGTGACCTTCGTGCAGACCGGCGACCGGGTCGCGGTCATCCCCGCCGAACTCGGTGAACTGCCCGCACTGCGCGAGTACGGGGACGAGGAGGCGCTCGCCGAACTCGCCCGCCGCTGCGAACAGCGTGACGTGGCCGCCGGAGAGGTCATCGCCGCCTCGGGGGACGCTGCGGACCGGGTCTTCCTGCTGGCCCACGGCCGGGTGGAGAAGATCGGCACGGGACCCTACGGCGACGAGACGGTGCTCGGAGTCCTCGCGGACGGCTCGTACTTCGGTGACCACTCCCTGGTGGAGGGCGACGCGCAGTGGGAGTTCACCGCCCGGGCGGCCACCGCCTGCACGCTGCTGACGCTGAGCCGCGCCGACGTGTTCAACCTCGCCGAGCGGGTGGACACCCTCCGCGACCACCTCGCCCGGCTGCTCGCCATCCCGCAGCAGCGGACCAACAAGTACGGCGAGGCGGCGATCGACCTCTCCGCCGGCCACGTCGGCGAGGCCGTCGTCCCGCACACCTTCGTGGACTACGACGCGGCGCCCCGCGAGTACGAACTCAGCGTCGCGCAGACCGTCCTGAAGGTGCACAGCCGTGTCGCGGACCTGTACAACCAGCCGATGAACCAGACCGAGCAGCAGTTGCGGCTCACGGTCGAGGCGCTCCGCGAGCGCCAGGAGCACGAGCTCATCAACAACCGGGAGTTCGGCCTCCTCAACAACTGCGACTACGGCCAGCGGCTCCAGCCGCACGCCGGGGTGCCCAGCCCCGACGACATGGACGAACTCCTCTCCCGGCGGCGCGGATCGAAGCTGTTCCTCGCCCACCCCCGCGCCATCGCCGCCTTCGGCCGCGAGTGCAACCGGCGCGGACTGGTGCCGGAGAGCGTCGACGTCGGTGGACAGCACGTACCGGCCTGGCGCGGGGTACCGATCTTCCCGTCCAACAAGATCCCGATCACCGATGCCCGCACCACCTCGATCATCTGCATGAGGACCGGCGAGGCCGAGCAGGGCGTCATCGGCCTCCAGCAGACCGGCATCCCGGACGAGATCGAACCGAGCCTCTCCGTCCGCTTCATGGGCATCGACGAGCAGGCGATCATCTCCTACCTGGTCACGGCCTACTACTCGGCCGCCGTCCTCGTCCCGGACGCCCTCGGCATCCTGGAGAACGTGGAGGTCAGCCGCTGGCACTGACGGCCCCGGGCCGTCCCCGGGCGGCGGGCCCCGGACTTCCCGTCCGGGGCCCGCCGCCCGCGCCCGTACCACCGCACCACCCGCGCCCCTGGGCCCCCGGCGAACCGGACCGGGGGCCCACCCGTGACAGAGGGAGTGACCCGTGACCATGACGAGTACGGACGCCGCGACCGAGGGCCACGAGGCCGCAGCGCTCCTGGAGCGGACCCGGGCCGTCGTCGACCCGCACCTGCGCGCCGCGGTGGAGTCGTTGCCCGCCGGGATGCGCCGGGTGGCGATGTACCACTTCGGCTGGGCCGACGCGGAGGGCAACGTCGACGGTCGTGCCGCCCCCGCCGGGAAGGCCATCCGACCCGCCCTGGTGCTGGCGGCCGCCCGCGCGCTCGGCGGCGACCCGGAACGCGCGGTGCGCGCGGCCGTGGCCGTCGAACTCGTGCACAACTTCACCCTGCTCCACGACGACGTCATCGACGAGGACGCCACCCGTCGGCACCGGCCCACCGCCTGGGCGGTCTTCGGAGTGCCGGACGCCGTCATCGCCGGCGACGCCATGCAGGCGCTCGCCCTGCGCCTGCTCGCCGAGGACGACCACCCCGCCTCGGCCACCGCGGCGGCCCGGCTCTGCGCGTGCGTCATCGAACTCTGCGCCGGCCAGCAGGCCGACTGCGCCCTCGAGGAACGCGGCCCCCGCGAGGTCACGCTCGACGAGTGCCTCACCATGGCCATGGCCAAGACCGGCGCGCTGCTCGGCTGCGCCTGTGCCCTCGGCGCCCTCTACGCGGGTGCCGGTGACCGGTCGGTCGCCGCGATGGACGGCTTCGGCCGCGAGTCGGGCCTCTCCTTCCAGCTCATCGACGACCTGATCGGGATCTGGGGCGACCCCGCGCGGACCGGGAAACCGGTCGGCGCCGACCTCACCGCCCACAAGAAGTCGCTGCCGGTGGTGGCCGCGCTCACCTCGGGCACCCCGGCGGCGGCCGACCTCGCCGCGCTCTACGAACGGCCCCTCACCACCCGGGACGAGGTGCGCCGGGCCGCCGACGCCGTCGAGCGGGCCGGCGGACGCGACTGGGCCCAGGCCGCGGCGGCCGACCGGATGGCCCGGGCGGTCCACCACCTCTCCCGTGCCGTGCCCGATCTCGCGGCGGCGGGAGACCTGCTCTCCCTCGCCGAGTTCGTCACCCGCCGCAGCCACTGAGGCAGGAGGACAGCCCCGCGGCGCATGGAGCCCGCAGCGCACGGAACCCCGCTCCCGGGCGGGCGGGGAGCGGGGTTCCGTGCGTGCCCATGCCCTCGCCGTCTTACAGGCGTACGGGCGTACGGTCACGTGGGCCTACGGGCGGGGTCAGCGCCGGGCGACGCCCTCGGCCCGCGCGGCGGCGGCGACGGCGGCCGTCACCGCCGGGGCCACCCGCTCGTCGAACGGCGACGGGATGACGTAGTCCGCGGACAGCTCGTCACCGACCACGTCGGCCAGCGCGTTCGCCGCGGCGATCTTCATGCCCTCGGTGATCCGGGAGGCACGCACCTGGAGCGCGCCCGCGAAGATGCCGGGGAAGGCGAGCACGTTGTTGATCTGGTTCGGGTAGTCCGAGCGACCGGTGGCCACCACCGCCGCGTACTTGTGCGCGATGTCGGGGTGGACCTCCGGGTTCGGGTTGGCCATGGCGAAGACGAACGCGCCCGGGGCCATCGAGGCGACGGCCGGCTCGGGCACCGTACCGCCGGAGACACCGATGAAGAGGTCGGCGCCGGCCAGTGCGGACTCCAGGGGGCCGGAGAGCCCCGCCTTGTTGGTGAGGCCGGCCAACTCCCGCTTGACGTCCGTCAGGTCCTCGCGGTCCCGGCTGACGATGCCCTTGCGGTCGGCGACGGCGATGTCGCCGATCCCCGCCTCCAGCAGGAACTTCGCGATGGCGACACCGGCAGCGCCCGCCCCCGAGATGACCCCGCGCAGGTCCCCCAGGGTCCGGCCGGAGAGCTTCGCCGCGTTGCGCAGGGCCGCCAGTGTCACCACCGCGGTGCCGTGCTGGTCGTCATGGAAGACCGGGATGTCCAGCCGCTCCTGGAGCCTGCGCTCGATCTCGAAGCAGCGGGGCGCCGAGATGTCCTCCAGGTTGACCCCGCCGAAGGAGGGGGCGAGCCGGACGACGGTCTCCACGATCTCGTCCGTGTCGGTGGTGGCGAGCGCGAGCGGCACCGCGTCCACCCCGCCGAACTGCTTGAAGAGGATGGCCTTGCCCTCCATCACCGGGAGGGACGCCTCGGGGCCGATGTCACCGAGACCGAGCACGGCGGTGCCGTCCGTGACGACCGCCACGACCTGGGACTTCCAGGTGTAGTCGTGGACGAGTTCCGGGTTCTCCGCGATGGCGCTGCACACCTTGGCGACGCCGGGCGTGTACGCGAGGGACAGGTCGTCCTTGTCGCGGATCGGAACGGTGGCCTGCACGGCCATCTTCCCGCCGCGGTGGAGCGCGAAAGCCGCGTCGAAGGGCTCGTCGGCCGTGTCCGGTCCTCCGGCCGGACCGCCGGTGGTGCTGTGATTGAGAGGGTTGACGATCTCCGCTGCCATGCTGTGTGACCCCTTAGGTCTTCATCGTCGAAGGGTTGCCGCTCCTGGTCGAGGAGGGGTGGGTGGGCACCGTGTACGTCCCCGCGCCGGCGGTTGGACCGCCTCGGCGAGGAGGGTTCGCACACGCGGACGCGCCGCACACGCGTCCTGGTCCCCGGATGAGGGGTGTAAAGGTCTTTCTTACCGGACCGGGCCCGCCGTGGACGAGTCTCTTTCGACCGCGTGACGAGGTTCATGGGCGAATGGCGTGAGAAGTCCGCGGCGGAAATCCGTCCGGCGTAATTCCGGTGTACGGCACACGAGTCGTGCGCCGGCTCCGGCCGTCCCGGAGATTCTCCGGTCGCCAGGTGCGATTCCCACAGATGGTCCGGCCCGGCTGTACCGGCCTGGGGGGATTCGGGGGTCACCCGTTACCCGATTTTGACATGGCTGGACCCCTGAATGGGCCATTCCGGATGGCAGGATGCCCTGACCGCTCAAGATGTCGACACTCGAAGACTCGTGCGCGACTCTCGCTCGTTGACGCTCCCTCACTGCCGGAGGACTCCGACCATGACCGCTCGCACCACCCGCCGTTCGCCCGCCATGTCCCGTCTGGCAGCGGTGGGCTCCCTCGCGGTCGCCGGCGCGCTGATCCTGACCGGCTGCGGCGACCAGACCGACAGCGCCGACGACGCGGCGACGCCGGCCGCCACCACCGCCTCCGCCGGCGCCTCCGCGCCCGCCGATCTCCTCCCCGCCTCCATCCGGTCGAAGGGCGAGATCAAGGTCGGCTCCGACATCGCCTACCCGCCCGTCGAGTTCAAGGGTGAGGACGGCAAGGTCATCGGCATCGACCCCGACCTCGGCAACGCGCTGGGCAAGGTGCTCGGAGTGAAGTTCACCTTCCAGAACGGCACGTTCGACACGCTGCTCACCGGCCTGCGCTCGGGCCGCTACGACCTGGCCATGTCGGCGATGACCGACAACAAGAACCGCCAGGACGGCGTGGACCCCGAGACGAACAAGAAGGTCGGCGAAGGCGTCGACTTCGTCGACTACTTCACCGCCGGCGTCTCCATCTACACCAGGAAGGGCGACGACAAGGGGATCGCCACCTGGGCCGACCTCTGCGGCAAGAAGATGGTCGTCCAGCGCGGCACGGTCTCCCACGACCTCGCCAAGACCGAGAGCGCGAAGTGCGGCAGCAAGGGCAAGATCGCCATCGAGGCGTTCGACAACGACCTGGAGGCCCAGACCCGGCTGCGCGCCGGCGGCGCCGACGCGGGCTCCTCCGACTTCCCGGTGGCCGCCTACGCGGTGAAGACCTCGGGCGGCGGCAAGGACTTCCAGCTCGTCGGCGAGCAGGTCGAGGCCGCCCCGTACGGCATCGCGATAGCCAAGGACAACCCCGAGCTCACCAAGGCGATCCAGGCCGCGCTGGCGGAGATCATCAAGAACGGCGAGTACCAGAAGATCATCACCAAGTGGGGCGTCGACGCCGGCGCGGTGACCGAGGCCAAGCTCAACGGCGGGTCCTGAACGGAAACCGGCGCTGAAAGGCATCACCAGTGACTGACACCAACACCCCCGGGCCGGCGGACACCCCGCCGGCCCCGGCGGCCGGGCCCGAGCCGATCAGGGCCGTCCCGGTACGCCACTACGGCCGTTACCTCGCGGCGGTCGTGATCCTCGGCCTGCTCGCCACGCTCGTCTACGCCTTCTCCCAGGGCAAGATCAACTGGGGCGCGATACCGGACTACTTCTTCAACGACCAGATACTCATCGGCGTCCGCAAGACCGTCGTCATCACGGTCCTCGCGATGATCATGGGCATCGTCCTCGGCGTCGTGCTCGCGGTCATGCGGCTCTCCAAGAACCCGGTGACCTCGTCCGTCGCCTGGGGCTACATCTGGTTCTTCCGGGGCACCCCGGTCTACGTACAGCTCCTGGTCTGGTTCAACCTGGGCCTGGTCTTCCAGTACATCAACCTCGGCCCCGTCTACAAGGACGAGTGGTCGAACTTCATGACCCCGTTCCTCTGCGCGCTCCTCGGCCTCGGACTCAACGAGGCCGCGTACATGGCGGAGATCTGCCGGGCCGGCCTCCAGTCCGTCGACGAGGGCCAGACCGAGGCGGCGCACGCGCTGGGCATGAGCCACGGCATGACCCTGCGCCGGATCGTCGTCCCGCAGGCGATGCGGGTGATCGTGCCGCCCACCGGCAACGAGGTCATCAACATGCTCAAGACCTCCTCGCTCGCGGTCGCCGTCCAGTACGGCGAACTGCTGCGGTCCACCCAGGACGTCACGCAGAACTCCGGTGCCGCGGTGGAGATGCTGTTCCTGGCGGCCATCTGGTACATGGTCCTCACCTCGGTGCTGAGCATCGGCCAGTACTACCTGGAGCGCCACTACGCACGAGGGTCGAGCCGCAGCCTGCCCCCCACCCCGTTCCAGCGGATCAAGGCCAACATGTCGCTCAGCCGGCCCCAGGGAGGCGTCGCATGACCGCCATGGTGAAGGCCGAGGGCGTCCACAAGTCCTTCGGCGCCGCGCACGTCCTCAAGGGGATCGACCTGGAGGTCGCCCCCCGGGAGGTCTTCTGCCTGATCGGCCCCTCCGGCTCCGGCAAGTCGACGTTCCTGCGGTGCATCAACCACCTGGAGCGGATCAACGCCGGACGCCTCTCCGTCGACGGTGAACTCGTCGGCTACCGCGAGCAGGGCGGCAAGCTGTACGAGCTCAAGGACAGCGAAGTCGCCCTGCGGCGCCGGGACATCGGCATGGTCTTCCAGCGCTTCAACCTGTTCCCGCACATGACGGCCATCGAGAACGTCATGGAGGCGCCCATCCAGGTCCGGGGCGAGAGCAAGGCGGTCGCCCGGGAGCGCGCGGAGCGCCTGCTCGACCGGGTCGGCCTCTCCGACAAGGCCGGCAACTACCCCTCGCAGCTCTCCGGAGGACAGCAGCAGCGGGTGGCCATCGCCCGCGCGCTGGCCATGGAGCCGAAGCTGATGCTCTTCGACGAGCCCACCTCGGCGCTCGACCCGGAGCTGGTCGGTGACGTCCTGGACGTCATGCGCGGACTCGCCGAGGACGGCATGACGATGGTGGTCGTCACCCACGAGATGGGCTTCGCCCGCGAGGTCGGCGACACGCTCGTCTTCATGGACGACGGCGTGGTCGTCGAGACCGGCCACCCGAGGGACGTGCTGACCAACCCGCAGCACGAACGCACCAAGGCGTTCCTCTCCAAGGTGCTGTAGTGCTGTAGTGCTGTAGTGCTGCAGGGCCGTAGTGCTGCAGGCATCACGGCGAACCAGGTCGTCCGGAGGGGCAGCGGGGCTTTTTGCGGTCCCGCCGCCCCTCCGGACGTCTCCGGCCCCGACCGGCCGGACGCCGACCGGCCGGTAGGCCGTCGGGGCGGTTACGTGGACGGCGCCGTCGCCGGCCGCAGTATCAGCTCCCGGACCTGGTCGGCCGTCAGCAGGGGGCGGGGGCGGGGGTCCTACGGTCCTTCCGCGCGGAAACCGGTGCTGGAACGCGGCATCAGCACGTCGCCGTCGGTCCGGACCGGTGCGCCGTCGACCTTTGGACCCCGGCCCCTACTTGACGGCGAGCACCAGCGCGTCCGAGGGCGAGGCCCACACCGCTCGCGCCTCGCCGAAGCCGGAGGCCCGCAGGGTACGGGCGTGCCACTCGGCCGACGGGGTGTCGCCGTCCGCGTGCTCGCCGTAGATCGCGAACCGCTCGGCGGTCGGCCCGGCGAGGACGGGGTCCTTCGCGGCGAGCTCCCACCACTCGGCCCAGTCGAGCACGCCGGCGGCCTTAGCGCGGTCCATCCCGAGGTGCCGGTGCGCGCGCTCGGCCGCGTTGATGCGGGGAGTCGCGGGATCGGTCATGTGGTCCGCGTTCATGAACACCCCGCCGTCCGCGACGAGTTCGCCGATCTGCCCGTAGAGCGTGGTGAGCGGCCCGGAGTGCATCCAGTGCAGGGCCGTGGCGGTGAGCACGGCGTCGTACGAGGCGTGGGGGAGCTTCCCGGGCCAGGTGGGATCCAGGAGATCGGCGGTGACGAAGGTGACTCGGTCGTCGCCGTCGAAGGTGCCGCGGGCGATGGCGAGCAGCGCGGGATCGAGGTCCACGCCGGTGCTGGTGGCTTTCGGGAACCTGCGGAGCAGCCGGTCCGTAATACTTCCCGTACCGCAGGCGAGATCGAGCACCCGCGGCTCGGGGCCGACCAGTGCCTCCACCATGTCGAGCATGACCCGGAACCGCTCTTCGCGGTCCGGCATGTACCACTCCTGCTGCCGGTCCCAGCTCTCCTGCCAGGACCGCCAGTCGGTGCCCGACGTCACGTGCTCCGTCATGGAAACCCTCTCTGGTGTAATACTTGCTACGCAGGTGAGACTATTACCACGTTGGTTCGTAGGGAACTGTAGACCCACGCCGTAAGGACGACAAGTGGAACTGGCCTATTACTCGGACTACGCCGTCCGTCTGGTCAACACCGAGGAGCCGGCCCGGAACAAGGACGTGCTCACCTCGGTGGACGCCGTCCGCGACCTCTTCGCCGGCAACTCCCAGGCGGCCCGCCGGGCGACCGACGCCGACGTGACCCGCTTCCGTTCCGTACGGGGCCGGCTGCGGTCGGTCTTCGAGGCGGCCGACGAGGACGATGAGACCCTCGCCGTGGACCTGCTCAACTCCCTGCTGCTGGAGTTCCCCGTCAGCCCGCAGATCTCCGGCCACGACACCCGGGACGAGACCGGTAAGCCGGACTGGCACATGCACCTGGCGGACCACCCGTCCAACGCCACCGCCGGGTACGCCGCCATCGCCGCCATGGGGCTCGCCTTCCACCTCACCACGCACGGGGTGGACCGGCTGGGGCTGTGCGAGGCACCGCCGTGCCGCAACGCCTACCTGGACACCTCCACCAACCGGTCGCGGCGGTACTGCTCCGACCGCTGCGCGACCCGCGCCAACGTCGCCGCCTACCGGGCGCGCAAGCGCCTGGAGGCCGACCGCACCGCCGACACCGGCCGCAGCGCCGATGTCGCCCAGCCCAGCACCCCCAGCGCCGAACGCTGATCCTTCCTCAGCGGCCGGAACCGCAGCTGCGCCCGGGCCAGCACGAGGTCCTCCGGGACCGCGCCGTACACCGTGCTGTCGCCGCCGGCGAAGGTGTTGTCTGCCAGCACCCACCAGCCGCCGGGGCGACGCTCGGTGGCGCGCTTCACCAGCAGCAGGTCCTGCTGGAACGGATGGCGCAGGATGACCACGTCCCCCGGACGCACCGGCGCCCCGTACCGCACCAGCAGCCGGTCGCCGTGGTAGAGCGTCGGCACCATCGACGGCCCCGTCACCTCCACCACCTGGAACCGCCCCCCGGCCGGCCGCCCGTCCCCGGGCTCCCGCGCCGCTTCCGTCATCTCCGCCACCTCCCCGGTACGTCCGGACTCCAGTACACCGTCTCGCGTACCTCTCGTACATTCGGCCCCCGAAGGCCCGCCCCCGCCCCGGACTTTTGACCTAAGCCCCTGGGGGCACTCGGCGAATCGGGTGCTCCACGGAGTAATGTCCCACCTGAGAAGACGATCACGAGGAAGGACAGCTCCATGCTCTCCCGCCTGTTTGCCCCCAAGGTGAAGGTCAGCGCCCACTGCGACCTGCCCTGCGGTGTGTACGACCCGGCCCAGGCCCGCATCGAGGCGGAGTCCGTCAAGGCCGTCCAGGAGAAGTACCAGGCCAACGAGGACGCGGACTTCCGCACCCGCTCGGTCCTGATCAAGGAACAGCGTGCTGAGCTCGCGAAGCACCACGTCTCCGTGCTCTGGAGCGACTACTTCAAGGCCCCGCACTTCGAGAAGTACCCCCAGCTCCACCAGCTGGTCAACGACACCCTGAAGGCGCTCTCCGCCGCCAAGGCGTCGAACGACCCGGCGACGGGCCAGAAGGCCCTGGACCTGATCGGTGAGATCGACAAGATCTTCTGGGAGACCAAGAAGGCCTGATCTCTGGTTAGGCCTTCTGACCTGCGGTTTCGCTAGTCAGACTTCCTACCGGTCCGCACCCGGTCCGCAGGCCGCCGAGCACGGCGTCCATGGCGGACCGGGTGCGGTCTTCTTTTCCAGGCCACAGTGTGCGCGTAGATCCGCAGCGTGATGACGGCGGACACACGGCCGAGGACCAGCCGACCCTGCTTGACGCTCGCCCCGCCCCCGATGAGCGCGGAGGCGGAGAAGTGCCGCAGGTCATGGGTGACCCGGTGCGGCGGTTCCGCGGGTTTGCAGCCCTCAGCCTCGGCGCCCTGTTCTTCGCCGCTTGCAGCGTGCGACGAGAGAAACTCCATTCGTCTAACCATCGGGTAGTTGCATGGTTCGCCCTCCTCCCGTGAAGAGCCAGTCAGAGGTTCGCTGGATTCCCCGGGGCGTGGCCCCGGCCATCGCGCGGAGCAACACTCTGAAGCCCTCGCTGTTCGGGACTGCGGTGGATTCGTCGTCAGACGGTGCGAACCGCGGACAACTGCGAGACCCACGCCGTGAGCTCGGTCAGGTGCCAGGGCTGCAGCCCTGAGTACGGGTCGGGCTGCACGAGGAGAGTCGGCGCTCCCCCGGCATTGCGCTTCGCCGCCCAGCTGTGGTCGAAGCTGGTGAAGTCGTCGTCGATCCAGACGGCGGGAGTGTCTTCCAACCATGGGTCGACGTGGTCGCGCTTCCAGAGGTAGCCGTCGGGGTGGCTCGTGGTGATCTGAGGTCGAGGAAGGTCGAGGTAGGGGAAGTCGGGCAGTCCAAGGAGAGGGCCGATGATCGTGGTGGCGTCCTCGCGCCAGCTCGTGCACCACACGGGGGTGACGAGTCCACTGGTCAGGAGATCGGCGAGAAGGCCGCCGTGACTCGGGTCGAGCCAGATGGGCACGGGGTCATCGGGGTGCCGACCGGCGGGCAGGACGGTGTGACGGAGGTGGGTGGGCGGGGTGCTCCCGTCGGCGGCCGGGAAGGGGATGAGGACGCCGTCGATGTCCAGGAGCAGGTAGGGCAGGGGCATCGGTGCCTCCGTCGGTCAGCGTTTGCGGGCGGTGATCAGGAGAGTGGTAGGCCACGGGTCGCGGCGCGGGTGCCGCAGCTCCGCCGCCGAGGTGACGCGCAGGCCGGTCCGGGAGAGATGAGCGCCCCAGCGACGGGCGTCGAACTCCCATCGGGCGAGGGGCAGTCGGGTGCGGTCGGGCATGGTGACGTAGTCCTCGCGCGGGCGGTCGTCCGTGGATGGATGTCTTCCGGCCCGTCCCGGGTGAGGGACGGAGAAGGCCAGCACACCGCCTGGTTCCAGACGCCGGGAAATGGCGGCGAGGAGGAGATCGGGGGCGACGAGGCCGACGGCCCCGAAGACGGAGTAGATCGCGTCGAAGATCCGACCGGTGGCCTGCAGGTGGTGCAGTGCGTGGCCGGCGGCGAAGGTGGCGCCGTCGATGTGGCCGTAGTGGGAGCGGGCCCGACGTACCTGGAGGCCGATCAGGTCCACGCCGGTGACGCGGGCTTGGTGGTGCTTCGCGAGGTGGGCAACGTTGTGGCCGGGGCCGCAGCCCAGCTCCAGGAGGCGCTTGCCGCAGAGGTCCCGTCCCAGGATCTCGGCGCCGGGACCGATGCCGGCGTGGGTGCTCCATTCCATCCGGGCCGGTGCGGTCAGGGCGTGCGCGGGGGCGGCGGCTGTGCGCTGGGCTGCGTGGGCGTACCAGGGGGAGATCTGGGTGAGCACCTAGACCTCCAGGAGTTGGACCACGTCGTCCAGGTGGCGTCGGACGACGGGGATGTATGCGGGGTCCTTGGCCGGGTCGTTGATCCAGTGGATGGCCTGTTCCATGAACCACTCCACGGCCCACATGCGGTGCCAGCCCAGTGCCCATGCCTCGGCGGTCAGGCCGCCCCGGGCGGCGAGGGCGTCCTCATGACCGCCTGCGGTGACGTACTGCTCCAGGAACACCCGCATGCGGAAGGGGCTCGGTACGTCGGTGGTGCCGTGGTAGGAGGCGAGGTCGATCAGGCCAGGTCCGGTGAAGGCGCGGGCGAAGTCGAGAAGGTGCCACCCGCTCTCCCCGATGTGGACGCTCGTGGGGTGGAACTCGGAGTGGACCCAGCCGAACGGGTCGAGCGTCGCCCCCTGGACACGGGTCTCGGCCGCTGCGGAGATCTTCCCCAGCGCGGTCTCGATGTCGTCGCAGTCCGTCCATCGGTCGGCTTTCCGTAGCTGCCCGAGGTGATCGAGGGCTCGGCCGGGCAGAGCTGCGAGGCCCGCTCCGTCGAGGAGTGGCAGACCGCCCGCTGGGCGTGCGGCGTGGAGCATGACGGCGGCGGCGACACCGTCGAGGTCGTCCGCGTTCCTTACGGGGGTGCCGAGGTCGTCCATGAGCATCCCGAGCCACTTGTCCCGCAGGGCGGTTGCGTGGAGCGCGGGGACCGGGAGCCGTCGCTGGTGGGCCAGCTGCAGGGCCTGCGCCTCGCGGTCGAAGGGTTCCTTGGCGTACTTGAAGACGGCCGTGGTGTCGTCGGGGAAGGTGACGCGTTCGACGCCGGACATGCCCCAGACGCGAATCTCGGCACGGTGGGGTAGGGGCTTGCCGACGAGGGTGCACAGGTCGTTCAGCAGGGTGGCGGACAGGCTCTGGTCCATGGGGGTCTCCAGGGGGCTGGTGGGCTCCGGGGCGGGCGCGCGAGCTGGCCCGCCCCGGAGCCGTACGGGGGTGGGGTTACTCGGCTGCGGTCACGCGGTGGGCGTAGACCTGCTCGATCCAGCCCGCTTTGAACTCGGCCAGGTCGTCACGGAAGTTGGCCATCGAGGCACCGTAGGGCGCGACGACGCCGCCGGACTGGTCCGGGACGGACTGGCAGCCGTGCACGAGTCGGCCGCCGAGCGCGGCGTGGGCCTTGATGGACTCGATCCGGCGGTGCTCGTTGAACCAGCCGCCGTGGTAGACCTCGTCCAGCATTCCGCCCGTCGCGTCGTCCAGGTCGAAGACGACGGAGGTGGCGGCGGGGAAGAACCAGCACGGGCCGACATTGGAGATGTGGCCGTCCAGCTCCACCTTGTTGAGCGCCATGAGCGTGGCCGTCTCGCGGAGCATCCGCAGGTGGTCGGCGGTGATCTGCGGCAGGCCGAGGCCGGCCAGGTGCTCCTCGCGGAAGAGGTACGAGTACACGCCGTACGCCGTCGCCAGCACGCGGGCCGCGTCCGAGGTGGACTCACCGTGGTTCTTGATGAAGTCGAGCGCGAGCTGCTCGACCGCGCTCCCGGTCGTCTCATCCACGTCGAGGAGCTGAGCCTTCACCAACTCCCAGTCGGCGACGAGCCAGGTACTGGACTCGAAGCGGAAGAAGTACTCGGCCGGGTCGATGGCGATGCGCCGGCCGTCCACCTGGATGCCGGGCAGGCGGTTCCAGCGCGGGTCGAAGGCGTCGGGCAGCTCGACCGTGATGGTCGCGGTGTCAATGGTGGTCACCGTGTCTCCGTCTCTGATCGTCCGGACCGGGGCACAGGAATGCCCGAGCCCGTTGGGGCGTACGGAACTTGGGGGCCGCCCGGCCCGAGAGTGGGGCGGCTGTCGATAAGTGAACCGCCCACTACGCAGAGTGGGTACGGTGTGACCGAGGCCAAGCGGTATACACGGTTTACGGACCCGGAGCGGAGGCGATCGTGCCGGCACCGACCAGCGCCAACTCCCGCCTGCGCGACACGATCAACGCCACCGGGTGCACGTACGAGACACTCGCCAAGGACGTACGCCGCATCGCCGCCGAGAACGGCGAACTGCTCCAGACCAACAAGTCGGCCATCTCCCACTGGGTGGGCGGTGCCCGCACACCATCCGGTCGAGCAGGGCAGTACCTTGCCGAAGCTCTCTCTCGACGGCTGGGCCGCGTCGTCACTAGAACCGAGCTCGGCCTCCACTCACCCGACACGGAGTCGCCACCGGACAGCGACCCCGTCACCGCGGTCACCGACCTCGGCCGCGCGGACGTCGAGCGCCGTCGCTTCCTCGCCATCGCCGCGTTCACAACGGCCGGCGTGGCCATGCCGCTCTTGCACGACCACGAAGCCACCTCGCGGATGCTCCGCGCCCGCACCGCCCGCTCCCTCGTCGGCAGCGACGACATCGACGTCGTTCGACAGATCACGGCAGCCTTCAGCGCCGCCGACGAACGCCTCGGCGGCGGCCATGGCCTGACCACCGTCACCGCGTACCTCGCCGACACAGCCGCCCCCATGCTGCGCGGCCGCTTCCCCAGCGAAGCCTTACGCCAGGCTGCCTTCGGTGCCGTCGCCGAACTCGCCTATCTCGCAGGGTGGAAGCACCACGACCTCGGCCACGAAGGCGCTGCCCAGCGCTACTACCAGGTCGGCTACCAGCTCGCCTGCGAAGCCGACCCCCACGGCCATGCCGCCTGGATGATGCGTGCCCTCGCTCACCAGTCCCTCAGCCTCAAGCAACCCCACCACTGCGTGGACCTCGTCAAAGGAGCCCTCACCCGCGGCCTCGGCCACGTGGACGGCCAGACCGAAGCGCTCCTCCACATCACGCACGCCCGCGCCTACGCAGCCGTCGGCGAGAACCCATTGGCCGCCCGCGCTCTCCTCGCCGCCGAAGACGCACTCCTGCGCGAGGACGGTCCCCAGCCCAGCTTCTCCCGCGTCAGCGGCCCCGCCGCCGGCACAGTCGCCAGCCACACCGCACGCACGCTGACCGACCTCGCCGACCACATCGGCACGGAACAACAGCACCGCGACGCGCTCACCCGCTGGGACCCAGAGAAGTACAAGCGCGTCCACGCCCTCACCCACGCCGACCTCGGCGACAGCCTCGCTGCCCAGGCCCGAGCCGACGAAGCGGTCGCGGCCTGGACACAGGCCCTGGCCCTCATGGAGGGCATGACCTCCGACCGCACCCGCAAGGCGATCACCTCGATCCGCTCCACGCTCGCGATCTACCAGCGCCGCCGCGTACCCGGCGCCGCCGATCTCGCCCGCCGCGCCCGCGAGGCCCTCGCCTAACATGCCCAACAACCGCCCCGACGAAGGGAACTCCGTGGCCCAGCAGACTGACAACCGCCCCCCGGCCCTCAAGCCGGCACTCGACTCGATGACCCTGCTGGTCGCGGCCGTCATCGTCCACGACAAGGCCACTAACCGAGTCGTCCTCCTCCAGCGCAGCGAAAATGCCAAGTTCGCCCAGGGCTTGTGGGACCTCCCCGTCGGCAAGAACGAGCCCGGCGAACCCATCACGGAGACCGCAGTCCGCGAGCTCTACGAGGAGACCGGCCTCACGGTCAAGCCCGAGTCCCTCAAGGTCGCCCACATCATCCACGGCGCCTGGGGCGTCGAATCCCCCAACGGCTTCCTCACCGTCGTCTTCGCCGCCGAGGAATGGACCGGCGAACCCGAAAACCGCGAACCCCGCAAGCACTCCCAGGTCCGCTGGGTCGACACTGATGCCATTCCCGAAGCGTTCGTGGACACAACTGCCAGCGCGCTGCATTGCTACCTCGCCGGCAACCCTCAGGTATCCCTGGATGGCTGGAGCTAATGAGCAACTAAGTGGCCTCGACGCCTACCACATCAAACATGGACACCAACTGCTCTACCCCAGCCCCGACCAGGACGGATACACACTGACCGCCTGGCCCCACGACCTTCACTTCAAAAGAGCCGCACCCCCGAAGAAGCACATCGACGGCATCTTTGTCAGGTACGCCGCATGACCCTAATTGTCTCGGTGAGTAATCACGATACGTGCAGCTGCGGACTTGTCTGCTGCACCAGCATGACTGAACAAGTCCATGAGCTCTGTCCCTGCCTCAGGATGACCCATTTGTCTCACTAGTTCGCCGTAGTAGCGAGCCAGAGCGGCCATCAGGGGGCCATCGCCGCTTTCGACCTCTGTAGCACCGTCGCGCAGACCGGTAAGAATAAAGGGCATTGATGAGGCGGAGACCCACGGCTGAGTCAGGGCTTGGATGCATAGTTTCTGTAGGTTGGCAGCCCTGTGGGAGGGCAGAGTTGCTCGCCAGAGACCCACGTACGCGGCTGTCAACCAGGAAGCAGTATGGTCCGGCTCAGAATCGATGATCTGTGCAATCGCATTGAGAACCAGCCGCACCACAGCCTGTGCATCGGTCCAGGCCGTCGGCCGTGCGATCGCTGCGGCTACGGCTCGTGCCTGCCAACTGTCGGATTGCGCTGCGAACCCATACAACTCGCTGGAGAAGGGTATATCCATGTAGAAATGTCGGAGGAGTTCGGCCCTCAGAACCATCGCCTCCTGCGGTGCCAAGGTCCGCTCACGCAGACACGCGTCGATCAAGGCAAGCGTGCCGAATGCGGGTACGCCCACCGACCGGGCAACTACGCGCAGAGCTCGGTCATCGCACCACAACACCATGTTGTGCTCCTTGGCGTGGTCCAAGGCCGTGAGCCATGCCTGCGGGGCGCGGTCCCCAGACAATCCCGGCAATGCCCGTAGCTCCGGCCGGGCCACCCGCGGTAGAAGTCGTACGAGTTCAACGGCACGCTTGAGTGTCCCTCGCAGGGCACTCATCTGTTCCTCTGAAGCAACGTGAAGAGCTGCCCGTGCCTCGCTCTCGTTCCAGACCACCGTGGCATCGGACCGCAGAGCGAGGGACTCGAGGGCATGGAAGGCGTCGCCAACAACCTGATCAGTCGTCATGATGCTCTGACAGGAGCCGAGGAGCCGTTCGGTGGCTTCCTGCTCCAACAGGGCGAGAGATACAGCTGCACTCGTATCCAGGACTACCCGCCGAGTCATGGCAGCTTGGACGGCGGCTGCTTCCCAAACGTCCGAGTTTGGGTCCGATGCAAAAAGGCCGGGAGGTCCCTCGGTGAGCCGCACACACACCTCGGCGTATGGCCGGCCGTTCAGCAGGGTCAGCATTCCCACAGGGAACTGGCCTTGCCCAATCCGCTCTCCAATCTCGCGACGGTCCTCATCCTCGTGCTCGCGGCGCAGGCTCCGGCCAAGTTCTTCGAGTACCGCGCGTGGTTCGCTGGCGTCGAGGGCGCGGAAATACACACTATCGGGGAAGCGCTCCAAGTAGTCCGAGCTCGCTTCACGCAGCATTTCAGCTGCCTCTTCAGGCATAGGTTGCGTCGTGGCTGATCGCAAGAGAAGAGCTGCAAGGAAGCGTCCCAGCAACTCTTCATCCTGCGGCCATTTCTGCATCAGTTCTAGTGCACGCCCGACAAACTGTGGATCAGTAGACAGGCGCGCGCCGAGCTGGACCCACAGGATCGCTTCGTCGCGACGTCGTGGTGTCGCTGCTTCGCCGAGTTCGGTCAGGGTCTGCCACGCTTCGTCAGGCTGCGCCCGCGTGACGTAGCACTTCACCAAGGCCCAACGTGCGTCAAGGCTATGCGGGTCCAACCTTAGGAGTGTGATGGCCGCTTCCGTGGCCTGCTCCCAATTCCCTGCGGCGGATTCTGTCTCAACGAGCAGCTCGTACATGGCACCCTGCGCTGCCCAGCCTGGCCCAGCAATTCGCAGCGCGCTCTCAGCGCACTCCTTGGACTTTAGGTAGTTCCTGGCACGTTGGTAGCCGCGAGCTGCCATATTCATCAGCTGCGCATCGCGCCAGTGTGTCGCGGCCTCCTGCAGCGTGGCCGCAGACATTTCGAGATTGCCGAGTTGCTGATAGCGCTGCGACAGTTTCACAGCAATAATCGGATGTTGGTTCGCATTGGCACGCAAAATCGACAGATCGCCGTCTACTGTGCCGCTGACGGCGTGGGCAAATTTCTTGAGATCAGCCACCGCCTCGGGATAGTCGTCATTCAGGTGCGCGAGCTCCGGCAGGTCTTGTCCGGACTCCACCAGCCCCATGGCCGCCATGAGCTGGTCGGGCCCCGACTCCGCTGCATCCCAGGCACGCCGCCAAGCCTCCGCTACCCGCTCGTCCTCGCTGCTGCCAGCGCGGCGTTCCTCGAGTACAGCCAGCACCTGTGCTCGCGGGAACGGGCTCGTCACTACGCTCAAGAGTTCGCGCGCACGGTGTTCGCGACCCGTTAGTGCCGCAATCAGGGCGCTCTCCTCCAATACGCGAGGATCCTCAGCTTCTTGCTCGCTAGCTTCTCCTTCGGGAGCCGGCTGACAGAGAGCCCACGCGGTTGCCAGGTCCTGAGTAGACAGGGCGGCCCGCATTGCAAGGACGACCGCCGCAGCGCTGTCACCAAACCATTCTCGACGTGCGTTACGAACTCGGAGTGCAACAGCCAGGGCTTCCTGGACGTCAGCGAGCCTGTGGCGAGTAGCGCGGCGCCTGGCTCGCAGGAGCAAAGCCTGTGCCAGTTCCATTCCAAGTTGGCTGACGCGTGCTACATCCGCTTCACGCAGAGCAGGCAGGGCCTGGTCGACCAAGTCCAGCGCCATAAGCATGCGCGTCCTTAGGAGACATTTCAGAGCCTGTCCGCTGCTATCAAGAGCAGTCCACCGGTCCAGGTGAGCAAGGGCTGCGGCCCAGTCTTTAGCGAGAGCGGATCGCACGGAATGGATTAGCGGTGAGTCGAGATCTACATGGGCGGCTAGGTACGAACATGCACTGCCCTTGGTCAGCGTCTCTTTCTGCAGGGCAGCCTTGACGACCAAAAGTTCACGAGGAAATCCCCCCTCGCGTACGGCCCGGTCATAAAACGAGAATGATGCGCTCTCGGCATCGTAGACTGCCGCCAGGCCACCAAGCCACGTAAGCGCGCGAGTGGGGGCCTTGTCGAGCCACGGCGGCTCACACTTTTCCCATTGTTCAAACACGCCCCTCCGTGCAGATCTACCAGAGGGAAAATTGATAATGACGGCTTCCACGTCAGGCCAGTGATCACGCAATTGGCGAGCTTCTTCTTGGAGCGTCGGTGGCAAAGTGCCTAGCGCGTTCTCGAAAGCGTCCCGGGTCGCCTTTATCAAGGCGTCCCCATCGGTTACATACTGCTTTTCGATGTATGTGACGTTGTTGTTGTCACCCACCGCAGAAGCGATGATAGATCCGCCAGCCACGACTGCGCCCGGGCCGGCCTGAACCGTCCGTGCGACCTCGACGGGTACTTCTTCACTTCCCAGAAAAGCAGTTCGGCCCTTACGCCGGAACCCGGGGAATGGCGTCATCGTTGGCTACCATCCCCGAGGGCGCTGTCCGTGATATCACCACCAGCTGCGATCCCATCTCGACCAGCCCGAACGTCATCCGCGTTCCGCCTCGCTGCAGCACGACTAGGCGACGAGTGGGGGCCGCTCACGTTGGAGTTGTTTCCAATTGCGGAGGCAGTGATATTGCCGCCAGCCACTACCGATCCGCGGCCGCCACGCACTCGCCGCCCGCCCGCAAGCCCGCCTCCTGCACTTCGGAAGAAAGCAACCACAGAAACCAGCAAGCTGAGCATCGAGACGACCGCACCCCACACCCCCACGGTCCGCTCTGTCGTATCAGGGTCCGCGAAGACGGCGACCAGGACCAGCACCACGGTCGCCACGCCAGTCAACGCAACCGTCACCGATATCCATACGCGCCCGGTCCCGACCATCGCCATCAACTCATCGACCCTTCGTCAAGTTTTTGCCGCACAGAGGAACGTTGAGTGCCTTCACCGGCCCCTGATGGGAAGGTAACGGTACCCAGTGACAGTCGGGGAAGCAGCGGTTACGCGTTAACGCCGACAAGGCTGATCATTTGGAGGACCGATACGGCCACAGGGGCGTCTTCTGTTCTTTCAACAGTCCGCACACAGTCCGCAGGACACCCGATGAAGACCGTCGCACCCCATCACCACCCAACACCAAAAGGCCAGGTCAACGACCTGCGGCCGCCATCACCGCAGGTCACCGACCCGGCCGATTACTAGGAGACCAAGAAGGCCTGACGCAGGGCAGGGCGGGCGCCCGGAATCCGCTCCGGTCGCCGCAGAACGCCTCGCTCGGCTGCCGCATCCGTCCCTCCCGCACGCCGAAGTCGGTGTCCGAGGGGGCCGGGTGCGGTTTTTTCTGCCTCCCGGGCGGGCCGCATCGAGAGGCCGCCCGCGAGCACGGGGCCGCGTGCGGGAGCCTGGTGCGGAGGTCTGTCCGGAGGGCCCCGCGCGGGTGCTCAGACGCCCTTCGCCGGGCGGCCCGGGCGGAGACGCCGGCCGCCATGTCGTCGGCGGTGGCGAGCGGCGCGGTGCCCGGTGCCCGGGGCTTCGACCAGAAGGGCTCCTGCGCCGGCCGCGGGAGGGGCGAGCCGACCGTGTACCGCCGCCGGCCCTCCGACCCTCCCAGGCGGTCCGCGGAGGCACTGGAGCGGCCTGAGGGCCTGGTCCGGGCGCTGTTGGACGGGATCCGCGCCGCATCGGGAAGCAGGGGGCGCGGTCACTCCGAGGCGTGCCCCGGGGCCGCCCACTGCCGTACCTCCACCACCGCGTCCACCGGAAGCGGGCCGTACAGGTGCGGGAACTCCTCGCCGCCCTCGGTCATCGCCTCGTGGCGCACCGGGGCGGTGAGCCTGGCCGGATCGATGACCAGGACGATCAGCTCGATCTCCTCGGAGCCGTACAGCATGCGGGCCACGGCGGGCAGTTGGTGAGGGTGGGAGAGGTGGATGAAGCCCTCCTCCCGCAGGGTGCGGCCACGGGTGGACCAGGTGTAGGCGCCGTCGTGCAGGGCTGCCGCCCAGAGAGCGGGTTCGGTGAGGTGGAGGAGTTCGGTCATGCGGTCACGGTAGTGCGCTGCGGTCCGGCGGGAAGAGGGCGGCTCCCGGGCGGGGAGGCAGTACGGTGCCGCATCGCCGAGGGCGGTCAGCCGGGCCCCCGCCTCGTCGGCGGGGCGTTGCCGCTATGTGATCCGGACGGGTACGAGCGGGACGAGGACGACGACGAAGACCACGAAGACCACGAAGACCACGAAAGCGGGCGCGTCCGCGTCGGCTGACCCCTCGCAGCCATGTCGATTCGCTCCGGGCTGTGGTGGGGCGAGCCGCTACCGGGCCTGAGCGTCGAGTGGAGCCCGGTGGCGGCGCAGTGCCGCGTCGTGACGTCCGACGGTGTCGTAGCATGGGAGCACTCGAAGTAAAAGCCTGTGCGCTCTGCGGGTCATCGTCGCCAGTCGATGGAGCAGGGGCACGCGCGCGTACGCGGTGCCGGACGGACCGCCACTTCTTCCCTCGAAGGAGTGCGCAGTGAAGGTCCGACGTACCGGAACGGTCGACCAGGTCGACGGTGCCGAAAGTTCTCCTCCATCCTCGCGTTCGCCTCGCTCCCTGCGAGAAGCGTGGACAGCCCTCGCCGGTCTGTCCGCGGTGTTCCTGTTCGAGATGCTCGACAACTCGATCCTCAACGTCGCGCTGCCGACCATCGGCCGCCGGCTCTCGGCGTCGACGACGGAGTTGCAGTGGGTCACGGGCGTGTACGCCGTCGTCTTCGGCGGACTGATGCTGGTCTTCGGCGCGCTGGCCGACCGGGTCGGCCGCCGCAAGATCATGCTGCTCGGGTTGGTGTTGCTGGGTGCGGCGAGCCTGGCGACCGCTTTCGTCGCGACGGCAGAGCAACTCATCGCGGTCCGTGCGGTGATGGGTGTCGCGGCTGCGATGACGACGCCGGGCTCCCTCGCCCTGGCGTTCCGTCTGTTCGACGAGGACACCCTCCGTGTCCGTGGTACGACACTGATCTCGACCGTGGGGCTGGTCGGACTCGCGATCGGGCCCGCGGCCGGCGGCTTCGTGCTGGCGTTCGCTCCGTGGCAGGCGCTGCTGCTGGTGAACGTACCGATCGCCGCGCTCGCCTTCATCGGCATTCGCCGGGGCATACCCGCCGACCGGAAGGACGAGCTGCACCGCGACCCCGTCGACGGCCCCGGTGCCCTGTGCGGCACGGCCGCGATCGTGTCCGCGCTGGTCGCTCCGACGCTGTTCGTCGACGCGGGCGCCGCATCGCTCCTGCCGTGGCTGACCACGGCAGCGGCCGTCGTGACGGCCGTGCTGTTCGTCGTCCGCGCGCGCCGCACCGCCCATCCGCTGCTCGACCTCGCGCTCGTCGCTCGCCCGCTCGTGTCCAGCGGGCTGGCGTTCAAGGGCGCTTCGGGCCTCGCGGTGGCCGGCCTCGGTTACCTCGTGAGCCTCCAGCTTCAGCTCGACTGGGGCTGGACGCCGGCTCGGGCGGCGCTGGGAATGCTGCCGCAGGTCGTCGTACTCATCGCCGGCGGTGCTCTCGTCGGGCCGCTGCTCACGCGTGTGGGTTTCGACGGAGCCGCCTGGCTCGGTGCCGGATCCGTCGTGTGCGGACTCGCCGTCTACGCGCTGCTGGGCCGCTTCGGGTACGTCTGGGTCGCCCTCGCGCTCGTGCTCGTCGCCGCCGGGATGCGCGTGGTGGGTGTCGTCGCCGGAACCAACGTGATGCGTGGTCTGCCGGCCGACCGCACCACCATCGGAGCGGCGCTGGTCGACACCTCCGGCGAAGTCGCCACGGCAATCGGCATCGCCGTCAGCGGAACCATCCTCGCAGCGTTCTTCACCGGCGACATCGCCACGTCGCACTGGAGCGCCGACCGGACTGCGGAGTTCGGCGAGGCCGTCACGCTGGCCGGCCTCCTGCTCACGGTCTCGGCCGGGGCGCTGGTGGGCTGGGGCATCGCCCGATCCCGTCGCGGCACGGGCACCACGACACCAACGCCCGCGGCCGAACCGGACGGCGAGTAGGAAGGGAGGGTTCCTCGGCGACACCCGCGTCGGTCCCGGTCTGTCGCAAAGACCTGGGGTGTAGCGAGAACCGCGTCCGCGCGCACACCGACCGGACGGTGATCGTTCTCAGTGCCCACGGCTGGGGCGATGTTCCCCGGGACCGTGGGCCGGCCGTCCGCAGGAGTGCCCGCCCGCGGTCACCCCCGAGCCGGCGGTCAGAGAGCCGGTGCCCGCAGGTGCACGTCCTCCGGCAGGACGTTGCGTATCGCGGCCAGCGCGGCGGTGAAGTCGCGTTCGGCGCGCGCCGATTCGTAGAGCGCGCCATCCAGGTGCAGGGCGAGGTGGACGTCCGGGTCCGTCCGGCGCAGGGAGAACAGGCAGCTCAGGGTCGCGGGCCGCTCGGCCCCGTCCTCGCCCCCGTCGGTGACGGTCACCGGCTGGTCCCACTCCAGGACGCAGTCGGTCAGGGCGCCGTTCGCGAGGGCGAACGGAGCGCCGTCCGGCAGCGGTTCCGCCGCCGGGCGCAGGTCGTCGAGGCGCTTGCCCTCGAACTCAACGCCCCGGATGCGCAGTTTGATCACTCCGCCGCCCGCGAAGACGGTGGCCGCGTCGGAACCCAAGTGGTCCCGGTACCAGCCTGCCCACGACTCGATTGTCATGAGCAGGGACTGTAGCCGCTGCTCACGGCGGGAACGGTGCCGCCCTCCCCTTAGGCCGTCCGGGGTGGTGCGTCCGGAACGGGCCGGTCAGGAGGCGGTCAGCACGATCTTGCCGAACTGCTCCCCGGTGAGCATGCGTTCGAAGCCCTCGCGGGCCCGGTCCAGCGGCAGGACCGCGTCCACGACGGGCCGCACGCCGGTCGTCGCGCAGAAGGACAGCAGGTCCTCCAACTCGTCCTTGGAGCCCATCGTGGAGCCGACGACCTTGAGTTCCAGGAAGAAGATCCGGGTCAGTTCGGCGTGCGCGGGCCGGTCGCCGCTGGTGGCACCGGAGATGACGAGGGTGCCGCCGGGGCGCAGCGACTTCACCGAGTGGGACCAGGTCGCGGCCCCGACCGTCTCGATGACGGCGTCCACCCGCTGGGGCAGCCGGGCGCCGGGCTCGAACGCCTCGACGGCCCCGAGCTCCACCGCCCGCCGCCGCTTCGCCTCGTCCCGGCTGGTCGCGTAGACCCGGAGTCCGGCCGCGCGGCCGAGGACGACGGCGGCGGTGGCGACCCCGCCGCCCGCACCCTGCACCAGCACGGAATCGCCCGGCCGCACACCGGCGTTGGTGAAGAGCATCCGGTACGCGGTGAGCCAGGCGGTCGGCAGGCAGGCGGCTTCCTCGAAGGTCAGTTCCTTCGGCTTGGGCAGCACGTTCCAGGTGGGTACGGAGACCCGTTCGGCGAAGGTGCCCTGGTAGCGCTCGGTCAGGATGGAGCGCGGTTCCTCGGGCCCGACGCCGTGGCCGCTCTGGCCGATCACGGAGTGCACCACGACCTCGTTGCCGTCCTCGTCGACGCCGGACGCGTCACAGCCGAGGATCATCGGCAGCCGGTCCTCGGTGATGCCCACCCCGCGCAGCGACCAGAGGTCGTGGTGGTTGAGCGAGGCGGCGCGGACGTCGACGGTGGTCCAGCCGGGCCGGGCCGAGGGAGTCGGGCGGTCGCCCAGTTCCAGGCCGGACAGGGGGTTCTCGCGGTCGATGCGGGCTGCGTAGGCGGCGAACATGCCCCGACCCTAGGCCGGGCCGCCGCCCGATCCAACGGGGTGCCGGTGTGACACGCGCCGCGCTTCCCGGCCCCTTGCGCGGAGCGCCCGAGCGGCACTCATGTCAACCAGGGTTGACGGACGTCCTGTGTCAACGTACGTTGACGGCATGACCGATGCAACGGACCTGGCCGCGCGTGCCGGGGATCGCGACCCACGCGTCGGGCTGCGGGCCGTCGCCGCGCTGCGGCGGCTGCTGGAGCAGCTCGAAGCCGTCCAAGTCAGAAGTGCCCGCGCCAAGGGCTGGTCGTGGCAGGAGATCGCGGTCGAACTCGGCGTCAGCAGGCAGGCCGTGCACAAGAAGTATGGGAGGAATTGATGTTCGAGCGATTCACCACGGAGGCCCGTGCCGCCGTCGCCGGGGCCGTCACCTACTCCCGGCGCACGGGGGAGGACCACATCACCGAGGATCACCTGCTGCTCTCCCTGCTCGACCAGGACGCGGGCCGGGCCGCGTTCGCCCTCACCGCTCTCGGCGTCACCGACCGCCGGGACTCCGTGGAGGCGGCGCTCGGCGAGGCCCGCAGGCTGGGCGGCCTGACGAAGGCCGACACCGAGGCGCTGGCCGGGCTCGGCATCGACGTCGGCGAGATCGTCGCCCGGATCGAGGAGGAGCACGGTGCGGGCGTCCTGGCGGAGGAGGGGAAGGGCCGTCGTCGCCGGTCCGGGCGCAGGCCGCTCACGGCGGGGGCGAAGCGGGTGCTGGAGGGCTCGCTGCGGATCGCCCTGGGCCGGGGCGACCGCTTCATCGGCGGCGAACACCTGCTGCTGGCGCTCGCCGCCCGGCCCGGCGTGGTGGCGGAGGCCCTCGCGGACCAGGGCGCCACGTACGCGGCCGTGGAGCAGGCGCTGTACGGGGCGGGGCGGGAAGGCGGGGGAGGGGCGAAGACCGCGACCGGATGACGTGCGTGTGACGCGGGGGAGGGCCGGGAGGGCGGCTGCCGGTGGCGTGCCCCCCTGGCGCGGCGGAGAGGCGAAGGCCGCCGCCGGACGACGGGCCCGCGGTGCGGTGGAGCCGCCGCCCCCGTCGCCGGGGACGGGCGGCTCCACCGGGCCGCCGAAGGGCTCAGTCCTTGCGGAGGCCGGGGCCGTCCCCGTCGGGCGCGGTGCCCCTCCGCAGCAGCGCGTCGACGCGCGAGGCGGCCGTCGCCAGGTGGGCTCGGGCCTCGGCCACCTGACCGGCCGTGACGCCCCGGTCGCGGGCGGCGTCGCGGATGTCGTCGCGGAAGCGGTCCAGCAGCCGGTCCAGGTCCCGGGCCGGGTCGCCCGAGATTGGCACGTCCAGAGCCCAGTCCGGCGCCGGGCCGGACTCCGCGGGGGAGGCGGCAGGCGGCGCGTCCGCACGCGACGGACCGGTGCGCGGCGCTTCCGTACCCGGGGGCCCACCCTCCGGGCCCTGCGCACGTACGGGTTCGGCCGGGTCCGCCGGAGGCCAGGAGCCGTTCCTGGCGAGACCGGCGAGGTGCCCGGTGATCTCGGCGAGGCCGTCGCGCACCCCGGCGGGCCAGTCGCCCCGGGCGAAGTGCTCCTGCACCTGGCGCGCGGCGTTCCGCATCTGCTCGCGGGCCCGCTCGTCGGCCTCCTTCGCGTGGCGGCGGGCCTGCTGGGCCTCCTCGCGGGCCCGCCGCGACTCGTCCTTCGCCCGTCGGGCCTGCTCCTTCCACTCCTGCTTGGCCTGGCGCAACTCCTCCTTGGCCTTGCGCCAGGCGTCCTTCTCCGTCAGGTCGCCGAGGTTCCCGAGCCGGCCGAGATCCCCCAGGTCGCCGATGAGGGACTCCCACTCGCTCCGGGCACCCCCCGGCTCGCCGTCGCCGGGCCGGTGGCGGGAGGCGGACGCGGCGGCGCGCATGTCGCTGCGCAGCCTGCCGGCCGCACCGCGCACGTCCTCGCGGATCTCGGCGGCCAGCTCGGAGACCGACTCGCGGATCTCCAGCTCCAGTTCGGCGAGTTCGCCGGTGCGCCCGGCGAGTTCGGCGCGGCCCGCACCGGTGATCGAGTAGACCTTCCGTCCCCCCTCCGTCGCGTGGGTGACGAGCCCTTCGGCCTCCAGCTTGGCCAGCCGCGGGTACACCGTGCCGGCGGACGGGGCGTACAGGCCCTGGAAGCGCTCCTCCAGCAGCCGGATCACCTCGTAGCCGTGGCGGGGGGCCTCGTCGAGCAGCTTCAGCAGGTAGAGGCGGAGACGGCCGTGGGCGAATACGGGGGGCATGTCAGAGCACCTTTCCGGTCGGCTCGGCAACGTACGGTTCGTCCTCGGACGGCGGGCGGCGCAGCAGGGCGATCGAGCCGGACACGGTCGTCGCCCTCAGCCGGCCCGTACCGGCACCCAGCGTGCCGGTGATCTTCTTCGCGCCCCACTGGCCACCGACCCTCAGGTCCTCGAAGGCGTTGGAGACGGCGCCGCTCGCGGTGTTCGCCTCGACCTTGGCGTCCGACGGGTGCGGCAGCCGGATCGCGATCGCGCCGGAGACCGTCGTCAGCCGGATGTCGGTCGGCGCCCCGGCGGCGTCGAGGTCCAGGACCATGTCGCCGCTGACGGACTCCGCGCGCACCGAGGTGCCCGCGCCCTCCACCACGGTCAGGTCGCCGGAGACCGATGCGAACCGCAGATCGCCCGTGACGGACTGCGCCTCCAGGCCGCCGGACACCGTCTCGCCGCGCACCTCCCCGGAGAGCCCGACGAGGGTGGTGTCACCGGTGACGCCGCGGACCTCGGTACGGCCCCGGATGCCCGAGACGAACGCCCCGGCTCCGACGACGCCCACCTCCACCGACGCCGGGGCCGGCACGGTGAGCGTCACCGCGGCGCTGCGGGAACGGCCGTTGCGGTCGAGCCACTTGAGGAAGCTCTTCCAGGGGAGGTCCTCGTAGGTCACCGTCAGGACGCCGTCCCGGTGGGTGACGATCAGCGGCGGGCCCTCCAGGGCGGAGACCTCCAGCCGCGCTCCCGGCTCCTCGGAGCCGACCACGTTGACGGTGCCGCTGACGATCCGCACCTGGAGGGCGGTCACCTCGTCGGTGAAGTCGAGTTTCAGCGGCTCGGCGACGGTCCACGTCGACACGGGCATGGGGTGACCTCCAGAGAGCGTGGCATGACGCAACATATCGCGTCTCTTGTTCAACACGATATATCGCGGATCGGCCGAGTCAAGGCCACACCTCCTCACTCGCCCGCCGAAAGCATCGCCAAAACGGTCCATAGCGTGAGGAATTGCCCTAGCGTGTGAGCCATGAACGCGACACCCGAGGGGGCACTACTGCTGTGCCGGGCGGAACCCGACGCCGTGCGGCCCGTGGCGCATCTCCTGCGCGAACCCATGCTGCTCACCCCGGCCGGGGACCGGTGGAGCGTGCTGGTGCCGGAGGGCCGGGCCTGGCGGGGCACACCCGCCGAGCCGGCCGAGCCCGTCGACCGGGTGGTGGCGGGCTGGGCGGCGGCCCTCGCCGTGGGTTCCGCCTGGCCGGTCGTCGCGCTCTGGTGGGACGGCACCCGCGCCGGCTGCACCCTCGCGTCCGGCTTCCGCCGCCCCGTCGGGTACGTCTGGCTGGCGGACGGCACCCCGGCCGGTGAGCAGGAGGCGATGACCACCTTCGCCACCCGGCTGGACCTGGACCCGGTGCTCGACGTACAGGCGCTGGAGGCGCTGACCCGCCCCGACCCGTACGCGGACGGCTCCGCACGGCTGCGGCGGCTGCTCGGGCTGCTTACTCGTGCGGGGGTGGAGCTGCGGCCGGGACTGGAGCCGGGCCGCGGCGCCGAGGAACTCCGGAAGACGGCCGAGGCGCTGCCGGAGACCGCGCGGATCGAGTGGGCGGGCTGGCGCGACGCCGTACGCGTGGAACTCGACGCGGTGGAGAGCACCGGACTCGGCCCCTGGATGCTCGGTACCCGCGCGCGGAAGGTGGCCACCGCCCAGATCGCCGTCGGCGCCCCGCTGGCACTCTGGGGAGCATGGCACCGCAGCGGCGGATGGACGGCGGCCGGTGCCCTCCTGCTGGCGCAGGGCGTGCTGGGACTCGCGTACAACAGGGTCAGGTCCCCCGGGGGACCGCCGCACCGATGAGACGGGAGCGGGAGCGCGCCGCACCGATGAGACGGGAGCGGGAGCGCGCCGCACCGATGAGACGGGAGAGGGGGCGCGCCGCACCGATGAGACGGGAGAGGGGGCGCGCCGCGGTCGCCGGTACCCCTACGCGTCGTCCTCGTCGTCGTCCAACCGCGCCAGCCACGTCGCCAGCCGCTCGACCGGCACCTCGAAGTCGGGGTTGAGGTCGACGAAGGTGCGCAGCTGCTCGGCCAGCCACTCGAAGGTGACCTCCTCCTCGCCGCGCCGCTTCTCCAGTTCCTCGATGCCACGGTCGGTGAAATACACGGCGTGCTCCTGATGCGTGCGGATGTTCCTCCCCCAGGGTAGGGCGCGGTGCGCCGTGCACCGGAACAGGGACCGGCCCCCACCGTGCTGCTGTGGTGGGGGCCGGTCCCTGTCGTACGCGGAGTACCGCGGGTACCGCTGCCGGTCAGGCCTCGAAGACCTCGGTGACCAGCTGGGCCTGCTCCGCCTGGTGGCGCTTGGCCGAACCGACGGCCGGCGAGGAGCCGTGCGGCCGCGAGATGCGGCGCAGGCGCTCACCGTGCGGGATGTCGGCGCCGACGGCCAGGTCCAGGTGGTCGATCAGGTTGAGCGCGATGAACGGCCACGCGCCCTGGTTCGCCGGCTCCTCCTGCGCCCAGAGGTACTTCTCGGCGTTCGGGTACTTGGCGATCTCGGCCTGGAGCTCCGCACCCGGCAGCGGGTACAGGCGCTCCAGCCGGATGATCGCGGTCTCCGTGTCGCCCCGCTTCTGGCGCTCGGCGTCGAGGTCGTAGTACAGCTTGCCGGCGCAGAAGACGACCTTGCGGACGTTCTCGGGAGTCACCGACGCGTCGCCGATCACCGGACGGAAACCGCCGGTGGTGAACTCCTCCACCTTCGAGGAGGCCGCCTTGAGGCGGAGCATCGACTTCGGGGTGAAGACGATCAGCGGCTTGTGGTGGGGGTTGTGCACCTGCCACCGCAGGAGGTGGAAGTAGTTCGACGGCAGCGTCGGCATGGCGACCGTCATGTTGTCCTGACCGCACATCTGGAGGAAGCGCTCCGGGCGGGCGGACGAGTGGTCCGGGCCCTGGCCCTCGTAACCGTGCGGCAGCAGCAGGGTGACGCCGGACGTCTGGCCCCACTTCTGCTCGGCCGAGGAGATGAACTCGTCCACGACGGTCTGCGCGCCGTTGACGAAGTCACCGAACTGCGCCTCCCAGACGACCAGCGACTCCGGGCGGGCCAGCGAGTAGCCGTACTCGAAGCCCATCGCCGCGTACTCGCTGAGCAGCGAGTCGTAGACGTTGTAACGGGCCTGGTCCTCGGTGAGGTAGAGCAGCGGGGTGTAGTCCTCGCCGGTGACCTGGTCGACCAGCACCGCGTGGCGCTGGCCGAACGTGCCGCGGCGGGTGTCCTGGCCGGCGAGCCGGACCGGGGTGCCCTCCATCAGGAGCGAGCCGATGGCGAGGGTCTCGCCCATGCCCCAGTCGATGGTGCCGTTCTCCACCGAGGCGGCCCGGCGCTGCATCTGCGGCATCAGGCGCGGGTGCACCGTGATGTGCTCGGGGATGTTGACCTGGGACTCGGCGATCCGCTTGACGACCTCGGCGGAGACCGAGGTGTCCACCGTGACCGGGAAGGCCGCCTGCGGCTCGCGGACGTGCGGGGCAGCCGACTGCGAGGTGGCCTCGCGGACCTCCGCGAAGACCTTCTCCAGCTGGCCCTGGAAGTCCTGGAGCGCCTGCTCGGCCTCTTCCAGCGTGATGTCGCCGCGACCGATGAGCGACTCGGTGTAGAGCTTGCGCACCGAGCGCTTCTTGTCGATCAGCGTGTACATCTGCGGGTTGGTGAACTCCGGGTTGTCGCCCTCGTTGTGACCGCGGCGGCGGTAGCAGATGAGGTCGATCACCACGTCCTTGTTGAACGCCTGGCGGAACTCGAAGGCGAGCCGCGCGACGCGGACCACGGCCTCCGGGTCGTCACCGTTGACGTGGATGATCGGCGCCTCGATCATGCGCGCCACGTCGGTGGCGTACATCGAGGAGCGCGAGGACTCCGGGGCGGCGGTGAAGCCTACCTGGTTGTTGATCACCACGTGCACGGTGCCACCGGTGCGGTACCCGCGCAGCTGGGACATGTTGAGCGTCTCGGCGACGACACCCTGGCCGGCGAAGGCCGCGTCGCCGTGCAGGGCGACGGGCAGAACGGTGAAGTCCGTGCCGCCCTTGTTGATGATGTCCTGCTTGGCGCGGGCGATGCCCTCCAGGACCGGGTCGACCGCCTCCAGGTGCGAGGGGTTCGCGGCGAGCGAGACCTTGATCTGCTCACCGTCCAGACCGGTGAAGGTGCCCTCGGCGCCCAGGTGGTACTTGACGTCGCCGGAGCCGTGCATCGAACGCGGGTCGAGGTTGCCCTCGAACTCGCGGAAGATCTGCGCGTACGACTTGCCGACGATGTTCGCCAGGACGTTCAGGCGGCCGCGGTGGGCCATGCCGATGACGACCTCGTCGAGGCGGGCCTCGGCGGCCGAGTCGATGACCGCGTCGAGCAGCGGGATGACGGACTCGCCGCCCTCCAGCGAGAACCGCTTCTGACCGACGTACTTCGTCTGCAGGAAGGTCTCGAAGGCCTCGGCCGCGTTGAGGCGGCGCAGGATGCGCAGCTGCTCCTCGCGCTCGGGCTGCGAGCGCGGACGCTCGACCCGGTCCTGGAGCCACTTGCGCTGCTTCGGGTCCTGGATGTGCATGAACTCGATGCCGGTGGTGCGGCAGTACGACTCGCGGAGCACACCGAGGATGTCGCGGAGCTTCATCATCGACTTGCCGGCGAAACCGCCGACCGCGAAGTCCCGCTCCAGGTCCCACAGGGTGAGGCCGTGCTCGGTGATGTCCAGGTCGGGGTGCTTGCGCTGGCGGTACTCCAGCGGGTCGGTGTCGGCCATGACGTGGCCGCGGACCCGGTAGGAGTGGATCAGCTCGAAGACCCGCGCGGCCTTGGTGACGTCGTCGTCGTGCGAGGCGTCGATGTCCTTTAGCCAGCGGACCGGCTCGTAGGGGATCCGCAGCGCCTCGAAGATCTCGTCGTAGAAGCCGTTCTCGCCGAGCAGCAGCTGCGCGAGGACGCGCAGGAACTCGCCGGAGGCGGCGCCCTGGATGACCCGGTGGTCGTAGGTCGAGGTCAGCGTCATGACCTTCGAGATACCGAGCTTGTTCAGGGTGTCCTGGGAGGTGCCCTGGAACTCCGCCGGGTAGTCCATCGCGCCGACGCCCATGATGAGGCCCTGACCGGGCATCAGGCGCGGCACGGAGTGGACGGTGCCGATGCCGCCGGGGTTGGTCAGCGAGGCGGTGACTCCGGTGAAGTCGTCCATGCCCAGCTTGCCGATGCGGGCGCGGCGGACGATGTCCTCGTACGCCTGCCAGAACTCGAAGAAGTTGAGCGTCTCGGCCTTCTTGATGGCCGCGACCACGAGCTGGCGGTCACCGTTCGGCTTGACCAGGTCGATGGCCAGGCCGAGGTTGACGTGCTCCGGCTTGACCAGGGTCGGCTTGCCGTCCTTCAGGGTGAAGGAGTGGTTCATCGACGGCATGGCCTTGAGGGCCTGCACCATCGCGTACCCGATGAGGTGCGTGAAGGAGATCTTCCCGCCGCGGGCGCGCTTGAGGTGGTTGTTGATGACGATGCGGTTGTCGAAGAGCAGCTTCACCGGGACGGCGCGGACGGACGTGGCCGTCGGCAGTTCCAGCGAGGCGTTCATGTTCTTCGCCACCGCCGCGGAGGGTCCGCGCAGCGTCACGTACTCGGGTCCACCGGCCGACTCGGTCGCCGGGGCGGCCTTGGCGGGCGCCTTCGCGGCGGGGGCCGCGGGGACGGGGGCCGCCGGGGCGGCGGGTGCGGCCGGAGCTGAGGCGGCGGGCTCCGCGGGGGCTGCCGGGGCGGCCTGCGCGGGGGCGGCCTTCTCGGCGGCGGGCGCGGGCGGCGTGACCGGGGCGGCGGGCGCCGCGGGGGCGTCCGCCGTCGGGGCGTCGGGCGCTGCCGGGGCGTCGGGTGCTGCCGGGGCTGCGGCTCCGGGCTTGTCCGCCGTGCCGGAGGCTCCCGGCTTGTAGTCGGCGAAGAAGTCCCACCAGGCTCGGTCGACGGAGTTCGGATCCTGGAGGTACTGCTGGTAGATCTCGTCGACGAGCCATTCATTGGCACCGAAAGCAGCGGCCGGGTTGATTCCCGGGCCTGCTTGATCGGTCGAGATGGTCGAGTTACTGGGGGACTGAGACGACACGGCGGCAACCGCCCTCTTCCGCTTCACAAGGTGATGGACAGCGGGAATCAAGGCTACGCCTCCCATGCCGTTCCTTGCAGACCGGGCCGCGCATCGTCGTGCACATCACATCGGAAGGCGGGTTTCGGAGCGCGGAATGGCGGGAAACAAGCGAGGTCCCGCTGTGCTTCGGGTAGTCAGGAGGGCGGCTTCGGCCCCTACAGCCGCACCCCTGGTGGTGAGGGACCAAGATCACGCCCCTCGCGTTCGAACCATATGTCAACTGCGAGCCGGTGACATCCCCGGAAGAGTGACGCGAATACGGCACCCACGTGCAGATTCGGCCACTCGGATGCGGCCACCGTGCAGGTCCACCGCCCAGTGCGCGATGGCGAGCCCCAGCCCGGTGCCGCCGTCGCTCCCGGGACCGTGCGGAGACGGGTTCTGGCCCCGGTTGAATCGCTCGAACACGCGGTGGCGTTCGGCCTCCGGGATGCCCGGACCCTCGTCCACCACTTCCAGTTCCAGAGACTCGGGATGTGCACCCGGTCGCGCCAGCACCGTCACCCGGCCGTGCGCCGGGCTGTGTTTGACGGCGTTGTCGATGAGATTCGCCACGACCTGGTGGAGCCGCTCGGTGTCCGCGTACGCCGTCATGTCCGCCGGCGAGACGTCCAGGTGCAGATGGACGTCCGTACGGGAGTGGTTACCCGAACCGGAGGAGAGCCGACGGCGCGAAGCCGCGAGGTTCGCCTCCTTCAGTACCCCCGACAGGTAGGGCCACACCTCGAAACGGCCGGCCTTCAGCGGGACGACACCGTTGTCCAGCCGCGAGAGGTCGAGCAGGGTCTCCACCAGCCGGCCGAGCCGCTCCGTCTGCTGCAGCGCCGTACGCATCGTCTCCGGGTCGGCGGCCGACACCCCGTCCACCACGTTCTCCAGCACCGCGCGGAGGGCCGCGATGGGGGTCCGCAGTTCGTGCGACACGTTGGCGACCAGCGTCTTGCGGTGCCGGTCGACCGCTTCCAGGTCGTCCGCCATGAGGTTGATCGTCTGGGCGAGGTCGCCCAGCTCGTCCCGGCGCCCCGCCCCGCTGACCCGGCCGGTGTAGTCCCCGTGCGAGATCGACCGGGCCACCGCCCGCATCTCGTCGAGCGGAGCCGTCAGGCCGTGCGCCACGAACTGGGTTATCAGCAGTGTGGCGATCACCGAGAAGACGGTGATGAACTGGAACTCGGTCCGCGTCCGCAGCGCCACCACGAGCAGTCCCGTGGTGATGAAGACGGACACCACCACGAGCGTGCCCAGCTTGGCCTTGATGGAGAACGGGCGCAGACCGGACCCGGAGCGGGTCATGCTGCCGGGGTCTCCAGTGCGTAGCCGACTCCGTGCACCGTCCGGATGCGCTCGGCGCCGATCTTGCGGCGGAGCGCCTTGATGTGGCTGTCGACCGTGCGGGTGCCCGAGGCGTCCGCCCAGTCCCAGACCTCGGCGAGCAGCTGCTCGCGGGAGAGCACCGCGCGCGGGGTGTTCGCCAGGCAGACCAGCAGGTCGAACTCGGTCGGCGTCAGGTGCACGTCGTCGGTGCGCACCCGGACCCGGCGCTGCGCGTGGTCGATCTCCAGCTCGCCCAGCCGCAGGATGCCGCTGCGCGGCGTCACGGCGGCCAGCGCGGCCCGCTCGACCCGGCGCAGCAGCACGTGCACCCGGGCCGCCAGCTCGCGCATGGAGAACGGTTTGGTCATGTAGTCGTCAGCGCCGACGCCGAGCCCGACCAGCATGTCGGTCTCGTCGTCCCGGGCGGTCAGCATCAGCACCGGCACGGGGCGCTGGGCCTGCACCCGGCGGCAGACCTCCAGGCCGTCGAAGCCCGGGAGCATGATGTCGAGCACCATGAGATCGGGCTGCCACGCCTCGGCGGCGTCCACGGCGGCGGGGCCGTCCGGCGCGGTCTGCACCAGGAAACCCTCCGCCCGTAGGCGGGCGGCGATGGCCTCGATGATCGTGGCGTCGTCCTCGACCACCAGCACCCGGCGCTGCGCACCGGGGGTGGCCGCGACGCCGCTGTGAGTGGTGTGTGTCTGTTCCATCGCCCCGCCCCTGCCCGCTTCCGCGGAGGCTATTCCTCCAGAAGTCGCGGTGATCGCTCGTTTTCTTGCGTACGTGGTCCGACTGCCGGGCAGCAGCGTAGAGGCAGCGGACGCCTTTCGGCTACGCAGGGTGGTGCCCGGAGAGGAAGGGATACCCCGCCCGGAGAAGAGGAAAGCCTGCCTTGTCCGGGTATCTTCGCTCGCCCGCATACCCCGGCGGGGTGCCCGGCCGGTCCGAAGTGCGAGATGAACCACGTCGGGAACGCGTCGGGAACACCTCGGGCGACGGCCACCTCTTCGGTCCGTACCCCCGTGATTCCGTCGTGGCGCGGAGCCTGTTCGAACGATTCGGACGGTTGTGCTGACCAGATGGCGAGAACGCCTCCGGGAGGCAGGTGCTCCCGGCGGTCGGCGGGACGAGAGGGGAGTGGGGGCCTCCGTTTGTCCCGGCCACGCTCCACGCGGACTCGTTGTCGATGTCCAGACAGAGTGCGGCCATAACGCTCCGTAGTCGTACGGAGGTGCTCGACGAGGTCCGCCCGCCGATCTCCGTCATGGGATCGGCCGGAGGGGCGGCGTAGATCCGGTCGGGCGGGCCGCGCGGTGCCCGACACGGCAGCGGGTTCCCGCTCGGCCACGACGATTCGCCCTTACCGTCCTGGGCGGCGGCGGCCCGGACCACCGGGAACCCGCCCCCGTGCCCGCTGATGAGCACCGACTGAGCCCATGGCGCGGGCGGCGGCGCGTCCGGCAGCGCCGGCGGCGCCGCGTCGGTCGGAAGCTGCTCGGACCGGCCGTCCGGGATGTCCATCAGGAAGCACCCGTCGGCGACGATGTCGAAGTGGCCGCCCGGCTGGCGCGGTACCGTACCGCCTCGCCGAAGGGGCCGTCGCGGCGGTCGCGGGTGGCGGGGGAGGGGCCGGCGGGGCGAGGGGAGCGAGGGGGACTGCTGGTGCGGAGGAGCCGAGGGACCCGGGTGGGCCCATCCGGCCGCGGGAGTAAGAAAGGGGATGCGGCGCCAGAGGTGCGAGGGGCCGCCCGGGGGTGGCCGCAGCCCTTTCCCGCCGGGGTACGGTCCTGCCATGTCCCGATCAGCAGAGGCCGGCTCGGCTCGGCCCCCCGTCACCGCCGACGACCTCGACCTGGCGGTGCAACTCGCCGTCGCCGCCCTGCGCGAGGCGCCTTCGGCCGCGTGGGAGGAGAAAGCCGGCACGCTGGAATGGGACTGCTGGGAGACGGTCGAGCACCTCAGTGACGACCTCTTCGCCTACGCCGCGCAACTGGGCCCCAGAACACCACCCTCGCAGGGCGAGGTGCCCTTCCTGTGGGAGAGCCGGCGGCCCGGCGGCCCGGCCAACGCGATCCACGCCGACCGGGAGGCCGGCCCCGACGGTCTGCTGCAGGTGCTGGAGGCCAGCGGTGCGCTGCTGGTCGCCACGGTCCGCACGAAACCGTCGCAGACCCGCGCCCACCACACCTACGGTGCCTCCGACCCCGAGGGCTTCGCCGCGATGGGCATCGTCGAGACACTGGTGCACACGCACGACCTGACCCAAGGTCTCGGGCTCCCCTGGAACCCGCCCGCCGCACTCTGTTCACGGGTGCTGACCCGGCTCTTCCCGGATGCCCCGGAGTCGACGGACCCCTGGTCCACCCTGTTGTGGGCCACCGGCCGCGCCGATCTGCCGGGGCGTCCCCGTCCGGCCACCTGGCGCTGGGACGGCACCCCCCGGGGGTAGCAGTCGCCCTGCTCCGCCGGGCCGGCCAGGTCCGCCCGCGCGGAGAGCCCGGAACACCCCGGCCCCTACGGCCCCGGCCCTCCGTCGGGCCGTGAGCGCGGGGGACCGGCCGCCCCCCGAGTGCTCGCCGCCGACGGCTGTGCGGCACGGGTGTCGCTCCTTCGCGCATCCGGCCGAGGACGTACGGGCGTCCGGGATGGATCAGGTGCGCGCGGTTGTTCGGGCGGGGGAGGAAGCGCCGCAGGAAGGCCGTCACCCTCCGATCGCTCAGAGCGAACACGCCTCGGGGAACATTCCCCGGCTCACAAGCATTGAGTCTGCATAGCTCAACTTGACTGCCGAAGGGAAGATCATGGCTACCGAGTCCAAGGCGTCCACCCCGTTCGACCTGCCCGTGCTGCCGCTCGACGACGAAGTCGTGCTGCCCGGCATGGTCGTCCCCCTCGATCTTTCCGACAGTGAGGCGCGGGCCGCCGTGGAGGCCGCGCAGGCCGCCGCGGACGGGGGCAAGCCCGAGGTGCTGCTGGTGCCGCGCATCGACGGCCGGTACACGGGGACCGGCGTCCTCGGCACGGTCGAGCAGATCGGGCGGCTCTCCGACGGGGATCCCGGGGCGATCGTGCGGGCCCGTTCGCGGGTGCGGATCGGCACGGGTACGAGCGGCCCCGGGCGGGCCCTCTGGGTCGAGGCGACCCGGATCGACGAGAGCGTGCCCGACCCGTTGCCGGGAGCCGTCGCCGAGCTGGTCAAGGAGTACAAGGCCCTCGCCACCAGCTGGCTGAAGAAGCGCGGCGCCTGGCAGGTCGTCGACCGGGTGCAGCAGATCGAAGGGGTCTCCGCGCTCGCCGACAACTCCGGATACTCACCCTTCCTGACCACCGCCCAGAAGGTGGAGCTGCTGGAGACCGCGGACGCCGTTGCCCGGCTGAAGCTCGCCGTGCGGTGGCTCGGTGAGCACCTCGCCGAACAGGACGTGGCCGAGTCCATCGCCAAGGACGTCCAGGAGGGCGTCGACAAGCAGCAGCGCGAGTTCCTGCTGCGGCGGCAGCTCGACGCCGTGCGCAAGGAGCTGTCCGAGCTCAACGGCGACCCGGGGGACGAGTCCGACGACTACCGTGCCCGGGTCGAGGCCGCCGATCTGCCCGCGTACGTCCGCGAGGCGGCGCTCAAGGAAGTCGAGAAGCTGGAGCGGTCCTCGGACCAGAGCCCCGAGGGTTCCTGGATCCGGACCTGGCTGGACACCGTGCTCGAGCTCCCCTGGAGCGAGCGGACCGAGGACGCGTACGACATCCGGGGCGCGCGGGCGACCCTGGACGCCGAGCACGCCGGGCTGGAGGACGTGAAGGAGCGCATCACCGAGTACCTCGCGGTCCGCAAGCGCCGGGCCGACCGTGGCCTCGGCGTGGTCGGTGGCAGGCGCGGCGGTGCGGTGCTGGCCCTCGTCGGACCTCCCGGCGTCGGCAAGACCTCGCTCGGGGAATCCGTCGCGCACGCCATGGGGCGCAAGTTCGTCCGGGTCGCGCTCGGCGGGGTCCGGGACGAGGCGGAGATCCGCGGCCACCGGCGTACGTACGTCGGGGCGCTGCCGGGACGCATCGTCCGGGCGATCAAGGAGGCCGGTTCGATGAACCCGGTCGTGCTGCTCGACGAGATCGACAAGGTCGGCTCCGACTTCCGCGGCGACCCGGCAGCGGCGCTCCTCGAAGTGCTGGACCCGGCGCAGAACCACACCTTCCGCGACCACTACCTGGAGGTCGAACTCGACCTGAGCGACGTGGTCTTCCTCGCCACCGCCAACGTCCTGGAGGCCATCCCGGAGGCGCTGCTCGACCGGATGGAGCTGGTCCGGCTCGACGGGTACACCGAGGACGAGAAGGTCGTCATCGCCCGCGACCACCTGCTCCCGCGCCAGCTGGAGCGCGCCGGTCTGGAGGAGGACGAGGTCACCCTGGACGAGTCGGCGCTGCGCAAGCTGGCCGGCGAGTACACCCGCGAGGCCGGCGTGCGCAACCTCGAGCGGGCCGTCGCCCGCCTGCTGCGGAAGGTCGCGGCCCAGCACGAACTCGGCGACCGGGAGCTGCCGTTCACGGTCACCGACGCCGATCTGCGAGGGCTGATCGGGCGGCCGCACCACGTGCCCGAGGCCGCGCAGGACCCGGCGGAGCGGCGGACCGCCGTGCCGGGCGTGGCCACCGGCCTCGCGGTCACCGGCGCGGGCGGCGACGTCCTCTACGTCGAGGCCTCGCTGGCCGACCCGGAGACCGGGGCGTCCGGACTGACCCTGACCGGTCAGCTCGGCGACGTGATGAAGGAGTCGGCGCAGATCGCGCTGAGCTTCCTGCGGTCGCACGGGGCGGAGCTGGAGCTGCCGGTCGCCGACCTCAAGGACCGGGGCACCCACATCCACTTCCCGGCGGGCGCGGTCCCGAAGGACGGTCCGAGCGCGGGCATCACCATGACGACCGCGCTGGCCTCGCTGCTCTCCGGCCGGCTGGTCCGCACGGACGTGGCGATGACCGGTGAGGTCTCGCTGACCGGGCGGGTCCTGCCGATCGGCGGTCTGAAGCAGAAGCTGCTGGCGGCGCACCGGGCCGGGATCACCACCGTGGTGATCCCCAAGCGGAACGAAGCCGATCTGGACGACGTTCCGGCCGAGGTCCTCGCGACGCTGGAGGTGCACCCGGTGACCGACGTCCGCCAGGTGCTGGAGATCGCCCTCGCGCCGGCCACCGCCGGCGCGCGGGAGACGGTTCCGGCCGCGGCGTGAGCGGCACGGCGTGACGGACGTGCCGCCGCGCGCGTGACCGGCCGAAGCGACGGCCCGCTCCCCCGGAGACCCCGGGGGAGCGGGCCTTACCCGTGCCCGGACGGTGCGCGGCGCAGCGGTCGGGGACGGTCAGGGGCGGTAGACCGTGCCCGGTTCCGGTTCGGCGGGGGCCATCAGTTCGGGGACGGTCACGAAGGTGTAGCCGCGCTCCCGCAGGGCGTCGATGAGGTGCGGCACGGCGGGCACGGTGCCCTTGTAGATGTCGTGGAGCAGGATGATGCCGTCCCTGCTCGCCTGGTCCAGGATGCGCTTCTCGATCAGCGCCGAGTCGGTCGTCGCGTAG
Source organism: Streptomyces sp. AM 2-1-1 (assembly GCF_029167645.1). Lineage (NCBI taxonomy): Bacteria > Bacillati > Actinomycetota > Actinomycetes > Kitasatosporales > Streptomycetaceae > Streptomyces > Streptomyces sp. AM 2-1-1. Next base: position 2,235,019 of record NZ_CP119147.1, on the reverse strand, counting down.
TCCTTGGCGGTCGCGCTCCACAGGATCTGGGAGAGGCCGAGGTCCTCGCTGATCTCCGAGACGGTGTCGTCGGTACGGCCCTGGGGCGGGCGCATCAGCCGGGGCTTCTTCCCGGTGACGGCCGCTATCGCGTCCTGCGTCTTCTCCAGCTCGGCGCGTATCTCGTCCGGCTCGCGGTCCGTGAGGATCTTGTGGGACCAGGTGTGGTTGGCCACCTCGTGCCCCTCGTCGGCGATGCGCCGCACGGTGTCGGGGTACTTGAGGACGTGGTTCGCGCCGAGCAGGAAGAACGTCGCGTGCACCTTCTTCTCCTTGAGCACGTCCAGCAGGTGCGGTGTGTCCTCGCCGGGGCCGGCGTCGAAGGTCAGGGCGATGCACTTGGCGGTCCGGCAGTCCACCGGCCCGAGCACGCCCTTCGCGTCCCCGGCGGCCTCGTCGCGCGCGGAGGCGGGGGCGGTGGTGGCCATGGAGCAGCCGCCCAGGGCGAGGGTGAGCAGGGCCACCAGCGCGGGGCTGAACCTTTTGCGCGGCTTCGACGTCCTTCTGAACACGGTGGACCACCCATCGTTCGGTACGGCTCGGTACAGCCGTACGTCCCGTACGACAGCCCGGACTATACATAGGGTGTATACAGGCGGTTCATAGCGGGAGGCGCCCCGGACGCGGCCGGGCCCCGGACTCGGCCGGGCCCCAGCGCGAGGGGACCCGTGAGACCGACGGGACCCGCTGGACACGCCATGGCCCCGGCGACGAGGTGCGTCGCCGGGGCCACGGGCGGGGGAGGGCGGCGAGGACGCCGCGGGTCAGCCGTTCGCCAGAGCCTGCACGCGGTCCAGTGCGCCGTTGAACCTGTCGTGGTCCCCGACCGTCGGGCCGGTCGAGGTGTACTGCCAGATCGTGTAGTACTCCCACCCGGCGGGCAGCGCGCCCACCGTGGTGTTGTAGCGGGCGACCCAGAGCGGGTTGGTCGCGCCGAAGCCCGCGTTGGCCCCGGTGCAGGTCGTCCACCAGCTGGTCGCCGTGTAGATCACCGCGTCACGGCCGGTGCGCGCCTTGTACGTGTTCACGAAGTCACGTATCCAGGCGACCATCGCGGCCGGGGACTTGCCGTAACACTGGTCCCCGTACGGGTTCCACTCGATGTCCAGCACGCCGGGCAGCGTCCGGCCGTCCCGGGACCAGCCGCCGCCGTTGTCCGCGAAGTAGTTCGCCTGCACGGCGCCGGAGGTCGTGTCGGGGGTGGCGAAGTGGTAGGAACCGCGGATCATCCCGACGCCGTACGAGCCGGTGTACTGCTGCGAGAACGAGGTGTTCTTGTAGTACGTCCCCTCGGTCGCCTTCACGTACGCCCACCGGACGCCGCTGTTCCACAGCGTCGACCAGGCGACGTTCCCCTGGTGGCCACTGACGTCGACGCCCTCGGTCTGGGTCGCGCTGGTGCCGACCGGCAGGGAGCCCCGGCCGTCGTGGGCGACGACGCCCATGCCGAGCGAGGCCGTGCCCCGGGCGGGGACGGCGGCCGACGCCGAGGCGGTGCCGGGCAGGGTGAGCAGGAGCGAGAGGGCGGCGAGCAGGGCGCCGGCGGGAGCGAGCAGACGTGCCGTTCGGGAACCGGGTCTGACTGCGGACATGGGAGGTGCCTCCGTGGCTCGTGGGGGGACGGTGGGGGACCGCGAACCGGGGTGCGGGCGGGGTCGGGCCCCGATGACATGTCTGGTGTGGACATGTCAGCAATGACGCTACGCGCGTGGACCCGCGCACCGGAAGGGGGCCCGGCACCCGCCTGTGGTCTACTCCTGCGAAATACTGGCCGAGCTGCGGAGGAGGCCCGCCGCGGCGGAAAGTTTCAGGGGCGGAAAGCGCGTGAGGGGTGCCGTGGTGCAGGACGACGAGCGCGGGGCGGGGTCCGGCCCCGCCGACGCGGGCGTGGCGGATCAGGAATTCCTCGCCCTGGAGCGCGAACTCGCCGTGATCCTGCGGCGGGCACGCGCCACCTCGGGAGAGATGGCGCGTGAGGTCCATCCGGAACTGGAGGCCGCCGCCTACGGCTTGCTCGTGCGCCTGGAGTCCGCCGGACGGCAGCGGGCCACCGAGCTCGCGGCGTGGTTCGGGGTCGGCAAGGCCACCATGAGCCGTCAACTGCGCGCCCTGGAGGATCTCGGTCTGGTGAACCGCGAGCCGGACCCCCTGGACGGCCGGGCCTCGCTGGTCCGCCTCACCGAGGAGGGGCTCGCCCGGTTCCGCCGCGTCCGGGACGCCCGTCGTGCCCGCTATGTCCGTAAGCTCGCCGACTGGGACCGCGCCGAGGTCGCGGAACTCGCGCGGCTGCTCCACCAGTTCAACGCCCGCGCCGAGGGCTGAGGACGGCCTCGGCGGCCCCGTCCGGCGGCCCGCCGACCCCTCGTCAGAACTCCACCAGGACCGCCGTTGCGTCGTCGTGCCGCTTGCCGCGGCCGAGGCGGACCCGGTCCGTGTCGGCCCGCTCGCACGCGCGAACCCGGTCGATGAGGTGCTGGGGCCCCGCCGAGCGCAGCAGCTCCAACGCCGCGTGCCAGTCGCCCTCCCGGAACACCTCGGTCCAGCGGCTCGCCCCGTCCGTCAGGGCGGCCAGCGCCCGGACCTCCGTGAGCGGCAGTCCGCCGGTCACCGCGCGCGAGGCGACGGATGCGTCGGCGGCGGCGGTGAAGAATCCGCCCTCCTGGTTCCGGGCCAGGGTGTCCGTCAGCTCCACGGAGGCGAGCACCTCCCGTGGCAGCAGGTCCAGTCGGTCGTCGAGCACCGCGCGTACGCTCCCGTCCGGGGACTCCAGCAGCAGCACCGAATCGGAGAGCACCAGGTAGTCGATCGCCGCTTCGTCCCAGCGGACCAGCACGACGGTTGCCTGAGGCGTCCTTGCGTGAGAAAGGTCACAGGTGAGGCGATGGGCGTCCGCGGTGTGCCGGATGGACGCCGCGAGGATCTCCTCCAGCGTCAGATCCGGGCGGGATGCGGACAGTTCGGCCAGTGCTCCGCCCAGCCGCGCGGTGAACCACGGCACCGAGTGCACACAACCGTCGCCGCCCCGAGGGGGCGTCACCCCGTCCAGCAGCACCACGCACCCGCCCCGCCCGGATGCCGGAAGGGCGGCCATGGCCCAGTCCTCGTTGGGGCGTTCGGAGCTGCCGGGCGCTCCGGCGAGTTCGATGCGCATGACAGCCAGTCTGCACGAGGCCTTCACGCCGCCCGCACCCCTGCGAACATCGTCCGTCCCAGCAGGCCGGACCAGGACCGTGCGGCGTGGGGAAGGGCCGGAGCGGGGTGCGGGCGGGCATCCTGCCAAAGCCCGCGCGGAAGGTCCACCCGACGCCCGCCGCATGGGACGGGCGCGCCAGGGGGAGACTTGTTCGCCCACTCACGAGTGATGTTCACTCGTTCGAGTGGCGGAGCGGTCGATGTGCGCCCCCCTCCCAAAAGGGCTGGAATGGTCAGAAGCCGGACCGGAAGCGGGGGAGCCTGTGCACATGGCGGTGCGTCACCTCTGCTTCATGGGTGGACGAGTCAAGAATGCGAGCACCGGTGCAGAAGAAGCGGCCGCGGAACAAGGTCGGCACGCAGGACGTTTCCGGGGCCACCGCCCCGGTGGCGGGCGGCGACAAGCGGAAGGTGCGCGTACGCAACCGGCTCGTCGCGGGCGTCGCCGTCGTCGGGATCACCGTCATCGCGGCGGGTGCCCCGGCGGCCCTCAGGGCCTCCTCCGACCTCAACGAGTCGCAGAACCTGGTGACCCTGGCCGAACTCGACCAGCAGGCCATCACGCTCGCCCACTCCCTCGCCGACGAACGCGACGCGATCACCGCGTACATCGCGGGCGGCCGTGAGACCGACGACGGAGCCGACGGTGACAAGCCGGGCGCCGACGGCCTCAGTGCCCGGGTCGACCAGCAGATCGACGAGATCCGCGAGGCGGCCCCCGCCACGCTCCGCCGGGACCTCTCCACCGTTCCGTCGCTGCGCCGCGACGCGGTCAGCGGCAAGGGCACGGCCCTCGCCGCGCACCAGGCGTACACCGAGGTCATCGCCAAGCTCCACGATCTGGCCGCCGAGCTGGCCGAGACGGCCCCGCCGCGCGCCGCCGCGGCCACCCGGGCACCGCTCGCCCTCTCCACCGCCGTCGAACAGGCTTCCGCCACCCGGGGGCTGCTGCTCGCGGCCCTCGCCGTACCCCGCCCCGAGCCGGTCCAGGAGTACGACCCCTACACCGGGCTCCCCGTGGTGAACGAGGACGACGACGAGAAGTCGGCCGACGACCGTGCCCGGGACGAGCTCAGCGCCGCCGCCCAGCAGGCCCGGGTCCGTGAACTCGCCGCCCTCGCCGACTTCGACCAGGCGGCCGGCGACGCGGCCCGCGACAAGCTCTCCGCCACTGTCACCGGGCCCGAGGTCAACAGCGCGGAGAAGTACCTCGCCGCCCTGATGGACCGCCCCGAACTCTCCGACTCCGAGCAGAAGACCGGCTCCAAGAAGCTCTCGGCCGCGCTCACCGCGCGCATCGACCGGATGCGCGGTGTCGAGTCGGCGCTCGGCACCGCCCAGGTGCGCCGGCTGGAGACGCTCCGCGACGACGACGTCACCGCGCTCGAACTCTCCCTCGCCCTCCTCGGCGGCTGCTTCCTGATCGCGGTCGGCGTCTCCACCGCCGTCGCCCGCACCCTCACCCAGCCGCTCGCCGTGCTGCGCATCGGGTCCGCCCGGCTGGCCGCCGAACCGGAGAGCGCCGAACCGGTCGCCTACCGGGGCCGCAACGACGAGTTCGCCCAGGTCGTCCGCTCGATCAACGCCCTGCACGAGCGGCTGCTCGCCCTGCACGGCGAGTTCGCCGGGCAGGCCGGCGGAGTGCGGACCGAGCACGCCGAACTGCTCGCCGCACGCGAGGCGCTCACCCTCCAGCGCGCCGAACTCCAGGACCGGGTCACCGGCCTCACCGCCGAACTCGAGCGGCTGCGCGCCACCGTGCACCACACCTTCGTCAACCTCTCGCTGCGCAGTCTCGGCCTCGTCGAGCGCCAGCTGGGCGTGATCGAGCACCTCGAAGAGCGCGAGCAGGACCCGGAGCGGCTGGCCACCCTGTTCAAGCTCGACCACCTCGCGACGGTGATACGGCGTCACAGCGAGAACATGCTGGTCCTCGCGGGCGCCGATCACGGCCAGGGCCACCCCGGACCGATCCCGCTCGTCGACGTGGCCCGCGCCGCCGTCAGCGAGATCGAGCGGTACGAGCGCGTCACCATCCAGTCCCTGCCGCCGCACGCCCAGGTCGCCGGCTTCGCCGCCGACGACCTGAGCCACCTGGTCGCCGAACTCCTGGAGAACGCGACCGCCTTCTCCCCGCCGGACTCGCGCGTCGAGCTCTCCGGCTGGCTGCTGGAGACCGGCGAAGTGATGCTCTCCGTGCAGGACGAGGGCATCGGGATGTCGGCAGCGCGGATGGACGCACTCAACGTCCGGCTCGCCGACCCGGCCGCCTTCCGGACCGGGGAGCACGACGACGACAACGCCGGTCTCGGCCTCCGGGTCTCCTCGCTGCTGGCCGCGCGCCACGGCGTACAGGTCCAGTTGCGGGCGCGGAAGACCGGCGGCGGCGTGGCGGCGGTCGTGGTGCTGCCGCAGGCCCTGCTGCCGGAGGCTCCGCCGGCCTCCTCGCCGCCGCCCGTGAAGGTGCCGGGTGCCGCACCGGCGCTGAACCTCCCCGGCTCGGTCGCCGAGGCGAACTCCAACACCCTCCAGGGGCGTCTCCTCGAACTCCCCGCCGACGATCCGCTGATCGCCGCCGCCGAGCGCACCCTCCGGGACACGGAACCGGCGGGGACGGGCCCCGTCGCCCCGGAGACGCCCGAAGGACCGGTCGCCGCGCGGGAATCCGCCGCCCCCACGCCCCCGACGGCCCCGCGGCCCCCCGTCGTGCCGGAGTCCCCGGCCGAGACCACCATGCAGTTCCGGCTCCCGGTTGTCCCGGAGGCCGCTTCCGGACCCGCCCCCCGCACGCCCGCGGACCCGTACGCCATCGGCCCCGACCAGCACGAGCGGCCCGCCGACGACGCGGGCACGCCCGCCCCGGCCGCCCACGACCCGTACGAGGCGCCGGAGCCCCGGCCGTTCCCGCTGCCCGGGACCACCCCCGTCCCGCAGCCGTACGACCGGACCGCCGCCCCCGAGCCCGGCGCGGCTTCCGGGCACGAGGCGGCGTCCGCCGAGAGCGTGCCCGGGCCCCGGCAGCCCGAACGGCTCACCGACAAGGGGCTGCCCAAACGCACCCCCCGGGTGACCAAGCCCGCCGAGGCATCCACCACGGAGCGCACGGGCAGTCTGGACAAGGAAGCGCTCCGGCGCCGGCTCGGCGGATTCCAGCGGGGAGCGCGCGACGGCCGCCGGGACGTGGAGGCGGAGATCGCGGAGGACGCGGGACCCGGCGCACCGTCCGCGTCGGCCGCACGGACCGACCTGGCCGGCCGCCCGGACGGCCAGGAGACGGGGGACACAGTCGAGGAGGCACGCAGTTGACTGCGCCCAGCACGCTCGGGCTGAGCACCGAAGCCCGGAACCTGCACTGGTTGCTGAGCAATCTGGTGGAGGAGGTACCAGGGGTCCACTCGGTCACGGTCGTCTCGTCCGACGGGCTCATGCTGCTCTCCTCCGACCCCGGCCACCAGGCCGCGCCGGCCGCCGGGAACCAGCAGAGCCCCCGGGGCTCCAGCGCCGACCTCGCCACCATCGTCTCCGGCATCGGCTCCCTCACCATGGGAGCCGCGAAGCTGATGGACGGCGGCGGTGTCAAGCAGACGATGGTCGCGATGGAGGAGGGCAGCGTCTTCGTCATGTCGATCAGTGACGGCTCGCTCCTCGGCGTCCACGCCACCCCCGACTGCGACATGAGTGTCATCGCCTACCACATGGCGCTCTTCGTCGGCCGGGCCGGACACGTCCTCACCCCCGAACTCCGCAGCGAGCTGCGCAAATCGATGGAGAGCGCCCAGTGACGTCCGCCGCCGAACCCGCCCGCAGGCTCCCCGTACGGGGCTACGACCGCAAGCCCGCACGCGTCCGCCCGTACTCCCTCACCGGCGGGCGCACCCGCTTCGGGCACGTGCTGCTCGTCGAGACCTTCGTCGCCGCGCTGGAGGCACCCGACGAACGCCGCGAGCTCACGGGCGGGAACCTCGCCGGCCGGGTCATGCCGGAGCTCCGGGCGATCGTCGAACTCTGCCGCCGGATGCGTACGGTGGCCGAGATCTCGGCCCTGCTGAAGATGCCGCTCGGCGTGGTCCGGGTCCTCCTCAGCGACCTGGCAGACCAGGGAAAGATCCGCGTGTACGGAACCGGCCACGGCGCCGGTCAGCCCGACCGCGCACTGCTCGAAAGGGTGCTCGATGGACTCCGTCGTCTCTGAGCCGAAGCTCTCCGCCCCGACGCTCGCCGGGCCCGGGCTCGCCGAGCCGGAGCTCTCCGGTTCCACGCTCTTCACCCCGCGCCAGCCGGGTCCCCGGGACCGGGACCAGGACCAGGACCAGGACCGGGACGAAGCCCGGACCGAGGAGCCGGCGCAGCCGTGGCAGCTGGACCACACCCGGGCGCCGACCGCCACCAAGATCGTGGTGGCCGGCGGGTTCGGCGTGGGAAAGACGACCTTCGTGAGCGCGGTCTCCGAGATCACCCCGCTGAAGACCGAAGCGGTCATGACCCGGGCCAGCGAGGAGACCGACGACCTCACGGCGACCCCGGACAAGGCGACCACCACGGTGGCGATGGACTTCGGCCGCCTCACGCTCGACGACGACCTCGTGCTGTACGTCTTCGGCACGCCCGGCCAGCCGCGCTTCTGGTTCATGTGGGACGACCTGGTGCGCGGCGCGATCGGCGCGATCGTGATGGCCGACACCCGCCGGCTCGCCGACTGCTTCCCGGCGCTCGACTACTTCGAGAGCTGCGGGCTGCCCTACATCGTGGCCGTCAACCACTTCGAGGGGTCGGACCCCTACGAGCCGGAGGACGTCCGGGAGGCCCTGAGCGTCCCCGGGCACGTGCCTGTGATGATCATGGACGCGCGCAACAGGATCACCGTCGTCGAGTCGCTGCTCACCCTGGTGGGCCACGCTCTCGACGCCACCCCGGTCTGAGAAGCGCCCCCCGATCGCCGTACCACGCAAACGGAGAACCGCCCCATGCGGAAGATACTCATAGTCGGAGCCGGCCAGTCCGGACTTCAGCTCGCCCTCGGCCTGCAGTCCCGGGGGTACGACGTCACCCTCATGTCGAACCGCACGGCCGACGAGATCCGGACCGGCCGGGTCATGTCCACCCAGTGCATGTTCGACACCGCCCTCCAGTACGAGCGCGACGACCAGCTCAACTTCTGGGAGTCCCAGGCGCCGAAGATCGAGGGTCTCGGGGTCTCGGTCGCCGGCCCCGACTCCTCGCGGGTCATCGACTGGGTCGGCAAGCTGGACGGTTTCGCCCAGTCGGTCGACCAGCGGGTCAAGATGGCCGGCTGGATGGAGACCTTCGCCCAGCGCGGCGGCCAGCTCGTCGTCCACGGCGCGGCCGTCTCCGACCTCGACTACTTCTCCCGTACGTACGACCTGGTGCTGGTCTCGGCCGGCAAGGGCGAACTGGTCTCCATGTTCGGCCGGGACGCGTCGCGTTCGCCGTTCGACGCCCCGCAGCGGGCGCTGGCCGTCGCGTACGTGCACGGCATGGGCCCCCGTCCGGAGCACCCGGAGTTCGACGCGGTCCGCTGCAACCTGGTGCCGGGCGTCGGCGAGCTCTTCGTGATGCCGACCCTGACCCTCTCGGGACGCGCGGACATCCTCTTCTGGGAGGGCGTCCCGGGCGGACCGCTCGACGTCTTCCAGGGCATCAAGGACCCCTCGGAGCACCTGGCCACGACGCTGGAGCTCATGGAGCGGTTCACGCCGTGGGAGTACGCCCGCGCCACCAAGGTCGAGTTGACCGACGCCAACGCCACCCTGTCGGGCCGTTACGCGCCGACCGTCCGCAATCCGATCGGCAGGCTCCCCGGCGGCGGCCTGGTGCTCGGTGTCGCCGACGTGGTCGTGGCCAACGACCCCATCACCGGCCAGGGCTCCAACTCGGCCTCCAAGTGCGCCCACGCGTACCTGGAGTCGATCGTCGAGCACGGCGACCGCGCGTTCGACGCCGAGTGGATGCAGGCGACCTTCGACCGCTACTGGGACACCGCCCAGCACGTCGTGAAGTGGACCAACGCGATGCTCGGCGTCCCGCCGGAGCACGTGCTCAACCTGATCGGTGCCGCCGGCCAGATGCAGCCGGTCGCCGACCGCTTCGCCAACGGCTTCAACGACCCGGCCGACTTCGACCACTTCTTCTTCGACCCGGAGAAGACGAACGCCTACCTGGCCTCGGTCGCGGGCGCCTGACCCGCTCCGCACCCGGGCACGGCCCGGGCGGGCGCGACGCCCCTCGCGCCGCGCCCACCTCTGGCACCGGTCACCGGCAACCCGCCGGTGGCCGGTGCCTTTCTCGTGCGCGGGGCCGGGCTGGGCCGTGTCCGCCACGGACGTGCGTCCCATGGTGCACACGATCACAACTCCTGGCAGGAAAGGCGTCGCCGCAGGCGCCCACCGGGTGTGCCGCGTATCTCCGGCGTGCTGATCGCCGGGGTGTCCGGTATGCCGTCCGCCCTGTCCCGAGGGGTCCCGGGGGCGGTGCCGACGTACTTCGTCGTGCTTCCCGCCGTCGGGTTCGGCGAGGTGCCGGCGCGCAGGTTCGGCGGCCGGGAGGCGTGGTGGACACCGGTGGTGCCGGCGACCGGCCTCGCGCCACTCGGTGCGCTCGCGGCCCTGACCGGGGTCGCGGCGCCGCGCACGGCGTCCGCGACCCGGTGCGCGTCGGTGGTCCTCCTCGGCGTCCCCGCGCTGTTCGCCCGGATCGCCCGCCCCGGCCTCTTCGCCGGCATCGCCCTGTGGGGCACCCTGCTGTGGCTGAGCGTCGGCACGGTCGGGCTCGCGGTCCTCCACTTCCAGGGGTGAGCTCTCGGTCACTCCGGCTCGGTGGACCCGCTGTACCCCGTGTCCGAACCCTCCGAGGCCCCTTCCGGCAGCTCCGGCCGGGTGTACTCCTCCAGCGGTACGCCCTCCGGGTCGGGGCGGACCGCACCGAGCAGCGGGTTCGACGCCAGCGGCGACACCTTCACCACCGCCCCCGGCCTCGGCGCCTGCACCACCAGGCCGTCACCGATGTACAGCGCCACGTGAGTGGCCTCCGGGAAGTAGACGACGAGGTCGCCCGGGCGCAGCGAGGAGACCGGGATCCGGGGCAGCCCGGCCCACTGCTCCTGCGAGGTCCGGGGGACGGCCACCCCGGCCCGTTCCCAGGCCCGCATCGTCAGCCCGGAGCAGTCGAAGGTGTCCGGCCCCTCCGCCCCCCACTCGTACGGCTTGCCGATCTGCTCGACCGCGTACGCCACGGCCTCGGCGCCCCGCCGCGAGGGGACGCGGGGGGAACCGAGGGCGCCGGAGGTGACGAGGTCCCGCTGCGCCTCGTCGACCTCCTCGTTCTCCAGTGCGGAGACGGCGCCGAGTTGGGCGGGCGTCAGCTTCGCCAGGCGCGCTTCCACACGTGCAAGGCCGGCCCGTACGGAATCTCGCTGCCTGCGCTGGTCCGCCGCGAGTCTCCGCTGCTTCGCGAGCGACTTCCGGGCCGCGACCGCGAGGACGGCGGCACGCTTCTCCGCCTTCGTGAGCCGGCCCACCGCGGCCGCCCGCCCCGCCGCCGCCCGGGCGATCACATGGCCCTGGCCGAACACGTCCGCCGATCCCGCCCCGTCCGCCAGCAGCAGACGGAGGTAGGCGGAGAACTCGGACCGCCCCCGGTACTGCTCCCGGGCCAGCCGGCCGGCCGCCGCCCGTCCGGCACCGAGAGCACGCCGGGACCTCGCCAGTTGGGCGTCGACCTTCCGGGTGGCGGCCTTCTGCCGCTCCAGCTTCTCGGCGGTCGCGTTGTACGTCTCGGTAGCCGCCTCGGCGCGCCCGAAGAGCGTCCGGAGCTCGGTGAGCAGCGCGGGGACGGTCCCGGGGGCGGCTTCCGGAGCACCGGCCGCGGTGGTGTCGGGGAGCCCTGCGACCGCGTCGTCGGACGGGTCGGGATCGGCGGCCGGATCGGACGGGTCGCCCGGCCGGTCCGCGCCGGGGTCGGGGGAAGCGGACGGGGTGCGGCCCGGAAAGGCCTCGGAGGCGTCCACGGTCGTGCCGGGACTCGCGCCGGGAGCCGGGCCGGAGGGCGTGCCCGCGCCGGGTGCGGCCGTCGTGCCGGGGGTGGCGCGGGCGCTCGGGCCGGTCGTCGGTTCAGCGGGTGCGGGGCCGGCCGTCCCGTCCTCCCGGGGGCGTTCGCTCCTTGTCGGCGAGGTCTCGGACGGCCCGGGCGCCGGTCCGGGGCCCGGGGCGGCCCCGGCGGAGACGGGGGCGGTCACCGCCGCCAGGACCGCGGTCGCGCAGACCGCTCGCAGAACTCTGCCTGACACGTCGTCACCTCCGGTGAGGCTGCGGAGCCGGACCGTACGCCGGGTCCCCTAAAAGTGTGCGAATCATATTTATTCGCTCACCCGGGGTCCGGCGGTGCAAGCTCCGCACGGCGTGGCGCCGCGCGTCTCCCCGTACGGCGGGGCCCGGTCGGGCGTCCGTGCGACGGAGCCCGTACGGCGGGGCCGGCCCTGGAGCGGACCCGCCCGGCCACGGAGCCAGTCAGGCGACGGGGAAGGCGTAGACGGCCCGGCCCCGCAGGACGACGGCCGTCCGCGCGGTCGTCAGCACGCGGTACGGGCCGGTGACGGCGGCTCCCCCGGGCTCCTGCACGCCGATGTCCTGGAACTTCCACAGCCGTCGCCCGTCGCGCGCGTCGAAGGCCGTCACCTGCGTGGTGTCCGAGGCGAGGATCGTGTCGCCGGAGGCGGTGACCGTGAGGGCGGGGGCGGCGCCGCCGGCGGGCACCTCGGTGGAGCGCAGCCAGAGGAGCTTGCCGGTCTCGCGCTCGACCAGCCCGACCTCCTGGCTGCGGTTGGTGGTGACGATCAGCTCGCCCGACTCCACCGGGGGACCGAACTCCGAGGAGCGGCCCGTCCCGTCGAGCCGCCAGAGCGGCTTTCCCGACTCCGTGTCCCAGGCCTCCAGGTCGTCGCCGACCGCACCGAAGAGCCGTCCCTCCTCGTCGCCGCCGACCGCTCCGGCGGGCGAGAGCGCGCCGAACCCCTTGGTCCAGAGCAGCTTCCCGGTCCTCCGGTCGAAACAGCGGAAGGATCCCTTCCCCTTCGCCGAGCGCACGTCGTCGGGGGTGAGAGCGGAGGCGTCCTGGCGCACCACGATGTCGTTGAGCCGGGCCGCCGCCAGCCGGTACTCCGGGCCGGACGCCCCCCGGCCCGCCGGCACCTGGACGCGCCAGACCTCCTCTCGGCGCACCAGGTCGTAGGCGAAGAAGTACGCCTGGACGACCCGTCGGTCCTTGCCGGGCTTCTTGCCCTTGGCCGGTTTCGGTGCCTTCACGGTGACGGTCCGCGCGCCGCAGAACCAGACGACGGAGCCCGAGTGCCCGGTGAGGGTGCCGACGCGGAGGCCGGGCAGGCCGGCGAAACCGTCCGCGTGCAGCACCCGGTGCTTCACCTCTCCGGTCGTCGGCGACAGCCACAGGAAGGCGGTCGGGCCCGCGACGAAGACGAGGTCGTCCCCGGCGGCGAGCGCCGCCTGCCCCTCGGCGCCGTCCGCCCGCTGCCAGACCCGCTCGCCCGTCCGGAGGTCGACGGCCGACGCCTGGACCTTGCTGGTCAGCACCAGGAGCCGGTCCTGCCAGAGCGCGGCGGTGAGCGGCTCCGCCTCGGCGGCCGGATGCGCGTACGTCCAGGTGAGGGCGGGCGGCTGCCCCGGCAGCAGTACCGGGGCCCTGCTCGGCGCGGGCTCGTCGTCCTCGGCCGGCGTGGACGTGCCGTCGGTCCCGAGGGCGCCGACCGCGATGCCGCCGACGAGGAGACCGAACGCTCCGGCGGCGACCGTGGCCAGCAGCGACCTGCGGGTGGGGAAGAGCGCTGCGCCCTCCGGTCCGGTGTGCGGGCGTGCGGCGGGCAGCGCAGCCGGGCCGGCCGCACGGGACGCCCCGCCTCCGGGCAGCGAGGTGCCGGGCAGGGAGGTGCCGGAGTACGGCGCCGGGTAGGCCGGGGCGGTGGGGACGTGCGCGGAGAGCGGGCTGCCGGACGGCGACTCGAGGGGCCGGCGCGCGGGGAGCAGTGAGCCGGGGGAAGGGACGGCCGGCGGGACGGCCGGTGCCACCGGGGCGGCCGGCCGGGTGGCCAGGGCCCGCCCGGCGGAGTGCTCGCGGGTCACCATGAGCCGGGTGGTCGGGCTGTCCGACTCCGGCTCCCGGGCCCGGGTGTCGGGGAACCGGGTGGTCGCCTCCCCCTCCCGGGGCACGGAATCGTCCCGAGGGCCGTTCCCCGTGCCGGACACGTTTCCGACGTCGCCGGCCGTCCCGGTGGCCGCCGGGTCGTCGCCCGCACCGGCCGGTCCGTCGCCGGAGGTCCCGCCGTCCCGGGGAGGTTCCAGCGCCCGCACCCGTGCCTCCTGGTCCGCCACCGCCGCCGACAGCGGTCCGGGCAGCCAGCCGCTCCGGGCGAGCGCGGCCGCGCCCTCCAGGGCCAGCGCCGCCGCGACGGTCGCGGCGCTCGGGCGGTGGTGCGGGTCCTTCGCCAGACATCCGGCGATCAGCTCGCGCACTCCGGCCGGTACGCCGTCGAGTCCGGGCTCCCCGTGGGCGATCCGGTCCGCCGCCTTCCCGGCGGGGCCCTCGGCGAAGGGGGTGGCGCCGGTCGCCGCGTACGCCAGCAGCAGGCCGAGGACGAAGAGGTCGGACGCCGGGCCCGCCTCCTCGCCGGCGACCTGCTCCGGGGTGAGGTAGCCGAGCCGTACGGAGAGCTGGCCGCCAGGCAGCGCCTCGGCGGCGGACGCCCCGCCCAGCGGGCCGAAGGCCGTCAGCCGGGGCCCGTCCGAGGCCAGCAGAACCGTGTCCGGGGAGAGGCCCTGCAGCGCGGAGCCGGTGGCGTGGACCCGGGCCAGCACCTCCGCCACGCCCGCGCCCAGTATCCGGACCGCGCGCTCGGGCAGCGGTCCGCCGACGGCGACGGCTTCGGCGAGCGTCAGGGCCGGGAGGTAGCGGGTGGCCCTCCAGAGGCGGTCCGCAGAAGCGGGAGCGTCCTGGTCGGGCGGGTCGAGCGGTGGCTGCACCCAGCCGCCCGCCAGCCGCTCGGCGGTACGGAGCTCCGCCACGAACCGGCGCCGGAAGGCGGGCACCGCGGCGAGGGCCGGCCGGGCGGCGGTGATCAGCGCCAGCTCCCCGGCGTCGGCGCCGCGCGCCAGGTAACTCACCGCGCTCGCCGTCTCGCGGTGACGGGCCAGCGTCGTGTACGGGCCGAAGCGGCGTGGATCGTCCTGACGCAGCGCCTCCATGGCGCACCCCCCTCGTGACCGTCCCTCGGCACCTGACGGCCGATCCTATGGGGTGCGGCAGAGGGCGGAGACGTCCGCCCCGGGCCGTCAGCCGCCGCTGTTCGGCTTCGTCCAGGGCCACTTGGGGCGGAAACGCTCGCGTCCTTGGGGGGCGTACTCGTACAGCCAGCCGCGTTGCAGGTGCAGCCGGGGGGTGTGGCCGGCGGGGACACGGCGGTAGGCGTGGACGGTCGGCGCGCCGCCGTCCTCGGCCGGCACCGGGACCACGTACCACTTGGGCGGGTGGCCGGTGGGGCCGGTGAGGACGGGCAGGACCCGGCCGTCCAGGGGACCGCCCTCGAAGGGGGTGTTCTCGCTTCTCACCCCGACAGTCTTGCTCACCGGCCCCGCCCGCCGGGGACCGGCGGGCGTCCGGCGGGCCCGGGCCGCCGGGGCGCCGGGTCAGGCCAGCAGGCCGGACTTGCGCCACAGCCGGCGGCTCACCCCGTTCAGCACGCCGATGTCGTCGAAGAAGTCGGTGAGCCGCTTGGCGCCCGACTGCATGACCTCCCGGCGGTGCCCGCTGGCCTTGACCTGCTCCAGCGCCTCACGGCGGTCGAGGCCCACGTTCTCGTACACCTGCGGGTTGATGAAGCAGACCGAGAAGACGCGGGCCGCCTCGCCCGAGGTCAGCCGGGTCAGCTCGCGCTCCCAGCGCGGGGCGGTCACCATCTGGCGGCGGAGCTCCTCACGGGCGTACCGGACGTGCCGGGCCTCCTCGACGACGTGGATGCGGGTCACCCCGCGCACCAGCGTCTGGACGCGCTCGTCCGGGAAGGTCAGCCGCTGCATCCAGTCGAGGATCTCCTCACCGAGCAGGGTCCCGGCGAACGACCCCGGGGTGGTGGAGACGGTCTTCAGGATCCGGGCCGCGTTGTGGTAGCCGCGCGGGACCGGGTAGGTGGGGGCCTGGCCCCACTCGATCATCTTGCCGAACATCATCGAGTGGCGGCACTCGTCGGCTATCTCGGTGAGCGCGTACCGCACGTGGTTGCTGGTCACCGGCTTGTCGTAGATGTGCCGCACCAGCAGTTGCATGAGGATGATCTCGAACCAGATGCCCAGCGAGGCGAGCGACGCCGCCTCGTGCCGGGCCAGGTCCATCCGCTGCTCCTCGGACATCTTCCGCCAGAGCGGAGTGTCGTAGAGGGAGACCAGCTCGGGCGGCCAGAACCACTTGCCGTCCTCGATCGCCGAGCTCCAGTCGATCTCGGTCTCGGGGTCGAAGGAGTGCTTGGCCGAGGATTCGAGCAGGCGCTCGGCGATCTGCTCGCGGTCCCGCAGCGGGCCGAGCGCGTCGCGAAGGACCTGGACGTCGTGTTCGCTCACTGTCGTCATGACTGGGTACCTCGCACGTGGGTTACCGGTGGTCACCTCTTATTGGACTGCTTGTCAGCAAGGCCGTCAATCCCTCCGGCACGCTTGCCGGTCCGGAGCGCCATGCCGTGCGTCACGTTCAACTGCCGTACACCGCTCACACGTTGCCGGGGTACCCATAAGGCGCGTGCCGCGTACAGGGGACGCCCGCCGCGTTCGCGGTCACGTGAAGGCGGGACCCGAGACCGCCGGTCCCACCCGGGGCAGCGCGTCCTCGGCCGCGCGGGCCGCGGCCAGCAGCCAGGCGTCCGCCCCCCGGTCGGCCACCAACTGGAGGCCGACCGGGCAGCCGTCCCCGGTGAAGCCGGCCGCAATGCTCGCCGCCGGATGCCCACTCAGGTTGAACGCCCAGGTCAGCGCCGTCGAGTACACCTCGCCCGGCCCCTCGTGCCCGTGCGGCCGGTTGGGGGTGGTGGGCGTCAGCAGCAGCGGCGTACGGGCGAACAGGGCGTCCAGCACGGCGTCGTTGGCGCGCCGGGTCTCCGCCGCCCCGGGGCCCGGCGCCCCGCCCCGTACGGCCTGCCACGCCCGGGCCGGGTCGCGCAGCGCGCAGCCGCCGGGTGCCAGCCGCACCACGCCCGCCGCCACCAGCCGGTCCACCGCCGCGCGCACCACCGCGGACACCTCCGGATCGACGTCGGCGAAACCCAGGTCCCCGCTGAACACGGCCGGCACGGGAAGCCGCACCCCGGTGCTCTCGTACCCGTCCAGCACATGGCGCAGAAAGGGTTCCGCCGCGGCCGCGGACCGGGCCAGCACACCGGCCGACGCCAGCCCCGACCGGTCCGGCGAGGGGAGCAGGCCGTTCGTCGTCTTCAGCCCGAACACCCCGCACCACGCCGCCGGCAGCCGCACCGACCCGGCGCCGTCGCTGCCGGTGGCGAGGCTGACCATCCCCGCCGCGACCGCCACCGCCGACCCGGCCGACGAGCCGCCCGGCGTCCGGTCCGCCCGCCAGGGGTTACGGGTACGGCCGTGCGCGCCCAGCCCCCACGTCTGCCAGTGGGTGCCCGGCCCCGGTACCGCCGTCGAGCCGACCGGCACCCCGCCCGCCCCGACCAGCCGGCGGGCCGCGTACGCACGCAGCCCCGCCGGGCCCTTCACCGCGAACGGCAGTCCGCCCAACGGCAGCAGGGCCGCCGCGGGTTCCCGGGCCAGCGCCTCCTGCCGCCACACCTCGATGAACGCGCCCAGCCGAGGATCGAGCTCCTCGATCCGCTCCAGCGCCCGCCCCACCGCTCCGATTCCGTCCACCGCACCAGTCTTCACCCGCGCCCCGGGAAACGGAGGGCCGTCGCCGCGATCACCCGCGCGGCAGGGCCGCCTCCATCACCGCCCGCGCGATCGGCGCCGCGCTGCCGCCACCGCTGATGTCCGCGCGGTCCGCCGCCGCGTCCTCGACCACCACGGCGACCGCCACCTCCGGCCGGGCGGAACCGGCCGACTGCGCCCAGCAGATGAACCAGGCGTACGGCGCACCGGTGTTGTCCACCCCGTGCTGCGCGGTGCCCGTCTTGCCGCCGACGGTGACGCCGTCGATCGCCGCGTTGGTCCCGGTGCCGTCCTCCACGACGTCGACCATCATCCGCCGCAGCAGCACGGCCGTCGACGGGCTCATCGCCCGCCGGTAGGAGTCGGTGGACGTCCGGGACACCGTGTCGCCGTCGTGCTTGATCGTACGGTCCACCAGCCGGGGGCGGGCGATCTCCCCGTCGTTGGCGACCGCCGCGGCGACCATCGCCATCTGGAGCGGGGTCGCCGTGGTGTCGAACTGCCCGATCGAGGACTGCGCCAGCTGGTCGTCGCTCATCTCCGTGTCGAAGTTGCTCTTCGCCACCCCGGACGGGATCCGCAGCCCGTCGTCGTTGAAGCCGAAGCCGCCCGCGGCCTCCACCATCCCGTCCAGGCCCACCTCCACCCCCAGGTGCGCCATCACGGTGTTGCAGGAGATCCGGATCGCCTCGGCCAGCGACGCCTTCCCGCAGCCGCTCGACTCGTTGGGCAGCACGGTGGACGTGCCCGGCAGGACGTAGGGGGACGGGGTGTCGGTCGCCTCGTCCGGGTCGTCCACCACTCCGGCGTCCAGCGCAGCCGCCGCGGTCACGATCTTGAAGGCCGAACCCGGCGGGTAGGTCTGCCGGATGGCCCGGTTCAGCATCGGCCGGCTCGCGGAGGTGTTGAGCCGCGTCCACGCGTCGGTGACCGCCGTTCCCGTGCCCGAGAGCAGCTCGGGGTCGTACGAGGGCGAGGAGACCAGCGCCAGGATCTTCCCGGTGGACGGCTCCAGCGCCGCAACCGCGCCCTTGCGGCCGGCGAGGCCCTCGTACGCGGCACGCTGCACCGCACCCCTGATGGTGGTGACCACGTCGCCCCCCGGTTGCCGGCCGCGCGTGAGGTCGTTCCACAGCGGCAGGGGAGCGAGCAGCGAGTCGGTCCCCGAGAGGACGGCGTCCTCGGCGTTCTCCAGGAGCGAGGTGCCGTAGGTCTGCGAGGCGTACCCGGTGACCGGCGCGTACAGGGGGCCGTGGAGGTAGGTGCGTTCCCAGGCGAGCTGCTGGCCGGTGTTCTTCGAGCCGGTGACGGTCGCCGTCGCGTCCCCGGTGCCGGTCCGCACCAGGATGTTGCCGCGCGGCTGGTCGTAACGGGCGATCGTGTTACGGCGGTTGGCGGGGTTCCCGGTGAGCTCGTCGGCCTCGAAGACCTGGACGCGCGCCGCGTTCACCAGCAGCGCCAGCAGCAGGAGCAGACAGAACGCGGCGGCCCGCCGGATGTACCGGATCACTGCTCGTCCTCCACGATCGGAGCGATGACGCCCGTCTCCGGCTGACCGGGGCGCGGGGTGCGGGCCTGGTCGCTCACCCGGATCAACAGGGCCACGATGATCCAGTTGGTGACGACCGAGGAACCGCCCTGCGCCAGGAACGGCATGGCCATGCCGGTCAACGGGATCAGCCCCATCACCCCGCCGGCGATCACGAACACCTGGAGCGCCAGGATCGAGGCGAGCCCGACGGCGAGGAGTTGCCCGAACGGGTCGCGCAGCGCGAGCCCCGCCCGGTACCCGCGCGCCACCATCAGCGCGTACAGCAGGAAGACGGCGGTCAGCCCGGCGAGTCCCAGCTCTTCGCCCGCCGTCGCCAGGATGAAGTCGGACTTCGCCGCGAAGCCGATCAGGACCGAGTGCCCGAGGCCGAGGCCGGTACCCAGCATCCCGCCCTCGGCGAACGCGAAGAGCGACTGGGCCAGCTGGTTCGGCCCCAGGCCGGCGTCGATCGAGGCGAAGGGGTGCAGCCAGTCCCGCACCCGGCTGTGCACATGCGGTTCGAACGAGCCGACGACGAAGGCGCCGACCGCCGCGAGCAGCAGCCCGACCGCGATCCAGCCGATGCGCCCGGTCGCCACGTACAGCAGGATCACGAAGAGGCCGAAGAAGAGCAGCGAGGTCCCCAGGTCGCGTTCGAGAACGAGGACACCGACGCTCAGCAGCCAGATCGCCACGATGGGGCCGAGCACCCGGCCGGTGGGCAGCTGCAGTTTCCAGACCGTGCGGCCGGTGTACGCCAGGGCGTTGCGGTTGGCCGCGAGGTACGCGGCGAAGAAGACCGCCAGCAGGATCTTGGCGAACTCCCCGGGCTGGAACGACAGCCCGCCGGCCCTGATCCAGATCCGGGCGCCGTTCACCGCCGGGAAGAAGATCGGCACGATCATCAGCACCAGCGCGGCCGCCACCGCGAGGTAGGCGTACCGCTGGAGCACCCGGTGGTCGCGGACCAGGACCACCACCAGGATGAAGAAGGCCACCCCGAGTGTCGACCAGACCAGTTGGGTGGGCGCTGCCGTGTCCGAGGGCGTCTCCAGGTCGAGCCGGTAGATCAGCACCAGACCCAGCCCGTTGAGGAGCACGGCGATCGGGAGCAGCAGCGGATCGGCGTACGGGGCGCGGAAGCGGACCGCGAGGTGGGCGAGGAGCGCCAGCAGCCCCAGCCCGCCGCCGTACCCCGCGACGTCGGGCGGTACGGCGTCGTCGTGGGCGAGGCCGACCGCCGCGTAGCCGTAGACGGAGATGAGGACGGCCCCGACGAGGAGGGAGAGCTCCACGCCGCGCCGCTTGGGCAGCCGGAGCGGAGGCGGGGGAGAGTCCACCGTCGGTGCGGTCATGCCAGGAACGTAGCAAGTGCGGGAGGTTATTTCCCTTATGTCATAGTTTTCTGCTGGTGCTGATGTCCCGGCCCGTCCTCCAGTGGGCGGTCCGCGGCGGCCGACGGGCCGCGCACGGCGACGCGCCGCCGCCCGGGGTTCGCGAGGCGAACGGCCCGGGCGGCGGCGCGTGCGGTGGTGTGCGGTGACGGTGCCGTGGTGGTGCGTCAGCACCAGTCGGGGGCCGCGCCGATGTTCTCGATGTACCGCGCGGAGCCCCAGGCCCAGGTGCCGTCGGTCAGCAGGTACCAGCGGTCGTTGCCGTCCACACTGTCGCCCCGGGTCTTGCAGAAGATGGTGACGACCGTCCCGTACGGCACCTCGCCCACGACCCGGCTGCTGCGGGTCGGACGGTCACGGAGCAGCAGACTCGGCCGGGCGATGACCCGCCCCCGGTACGTGGCCAGGGGCGCGGCGGGCTTCACCTCGGTGCCGGCCGACGGCTCCCGGTGCTCCGCGGGGTCCACCTGGGGCTCGGCGGACGGCCTTCCCTGCTGGGCGGGCTTCCCGTGCCCGGGCGCCGGGTCGGTGGCGGCGCTGATCACGTGGTGGTGCTGGTCCACCGGCTGCGGAAGCGGTCCGGCGGCGAAGGCGGGAGCGGCGGCCGTCAGCGCGGCGAGCAGACCGGTGGCGACACCGATACCGATGCGGCGGAGGGACGGAGAGGACATGCTGCCTCCAGAAAAACGTGGGCGAGGTGCGGGGCCGCGGCCCGGGGGGCCGCTCCTGGCACGCTAGGTTCGCCACGCCGCGCACGACCAGAGTCGCTCTCGGTGATGTACGCGGACGGGGGACGCCCGATGGACCGTCCGGGTGTACCGGCCGCCCGCCCGACCGCCTGCCGCCCTGTCCGCCGGCCGGTCCGTCACCGGCCCCGCCTCCGGTGCGACGGCGGCGGGGCGTGACCGCCCCCGGGGCCGGCCCCTCCGCCGGAGTGCCGCGCCGGACGCGCGGCGCTCCGGTGGCGTGCGCGCCTCAGCCGCTGTAGGGGTTCGTGCCCGGGGTCTGCCCCTGCTGGGCGGCCTGGCCCTGCTGCGGAGCCTGGCCGAACGGGTTGGCGCCGTCCGGGCCCGCCGCGTGCTGGGCGAGCAGCGCCTCGGCCTGCTCCTTGGCTATCTTCTGCTCCCCGCCGCAGAAGGTGCACTGCGTCGCGTACTTGACGGAGATCGGGAAGAGCGGGATGAAGAACAGGGTGAACTTGGTGACCCGCTTGCGGAGGGTGTGCGCGGCGGGGTTTCCGCACCAGCCGCACACCATCGTCAGGACGGCTAGCTGATACAGGTAGCCCCGTGTACCGAAAATGATCATTTCGTGCCTCTCCTTGTTGCCTTCTGTACGGATGTGCCGCGAGCCCGACGGCCCCGCCTCCCCGTGACACGGCGTACCGGCCGATCCGGCACCCCGGTGGTCCGCGCGGCCGCCCCCCGACCGGCGTGCGGCCGGCTCAGCCCCGGCCGCCCGGGTCGCGCAGCGCCTGCCGGCACAGCGCCAACAGGTGGGCGTCGGCCGCGATGTCCGAGGTGCCGAATCCGCCGTCCCGGGCGTTGTGACGGCGTACGGAGGACAACTCGGCACGCAGCGCGTGCGCCGCCCCGGACCCTGCCGCAGCTGCCCCCGTCCGCGCCAGTGTGTCCGCCACCCGGACGCGGACGTACGGGTTCTGTGTCCACGCGGCCAGCAGGACCGGCCACGTCTCCGCGGACCGCCCCGAAACCTCGCACAGTGCGAGCGCCGCGTCCACCCGTACCCGGAGATCGTCGTGGCCCAGCAGTGCCCGCAGCCGGGGAGCGGTCGCCGCCGCCCGGGCGCCGAGCCGGCCCGCCAGGCCCGACGCCGCCCGGACACTCGGGGGTTCCTCCGCCGTCAGCGCCTCGATCAGCACCGGCAGGACCGCGTCGACGTCACCGGAGACCGAGTAGAGCGCGTCCGCCGCGTCGACCGCCTCGCGCCCCTCCGACCGGCGCATCAGCGCCTCCAGCTCACCGACCGCGCCCCGCGCCCCGGGTCCGAACGCACCCAGGGTCCGCAACGCCGACTGCCGTACGCGCGGGGCCTCGGCTTCCGTCCCGCCCCGCAGGACACGCAGCACCTCGGGCGTCGCCTCGTCCGCCCGTAGCGAGGCGAGGGCGTGCATCAACGGCATCGCCCCGCCGCGCGCGGACGGGTCCCGCGCGACCTCGGACAGCCTGTGGCGCAGAGCCCCGGCCAACGGGGACGCGGCCGTCCCGAGGGCGGCGACGGCATGCCCGAGGTCGTGCGGCACGACCGGCCCCTCCAGCACGGCGGCCAGCACCGGCAGCGCCCGGACGTCACCGGTGCCGGCCAGTGCCAGTACCGCCGGATCGAGGCTCGGCTGCCCGTTCTCCCACTGTCTGATCCACGTCCCGGGGATGACCGCCACCCGCGCCGCCAGCGCGTCCGCGGCCGGGCCGGCCAGCACCCGGACGTCGGCCAGCAGATGCGCGGCGGCGTCGCGGAGCCGCGGATCGGGCTCCGCGAGCTGTTCCCCCACCAGCCGCACCAGCTCGTCGTACGGCCCCCGCCACACCCGGATCAGCCCGCCGCTCATCCGGACCGCGTCCAGCCGCTGCCCCTCGTCCGGGCTGCACAACTGGTCGGTCAGGAGCGCCACCCGGTCCTCCACCCGGTCACCGAGCGCCCCGTGCAGGGTGCGCAGCAGATCGGTGGCCCAGGGCGTGCCCGGGCCGGCCGCCTCCGCCGCGTGCAGGGCCCGCAACTGGCCGATCAGCGTTGGCGACTGGACGCCCTCCCGTGCCGCCGCCTCCGCGGCCGCACGTGTGCCGGGCCCGGCCGGCGGGTGGGCCGCGCGCAGGTCCCGCAGCAGATCCGCGACTCTGGGCACGATGTCGACGGGCAGCGCGCCGGGCGCGCACCGGGCCAGCTGCGCGAGCGCCGCCAGCCGCAGGCCCGGCGCGTACTCCTGCATGGCGAGCCGGCTCAGCCAGTGCGCCGCCGTGTCGGCCACCGGCACGTGGCGCAGCGCGAGGCGCCCGGCCGCCTCCACGAGGGCGAGCCGCACCTCCTCGTCGGGCTCCACCGGCAGCCGCCCGCGCAAGAGCGCCAGCACCCGGGCGGGTTCGGTGTGGAGGGTGGCGAGCGCCAGCGGAGCGGCGAGCCGCACGCCGCGATCGTCCTCGGCGAGCAGCCCCACGAAGACCTCAGCACCGGCACAGACGGCCGCCGCGGCCATGGCGTAGTTGGCGGCACCCTCGATCTCGTCCTCGTCCAGCTCGTCCTCGTCGTCCTCGGCCAGTTCGATGCCGCCGATACTGGTCAGCAGTTCGACGATGGCGCCGCGCTCGGCCACCGCGGGATCGGCGACCAGCTCGAAGAGGAACGGGATGCAGGCGAGCGTGCAGGCGTACACGTCACCCTGGTGGTGGACGGCGCCGTACATGCCGTCGAGGGCGCGCTCGCGTTCCGCCGCGTCCGCGGAGGCGAGCCCCGCCAGCAGAGCCGGTACGTCGTCGGCCGGCCCGTAGGCATGTTCCATCGAGGCCCAGTCCACCTCGTCGATCCCCGCGAACACTCCGGCCATCCCCTCCCCGCTCACGACGCTCTACCGTGCGACGGCCCGTGACCGGAGTTGGTTCCCGGAACGAAGGCGTGCCGCCTCGCAGCCGAGTGTGCCCCAGGTCCGCGACGGCTCGCCCCGAGGACGGGGCTTTCCCGCCGCCGTGCGCGCATGCCGTGCGCGACCTGTGGGGCGGGTGGTCCCGGAGACGACCCGCGGACGCCGGTTCCGGCCGGTGTCACCCGACGTCGGCCGGTGCCGGGTGTCGGGGCGGTCGCCCCCGCGTGCACGGGACGACCGTGCGGCCGGACGGCACGCGTCACGCGCCCGCCCGTCGCCCCCGGCGCACCGGGGGCAGCGGGCGAGCACGGTTCGGGTTGATGAGCGGCCCGAGGAGATCCCCGTACCGCTCCAGCCGCGCCGCCATGTCGCCCGCGAGGAAGACCAGCTCCCGCGGGGAGCGGCACTGCTGGATCTCCTCCCAGGTGACCGGGGCGGAGACGGCCGGTTCGCGGCGGGCGCGGAGCGTGTACGGGGTGGCGGTGGTCTTCGCGGCGGCGTTCTGGCTGAAATCGACGAACACCTTCCCCGGCCGCAGCTCCCGCTTCATCCGGTGCACCACCAGAGCGGGGAGCTCCGCCTCCGCCTCGACGGCGAGCCGCTTCGCGTACGCCGTCACCTCCTGCGACGGGGTGGGCTCCAGGGGGACGAGCAGATGGAGCCCTTTGGAACCGGAGGTCTTGCCGTACGCGAGCAGCCCGTCCGCCGACAGCCGCTCCCGCAGCCAGCGGGCGACCGCGCAGCACTCCACCACGGTCGCCGGTGCGCCGGGGTCCAGGTCGAACACCATGCGGTCGGCGACCGCCGGGGTGTCCGCCTGCCACTGCGGGGTGTGGAACTCGACCATGAGGTTGGCCGCCCACATCAGCGACGCCAGGTCCTGGACCATGACCTGGACCGCGTCCCGCTCCCCGCGGTGCGGCACGCGCGCGGTACGCACCCAGGCGGGGGTACCGGGCGGTGGGTTCTTGGAGAAGAAGTGCTCCCCCTCCGCGCCGTCCGGATAGCGCAGGAACGAGACCGGCCGGTTGTACAGGTGCGCGAGCAGCGCGCCCGCGGCCGTGGCGGCGTAGTAGTGGAGCACCTCGCCCTTGGTGGTACCGGT
Source organism: Streptomyces sp. AM 2-1-1 (assembly GCF_029167645.1). Classification (NCBI taxonomy): domain Bacteria; kingdom Bacillati; phylum Actinomycetota; class Actinomycetes; order Kitasatosporales; family Streptomycetaceae; genus Streptomyces; species Streptomyces sp. AM 2-1-1. Next base: position 2,210,208 of record NZ_CP119147.1, on the reverse strand, counting down.
GGCCGGGTGGACCACCTTGTCCAGGTTGCTGAGGGCCAGCCGCCGCCCCTCCACCTCGGTGATGGGCGTCATACGATAAGAATCGCATGATTCGCCCGAAATGGACTCGACCGCCTGCGGTCGACAATCCGCACAACAGGTCAGAGGACATCAGGAAGCAGTCGCGAAGGAGTGAAGAGTGAGCTCGATGAGGTCGATCTGGAACGGCGCGATCTCGTTCGGCCTGGTCAGCATCCCGGTCAAACTGATGAACGCCACCGAGAACCACTCCGTCTCCTTCCGCCAGGTCCACCTCACCGACGGCGGCCGGATCCGCTACCGCAAGGTCTGCGAGGTCGACGACGAGGAGGTCTCCTCCGCCGAGACCGGCAAGGCGTACGAGGACGCGGACGGCACCCTCATCCCGATCACCGAGGACGACCTCGCCGCACTCCCGCTCCCGACCAACAAGACGATCGAGATCCTCGGCTTCGTCCCCGGCTCGCGGATCGACCCGCTCCAGATGGACACCGCCTACTACCTCTCCGCGAACGGGAATCCGGCGGCGAAGCCGTACACCCTGCTGCGCGAGGCGCTGAAGCGCAGCGAGAAGGTGGCCGTCGCCAAGTTCGCGCTGCGGGGACGGGAGCGGCTCGGGATGCTCCGGGTGGCCGACGACGTGATCGTGATGCACGGACTCCTCTGGCCGGACGAGCTGAGATCCCCCGACGACGTCGTACCGGACACCGGGGCCAAGGTGCGCGACGCCGAACTCGACCTGGCGGACGCCCTGATGAACACCCTCGGCGGAGTCGACCTGGACACCCTCCACGACGACTACCGTGAGGCGGTCGAGGAACTGGTGGCCGCGAAGGCCGCGGGGGAGCCCCTGGAACCCGCCCCCGAGGCGGAGACCGGCGGCAAGGTCATCGACCTGGTGGCCGCGCTGGAGAAGAGCGTCCGCGCGGCGAAGGAATCGCGGGTGGACGGAGGGGGAGCAGACGGCGGCACGGGGCAGGGCGAGGTCGCCGAGGTCCACTCCATCGAGCGGTCCACGCGCCGCAGCCCCACCGGGAAGACGGCGGAGAGGAAGACGCCGGCGAAGAAGGCGGCGGGGAAGTCGGCCACGGTGGAGAAGACGGCCGAGAAGAGATCAGCCACGAAGCAGCCGGCCGCGAAGAAGCAGACAGCCACGGAGCCGGCCGCGAAGAAGACGACGGCTAAGAAGACGACGGCTAAGGAGCCGGCCGCGAAGAAACCGGCCGAGAAGAAGACGGCGCCGAAGAAGTCGGCCGCGAAGAAGACAGCGGCGAAGAAGACGGCCGCGAAGAAGACGTCCGCCGGTGGGAGCGCCCCCTCCGGCAGACGCTCCGCGCGGTCCTCCGCCTGAACCTCCGCACGGCGCCCGTGCACGGCTCCGGGGCAGGAGCCGTCCCGCCGCCACCGACGCCGCGGCACGTCGGTGGCGGATCCCCGGCACCCGGAGGCCGGGCCCCGCGGGCGCGTGGATCAGGCGATGTCGTCCGGATCGATGAAGGGCGGCTCCAGCGAGGGAAGGTCCAGCCCGTAGGGGTCGTCCTGCTCGACGACGTAGGTGCACGAGGTGTAGGTGTAGCCGGACTCGATCGACGACCCGTCGGAGTAGCTGTCCACGCTCGAACTCGCCCCGGTGCCGTGCTTGTAGAGGAAGTGGTAGTCGCCGGCCGGAAGCCGCAGCCGCGCCTTCGGGTAGCTCTTCCCGCTCGCCTTGCAGGCCTGCCGGTCCCCGGCGGCCGAGCTGCTGTACCGCCCGCAACTCCCGCACGCCTTCAACGTGACGCTGCCGGTGACCGGTCCGGTGTAGAGCACCTCCACGCCGTTGGGCGCGTCGTTGCTGATGACGAGCTCCATCGTGGGACCGCCCGGCCGCTTCGCCGGGGGCAGCGCGTCACCCGCGGCGGGACGGTCCTCGGCGATCTCGGCGGCTATCGAGATGTTCCGCGCCTGCCCCCGCCGCCTGTCGTCCTTGTAGGTGTCCGCGAACCCGGTCAGCGTCTCCCGCGCCTCACTGAACTCCTTCTCCCGGAACTGGTCCACCCCGCAGGCGTACACCCCGTCCCGGACGCCCCGGTCCGCACGGGCGGCCGAGGCCTCGAGGGCGTCCCCGGTCAGGGCGCCGACGGTCCCGCTCATGTTGCGCAGGGTCTCCGTCACCGTGCAGGGCTCCTCGCCGGCCAGCTTCCCGGTCTCCTCGGTGATCCGCGCGTCGACGGCCGGAGCCATCTTCCGTGCGGCGGCCGAGTCCGGGAACGTCCGCTGCAGCTCGCCCAGTTCGGCGCCGCCGGACGCGGACGCGGTGTCCGCGCCGTACGTGCCCAGTTGGGCGATCCCGCACGCGTAGAGGGACTCCCCGAGCGGCTCGTCGGGCCAGTGCGCGAGGCTGCCCAGCAGCTCGGCGTCCTCGCCCTTCGGCAGGGTGCGCAGATAGCGCAGTGGCTCCAGCGCCGCGCAGTAGTCCTTCCTGTCGTACGGGGCGGCGACCGCCTCGTAGTAGGACTTCAGCCGGTCCGGCACCTGCTTGCCCGCCCTTGAGCCGGGGTGCTCGCGACCGAGGTCGCGGTAGGCGGTGAAGGCCTTGCCGTACCCCGCCTTCGCCGTGGCGAAGGGCTGCCCGGACACCGCGGCGACCGCTCGGTCGGCGGTCTCCAGCCGGTCGAGCAGCATCTTCTCGACGGCCTCGTCGCGCGCGGAGCCGTAGAGCGCCACCCCGCCGACCGGAACGGCCAGCAGCACCAGCCCGACCCCGGCGGCCACCACCGGCCGCCACGAACCGCCGACCGGCGTGCGTCGCGCGATCCGGGCCGCGTCGACGGCGGCCACCACGAGCACCACGAGGTACGCGACGAGCAGCCCGCCGGAGACCCCGTCGGGCTCGGCGGGCAGGACCGCGAGGAGCAGCGCGCCCGTCGCCGCGAGGCAGAGGGCGGCACGGATCCAGCGGCGGGTGAGGAGGTGGCCGAGCCCGAGCCCGCTGAGGTTGAGCAGCCCCGCCGCAGCGGCACGCAGCCCGGCACCGGGTGGCGGCGGACCGGTGGGAGAGGGCTGCGCGGCGAACGGCGGCAGCGACGGCGGGGGAGGCGGCGAGGACGGCGGCGGGGGCGCGTTCGGCGGCCCCGGTGGAGGCGGCGGCGCGTCCACCGGTCCGTCCGGACCGGAGCCCCGGGCGGCCGTCGGACCCGTACCCGGCCCCGAGTCCGGCCCCGATCCGGGGCCGGGATCCCGCGCACCGTCGTACGGGTGCGCGCGTCCTTCGTCCGACTCCATAACGGTCCCCCCACCGTCGAGCCATTCCAGTCCCCGTCTCTCTTCCCCTTTTTTTCCCGTCCACGCGCGCATTTCCCCTCGTCCTCACGGGGACCGGGCGGTCACCCACCGAAGAGCGCTCACTCGCATCCGCCGGCGGAACGGAGCGGTTCGAAGTCGACCGAAGGTGATTGATATTGACCGAGTTTGACCGAGACGGAGCGCGGCCTCGCCTCCGTCACACAGGCCGCGCAGGAGGGGGGAGGCGCCGGGCGGAGTCGATGAGCCGTTCGGCGAGAGCCTCGACGAGGTCGCGGAGTTCGTCCGGGCGCTCGACGACGAAGGGCCGGTCCAGCGAGGCGAGCACGGCGGGCAGCCAGTCGAGCCGGTCCACCCGCAGTTCGACACGGCACCAGCCGCCGGCCCGGGGATCCTCACCGTCCGGCGACGCCTGCTCCTCCACGATCGCGACGCCGGCGGGGAGCCGGGTGCGGATCCCCTCGGCCGTGCCGTGGATCCGGAGGATCACCTCGTGCCGGTACGGGGCGGTGGCGAACCCCGTCAGAACGCGTGCGGCCGGGTCGGGTCCGGTGGGAGGTTCGAACGAGCCGGGCAGTGCCCGCACGCCGGTGAGGCGATCCAGCCGGAACGTCCGGTCCTGGCCGGACGTGGGATCCACCGCCGTGAGGTACCACCGGCCCGCGTGGGCGACGAGCCCGTGCGGGTGCACGGTGCGTTCGCTGCGCCGGCCGTCGGCGCCGGTGTACCGGATCGAGACCGGCCGGTGATGGTCGACCGCGTCGGCGACCGGGAGCAGGACCGCCGCCTGCGGGGGGACGGTCTCGCCGGGCGGGGTGGTGAAGGCGAGGGATCCGAGCAGGGAGTCGAGGGCGAGGCGCAGCCGCTGGGGCAGCACGCGCCGGATCTTGGCCGCCGCCGTCTCGCTCGCGGTGTCCGTGGCCGTGCTCAGGCCCGTTCGCCTGCCCGCGAGCAAACCGAGCAGCACGGCGAGCGCCTCGTCGTCGTTGAGCATGAGGGGCGGCATGCGGTGACCGGGGGCGAGTCGGTAACCGCCGTGGCGGCCGCGGACCGACTCGACGGGCACGTCGAGGTCGAGGAGGTGGGCGGCGTAGCGCCGCACGGTGCGCTCGTCGACGCCGAGCCGGTCCGCGAGTTCGGGCACGGTCCGGATCCCGCCCGACTGCAGGAGTTCGAGCAGGGCGAGCACGCGGGCGACGGGGCGGGGCATGCCGACAAGTTTCCCGCACATACCGGGCGGATTCCGCCCGGTATTCCCCCTAGCCTGCGAACAGAAGCCGATCCGCCACCGATCAGCAGCCCGTCGGAAGCCCGGACGGCAGCACCGATACGTCCCTGCCCTCCGTCCCGCCCTGCCAGGAGAAACCCGTGAACTTCGTCTCCCTCCGCGTCATCACCGACGACGTCGCCCGTCTCGTCGACTTCTACGAGCGTGCCACCGGCGTACCCGCCGTATGGTCCACCGAGGACTTCGCCGAACTCAGGACCGCCTCGGCCACCCTCGCGATCGGCAGCACCCGCACGGTCCCCCTCTTCGCGCCCGGCTCCGCCCGCCCCGCCGACAACCACAGCGTCATCCTCGAATTCCTGGTCGACGACGTGGACGGCGTGCACGGGAACCTGACCGGTTTCGTGGAGGAGTTCGTCAACGAGCCCACCACGATGCCGTGGGGCAACCGCACGCTGCTCTTCCGGGACCCCGACGGCAATCTCGTCAACTTCTTCACCCCCGTCACTGCGGCCGCCCGCGAGAAGTTCGCCCGCTGAGAGCACGACGACCCGGCAGGCACAGGGCTTCGCCCTCCGTCCGACCCGGTCGGCGATCGGACCAGGTTCGTCGCCGCGGACAACGGTTCACCGGACGCGGGGCGGGCGGAGCGGGTAACGTCCCACGTGCCGCGACTGGCGTGCGCCCCGCTGGGCGTTGCGTGGAACCGACCACGAGGAAGCGGCACGCTCCGGCCTGGCCGGAGGACCACCGCCGGAGGGCCGTCCGCCTGGGCATCCGGGTCCATGCCGCTCCACGCGGCCGACCCGGGAGAGTCTCGTGACCGCACCCGCACCCACGCCCGTACCCACCCCCGCACGCGGATCCGCGGCGCTCGCCGCCGCTCGCCCCGCACTCGCCGCCGCCGATCCCGTACTCGCCGGGCTGATCGACGCGGAGGAACGGCTCCAGGCCGACACCCTGCGGTTGATCCCCAGCGAGAACTACGTCTCCGCCGCCGTGCTGGAGGCTTCCGGCACCGTCCTCCAGAACAAGTACTCCGAGGGCTAGGCCGGACGCCGCTACTACGAGGGCCAGCAGGTCATCGACCAGGTCGAGACGCTGGCCGTGGAGCGCGCCAAAGCCCTCTTCGGCATGGAGCACGCCAACGTGCAGCCGTACTCGGGCTCCCCCGCCAACCTCGCCGTCTACCTGGCGTTCTGCGCACCCGGCGACACCGTCCTCGGCATGGGGCTGCCGATGGGCGGCCACCTCACCCACGGCTGGGGCGTCTCCGCCACCGGCACCTGGTTCCGCGGGGTGCGCTACGGCGTGCGCCGTGACACCGGGCGCGTCGACCTCGACGAGGTGCGCGACCTGGCCCTCGCCGAACGCCCGAAGGTGATCTTCTGCGGCGGTACGGCCGTGCCCCGCACCATCGACTTCGCGGGCTTCGCCGACATCGCCCGCGAGGCCGGTGCCGTGCTGGTCGCCGACGTCGCCCACATCGCCGGGCTGATCGCCGGTGGGGCGCACCCCTCGCCGGCCCGGTACGCCGACGTCGTCGCCACCACCACGCACAAGACGCTGCGCGGGCCGCGCGGCGCGATGCTGCTCAGCACGGCCGAGCACGCGCGCGCCCTCGACCGGGCGGTCTTCCCGGGCCTCCAAGGCGGTCCGCACAACCAGACCACCGCCGCCATCGCGGTCGCGCTCGGTGAGGCGGCCCGACCGGACTTCGCCGACTACGCCCACCAGGTGGTCGCCAACGCCCGTCTCCTCGGTGAGGAACTGGCCGTGCGGGGCTTCGACCTCGTCTCCGGCGGCACCGACAACCACCTGCTCCTGATCGACCTCACCGGCAAGGACGTGCCGGGCAAGGTCGCCGCCAAGGCGCTGGACCGGGCGGGCATCGTGGTGAACCACAACTCCGTGCCGTACGACACCCGCAAGCCCTTCGACCCGTCCGGCATCCGCATCGGCACCCCGGCCCTCACCACCCGCGGCATCCCGTCCTCCGCGATGCCGGCCGTGGCGGCCTGGATCGACACCGTGGTCGAGGCGGCCCGCACCGGCGACGAGGCAGTGGTCGCCCGGGTCCGGTCCGAGGTCAAGGAGTTGATGGACGCCCACCCGGCACCGGGCCTGCCGCTCGCGGCCGTCCGGTGATCCCCGGCGGGTGAGCGGCGGGGGCCGGGGCGGCCCCGGCCGACCACCGCGGGCGGGAGGCGGTACCGGGGCTCCGACGCGTCCTCGTACCGCCTCCCGCGGCGACCGGCTGAAAAATCGGTTCGCCCCTTCGCTTGCCGAAGAACCGTCTCTGCGGCCAATGTCCAGACAGGCACGAGCCGTCCAGAAAAGAGACACACCATGCACACGAACCACGGCGACGCCCTCGCGGTCGCCCCCGGCACCCCCTCCGAGCACGCCGCCGGCCCCGCCGCGCGCTGCCCGTTCCGGCTCGACCCCGACGGTACGGACATCCAGGGCGAGGCCGCCCGCATCAGGGCCGCCGGACCGGCCACCCGGATCGAGCTGCCGGAAGGGGTCCCCGCCTGGGCCGTCGCCGACCCGGCCGTCATCACCCGCCTCCTCACCTCGCCCGCCGTCTCCAAGGACGCCGCCCAGCACTGGCCCGCGTGGATCGACGGCGAGGTCGGCCCCGACTGGTCGCTCGCCCTCTGGGTCTCCATACGCAGCATGTTCACGGCGTACGGCACCGCCCACACCCGCCTGCGCAAGCTCGTCTCCGGCGCCTTCACCGCCCACCGCACCAAGGCGCTGGCCCCCGTCGTCTCCCGCATCGCCGAGGAACTGCTCGACGAGATCGAGGCGCTGCCCCCGGGCGAACCGGTGGACCTGCGCGCCCGGTACGCCGGACCGCTGCCCGCCCGCGTGATCTGCGAGCTCTTCGGCGTACCGCTGGAGAGCCGCGACCGCCTCTGCATCCTGTTCGACGCCCTGTTCAGCACCGCGACCCCGGCCGAGGAGGTCCGCGCCCACGCCGTCGAGCTCTACGGAATCCTGCACGCGCTCGTCGCCCTCAAGCGCGGGGCCCCCGGCGACGACCTCACCAGCGCCCTGATCACCATCCAGAGGGAGAGCATCGCCTCCGGTGCGCCGCAACCCCTGGAGGACCAGGAGTTGCTCGACACCCTCGTCCACTTCCTGTCGGCCGGGTACGAGACCAGCATCAACCTCATCGACCACGCCGTGCACGCCCTGCTCACCCACCCCGAGCAGCTCGAACTGATCCGCACCGGCGCGGCCGAGTGGTCCGACGCGGTCGAGGAGACACTGCGCTGGGAGCCGGCCGCCGCCAACCTCATGCTCCGGTACGCCGTCGAGGACATCGACCTCGGCGAGGTCGTCGTACCGAAGGGCGAGGCGCTCGTGATGGCCGTCGCCGGGGCGGGCCGCGACGAGGGCCTGCACGGGCCCGACGCCGCCCTGTTCGACCTCACCCGGGCCACCCGTCGCGACCATCTCGCCTTCGGGTACGGCGTCCACCACTGCCTCGGGGCGCCCCTCGCCCGGATGGAGGGCACGACGGCCCTCTCCGCCCTCTTCGCCCGGTTCCCCGAACTCGCCCTCGCCGTCCCCTCCTCGTCCCTGCGCCCCGTGAAGTCCTTCATCTCCAACGGCCACCGGGAACTCCCCGTCCTGCGGTACGGGCCCGGGGCCTGAAGTTCCGGGCGGGCCGGTGGCGGACGGAGGCCGTCCTCCGCCCGCCACCGGCCCGGTGCCTCACCCGTCCGTCACTCCCGCCGGGCGCCGGGCCCCGACACCCCCTCCACCAGGGTGCGGAACGCGACCCTGCCGCGCTGCACCCCCGTCACCTCCACCGCCGACCGGCCCGGTCCGCCGGTCGAGGGCCCGGCGGGCGGCGGCACTTCGCGCGCGCGGATCCAGCACGGCGCGTCGAACTCGACGTACCGGGACGTGACCATGTCGGTGGTGAGCGGGAGCCACGACCTGGTGCCCGGCCCCGCGACGACGGCATGCGCGGCCTGCTGGCTCGCCTCCATGATCACCAGCCCCGGCACGTGGTCGACCGGGTGGTCCATCAGCGCCGGGTGCCCGGTGTCGGCGATCAACTCCCAGTGGTGCGGGCGGTCCGAGGCGCCGAGCACCACCTCGTCGGCGGCCCTCCGCCCGGCCCGCGCCGCTTCGACCGGCACCGGCATGGCCCCGGGCCGCGCGGTCAGGAAGGCGCCGCGCAGCCGCCGGTAGACCCGGTCGGAGACCCAGGAGAACCCGGATTCGCTCCGGACGACGACTTCTCCGCGCTGCTCCAGGGTGATGGCCATGCGGAGGGAGTTGCGCCCCGTCCAGGTGCAGACCGCCTCGGCGCGGACCGGCGACCGGTCCGTCGCACGGCCGGGGTGGGCGGAGTAGGCCATGCCGCTCATCAGGAACTGGTGGGCGGAGCTGATCGCGAACTCGGTGTGTGCGAGGCTGAGTCCGATCTGCCGCAGTGTCTGCGCGATCAGCATGTGGTGGTGCACACTGCCGAGTGCGGGTTCGAAGAAAACGTGCCGGCCGGCCCAGTCGACGTCGAGCGTGTAGGTGTTCTCGACGAGTCGGCGCACGCCGCGGATCAGTACGTCCTCCGCCTGGACGCGGTGGGCGGCGGCCGGGCCGACGACGGGCGCGGCGGCCGGTGCGCCCCGTGCCGGTGCCCGGACCGAGGTGTCGCCGTACGTCGCCGGCGGCGGGGCGGACGGGGTGTGGTGGTGCTTCACGGTGTGGTGCATGTGCTCCCCCCAGGGATGAATGCGCACGTGATCGATGGTGGTCGAGCGCGAATACGGAGCAGCGCGGGACACCCGGAACGGCGGACCGCGAGGAACGTGCGCGGCGGGGAGCGCGACCGGACGCACGGTTGCCGGCGCCGCCTCAACTGGAGGCCGCCCGGAGGGGTGCCATAGAATACGGACCAGCCGGTTTCTTGAGAGGAACACGCCGGAGACACTGAGCCCCGACAGGCGCATCGTCAGGAGATCTCGAATGGCACGGCAGGAGCGCGCGATCCGGACGCGCAACGCGGTACTGACAGCGGCTGCGGCGGTCTTCGCCGAACGCGGTTACGAAGCCGCCACCATCCAGGAGATCCTGGAACGGGCCGCGGTGACCAAGGGCGCGCTGTACTTCCACTTCCCCTCCAAGGAGGACTTGGCACGAGGGGTTCTGGACCACGCGGTGACCGAGCCGCCGCCCGAACAGCCCTTGAAGCTGCAGTCCTTCGTGGACATGGGACTGATCCTCGCGCACCGACTGCCGAGGGAGCCACTGTTGCGGGGCGCCGCGCGGATTGCCGCCGATCAGAGCAACCAGCGCTTCTTCGGGAAGCCCTGGCACGACTGGGTCCAGCTGACGACCCAGCAGATCGTGGCCGCTCAGAGCCAGGGCGAGGTGCTGCCGCACGTCGATCCCGGGCGCACCGCCCAGACGATGGTCGGCTCCTTCACCGGGATCCAGCTGATGTCGCAGGCCGCCACCGAGATGGCCGACTTCGAGGAACGCATCTCCCTCCTCTACGACCTGGTGCTGCCCAGCATCGCGGTGCCCGGCGTCCTCGGACGGCTGGACACCTCGCCCCGGCGCGGCGCCCGCGCCTTCGCCGAGGCCCGTGCCTCCGCCGAGGCGGAGGCCGATCCGCCGGCCGCCGCCGGAACGGTCTCCGATCCGCCGGCGGCGGCCTTCGCCGCGGACCGGCCGGCGGCGCACACCGCCTGACGCCGTCCGGGCGCCGCTACCGGCCCCCGCCGCGCTCCTCCGGCACCCCGCCGCCCGCCCCGCGGTCCGACCGGGGCCAGACGTACGGAAGATCGTCCGGAACCTCCGGGAAGAGCGGCCGGTAGTGGTCCGGTGCCTTGCGGACGAGAGCCGAGCGGTGGCTCAGGTGGAACGCCTCGTCGCCGAGCCACGGCGGCAGCTCACCCGCCCCGGCCAGTTCCTCCTCGCTCCGGACGCGGACCCCGGGGAGCTCCCGGTGGGCGGCGAGGTCCACCAGCAGCGTGGCCGCGCAGGTGTCGGTCCTGCCGCCCTCCGTCCACGCCTCGCAGACGTCCAGCCCGTACCGCACCAGCGCCTCCTCGTAACCGGTCCACATCCGGACGGCGGGATGGTGGCGCCAGCCGTAACCGGGCACCGTGAGGCCGCGCAGCACCTGGAGCGCCTCCACCCGCTGCTTGCCCAGCCGGCGGGCGTCGAGGACGAGCGCGCTGCGGCGGAAGTCCGGGTACGGCAGGAAGGTCTGCATGGGAGTGCGTCTACCGCGCCCGGGCCGCCCCCGACCGGTCGCGGCTCCGCATTCATCCGACTGCGGGCGGACGGTCCCCGCCGCGCGGCCGGGTTCGCCGGGGGCGTGTCCCGGGTACGCGAAGTGGCGGGGCGACCTCGCTCCGGCAACCATGGGCACGTCGAACGGAGAACCCAGATGACCGACCGCAGGCCAGAAGGAACCGCGTACACCGGTGCCGAGGGAACCCCGCCGCCGATACCGGCCGACATGCCGGACCAGCAGGTGCAGGAGGGCGAGGACGCCCTGGACGTCACCCCGCCGCCCTGGGCGGAACAGCCGGAGGACACCGACGCCGACCCGGACGAGGCGGGTGCGGGAGCACGCGCCGCCCGGAACGCGGGCGTCCACCCCGAGCACCCCACCCCGGACGAGTCGACGGGCTGAGGAGGCCCCCGCCGCCCGTCCTCAGGTGATGATCTGCGGCGGCGAGACGGTGTACGAGGCGGTGAGCGGCAGGGTGTCCCCGACGTTGATCAGCCCCAGGCAGTTGGCCGCCGTGGCGGTGAGGGTCGGCGCCGTGCCGACGAACTTCAGCGCGTTGGGATTGGTCCAGGTGAGCGGTGCGCTTCCGACGAAGCTGACCGTGCACCCGACACCGGTGATCTTGATCCCGATGCCGGTGGCGTTCCCGTAGAACTGGTTGGGATTGCTGGGGTTGACGCCGGTGAGGTACAGAGCCCACGGCGATTTCGTGAGCGTGACGCTCACGGGAAAGCCGTAGGCGACGCAACCCGAGAACATCGAGGGGGTCGCCGTCCCGATCTGGCCGCCGATCGGGGAGGACAGGAAGTTCCCGGTGATGTGCGAGGAGGAGCAGGCGAGCCCCGCGGGCGGTGAGCCGATGGAGAAGGTCCCGGACGTTCCGCTGAACGGCCCCCCGGGGCTGATCGTCACCGCGTGCGCGGTCCCCGACCCGAGAGTGAGCGACAGTCCCAGGGCTGCGACGAGTGCCGCACCACGCAGGGCGAATTTCCGGCCGAACACACGCATGGAGTTCCTCTCGCAGGTGGGCGGACCGAGCCACCGGCGACGATCCCCCACCACCGCGTTGCCGGGGTTCCGGAATCGGGCCGGTTCTCTGAAGGCTCGCGCGAGGGAAAACTGTGCTCAGTAGCCTCTGTGTCGAGCCTTGGGCGGAGGTTACCGGCGGTAATGCACGGCGGCAATACTCCGGTCGGGCAGCGGCGGGCGGGCCCGCCCCGGTTGTCGTCCGGTGAGTGGGGACGCCTTCCGCGCTGTCACGGAGTGACACATCCGCGGCGTCCCCGCGCCGGACGCGATCCGGAGGGGGCTCCGAAAGCCCGTCGGTGGAACCGACACGGGGGAGCCGGAGCGGCCGGCCGGCGGTCCGGACGAACCGCCGTCGCGCGTCGCGGAGTCCGGCGGGGAAGAAACGCTGTGCCCAAGCGGGACGGCCCACGCGGGACCCATGAGCGGGACAACGACAAAGGGCCGGACCCAGTGAGACTGGTGTCCGACCCTTCATGCGCGGCACTTCGCCGGGCATCGTCCAGATGACGTTCCCCTGCGGAAGTGCCCCCGGCAGGATTCGAACCTGCGCACCCGGCTCCGGAGGCCGATGCTCTATCCCCTGAGCTACGGGGGCGTATCGCGGTGTTGCTCTGCGACGGGGGAAACACTACCAGCTCCGACGGGGTGTTCGTGAACGGGTATTTCCGCAGGGCGGGGCGGTTCACCGGCGTGTGCGGGCGCGGCTCCGGGGCGGAAGTGGGCAAAACCCGGACGCGGCCCCCGGGGCCCACCTACTCTCGAAACGTGTCAGGGGCGTACGGCCGCGTGCTTGTTGTGGACGACAACAAGGTCATCCGGCATCTGATCAGGGTCAACCTGGAGCTTGAGGGCTTCGAGGTCGTGACCGCGGCCGACGGCGTCGAGTGCCTGGACATCGTGCACCGGGTGCGGCCGGACGTGATCACCCTCGACGTCGTGATGCCCCGGCTCGACGGCCCCCGGACCGCCGCCCGGCTCCGCGAGGACCCCCGTACCAGCGCCATCCCGGTCGCGATCATCAGCGCCTGCACCCCGTACGAGGCGGACCGGGGCGTCGCCGCCGGGGTGGAGGCGTTCCTGGCGAAGCCGTTCGAGCCCAGCGAGCTGGTGCGGCTGGTGCGCCGCCTCGCGCTGGCGCCGGAACGCACCGCGGTGGACGGCGGCTCCGGCGCCGGGCGGGCCGGCAGTACGGCCCGCTGAGGGACCCCGGCGTCCCGCACCGGCCGGGCGACGCCGGGCCGGACCCTCCGGCCCGGCCCTCCGGCGGTTGCCCGCATGGCGAAACGCGGTCGCGGAGGGCCCCCCTCCCTCCCCTAGGCTGGTCCCGTGACCCCCGCCGACCTCTCCAGGACCGTGCTGCACGCCGTGCGCCGCGCGGTGGACGAGGACGCCCTGCGCGTGGCCGTACCGGAGCGGGTGCGGGTGGAGCGGACGCGGCCCGGCGGCAGCGGCGACTACGCCTGCGCCGTCGCGCTGCAACTGGCCCGGTCTGCGGCGCTGCCCGCCCACGAGGTCGCCCGCATCCTGAAGGACCGCATCGCGGCCGCACCGGGCATCGGACGGGTCGAGATCACCGGGCCCGGCTTCCTCAGCCTCACCCTCGACGCCTCCACCGACGGCGCCGCGCGGACCGCTCTCGTGCGCGAGGTGGCGGCACGCGGTACGGAGTACGGCCACGGCACGGCGCTGCGCGGCGAGGAACCCCTCCTGCCGTACGCCGCCGAGGTGCGGGCCGCCGTCACCGCCGATGCTGTGGCCGCACTGCTCCGGTCGCAGGGCGCCGCCCCGCGCACCGTGGCGACCGGACCGGCCGATCCCGCGTGGAGCCGGCTCGGCGTCACCGCCGGCACGGCTCCCGGGCACGGAACCGCCGACACGGCCCCCGGGCACGGAACCGCCGGCACGGCTCCCGGGCACGGAACCGCCGAGCCGGCCGCGACGGTCCGGCCCGTGCCGGCGGGGGCCGCCGCCGCGGAGCTCGTCGAACGCCTCGGCCCCGACGCCGCCCGCTGGGGGCTGCTGCGGGCCGCCGGCCACGACCGGGCCGCCCTCGGCGACGGGCTGCTCGTCCAGAGCGCCGCCAACCCGCTCTTCCTGGTCCGCTACGCCCACGCCCGTACCCGCGCCCTCGTCCGGTCCGCCCGCGACCTCGGCGTGCACGGGGCACCGCAACCGCACGAGGACGCCGCCGCGTACGGCGAACCCGCCGCGCTCGCCCTGACCGCCCTCCTCGCCGACCACCCGGCGGTCCTCCTCGCCGCAGCCCGGCACCGTGCGCCCGACCGGCTCGCCCGTCACCTGGAAGCCGTCGCGCACACCTTCTTCGACTTCCACGACGCCTGCCCCCCGCTCCCCGCCGGCGACGAGAAACCCTCGGCCGCCCACCGCTCCCGGACGGCCCTCGCCGAGGCCGCCGGGACGGTGCTGGCCGGTGGCCTGTCCCTGCTCGGCGTCAGCGCGCCCGCACATGTGTGAGAGACCCGAGAGACCCGAGAGAGCACCACGATGAGCCGATCCGCCCACCCCGCCGGACCCCGTCACGCCGACGTCCTCCCCGAAGGGCACTACACCGCTCCGCCGGCCGACCTGAACGTCCTCGACGAGAAGGTCTGGTCCCGTACCGTCACCCGTGACGCGGACGGCGCCCTCACCGTCGGAGGCATCGAAGTGGCCCGCCTCGCAGAGGAGTTCGGCACTCCGGCGTACTTCCTGGACGAAGCCGACTTCCGCGCCCGCTGCCGCGCCTGGGCGGACGCCTTCGGCGCCGACGCCGACGTCTACTACGCCGGCAAGGCCTTCCTCTCCCGGGCCGTGGTGCGCTGGCTCCACGAGGAGGGGCTCAACCTCGACGTCTGCTCCGGCGGCGAGCTCACCACGGCGCTGGACGCCGGGATGCCCGCCGAGCGCCTCGCCTTCCACGGCAACAACAAGACGACGGACGAGATCGAGCGGGCCGTCGAAGCCGGTGTCGGGCGGATCGTCCTCGACTCCTTCCAGGAGATCGTCCGCGTCGCGCACGTCGCCCAGCGGCTCGGCAAGCGCCAGCGGGTCCAGATCCGGGTCACGGTCGGCGTGGAGGCGCACACCCACGAGTTCATCGCCACCGCCCACGAGGACCAGAAGTTCGGCATCGCGCTGGCCGGCGGCCTGGCGGCCGAGGCGGTCCGCCGCGCCCTCACCCTGGACGGCCTCGAACTCACCGGGATCCACTCGCACATCGGCTCGCAGATCTTCGACATGGCCGGCTTCGAGGTCTCCGCCCGCCGCGTGGTCCAGCTCCTCGCCCAGGTCCGCGACGAGCACGGCGTCGAGCTCTCCGAGATCGACCTCGGCGGCGGCCTGGGCATCGCCTACACCTCCGCCGACGATCCCCGCGAGCCGCACGAGATCGCCAAGGCGCTCGGCGACATCGTCACCCGGGAGTGCGAGGCCGCCGGGCTCGCCACCCCCCGCATCTCCGTCGAGCCGGGCCGCGCCATCGTCGGCCCCACCGCGTTCACCCTCTACGAGGTCGGCACCATCAAGCCGCTCGAAGGGCTCCGCACCTACGTCAGCGTCGACGGCGGGATGTCCGACAACATCCGTACCGCGCTCTACGACGCCGAGTACAGCGTCTCGCTCGTCTCCCGCAGCTCGGACGCCGAGCCGATGCTGGTCCGGGTCGTCGGCAAGCACTGCGAGAGCGGCGACATCGTGGTGAAGGACGCGTTCCTCCCCGCGGACCTCGCGCCCGGCGACCTGATCGCCGTACCGGCCACCGGGGCGTACTGCCGGTCGATGGCGAGCAACTACAACCACGCGCTCCGCCCGCCCGTCGTCGCCGTACGCGAGGGCCGGGCGCGCGTCATCGTCCGGCGCGAGACGGAGGAAGATCTCCTGCGTCTCGATGTCGGCTGATGAAATAGATGTCTCAGAATCCGGACGGGTGGCAGAATCGCCCGTCCGGTGAGTGAGACTGGTCCACACATCGGATGTAGGAGAAACGAGGTCGGATGATGCGTACGCGTCCGCTGAAGGTGGCGCTGCTGGGCTGCGGAGTGGTCGGCTCAGAGGTGGCGCGCATCATGACGACGCACGCCGACGACCTCGCCGCGCGCATCGGCGCGCCGGTGGAGCTCGCCGGCGTCGCCGTCCGCCGTCCCTCGAAGGTGCGCGAGGGGATCGACCCCGCGCTCATCACCACCGACGCCACGGCCCTGGTCAAACGCGGCGACATCGACGTCGTCATCGAGGTCATCGGCGGCATCGAGCCCGCCCGCACCCTCATCACGGCCGCCTTCGAGCACGGCGCGAGCGTCGTCTCCGCCAACAAGGCACTGCTGGCCGAGGACGGCACCGTCCTGCACGCCGCCGCCCAGGAGCACGGCCGCGACCTCTACTACGAGGCCGCCGTCGCCGGCGCCATCCCGCTGGTCCGCCCGCTGCGCGAGTCCCTCGCCGGCGACAAGGTCAACCGGGTGCTCGGCATCGTCAACGGCACGACCAACTTCATCCTCGACAAGATGGACACCAGCGGCGCCGGATACTCCGAGGCGCTCGACGAGGCCACCGCCCTCGGGTACGCCGAGGCCGACCCGACCGCCGACGTCGAAGGCTTCGACGCGGCCGCGAAGGCCGCGATCCTCGCCGGGATCGCCTTCCACACCCGGGTGAGGATCGGCGAGGTCCACCGCGAGGGCATCACCGAGGTCACCGCGGCCGACATCGCCTCCGCCCGCCGCATGGGCTGCACCGTCAAGCTCCTCGCCATCTGCGAGCGTGCGGCGGACGGGCAGTCGGTCACCGCGCGCGTCCACCCCGCGATGATCCCGCTCAGCCACCCGCTGGCCTCCGTCCGCGAGGCGTACAACGCCGTCTTCGTCGAGGCCGAGGCGGCCGGGCAGCTCATGTTCTACGGCCCCGGCGCCGGCGGTTCGCCGACCGCCTCGGCGGTCCTCGGCGACCTCGTCGCCGTCTGCCGGAACAAGCTCAACGGGGCCACCGGCCCGGGCGAGTCCGCCTACACGCGTCTCCCGGTCAGCCCGATGGGCGACGTCGTGACGCGCTACCACATCAGCCTCGACGTCGCCGACAAACCGGGTGTTCTCGCCCAGGTCGCCACGGTCTTCGCCGAGCAGGGTGTGTCGATCGATACCGTCCGTCAGCAAGGACGAAATCCAGGCAGCGGTGACGAAGGCGCCATCGAGCAGGGTGCCGGCGGGCGACGGGCGGGCGGTGGCGGCGAGGCATCCCTCGTCGTCGTCACCCACCGCGCGCCCGACGCCGCCCTCTCGGCGACCGTCGAAGCGCTGCGCAAGCTCGACACCGTGCGCGGTGTCGCCAGCATCATGCGTGTTGAAGGGGAGTAAGGACCCATGACCAGCAAGGGCACCCACCAGTGGCGCGGCATCATCGAGGAGTACCGGGACCGCCTTCCGGTCACGGCCACGACGCCGATCGTCTCCCTCCGTGAGGGTGGTACGCCGCTCGTCCCGGCCCAGGTCCTCTCCGAGCGCACGGGCTGCGAGGTGCACCTCAAGGTCGAGGGCGCCAACCCCACCGGGTCGTTCAAGGACCGGGGCATGACCATGGCCATCACCCGGGCCAAGGAGGAGGGCGCGCAGGCCGTCATCTGCGCCTCCACCGGCAACACCTCCGCCTCGGCCGCCGCGTACGCGGTGCGCGCCGGGATGGTCTGCGCCGTCCTCGTGCCGCGGGGCAAGATCGCGCTCGGCAAGATGGGCCAGGCGCTCGTGCACGGTGCCAAGATCCTCCAGGTCGACGGCAACTTCGACGACTGCCTGACACTGGCCCGCTCGCTCTCCGACAACTACCCGGTGGCGCTGGTCAATTCGGTCAATCCGGTCCGCATCGAGGGCCAGAAGACCGCCGCCTTCGAGATCGTCGACGCGCTCGGCGACGCCCCGGACATCCACGTCCTGCCGGTCGGCAACGCGGGCAACATCACGGCCTACTGGAAGGGCTACACCGAGTACGCCGGTGACGGCCTCGCCACCCACCGGCCGCGCATGTGGGGCTTCCAGGCCTCCGGCTCCGCGCCCATCGTGCGCGGCGAGATCGTGAAGGACCCGGCGACGATCGCGACCGCGATCCGGATCGGCAACCCGGCGTCCTGGAACTTCGCGCTGGCCGCACGGGACGAGTCGGGCGGCTTCATCGACGAGGTGACGGACCGGCAGATCCTGTCCGCCTACCGCCTGTTGGCCGCACAGGAGGGCGTCTTCGTCGAGCCCGCCTCGGCCGCCTCCGTCGCCGGTCTGCTCAAGGCCGCCGAAGAGGGCAAGGTCGACCCCGGTCAGCGGATCGTCTGCACCGTCACCGGCAACGGCCTCAAGGACCCCGACTGGGCCGTCGCGGGCGCACCGCAGCCCGTCACCGTCCCGGTCGACGCCGCCACTGCCGCGGAGAAGCTCGGCCTCGCCTGAGCGCCTCGGCCGGGAACCCTCCCCTGAGAGCCCTCCCCGGCCGAAAGCCCGGCCGGTCCGGCGACCCGTCCGCCATGGCACCCGGCTCCGGGGCCACGTACCAACACCGCACCGCCCGCAGGCCACACGCCCGCGGGCGGTGCGGCACACGTCGGGCGGGCGCGGTCCGACCGCCCCTTCCCGGGCGGAGAGCGCAGGGAACGCGTGCGACACGCATCGTGCGCCTCTCATGCGCCCTATGTCGCCACAGAACCTTCCTTCGATAAGCTGTACGCGACCGGCAGCGCCGTCAGGGCCTGTACGGGGCCCTGTCCCGGTCGCCGTGGCGCGACCGTGGGGCCCACCAGCAAAGCGGCCGCCCGGACACCCCGTTCCGGCCGACCGGGCCACCGCGCCGCCCCCGCCGCCGCTCAGTCACCCGCACGCACCGCATCCCCGCCCCAAGGAGTTCACCAGCCGATGGCCGGTCCCGCGTTCCGAGCCGCCGCCGTCAGGGTGCGCGTCCCCGCCACCAGCGCCAATCTGGGCCCGGGTTTCGACGCCCTCGGCCTCTCGCTGGGCCTCTACGACGACGTGGTCGTCCGGGTCGCCGACTCCGGGCTGCACATCGACATCGCGGGCGAGGGCGCCGACACCCTGCAGCGCGACGAGTCGCACCTGCTCGTACGCTCCCTGCGCACCGCATTCGACCTGCTCGGCGGACAGCCGCACGGGCTGGAGATCGTCTGCGCCAACCGCATCCCGCACGGCCGCGGCCTCGGCTCCTCCTCCGCCGCCATCGTGGCCGGCATCGTCGCCGCCCGCGCCGTGACGACCGGCGGCGAGGCCCGCCTCGACGACGCGGCGCTGCTGGAGCTGGCCACCGAGATCGAGGGTCACCCGGACAACGTCGCGGCCTGCCTCCTCGGCGGATTCACCCTCGCCTGGACGGACGGCGGAGCGGCCCGGGCGATCCGGATGGACCCGGCCGCGTCGGTCGTCCCGGTGGTCTTCGTCCCCGGGAAGCCGGTGCTCACCGAGACCGCCCGCGGACTGCTGCCGCGCCAGGTCCCGCACGTCGACGCCGCCGCCAACGCCGGTCGCGCCGCGCTGCTCGTCGAGGCCCTGACCCGGCGCCCCGAGCTGCTGCTGGCCGCGACCGAGGACCGGCTCCACCAGGACTACCGCGGACCGGCGATGCCGGAGAGCCTCGAACTCGTGCACAGGCTGCGCGCGGACGGCGTTCCCGCCGTCATCTCCGGAGCCGGCCCGACGGTCCTCGCCCTCACCGACGAAGGAGCCGCGGACAAGGTGGCCCGGCTCGCCGGCGAAGGGTGGGCCGCCAACCGGCTCGCACTCGACGGTCCGGGCGCGTGCGTCCTGCCGCTCGCGCAGTAGTCAAGGGATTGCCGGTGAGAGAGTGGGGGAATATTCGTGGGAGCCGGTAGTGTTAATCTCAAGTCGGCAATCGACGTCCTCGCGACGCGTTGCTTCGCGTCCCCTTCAGGGACCACCTTTCTTCCGGGAGCCTCCCCAACTGCCTGATCAGCCTGTCTGAGCAGTTTCGAGCACGCTCCGGAACCGGCACGACACCCCACGTTCGTCCATGAGTGGGCCGAGCAGGGGGAGCTCGCGTCGGACCCCGCACGTACCTCTCTCCGCCGCACCCGGCGGACCATCGCCCCGGCACGGTCCGCGATCGAGAAGATCACCAACCGAATGCCGGACAGCACAACCGGTCGCCGAGCCAGAAGGCCGACGTCCGCTCCAGGGAAGGACCCTTCGTGAGCGACACCACCGATCTGATGGGCGTGACTGCCGACAAGAGCGTCGACAGCGCCGCGCCCGCCGAAGGTGCTGCCTCTGGCACCACCGCACGGCGCCGCCGCTCCGGCACCGGCCTTGACGGCATGGTCCTGGCCGAGCTGCAGCAGGTCGCGTCCGGCCTCAACATCAGGGGAACCGCGCGCATGCGCAAGGGCCAGCTGATCGAGGTCATCAAGGAGGCGCAGGCCGGCAAGGCCCCCGCCGCCAAGGCCACCGCCGCCAAGGCGCCCGTCGCCGCGGACGCGGAGACCAAGCCCAAGCGCCGTGCCACCTCCAAGGCGCGCACGGGCGACGAGGCCGCCGCCCCGGCCGAGCAGCCGGCCGCGCAGCAGCAGATCGACATCCCCGGTCAGCCCGCCAGCGACGACCAGCCCGCGGGCGAGCGCCGCCGGCGCCGCGCCACCGCGCAGGCCGGCGCCCCCGAGGCGAAGGCCGAGCCCAAGCAGGACGAGCGCCCGGCCGAGAAGCAGGACGACCGTGCCGAGGCCAAGGCCGAAGCCCGTGCCGAGTCCGCCGCGGACACGGCCGAGGGCCGCCGCGGTGACCGCCAGGACCGTCAGCGGGGCGACCGCCGGGAGCGGCAGCGCGACCGCCGGGGCAAGGGCGACGACCAGGGCCAGCAGCGCCAGGGTCAGGGCCAGTCCCAGCGTCAGGGCCAGGGGCAGAGCCAGGGCCAAGGTCAGAGCCAGGGTCAGAGCCAGGGCCAGGGCCAGCAGCACCGTGACAACGGTCCGCAGGACGACTTCGACGACGAGGGCGGCCGTCGCGGCCGTCGCGGCCGCTACCGCGACCGCCGGGGCCGTCGTGGCCGCGAGGACTTCGTCAGCGACGTGCCGGTGGCCGACGACGACGTCCTGATCCCCGTCGCGGGCATCCTGGACATCCTCGACAACTACGCGTTCATCCGGACCTCCGGCTACCTCCCGGGCCCGAACGACGTGTACGTCTCGCTGGCCCAGGTCCGCAAGAACGGCCTGCGCAAGGGTGACCACGTCACCGGCGCGGTGCGCCAGCCCAAGGACGGCGAGCGCCGCGAGAAGTTCAACGCACTCGTGCGCCTGGACACCGTCAACGGCATGGCGCCCGAATCGGGCCGCGGACGCCCGGAGTTCCAGAAGCTGACGCCGCTCTACCCGCAGGACCGGCTCCGTCTGGAGACCGACTCCAACGTCCTGACGACGCGCATCATCGACCTGGTCGCCCCCATCGGCAAGGGCCAGCGAGGGCTGATCGTGGCCCCGCCGAAGACCGGTAAGACCATGATCCTCCAGGCCATCGCCAACGCGATCACGGTCAACAGCCCGGAGTGCCACCTGATGGTCGTCCTCGTGGACGAGCGTCCGGAGGAAGTCACCGACATGCAGCGGTCGGTGAAGGGCGAGGTCATCTCCTCGACGTTCGACCGTCCCGCCGAGGACCACACCACCGTCGCCGAGCTCGCCATCGAGCGCGCCAAGCGCCTCGTGGAGCTGGGCCACGACGTGGTCGTGCTGCTCGACTCGATCACCCGCCTGGGCCGCGCGTACAACCTCGCGGCGCCGGCTTCCGGACGCATCCTCTCCGGTGGTGTCGACTCGACCGCGCTGTACCCGCCGAAGCGCTTCTTCGGTGCCGCGCGCAACATCGAGGACGGCGGTTCGCTGACCATCCTGGCCACCGCGCTCGTCGAGACCGGCTCGCGCATGGACGAGGTGATCTTCGAGGAGTTCAAGGGCACCGGCAACATGGAGCTCAAGCTCGACAGAAAGCTGTCGGACAAGCGCATCTTCCCGGCTGTCGACGTCGACGCGTCCAGCACCCGCAAGGAAGAGATCCTGCTGGGCACCGACGAGTTGGCCGTCACCTGGAAGCTGCGCCGGGTGCTCCACGCACTCGACCAGCAGCAGGCGATCGAGCTCCTGCTGGACCGGATGAAGAAGACCTCGTCCAACGGGGAGTTCCTGCTCCAGATCCAGAAGACGACGCCGTCGCCGGGCAACAACGACTGACGCCCTCCACACGGTCGTACCGGGCCGCCCCCGTCGCACCCGCGACGGGGGCGGCTCCGTCGTGACGGGTGGCTCCCCGGAACCGAGACGTTCGCCACACCCAGCGTGACGGCCCAAGGGACGACCGGGTGGGTGCACGAGGAAAGAAACCGCAGGTGAGCGCGGTGTCACCGGCAGTTCTCCAGGTCCTGTCGCCACCCGTTCGGCCGTACGGTGGTCACAGGGTGTCGTGGCACCCTTCTTGATGCTTCGGCGTCCGTCCGAGAGACGGCCCGACCGTGCCAGGACCACCCGGCAGGGGGAGCGGGGAGCAGCGGGGAACCGGGAACGAGGAAACGCCCATGAGCGAGCAGAGCAGAGGTACGGGCCGCATACGCGGGACCGGCGCCCGGCGCAGAAAGCCGTCGCACCGGCGCCGGGTGAAGACCGTGGTGGCCTGGACGGCCGCGGGGGTCGTGGTCCTCGGCGGTTCGGGTCTCGCCTATGCGTACTTCGCGCTCGACGGGAACCTCAAGGGCGTCGACATCAACGCCGCGCTCGGCACGGACCGCCCCGACGACGTCGACGACGGCTCCGAGGACATCCTGGTTCTCGGCTCCGACTCCCGCTCGGGCGCCAACTCCGCGTACGGCCGGGACGAGGGCACCGCCCGCTCGGACACCGCGATGGTCGTCCACGTCAACAGGGGTCACCGAGCCGCCGACATCGTCTCCGTCCCGCGCGACACCCTCGTCGACCGGCCCGCGTGCACCGACCCCGACACCGGCCGGGTCACCCCGGCGGCCACCGACGCGATGTTCAACTCGGCCTACCAGGCGGGCGGTCCGGCCTGCGCGGTGAAGACGGTCGAGGCAATGTCCGGCATCCGCATGGACCACTACGTCGAGGTCGACTTCACCGGCTTCAAGAAGCTCGTCGACCAGCTCGGCGGCGTCGGGATCACCACCGACGAGGTGATCGACGACCCCAGCAGCCACCTCCGTCTCGCACCCGGCACCCACACCCTCGACGGTGAACAGGCCCTCGGCCTCGTCCGTACGCGCAAGAGCGTCGGCGACGGCAGCGACCTCGGCCGGATCCAGCTCCAGCAGGCGTTCGTGAAGGCACTGATGGAGCAGGTCAAGTCGGTGGGCGTCCTCACCAGCCCCGCCAAGCTGTTCGGCATCGCCAACGCCGCCACCAAGGCCCTCACCACCGACACCGACCTCGCCTCGGTCACCAAGCTCACCGGCTTCGCCAACGGGCTGAAGGGCCTCGCGGCGAAGAACGTCGACATGGTCACCCTGCCGGTCCAGTACGACCCGGCCGACCCCAACCGGGTGATCCCGCTGGAGAAGGACGCGCAGGCGGTCTGGAAGGCTCTGCGCGCCGACACCGCGATCCCCGCCTCCGCCACCGCGGCGTCGGCCGGCGACAAGGGCGCGGCGGGCACCCTCGTGCGGTAGCACCGCCGGGCACCCGGGGAATAGACCGGCCCACACCCTCGTTTTGGGAGATACGGCCGGTCCTGGCAGACTGGTACGTCGGCCCCGGTTCACGGACGCGCAATCCGCGCGGACGACCCGGAGCCCTCCCGAAACTAGGAGACACCTTGAAGCGCGACATCCACCCCACGTACGTCGACACCCAGGTCAGCTGCACCTGTGGCGCGTCGTTCACCACCCGGAGCACCATCGACAACGGCACCATCCGTGCCGACGTCTGCTCCGAGTGCCACCCGTTCTACACGGGCAAGCAGAAGATCCTCGACACCGGCGGCCGCGTGGCCCGCTTCGAGGCCCGCTTCGGCAAGGGTGCAGGCTCCGCCGCCAAGTAGCGAGCCACAGCGCCGGTTCCCGGGCGCCCTCTCGGGGGCGGCCGGGACCGGCGTTTTTTCCGGTCGGGTCCAGGGGAGACCCCTGGACCCGACCGGCACCTTCCCCCCAGCAGGCCCGTAGCAGTCACCCCCACCCAGGAGCCCGAAGATGTTCGAGGCGGTCGAGGAACTGATCGGTGAGCACGCCGATCTCGAGAAGAAGCTCGCCGACCCGTCGGTCCACGCCGATCAGGCCAACGCGCGCAAGCTGAACAAGCGCTACGCGGAGCTGACCCCGATCGTCTCCACCTACCGGTCGTGGAAGCGGACCGGTGACGACATCGGCACCGCACGCGAGTTCGCCGCGGACGACCCGGACTTCGCCGCGGAGGTCAAGGAGCTGGAGAAGCAGCGCGAGGAGCTCACCGAGCGCCTGCGCCTCCTTCTCGTTCCGCGCGACCCGAGCGACGACAAGGACGTGCTCCTGGAGATCAAGGCGGGTGCGGGCGGCGACGAGTCGGCCCTCTTCGCCGGTGACCTGCTGCGCATGTACCTGCGCTACGCGGAGCGCGTCGGCTGGAAGACCGAGATCATCGACTCCACCGAGTCCGAGCTCGGCGGTTACAAGGACGTCCAGGTCGCCGTGAAGACCAAGGGCGGCAACGGGGCCACCGAGCCCGGTCAGGGAGTCTGGGCCCGGATGAAGTACGAGGGCGGGGTGCACCGCGTGCAGCGGGTGCCCTCCACCGAGTCCCAGGGCCGCATCCACACCTCCGCCGCCGGCGTCCTCGTGACCCCCGAGGCGGAGGAGGTCGAGGTCGAGATCCACGCGAACGACCTGCGCATCGACGTGTACCGCTCGTCCGGCCCCGGCGGCCAGTCCGTCAACACGACCGACTCCGCCGTCCGCATCACGCACCTGCCGACCGGTGTCGTCGCCTCCTGCCAGAACGAGAAGAGCCAGCTCCAGAACAAGGAGCAGGCGATGCGCATCCTGCGGTCCCGACTGCTCGCCGCCGCCCAGGAGGCCGCCGAGCAGGAGGCCTCCGACGTGCGCCGCAGCCAGGTGCGCACGGTCGACCGGTCGGAGAAGATCCGTACGTACAACTTCCCGGAAAACCGGATCTCGGACCACCGTGTCGGCTTCAAGGCGTACAACTTGGACCAGGTCCTCGACGGTGACCTCGACGCGGTGATCCAGGCGTGCGTCGACGCCGACTCCGCCGCCAAGCTCGCCAACGCCTGATCCCGCCCGCCCCGCCCGTGAACCCGTACGGAGATCCGCGATGAACCTGCTGCTCGCCGAGGTGGCCCAGGCCACCCAGCGGCTGGCCGACGCCGGTGTCCCCTCACCGCGATTCGACGCCGAGGAGCTCGCGGCCTTCGTCCACGGTGTGAAGCGGGGCGAGCTGCACCGGGTCCCCGACGCGGACTTCGACGCGCGCTACTGGGAGACCATCGCCCGCCGCGAGAACCGCGAACCCCTCCAGCACATCACCGGCCGCGCCTTCTTCCGCTACCTGGAACTCCAGGTCGGCCCCGGGGTGTTCGTCCCGCGCCCGGAGACCGAGTCGGTCGTCGGCTGGGCCATAGACGCGGTCCGCGCGATGGACGTCGTCGAGCCGCTGATCGTCGACCTCTGCACCGGCTCCGGCGCCATCGCGCTCGCCATGGCGCAGGAGGTGCCGCGCTCGCGCGTGCACGCCGTCGAGCTGTCCGAGGACGCCCTGGCGTGGACCAGGAAGAACGCCGAGGGGTCCAGGGTCACCGTGCACCGCGGAGACGCCCTGAGCGCCCTCCCCGAGCTCGACGGCCAGGTCGACCTGGTGATCTCCAACCCGCCGTACATCCCGCTCACCGAGTGGGAGTACGTGGCGCCCGAGGCGCGCGACCACGACCCGCAGATGGCGCTCTTCTCCGGCGAGGACGGTCTCGACACCATCCGCGGCATCGAACGCACCGCGCACCGCCTGCTCCGCCCCGGCGGCCTCGTCGTCATCGAGCACGCCGACACCCAGGGCGGCCAGGTCCCCTGGATCTTCACCGAGGAACGCGGCTGGGCCGACGCGGCCGACCACCCCGACCTCAACAAGAGGCCCCGCTTCGCCACCGCCCGCAAGGCCATGCCGTGACCGGCGCCGCGGCCCCGTGCCCGCACCACCCGCATCCGTACCCGTCCTACCCGTACACGCTTGAGGAGGCCGGCTGATGGCACGGCGATACGACTGCAACGACGCGACCGACCGTACGACCGGGCTGCGTGAAGCCGCCTCGGCGGTCCGTCGCGGCGAACTGGTCGTGCTGCCCACCGACACCGTGTACGGGATCGGTGCGGACGCCTTCTCCTCGGAGGCCGTCGCCGACCTGCTGGACGCCAAGGGCCGCGGGCGCAACATGCCCACCCCGGTCCTCATCGGTTCCCCGAACACGCTGCACGGCCTGGTCACGGACTTCTCCGAGCAGGCGTGGGAGCTCGTCGACGCCTTCTGGCCCGGCGCCCTGACCCTCGTCGCCACGCACCAGCCGTCGCTCCAGTGGGACCTCGGCGACACCCGCGGCACCGTCGCCGTCCGGATGCCGCTGCACCCCGTCGCCATCGAACTGCTCACCGAGGTCGGCCCGATGGCCGTCTCCAGCGCCAACCTGACCGGCCACCCGTCGCCGGAGACCTGCGACGCCGCCCAGGAGATGCTCGGGGACTCCGTCTCCGTCTACCTGGACGGCGGGCCCACCCCGGGCAACGTCCCGTCCTCCATCGTCGACGTCACCGGCAAGGTCCCGGTCCTGCTGCGCGCCGGCGCCCTGTCCGTCGAGGAACTGCGCAAGGTGGTACCCGACCTCGAGGTGGCCAATTGACCGCCCCTGAGGGGCGTGGCATAGCGGGGCAGAGGGACCACTTCCGCATTCTCCACGTCAGCACCGGCAACGTCTGCCGCTCGCCCATCACCGAGCGGCTGACCCGCCACGCCCTGGTGGACCGCCTCGGCGACCCTCTCAGCGGCGGCCTCATCGTGGAGAGCGCCGGCACCTGGGGGCACGAGGGCGCCCCCATGGAGGCGAACGCCGAGGTCGTCCTCGCCGACTTCGGCGCGGACGCCACCGGCTTCGTCGGCCGCGAACTCCTCGACGAGCACGTGATCCGCGCCGACCTGGTGCTCACCGCGACCCGCGACCACCGCGCGCAGGTCATCTCGATGGGCCACTCCGCGGGCCTGCGCACCTTCACCCTCAAGGAGTTCACCCGGCTCGTGCGGGCCATAGACCCCGCCACCCTGCCGGACGCCCACGACGAGGGCGTGGTCGAGCGCGCCCGCGCGCTGGTGCGCGCCGCGGCCGCGCTGCGCGGCTGGCTGCTGGCCCCGACCGCCGACGCCGACGAGGTGTACGACCCGTACGGTGCCCCCATCACCTTCTTCCGTTCCATCGGGGACGAGATCAACCAGGCGCTCGACCCGGTCGTCACCGCGCTCACCGGCGTCCCCGCCCCCCACTGAGCGCCGCCGGCCCGACCGGTGCCCGCCCGGTGCCGACCGGCCCCCGGCCGTCCCCTGCGGGCACACGGGCACGTACCGGCCTACATTGGAGCCGACGCCAGCCCTCCCGCACCCACAGGCCCGGAGCCGTCAGATGCCGGTCAGCACCCCCGTCGCGCCCCTGCCGCCCGTCGCCGCCGAGCAGGCGCCGGGCCCCCTGCTGCGGACGAACCCGGAGATCGCCGAGGTGCTGCGGCAAGAGGCCGCCCGGCGGGCCGGCTCGCTCCGGCCGATCGCCACCGAGAACTTCACCCGGGCCGGCGCCGACCATGCCCGTATCCGGCGCGACGTGCGCGGATTCCCCGAGCGGTATCCGCTCCTCCCTGCCGCCCGATCCCCCGCGGAGGCCCTGTGCGCAACCTGTGGAACCGTCACCCGTTCCCTGACGTCCCCGCACTTGGGGCTAGGGTGTGGGGCTGAGATGGCCGGCGAAATCTGTGGGGCAGCCCGTGCGTGATTACCTGCTGACGCTGTGTGTCGCGGCCGCAGTGACCTATCTGCTGACCGGACCGGTGCGCAAGTTCGCCATCGCGATCGGGGCCATGCCCGCGATCCGCGCCCGCGACGTGCACCGGGAACCGACACCGCGGCTCGGTGGCATCGCCATGTTCGGCGGGCTGTGCGCGGGGCTGATCGTCGCCTCGCACCTGTTCAACCTCGGCGGAGTCTTCGAACTCTCCAACGAACCGCGGGCGCTGCTCTCCGGAGCGGCGCTGATCTGGCTGATCGGCGTCCTCGACGACAAGTTCGAGATCGACGCCCTGATCAAGCTGGGCGGCCAGATGATCGCCGCCGCCGTCATGGTCATCCAGGGTCTGACGATCCTCTGGCTGCCCATCCCCGGCGTCGGCACGGTGGCCCTCACCCCCTGGCAGGGCACGCTGCTCACGGTCGCGCTGGTGGTCATCACGATCAACGCGGTGAACTTCGTGGACGGACTGGACGGCCTGGCCGCCGGCATGGTCTGCATCGCCGCCGCCGCGTTCTTCCTGTACACCTACCGCCTCTGGTACGGGTACGGCATCGAGGCCGCCGCCCCCGCCACCCTCTTCGCCGCGATCCTCATGGGCATGTGCCTGGGCTTCCTGCCGCACAACATGCACCCGGCCCGGATCTTCATGGGCGACTCCGGCTCGATGCTCATCGGCCTGGTGCTCGCCGCCGGCGCGATCTCGGTGACCGGCCAGGTCGACCCGGACGCGATGAAGCTCTTCGAGGGGAGCGAGCGTCAGGCCACCCACGCGATGCTCCCGGTCTTCATCCCGCTGCTGCTGCCGCTGACGATCATCGCGATCCCCGCCGCCGACCTGGTGCTCGCGATCGTGCGCCGCACCTGGAACGGGCAGTCCCCGTTCGCCGCGGACCGCGGCCACCTGCACCACCGGCTGCTGGAGATCGGCCACTCGCACAGCCGGTCCGTGCTGATCATGTACTTCTGGTCGGCGCTGATCGCGTTCGGTGCGGTCGGCTACTCGGTGCACTCGGCGTCCATGTGGATCGTGCTCGTGGTCGTCTTCCTCAGCGCCGTCGGCCTGGTGCTCCTGCTGCTGCCGCGCTTCACCCCGCGCGCCCCGCGCTGGGCGAACTCCCTGGTACCGCCCCGCTACCGACGCCGCCGCAGGCCCTTGCCGGAGGAGGACGAGAACACCGGGAGCGCCGAGGACACCGCGAGCCCCGGGAGCAGCGGGAGCCCCGCGCACGCCGACGGCTCCCCGGACGACGTCTCCGGTACGCCGGCAGAGGCGCCCGCACCCGTGGCGCACGGCTCCCACCTCGCGGACGAGTCCGACCGCCCACCCGTCGCCGTGGGCGTCTCCGGCGTCAACGGAGCGACGGCGATCAGCACTCGTTCGCGGTTCTCCGATCGGCGCGACGCCGGTTCCGCGCGTTGACCTTTCGGATGCCGATGCTCTTTAGCAGACAATTCGTCAGCTTGTCGCGCTCACACGCGGGTGCTAGTCCTCACGTGTGACTGTTGGCACACGTTCGAGGTAAAGACCTCATCAAATAGTTTGTGATACCGTTCACGAGACCCGGTGACAGAGCCGAAGGACCCCCGCATGTAGGTCCATTGGCCCGAGGCTTCGACTCGGACCGGGCCTACGCTCGTCCATGACGACACCATTTGCCCACCCCCAGCAAGCGGAGCTGCCGCCATGCCGACCAACGACGTCCGGACCCTCCTCCAGACCGCCCTGCCCACCGCTGCCGCCGGCGTGATCGCCGTCGCCGTCGGTGCGGGAGTGGCCGGCGGCAAGGGGGCCCTCGGTGCGCTCGTCGGGACGCTGGTGGTGGTCCTCTTCATGGGGATCGGGCTCGTCGTCCTGCAGCGGACCGCCCGGTCTCTCCCACACCTGTTCCAGGCCATGGGGTTGATGCTGTACACCGCGCAGCTTCTGCTGGTGTTCATCTTCGTCGCCGCGTTCAAGAACACGACCGCGTTCAACCCGAAGGCGTTCGCGATCACGCTGGTCGCGCTCACCCTCGTGTGGATCGGTGCCCAGGCGCGTGCGCACATGAAGGCCAAGATCCTCTACGTCGAACCCGAGTCCAGCCAGGCTCCCAAGCCCGAAAAGACCGGCTCCTCGGCGTGAAGGGTAGGGGCGGAATAAATGCCCGTTCCGGACCCTGCTATCGTCCGGTTCCAACTGCGGCACTGCGGGCGCGGGCATGTGAGCTGACGCCTGCCCGATCGCGAGGCTCACATGCCTGACTGCCGCTCTCACATCCGAAACACCAGTCCAGTGCCGAACCGCGGCTGCGCGCCGCGCCGACACAACGAGGTTGCCGTACCTATGCGCCACGCTGAAGGAGCCCGCGGTGAGTGCTGACCCGACACAGGTGCTCGCCTTCGAGACCGATTGCCACATCTTCGACGGTTGTGGTTTCCCGGCACCCGGCCTGCACTCGTTCCTGTTCGAACCCCTCTGGGGCGACGCGGACAGCAACCTGTACTTCAACAAGCCGATGCTGCTGGCCCTGCTGGGCTCGGTCATCATCGTCGGCTTCTTCTGGGCCGCCTTCGCCAAGCCCAAGATCGTCCCCGGCAAGCTGCAGTCCGTCGCCGAGATGGGCTACGACTTCATCCGCCGCGGGATCGTCCACGAGACCATCGGCAAGCGCGAGGGCGAGAAGTACGTCCCCCTCGTCGTCTCGCTGTTCTTCTTCGTGTGGATGATGAACCTCTGGTCGATCATCCCGGTCGCCCAGTTCCCGGTGACGTCGATCATCTCGTACCCCGCGGTGCTCGCCCTGATCGTCTACGTACTCTGGGTCAGCCTGACGTTCAAGAAGCACGGCTTCGTCGGAGCTTTCAAGAACATCACGGGCTACGACAAGTCGCTGGGCCCGGTTCTCCCGCTCGCGATGCTCATCGAGTTCTTCTCGAACCTGATCGTCCGGCCGTTCACGCACGCGGTGCGACTCTTCGCGAACATGTTCGCGGGCCACACGCTGCTGCTGCTGTTCACGATCGCCAGCTGGTACCTGCTCAACGGCATCGGTATCGCCTACGCCGGCGTCTCGTTCGTGATGGTCATCGTGATGACCGCGTTCGAGCTCTTCATCCAGGCGCTGCAGGCGTACGTCTTCGTGCTCCTGACCTGCACCTTCATCCAGGGCGCGCTCGCCAAGCACCACTGAGCACCGCGCACTGACCCTTATTCGTCCGGTGGCCAACCCCCACCGGTCCGTGAAAGAGAAGGAAGAACTGGCATGTCCCAGACCCTTGCTGCCGTCACCGGCTCCCTCGGCTCCATCGGTTACGGCCTCGCCGCCATCGGCCCCGGCGTCGGCGTCGGCATCATCTTCGGTAACGGCACCCAGGCTCTCGCCCGTCAGCCCGAGGCTGCCGGTCTCATCCGCGCCAACCAGATCCTCGGCTTCGCATTCTGTGAGGCGCTCGCCCTGATCGGCCTGGTCATGCCGTTCGTCTACGGCCCGTGATCTTCGGATCCACGACCAGCCACCTAGACGAAAGGCACTGATGTGAACCCTCTGGTTCAGCTCGCGGCCGAAGAGATGGAAAACCCTCTCATCCCGCCGATCCCCGAGCTCGTCATCGGCCTCATCGCCTTCCTCATCGTCTTCGGTCTCCTCGCCAAGAAGCTCCTCCCGAACATCAACAAGGTTCTGGACGAGCGCCGCGAGGCCATCGAAGGCGGTATCGAGAAGGCCGATGCGGCCCAGACCGAGGCGCAGAGCGTTCTTGAGCAGTACAAGGCTCAGCTCGCCGAGGCGCGTCACGAGGCCGCTCGACTGCGCCAGGAGGCGCAGGAGCAGGGCGCCGTCATCATCCAGGAGATGAAGGCGGAAGGCCAGCGGCAGCGTGAGGAGATCATCGCTGCCGGTCACACCCAGATCGAGGCCGACCGCAAGGCCGCGGCCGCCGCGCTGCGTCAGGACGTGGGCAAGCTCGCCACCGACCTGGCCGGCAAGCTCGTCGGCGAGTCCCTCCAGGACCACGCCCGGCAGAGCGGCACCGTCGACCGGTTCCTCGACGAGCTCGAGGCGAAGGCCGAGGCCGTCCGATGAACCACGCGAGCCGCGAGGCCCTGGCTGCCGCGCGCGAGCGGCTCGACGCGCTGACCGACAACACGTCGGTCGACGCCGAGAAGCTCGCCGAGGAGCTGGCATCCGTCACCGCGCTGCTCGACCGTGAGGTCTCGCTGCGTCGGGTCCTCACCGACCCGGCGCAGAGCGGCGAGGCCAAGGCCGAGCTCGCGGGCCGGCTGCTCAGCGGTCAGGTGAGCGGCGAGGCCGTGGACCTGATCTCGGGCATGGTCCGCTCGCGCTGGTCCTTCTCGCGCGACCTGGTGGACGCGGTCGAGGAGCTGGCGGCCACCGCCGACCTCACCGCGGCCCAGCGTGCGGGTGCGCTCGACGACGTCGAGGACGAGGTGTTCCGGTTCGGCCGGATCGTCTCCTCCGACACGGCGCTGCGCTCCGCGCTCACCAGCCGTACGGCCACCCCCGCCGCCAAGGGCACGCTGCTGCGCAGCCTGCTCGGCGGGAAGAGCCGGGCGGCGACCGAGCGTCTCGTCACGCGCCTGGTCACGCACCCCCGCGGACGTAGCCTGGAAGCAGGGCTCGAGACCCTGTCCAAGCTCGCCGCCGCACGTCGGGAACGCACGGTGGCCGTCGTCACCTCGGCGGTACCGCTGACCGACGTGCAGAAGCAGCGCCTCGGCGCGGCGCTGGCGAAGATCTACGGCCGGCAGATGCACCTGAACCTGGACGTGGACCCCGAAGTCCTCGGCGGAGTTTCGGTGCGCGTCGGTGACGAGGTCATCAACGGCACCATCGCGGACCGCCTCGACGAGGCGACCCGTCGCATGGCCGGCTGACACCAGCCCCCGCCACCAACTGAACGAGCAACACCTGCGGCCCGGTTGGGCCGTGCAGAAACTGCAGAAGATTCCTGGGGGTCGGCCCCCAGACCCCCTTAAGAAACTTCGGGCCCAACAAGGAGAGCAGGGAACCCAGATGGCGGAGCTCACGATCCGGCCGGAGGAGATCCGGGACGCACTGGAGAACTTCGTCCAGTCGTACCAGCCGGACGCGGCCTCGCGCGAGGAGGTCGGAACGGTCAGCGTTGCCGGCGACGGCATCGCGAAGGTGGAGGGCCTGCCCTCCGCCATGGCGAACGAGCTGCTGAAGTTCGAGGACGGCACCCTCGGTCTCGCCCTCAACCTCGAGGAGCGCGAGATCGGTGCGATCGTCCTCGGCGAGTTCAGCGGTATCGAGGAGGGCCAGCCGGTGCAGCGCACCGGTGAGGTGCTCTCCGTCGGCGTCGGCGAGGGCTACCTCGGCCGCGTCGTCGACCCGCTCGGCAACCCGATCGACGGCCTCGGCGAGATCGCGGTCGACGGGCGACGCGCCCTCGAGCTGCAGGCGCCGGGCGTCATGGTCCGCAAGTCGGTCCACGAGCCCATGCAGACCGGCTACAAGGCCGTCGACGCGATGGTGCCGATCGGCCGCGGCCAGCGCCAGCTGATCATCGGCGACCGTCAGACGGGTAAGACCGCTCTGGCCGTCGACACGATCATCAACCAGCGCGACAACTGGCGCTCGGGCGACGTGAACAAGCAGGTGCGCTGCATCTACGTCGCCATCGGTCAGAAGGGCTCCACCATCGCCTCGGTGCGCGGTGCCCTCGAAGAGGCCGGCGCGCTGGAGTACACGACCATCGTCGCCGCCCCGGCGTCCGACCCGGCCGGCTTCAAGTACCTGGCGCCGTACACCGGTTCGGCCATCGGCCAGCACTGGATGTACCAGGGCAAGCACGTCCTGATCGTCTTCGACGACCTCTCGAAGCAGGCCGACGCCTACCGCGCCGTGTCGCTTCTGCTGCGCCGTCCGCCGGGCCGCGAGGCCTACCCGGGCGACGTCTTCTACTTGCACTCGCGTCTCCTGGAGCGCTGCGCCAAGCTCTCCGACGAGATGGGTGCCGGTTCGATGACCGGTCTTCCGATCGTCGAGACCAAGGCGAACGACGTGTCGGCGTTCATCCCGACCAACGTCATCTCCATCACCGACGGCCAGTGCTTCCTGGAGTCCGACCTGTTCAACGCGGGTCAGCGTCCGGCGCTCAACGTCGGTATCTCGGTCTCCCGAGTCGGTGGCTCCGCCCAGCACAAGGCCATGAAGCAGGTCTCCGGCCGACTGCGCGTGGACCTCGCCCAGTACCGCGAGCTGGAGGCGTTCGCCGCCTTCGGTTCCGACCTGGACGCGGCCTCCAAGTCGTCGCTGGAGCGCGGTAAGCGCATGGTCGAGCTGCTGAAGCAGCCGCAGTACGCCCCGTACCCCGTCGAGGAGCAGGTCGTCTCCGTCTGGGCCGGCACCACCGGCAAGATGGACGACGTCCCGGTCGAGGACATCCGTCGCTTCGAGAGCGAGCTGCTGGACTACCTGCGCCGCGAGCGCAAGGACCTCCTGACCAGCATCGTCGAGGGCGGCAAGATGTCGGACGACACGCTGCAGTCGATCGCTGACGCCATCACCGCGTTCAAGCAGCAGTTCGAGACCTCGGACGGCAAGCTTCTGGGCGAGGGCTGATCGATGGGCGCTCAGCTTCGCGTTTACAAGCGCCGCATCCAAGCCGTCACCGCGACCAAGAAGATCACCAAGGCGATGGAGATGATCGCCGCCTCGCGCATCGTCAAGGCGCAGCGCAAGGTGGCGGCGTCACTGCCGTACGCGACCGAGCTCACCCGCGCGGTGACCGCGGTGGCGACCGGCTCCACCACCAAGCACCCGCTCACCACCGAGGTCGAGGCCCCGGCCCGGGCCGCGGTCCTGCTCCTCACGAGCGACCGCGGTCTGGCCGGCGGCTACTCCTCCAACGCCATCAAGGCGGCGGAGCGCCTCCGGGAGCGCCTTGGCGCGGAGGGCAAGGAGGTCGACACCTACATCGTCGGCCGCAAGGGTGTCGCGTACTACGGCTTCCGTGAGCGCACCGTCGCGGAGTCCTGGACGGGCTTCACCGACAACCCGTCGTACGCGGACGCCAAGGCGATCGCCGCCCCGCTGATCGAGGCCATCACCAAGGACTCGGCAGAGGGCGGCGTCGACGAACTGCACATCGTCTTCACGGAATTCGTGTCGATGATGACGCAGAACGCCATCGAAGGCCGGATGCTGCCGCTCTCCCTCGACCAGGTCGCGGAAGAGCACGGCACGAAGGGGGAGATCCTTCCCCTGTTCGACTTCGAGCCGTCGGCCGAAGACGTCCTCGACGCCCTTCTGCCGCGCTACGTCGAGAGCCGCATCTACAACGCGCTGCTGCAGGCCGCTGCTTCCGAGCACGCTGCCCGCCGCCGCGCGATGAAGTCGGCGACCGACAACGCCGGGGATCTCATCAAGAGCCTCTCCCGGCTTGCCAACGCGGCCCGCCAGGCCGAAATCACCCAGGAAATCAGCGAGATCGTCGGTGGTGCCAGTGCGCTGGCCGACGCGAACGCGGGGAGTGACAAGTAATGACGACCACAGTTGAGACGGCCGTTGCCACGGGCCGCGTCGCCCGGGTGATCGGCCCGGTCGTCGACGTGGAGTTCCCCGTCGACGCGATGCCGGAGATCTACAACGCGCTGCACGTCCAGGTCGACGACCCGGCCGAGGCCGGCGCCCGGAAGACGCTGACCCTCGAAGTCGCCCAGCACCTGGGTGACGGCGTGGTCCGCGCGATCTCGATGCAGCCGACCGACGGTCTGGTCCGCCAGGCCCCGGTGACCGACACGGGCGCGGGCATCACCGTCCCCGTCGGCGACATCACCAAGGGCAAGGTCTTCAACACCCTCGGTCAGATCCTGAACGAGCCGGAGGCCGAGGCGCAGATCACCGAGCGCT
The DNA here is from genome assembly GCF_029167645.1 of Streptomyces sp. AM 2-1-1. NCBI lineage: Bacteria > Bacillati > Actinomycetota > Actinomycetes > Kitasatosporales > Streptomycetaceae > Streptomyces > Streptomyces sp. AM 2-1-1. The sequence continues at coordinate 2,174,490 of NZ_CP119147.1, read as the reverse complement.
GGCCGATCCACCGCAAGGCCCCGGCCTTCGACCAGCTCGAGTCCAAGACCGAGATGTTCGAGACCGGCCTGAAGGTCGTCGACCTGCTGACCCCGTACGTCAAGGGCGGCAAGATCGGTCTGTTCGGTGGTGCGGGCGTCGGCAAGACGGTCCTCATCCAGGAAATGATCATGCGTGTGGCGAAGCTGCACGACGGTGTGTCGGTGTTCGCCGGTGTCGGCGAGCGCACCCGTGAGGGCAACGACCTCATCGACGAGATGACCGAGTCGGGCGTCCTGGAGAAGACCGCGCTGGTCTTCGGCCAGATGGACGAGCCGCCGGGCACCCGTCTGCGGGTCGCGCTGTCCGCCCTGACCATGGCGGAGTACTTCCGCGATGTGCAGAAGCAGGACGTGCTGCTCTTCATCGACAACATCTTCCGCTTCACGCAGGCCGGTTCCGAGGTCTCCACGCTGCTCGGCCGCATGCCGTCCGCAGTGGGTTACCAGCCGACCCTGGCCGACGAGATGGGTGTGCTCCAGGAGCGCATCACCTCGACGCGTGGCCACTCGATCACCTCGATGCAGGCGATCTACGTCCCCGCGGACGACCTGACCGACCCGGCCCCGGCCACCACGTTCGCCCACCTCGACGCGACGACGGTTCTCTCCCGTCCGATCTCCGAGAAGGGCATCTACCCGGCCGTGGACCCGCTGGACTCCACGTCCCGCATCCTGGACCCGCGTTACATCACGCAGGAGCACTACGACGCGGCCAGCCGTGTCAAGGGGATCCTGCAGAAGTACAAGGACCTCCAGGACATCATCGCGATCCTCGGTATCGACGAGCTGGGCGAAGAGGACAAGCTCGTCGTCCACCGTGCCCGTCGCGTCGAGCGCTTCCTGTCGCAGAACACCCACGCCGCCAAGCAGTTCACCGGCCTGGACGGTTCGGACGTTCCGCTCGACGAGTCGATCGCCGCGTTCAACTCGATCTGCGACGGGGAGTACGACCACTTCCCCGAGCAGGCGTTCTTCATGTGCGGCGGCCTGGACGACCTCAAGGCCAAGGCCAAGGAGCTCGGCGTCTCCTGAGCCTCCGGCTCACCGAGGGGGGTGGGTGTGTCCCACCCCCCTCACCACGCCCCGTAGAATTGACCCGACACCCGGCAGCTGCTGCCGGGTGGTGACCCGAGGAGCCACCCTTGGCTGCTGAGCTGCATGTCGAGCTGGTCGCCGCGGACCGCAGTGTCTGGTCCGGCGAGGCCACCCTGGTCGTCGCGCGCACCACGTCCGGCGACATCGGCGTCATGCCCGGTCACCAGCCGCTTCTGGGTGTGCTGGAATCGGGCCCGGTGACCATCCGCACGAGCGAGGGCGGCACCGTCGTCGCCGCCGTGCACGGTGGATTCATCTCGTTCGCGGACGACAAGCTGTCGCTGCTGGCCGAGATCGCCGAGCTTGCCGACGAGATCGACGTCCAGCGTGCCGAGCGCGCACTGGAGCGAGCGAAGTCGGACACGGACGCCGCCGCCGAGCGACGCGCGGACGTACGACTGCGCGCGGTGTCGGCACACTAGTGCCGTGACCGCAAGCGTGACCCGGGAGGGGCGTCAGCGCTCCTCCCGGTAGAAGTTTTTACTCAGCCGCGGCCCGAGCTGGAATCATCCAGACCGTGTCGCGGCTGAGGCGATGCGGGTGCGATTCGTTTTTCTGGTTACTCGACGATGCGAGGAGGTCGGTGGAGATGGTCCTCGCGTTGTGGGTGGGCGGAGTCGTCCTCGTCCTGATCCTGGTGGGGCTCTTCGTCTTCGGCCTGCGCCGGCGGCTCATCCAGCGTTCGGGCGGGACCTTCGACTGCAGCCTGCGCTGGGACGTGTCCTCCGAACCCGACTCCACCGGCAAGGGCTGGGTCTACGGGGTCGCCCGCTACAGCGGCGACCGTGTCGACTGGTTCCGGGTGTTCTCGTACTCCCCCCGCCCGCGCCGAGCACTGGAGCGTGCCGCCATCGAGGTGGTCGACCGCCGGCTCCCCGAGGGCGAGGAGGAGTTGGCGCTCCTCTCCGACTCCGTCGTCCTCGGCTGTCTCCTGCGGGAGACACGCCTGGAGCTGGCGATGAGCGAGGACGCGCTGACGGGCTTCCTCGCCTGGCTGGAGGCGGCACCGCCCGGCCAGCGGGTGAACGTGGCGTAGTCGGTACGCCCGCGGGAGTGGTTCCGCGGGTGGTTGGTCCGTACGTCTCCGGGACATGTCCCGGGCGAGGCCGGGTGGTTCTTCCCCGGCCTTCTTCGCGTTCCGGGTGCGGGTGCGGGTGCGGGTGCGGGTGCGGGTGCGGGTGCGGGTGCGGGTGCGGGGCCCGGTGCCCGGTGCCGGGGAGTGCTGTGGGCACTGCGGGCACCGCTTGTGGGCTGTATCCGCGGGTGCCCTGCGCACCGGCCTCCCCGCACGTGAACCCGCACAGCCCGTCCCCGTCCCCGCGCCCCGCCGCGCAGCCCTCGCGGCGGAGCCCCGCCGCACGGCTCCGCCGACGCACCCCCGGACATGCGAAAGACCGGGGAGACAGGGGGCGGACCTGTCTCCCCGGCGCTTTCGGGGGTGGTGCTCGGTGGTGCGTCCGTCAGGGGGGTGGGGCCCCCTCGGGGTTACTTGAGGCTGTTGCCCATCGCCTTCACGAGCTCACCGTTGCTGGTGTCGCCGCTGAACTCCCAGAAGAACGCGCCGCCCAGGCCCTGGGTCTTCGCCCAGGCGATCTTGGAGGCGATGGTCGCCGGGGTGTCGTAGCTCCACCAGTTGGTGCCGCAGTGGGCGTACGCGGTACCGGCGATGGTGCCGGTGGCCGGGCAGGTGGTCTTCAGGACCTTGTAGTCCTCGATGCCCGCCTCGTAGGTGCCGGGCGCCGCACCGGTGGCGGTGCCGCCGGGGGCGTCCTGCGTGACGCCGGTCCAGCCGCGTCCGTAGAAGCCGATGCCGAGGAGCAGCTTGGCCGCGGGCACACCCTGGGCCTTGAGCTTGGCGATGGCGTCGGCGGTGGTGAAGCCGGCCTGCGGGATGCCGGAGTACGAGGTCAGCGGCGAGTGGGGGGCCGTCGGGCCCTTGGCCGCCCAAGCGCCGAAGAAGTCGTACGTCATGACGTTGTACCAGTTGAGGTTCGCCGAGGCGCCCGCGTAGTCGGCGGCGTCGATCTTGCCGCCGGCGGAGCCGTCCGCCGTGATGGCGGCGGTGACCAGGTTGGAGGTGCCGAACTTGGTGCGCAGCGCGGAGGTGAGGTTCTTCAGGGCCGCCGGGCCGCTGGTGTCACAGGTGAGACCGCAGGCGTTGGGGTACTCCCAGTCGATGTCGATGCCGTCGAAGACATCGGCCCAGCGCGGGTCCTCGACCAGGTCGTAGCAGGACTGGGCGAAGGCGGCCGGGTTCTGCGCCGCCTGGCCGAAGCCGCCGGACCAGGTCCAGCCGCCGAAGGACCAGAGGACCTTGATCTTCGGGTACTTGGCCTTCAGCTTGCGCAGCTGGTTGAAGTTGCCGCGCAGCGGCTGGTCCCAGGTGTCGGCGACGCCGTCGACGGACTGGTCGGCGGTGTACGCCTTGTCGTAGTCGGCGTAGGAGTCACCGATGGTGCACTTGCCGCCGGTGACGTTGCCGAAGGCGTAGTTGATGTGGGTGATCTGCTCGGCGGAGCCCGAGGTGACCAGGTTCTTCACGTGGTAGTTGCGTCCGTAGACGCCCCACTCGGTGAAGTAGCCGAGGTTGATCTTGCCGGCCGTGGGGGTGCCGGGGTCGGTGGTGCCGCCCCCGGTGGTGGTGACCTTGACGGCGCCGGAGACCGGGCCCGTCACGTCGGAGGTGTCGCGCGCCTGCACGCTGTACGAGTAGGCGGTGCCGGCGGTCAGCGCGGTGTCGGTGTACGTCGTGGTGGTGACGGTGGCGACCTTCGCTCCGTCGCGCAGCACGTCGTAGTTCTTGATGCCCGAGTCGTCGGTGGCCGCGGTCCAGCTCAGCTTCGCCGAGGTGTTGGTGATGGCGCTCGCGGTGGGGGTACCGGGGGCGGACGGGGCGCTGTTGCCCGGCACCGTGGGGCCGCCGTCACAGGAGGCGCCGTTCAGCTTGCAGCTGCTGGGGGAGCCGGCGCCCGCGCCGTTGAAGCCGAAGCTGATGCTCGCGCCGGCGGCGAGGCTGCCGTTCCAGCCGAGGTTCTTGGCGGTCCAGTGGTTCCCGGAGCCGGTGACGGTGGCGTCCCAGGCGGAGGAGACCGAGGTGCCGGACGGGAAGTCCCACTCGACCGTCCACGAGGAGAGCGCCGTGGTGCCGGTGTTCTTCACGGTCCACTGGCCCTCGAAGCCGGTGCCCCAGTCGCTCTTCTTGACGTACGTGGCGGTGGCCGAGGTGGCCGCCGACGCGGGAGTGGCGAGGCCGACCATCGCGGCGATCGGCAGCAACAGCGCGGAGAGGCCCGCTATCGCCTTGGTCCTGGCGCTTCTTCTGAGCGCCCAGCCGAATCTGGTCCGGCGTTCGGGGGTCTCGGTGCTCAACGGTGCTCCTCGGGTGAGGTCCGACAAACGGGGGGTGGTTCGTGGACTGCAGACCCTGCGCCGCCCTGAGCACGCGTTGTCATGTGCGCGCTCATCGCAGTCTGTTGCGGTGAGACTAGGAAGGTCTGGACCAATCGTCAAGAGGTCTGGACCAGATGAAGTACGTCGCGGTGGTGGGTCCGCTCACAGACCCAACTCCCGCGCCCGCACCGCCGCCTGGGCGCGGCTGCGCAGCCCGAGCTTGGCCAGCACCCTGCTGACGTGCGTCTTCGCCGTCGCCTCCGCCATCGAGAGCCGCCCCGCGATCTCCGCGTTGGAGAGCCCCGCGGCCAGGCATCCGAGAACTTCCCGCTCCCGGCGGGTGAGTGCCTCGACCGCCGGATCGCCGGACGCGGAGCCGGGCGGCACGGGCACCGTCGTCCCCGCCGCGAACCGGGCGATCAGCCGGCGCGTCACCGCCGGTGCGATCAGCCCCTCGCCCCGGGCCACCGCGCGGACCCCCTCCAGCAGGTCCCGCGCCTCCGTGTTCTTGAGCAGGAAGCCGCAGGCACCGGCCCGCAGCGCGCCGAAGACATGGCTGTCCAGATCGAACGTGGTCAGCACCAGGACGTCGGCGCTCCCCTCGGCCACCACCCGCTCGGTGGCCGACACCCCGTCCAGCCGCGGCATCTGAAGATCCATCAGCACGACGTCGGGGCGGAGCTCACGCGCCAGCCGTACGGCCTCCTCGCCGTCCGCCGCCTCGCCCACCACCTCGATGTCCAGCGCGCTCCGCAGGATCAGCACCAGCCCCGCCCGTACCGCCGACTGGTCCTCGGCCACCAGGACCCGGATCGTCATGCGCTCACCGTCCCCTCTCCGTACCCTCGGGCACCGGGAGTTCGGCCCGCACCCGCCAGACCGCGCTACCGTCCGCCGCCCGTTCCTCGCCCGCCCGGATCGTCCCGCCCAACAGCTCCGCCCGCTCCCGCATGCCGATCAGCCCCGCCCCGGACCCCGGCGGGGTCCGGGGGCCGGGGCGGACGCCGAAGACGCTGGTCACCTCCACCGTCAGGAGAGCGCCCGGCCGGGCCAGCCGGACGCGCACCGTACCGGGGGCGGCGTGCTTGAGCGCGTTGGTCAGGGATTCCTGGACGATGCGGTACGCGGCGAGCTCCACCGGAGCGGGCAGCGCACCGCCGTCCCGTGCGTCGTCCAGCACACAGCTCAGCCCACTGGAAGCCGCGTGGCCGCGGGACTGCTCGATCAGCGCGTCCAGCGCCGAGAGCCGGGGTGCCGCGCCCGGCAGCTCCGGCGCCCCGCCCCGGCGCAGCAGACCGATCAGCCGTCGCATCTCCGCGAGCCCCGCGACCGAGTTCTCCCGGATCACCGCCAACGCCTCCCGGGAGGTCGCGGGATCGTCGATGGAGAGCGCGGCGGTGGAGTGGAGGGCGATCGCCGAGAGGTGGCCCGCCACCACGTCGTGCAGCTCGCGCGCCATCCGCGAGCGCTCCTCCGCCACCGCCTGGGAGCGGTCGGCCTCCGCCAGCAACGCGGTCTGTTCGGCGCGCAGCCGGGCCGCCTCGGCGGCGACGCGGTGGCCTCGCGCACCGGCCCCGGTGACCGCCGGTACGAAGGTGACCAGCCCGGCCAGGACCCCCACCAGCACCGCGTCGGCCGGCCGGAGCCGGGGGAGCAGGCCGAGGGTGAGCGCCACCGAGCCCAGCAGCGAGATCACCGGGATGCGGCGGGCCGCCGCCTCGGAGCCGTAGACCACCGCCGCGTAGACCACGTCGGTGTACATCAGGACCGTCGCGATGTTCCCCGGCGTGAGCTGGTCGGCGGCGAGCAGGACCGTCGCCGTCGCGAGCGCCGCACCCGGCCGGGTGCGGCGCATCGACTCCGCCACTGCCATCGGCACCAGCGGGACGAGCCCGCTCCAGGAGGCCTCGAAGAGGCGGCCGTTCTGCATGCGCAGCCCCAGCAGCCACAGCAGCAGACCGCCCAGCAGACCGACGGCGGCGATCAGGAGGTCGTGACGGTGCGGGCGGCGGATGACGGTTTCCACCTCGTCATCCAACACGGAACGGACCGGAGGCGTACGGCTGTTCACGAGGCAGGGGCGCGCGTACATCGAAGGATGCAGCCGGAACTCCTCACCGCAGAGGACGAGGCGGAGCCCGGCGGGCGGGAAGCTGGGGGGAACGGGAGGAGAGGGCCGTGATCGTCACACTGATCGTTCTCTGCGAGGCCGGCTTCTGGGTGCTGCTGGCCGTCGGACTCGCCCTGCGGTACGCGGCGCACCGTCCCCGGGCCGGTGCCGCGGTCCTGCTGTGCGAGCCACTGCTGGAGGTGGTCCTGCTCGTCGCGAGCGCGATCGACCTGCGCGGCGGTGCCGAGCCGGACTGGAAACACGGAGTGGCCGCGGTCTACATCGGCTTCACCGTCGGACTCGGCCCCTCGACCGTCCGGTGGGTGGACGCGCGGGTGGCCCACCGGTTCGCCGGCGGGCCGGAGCCGGTGAAGCCACCGGTGTACGGGCGGGCCCGTGCGGTCCGCGAATGGCGCACCGCCGGCCGCTGGACGATGGCTGCGGTGATCGCCCTCGCCCTGCTCCAGGCCGCCGCCTGGTACGTCGGTGACGACGGGGACACCGGCTCGCTGCGGATGTGGCAGCAGAGGATGCTCTGGGTGATCGGCGTCAACCTGCTCATCGCCGGCTCCTACACGCTCTTCCCGAAGAAGGAGCCCGCCCGCCCGCGCGAGGACGAGCGGGCGTACCGGCAGGGGCCGGGCGCCGCGGGGGAGTGAACGCTAGCGTTCCCCGCCCGGCACCCAGAGCACGTCCCCGACCTCCTTGTTCGCGGTCCTGGCCAGGATGAACAGGAGATCGGAGAGGCGGTTGAGGTACGTGGCCGTCAGCGCGTTCATCACGTCCCCGTGCACCTCCAGCGCCGCCCACGTGGAGCGCTCCGCGCGCCGTACGACCGTGCACGCCTGGTGGAGCAGGGCCGCGCCCGGGGTGCCACCCGGAAGGATGAAACTGCGCAGCTTCTCCAACTCCTCCAGGAAGTGGTCGCAGTCGGCCTCCAGCTTGTCGACGTAACTCTGCTCCACCCGCAGCGGCGGGTACTCCGGGTTCTCCACCACCGGTGTCGCGAGGTCCGCGCCCACGTCGAAGAGGTCGTTCTGCACCCGGACGAGGACCTTCACCACGTCGGGGGAGAGCTGCCCCAGCGCCACCGCCGTCCCGATGACCGCGTTCGCCTCGTTGGCGTCCGCGTACGCCGAGATCCGCAGATCGGTCTTGGCGGTACGGCTCATGTCGCCCAGGGCGGTCGTGCCCGTGTCGCCGGTTCGGGTGTAGATGCGCGTCAGATTGACCATGCGACCAGGTTAGGGGGTAGCGGCGGACCGGCGCCGGGGCCCCGGTGCCGGAACCGTGCACGGGGCCGTCCCCCGGGCGGGGCGCGGGACGGTGTGCGGGGTGGCGCGCCGGGCGGGCGCGCGCTCCGCCGGGTCGTCGTGGTCACGGCCGCAACTGCCGCCCCGGCGCCGCCGCCTGGCACCGGGGCGGTGTGATGTCCGTCATGTGAGACGTGACGCGCATCTCTAAGCGGTCACACCGTCCCTCCCGGGTACTAATCTCCGCCGGAGAACACATGGCTGAACCGTCGGAGAGTGCGTCAGATGTGCCGCACGGGTGGACAAGACCAAAGGGGTGTGACGTGGCCGGGAAGCTCGCCGTCATCGGGGCCGGACTCATGGGGTCGGGTATCGCGCAGGTCTCCGCCCAGGCCGGCTGGGACGTCGTCCTGCGGGACGTCACCGACCAGGCGCTGACCCGGGGGCTCGACTCCGTGAAGGCGTCGTTCGAGAGGTTCGTCGCCAAGGGCAAGCTGACCGCGGACGCCGCCGGGGCCGCGCTCGCCCGCATCACCACCACCACCGACCTGGACGCCGTCGCGGACGTCGACGTCGTGGTCGAGGCCGTGTTCGAGAAGCTCGAGGTCAAGCACGAGATCTTCCGCACCCTCGACAAGGTCGTGCGCGAGGACACCGTCCTCGCCTCCAACACCTCCGCCATCCCGATCACCAAGATCGCGGCCGTGACGGAGCGTCCGGAGCGCGTCGTCGGCGTCCACTTCTTCTCGCCGGTACCGATGATGCAGCTCTGCGAACTCGTCCGCGGCTACAAGACCAGCGACGAAACCCTGGCCACCGCAAGGGAGTTCGCCGAGTCGGTCGGCAAGACCTGCATCGTGGTCAACCGTGACGTGGCCGGCTTCGTCACCACCCGTCTGATCTCCGCGCTGGTCGTCGAGGCGGCCAAGCTCTACGAGTCGGGCGTCGCCACCGCCGAGGACATCGACACCGCCTGCAAGCTCGGCTTCGGCCACGCCATGGGCCCGCTCGCGACCGCCGACCTGACCGGCGTCGACATCCTCCTGCACGCCACCTCCAACATCTACACGGAGTCGCAGGACGAGAAGTTCGCCGCCCCGGAGCTGATGCGCCGGATGGTCGACGCCGGTGACATCGGCCGCAAGAGCGGGCAGGGCTTCTACACCTACTGAGCACCATCCCGGTTCCCCCCCCGGGCCCCGGGCCGTGCCGCGCCGTGCTGCCGGCCGGGCCCGGGGCGCCCGGGACATGCGGGGCCGGACTGTCCGGCCCCGGGGGAAGCCGGACCGAACGGTGCCGGACCGGCGGACCGACGTCACCCCACAGGGTGAATTCGGTCTCGGTTCGCTCACGGGCGGCAACTTCCCCGCCCCCGCCACAGTCACTGGTGGCAGGAGCGGGGCCGTCACACGGACTTCTGTACGAAGCGATACGGGGAGCGCATATGCACATCAGGGGCGACCACGCCGAGCTGGTCGTCGGGGGCCGCCTCGATGTCCGAAGCGCGGCGGACGCCCGTACGGCTCTGCACGCCGCGGTCGACGACGGCATCGGCGATCTCGTGCTCGACCTGACCGAGCTGGACTCCTGGGACGCCACCGGACTCGGTGTGATCATGGGAGTGCACCGCAGGGCGGGCCGTGCCGGACGGCGCCTGGTGCTGCGCGGCGTACCCCCGCAGATGCAGCGTCTCCTGGTGGCGACCCGGTTGCACCGCATCCTGGCCATCGAGGGCGGCATCGCCGTCTGAGCCGTCCCGCGCGTCCGGGCCGTCCCGCGCGTCCGGGCCGTCCCGCGCGTCCGAGCCGTCATCGCCGTCGTCCGGGAGCGGTAGTGGGCGGTAGGCATGGCCGGCGGGAGAACCGGGCAATACACACGAGAAGGTGATGACTGGGGCGGCGTCCACCCCCGCCGACGCGACGGAACGCCCCACGGTCTAGGGTTCGGCCGTCCGCCGATCGACCGAAAACCACCGGCGGACACCACGAGCAACAGCGGTACGTGCGACGCCGGACGGGCAGCAGCGCGACGCGTCTGGGGGACTTGGACGATGAACCCGACAGCAGGGGACCCGGAGCGGCACGACGGCCGCGACACCGACCGGACCGGGGACACGCCCTCCCGGCGCAGACCGTCCCGGGACGTCCTGCCCACCGACCTCGTACCGCAGACGGGGGCGAAGGCCCGCGTCGTCCGGCTCATATCCGGTGACCTCCTGATCACGGTCAACCCGGTGGACGGCAGCGAGGCCGAGTCCTGCCCGCCCGGGGTGCGGCCCGACGCTCCCTCCCGGCGCACGGCCGAGGAGCGCTCCACCCGCGACCGCGCCGCGGTACCCCCCGTACCGCCGGGCCCGCCCGCCGTGCGGCTGCCGCTGCTGGAGCGCGAGGAGGAGCGGGGCCGGGTGGTACGCCTCCTCACCCGGGGCCGCTCGGTCCGCCTCAGCGGCCCGCCCGGATCCGGCCGCACCGCACTGCTGGACGCCGTCGCCGCCGACTGCACCGAACTCGCGCCCGACGGTGTCGTCCGGCTCTCCGGCCACCGGCGCACCGCCGCAGACCTGCTCCACGCGCTCCACGAGGCCGTCTTCGACTCCCCGTCGTACCGCCCGGCGCGCGAGGAACTGCTCACCGCGCTCTCCGGGATCGGCGCGGTCGTCCTCGTCGACGACCTGGAGTTCGACGGCCCGGCCCTGGAAGAGCTGCTCGGCGCCACACCCGAGTGCGCCTTCGTCTTCGGCACCACCCCCGAGATGGCAGCCGCCGACGGACTCGACGAGGTCGCCCTCACCGGGCTGGGCCGCGCCGCCGCCACCGACCTGCTGAGCCGGGTCGCCGGACGGCCGCTCACCGAGGAGGAGGCGAACTGGTCCGGCGACCTCTGGTTCGAGTCCGAGGGACTCCCCCTGCGGTTCGTCCAGGCCGGCGCCCTGTTGCGCCAGCGCGACCGGCTCCGCGACCTCCCGGAGGAGTTCGACGAGTACGGGGCCTTCGAGGAGCGTCCCGCGGGCGCCCCGCCCGTCCCCCTCCTGCCGGTGCCGACCGACGACGTACCGCTGCCCAGCATCGGTGAGGGCGCCGCCCCTGCCCTGCTGCTCGCCTCCCGCCTCAGCGAAGCCGCCCGGGACACCCTGCGGTTCGCCGTCGCGCTCGGTGGCGAGGTGCCGCACCAGGCCCACCTCCCGGCACTGGTCGGCCACACCCACGCCGACGCCGCGCTCGGCGAGCTGGCCGGCTGCGGACTCCTCTCCCCGGCCGGCTCCCGCTACCGGCTGGCCGCCGGCGTCCAGACCCAGCTGGAGCTGGGCGGTTACGCCGAGGGCGCCGAGGAGCGGGCCCGTACCGCCGCCGACCACTACGCCTGGTGGGTCAAGCACCCCTCGGTCACCCCGGCCCGCGCGGTCGCCGAAGCCGACGCCGTCCTCGCGGTGATGGCCGCCCTGCTCCCGGGTGGCGGCCCCGACGCGGCCCCGGCCGTCGTCCGGCTCGCCCGGAGCGCCGGACCCGCCTTCGCCGCGGCCCTGCACTGGGGCGTCTGGGAGAAGGCCCTGCGGGTCGGCCAGGAGGCGTCCAGGCTGGCCGGCGAGATCGCCGAAGAGGCCTACTTCCACCACGAGTTGGGGATCCTCGCGCTCTGCGCCGGACAGCTGGACCGGGCCCGGGCAGCGCTGGAGGCGTCGATCGGGCTGCGCGGTGCGCTCGCCGACCGGACCGGAACCGTCGCCGGGCGCCGCGCCCTCGCCCTGGTCGCGGACCGGTCCGGTGCGACCACCGCCGGGCCGGCGGACCCCACTCCCGCCGTCCGCGGCGACGGCCCCGCGACGGAGGTCCTGCCTGCCCTGCCCCCGCTGCCCGCCCTGCCCCGGCAGACGCTGGTGGTGGAGGAGCCGCCGACGGTGGCGGCGCACGCCGTGCCGGCGCGGCTCCCGGGCAAGGGCGGGCGCGGCGCCGGAGCGAAGGCCATGGGCCGGAGCGTCGTCGCCGGAGCCCGCCGCAACCTGGTCGCCGTCGGCGCGGGCGCGCTCCTGGTCGCCGTGCTCGGCACGGTGGTGACGCTCGGCGCCACCGCGGGCAGCGAGGACACCGGCAGTGGCAGCGTCGTACCGGAACACTCCGCCGAGTCCGCGGACGAGGGCGGAGACGAGAGCACGGCCCCTGCCGAGAACGCCCCGGCCACGGAGGACGAGGCGGAGAACTCCACCACCCCGGCCGCCGGCGCTTCCGCCGCGCCCGCCCCGTCCGGTACGCCCACTCCGGGCAGCAGCGGCACGCCCTCGCCCGGAAGCAGCGGGACGGCGCAGAGCCCGGCCCCGGACGCCGGCGCGCCCACCACCGACGCGCCCGGCAGCGACAGTCCCGCACCGACTCCGCCGGACCCCGGGACGGGTTCCGCGTCGCCGTCGGCGTCCGCGACCACCAGCCCGGCGGCCCCTTCGCCGTCCGGGGGAACCGAGTCGCCCGGTACGACTCCTCCGGTCACCCCCACCGGCGGTACCCCCGGGAGCGGGGACGGCGATACGGAAGGCGGCGACGCCACGGCCCACGCCTCGGGCACCGCCGGGGCGAGCCCCTGGGACACCCCCGGGACCGCGACGGCCACCCCGGACGGAGCCTGAGCCGTCGCTTTACGGACGGGGCCGCCATTCCCGGACAGACGAGGCCGCCCGAAACATCGATAACCGGACGGCTTGTCGATCAGGCCGTCCGGTCGTCGGCGCCCCGCGCGGCGGGGCGGAGGCTCAGAACAGCCGCAGCTTGTCGTCCTCGATGCCGCGCATCGCGTCGTAGTCCAGGACCACGCAGCCGATCTTGCGGTCCGTGGCGAGGACGCGCGCCTGCGGCTTGATCTCCTGCGCCGCGAAGACACCGCGGACCGGGGCCAGATGGGGATCGCGGTTGAGCAGTTCGAGGTAGCGGGTGAGCTGCTCCACGCCGTCGATGTCACCGCGCCGCTTCAGCTCCACGGCCACGGTGGCCCCCTCGGCGTCCCGGCAGAGGATGTCCACGGGGCCGATGGCGGTGGGGTACTCACGGCGGATCAGGGTGTAACCCTCGCCCAGGATCTCGATCCGGTCGGCGAGCAGCTCCTGGAGATGGGCCTCCACACCGTCCTTGATCAGGCCGGGGTCGACGCCGAGTTCGTGCGAGGAGTCGTGGAGGATCTCCTCCATCGTGATGATCAGCTTCTCGCCCGCCTTGTTCACCACGGTCCAGACGCCCTCATCGTCGCCGGAGCCCTCCTTCAAGGTGCACGGCGGCGACATCCAGTTGAGCGGTTTGTACGCCCGGTCGTCCGCGTGGATGGAGACGCTGCCGTCCGCCTTCACCAGGATCAGACGGGGGGCGGAGGGCAGATGGGCGGTGAGCCGGCCCGCGTAGTCGACGGAGCAACGGGCGATGACGAGACGCATGGTCGGCAACGCTACTCGACGACGGGCGGTCGGCGCGATTCGCGCCTCCCGCACCCCTTCCGCCCCTCCCGGAGCACCCGGGGGCTTGCCCCCCTTTGATCGGGTTCGCTGGTGGCCGGTTGTGTTCCCATTCTCCTGGTGCGACCCGGACCGCACCCTTACCGTGGAAGCAGGAGGTCGCCGAGCGTGCACGCTGCGTCGCCGTCCTTCTGCCGTGCCCGTAAGGCCCCGGTCTGCTGCCGGGGTCGCGAGAGGAGAACCCATGTCGCTCGACGTCTCACCGGCCCTCTTGGAACAGGCCGAGCGAGGCGAGGTCGACGAAGCCGACTTCGTCGACTGCGTCCGGACCTCCCTGCCCTTCGCGTGGGAGATGATCAGCTCACTGGTGGCCCAGCTGAAGGTGGACGGCGGAGAGTTCGCCGACAACCAGACGCCCCCGCCGAGCGAGCAGGCACGCGGCCAGCTGCTGCGAGCCCTCGCGAGTGACGCGATACGCGGGGCCCTGCAGCGGCACTTCGGAGTGCGCCTGGCATTCCAGAACTGCCACCGGGTCGCCGTCTTCCCGCTGGACCCCTCGGCCGACGACCGGCTGGCCAAGTTCACCTCGGTGCGGGGCCAGTTGCTCAACCAGTCGCCCGAACTCCGGGACTGCTGACCCTCTCGGCCGCCGCTCCGGGCCGGGTGCCGCGCCCGTGCGCGGCGGTCCCGCCCCGGCGCGGCGGCGTCCCGCACCGCCGCGCCCCCGGGCCCGCGCGACCGCCCGGACGCCCTTGCGGCTCAGACCAGCAGCGGAACCACCTCGGCGCCCAGCCGGCGTACGTTCTCCTCCGTCGCCGCCAGGTCGCCGGACCCCTCGGAGAGCAGGGCGAAGCGGGTGATGCCGGTGCGCTCCGCCGTGGCCGCGAGCCGGTCGGCGGCGAACCGAGGGGGTCCCACGGGGTGCAGCCCGCAGAGCAGCTCGGTGTAGGCCACCGGGTCCCGCATCACGCGGTACCGGCCGTCGACGGTCACGTGCTTGCCCAGCCCTTCCCGCAGCCACTCCGGCATCGCCTTCACCAGCGTCTGCGCGGCGTCCTCCCGGCCGTCCCCGATCTGGGCCACGCCCGCCGAGACGTGCCCGGCCGCCGCGACGACCTCCGGCGAGTGACCGGCCTCCCGGGCGCAACCGCGCCACAGGGCGACCATCTCCGCCTTTTCCTCGTCCCCGCAGTGCATCCCGAGCAGCATCGGCAGCGCCTTCCGGGCGGCGAGGCGCACCGTCTGCGGCGAGGTGCACGCCACGATCACCTCCGGGCCGGGCTGCCGCGCGCCGTCCGCGTCGAGCAGTTCGTCCGCGCGCGGCACCACCGCCACCTCACGGAACGGGTAGCGGCTGCCGCGCCCGGCCACCCGGGGCTCGCGCAGCCAGTCGAGCAGGAGCTCCAGGGACTCCGGGAAGCCGCTGTCGTACGCCTCCAGACCCGCGCCGAACACCTCCAGGTCCACCCACGGACCGCCCCGGCCCACGCCGAGGCTGAAGCGGCCGCCGGTCGTCAGGTGGAGCAGCGCCGCCTGCTCGCCGAGTGCCACGGGATGCTGGGTCGGCAGCACGCTCACCGCCGTCCCGACCCGGATTCTGCGGGTGCGGCCGAGCAGCAGTGCGGCCAGTGTCACGGCCGAGGGGCAGACCCCGTACGGCACGAAATGGTGCTCCGCCAGCCATACGGAGTCGAGCCCCGACTCCTCCGCCACCTCGGCGGTCCGGACCGCCCGGTGCAGGGCCTCGCCCTGCCCCTGACCCGGAAACTGTGCTGCCAGTACGAACGTTCCCACGCGCATCGCCTTCTGCCTCCTTGCGGCCGACGCGGTTTTCCCCTACTGGCATCAACGCCTGACACGTGCCAAAGGCACGGCCCACCGCAGAAGTTGTTGCGATTTTCCGCTAACCACGTCCGGCACCCGCGTTTCCGCCCGCCCCGCGAGGGGCTCGCTCCCGGCGCGGTCGGGGCCTCGCCGCCCCGCGCTCCGCGCGCCCCAGCCCGTAGGGTGAAAGCCCCTGTCCGCCGTACCACCCCGTGAGGTGTCCCGTGTCTCCGCGCCGCAACCGCCCCAAGGGCGGCGAGAGCCCGTCCACCGACAGGAGCGTGACGGGGGACCGGTACGGCGGCGGCGCGGCCACCGAGAGCTGGCAGGGCGAGGAGTGGTCGGTGCGCCCGGTGGCCGGAGCGAGCGCGCGGGGCAAGCGCTACCGCTGTCCCGGCTGCGACCAGGAGATCCCGTCCGGCGTGCCGCACCTGGTGGTGTGGCCCGAGTACGGCGGCGTCGACGACCGGCGGCACTGGCACAAGGCCTGCTGGAACGCGAGGGACCGCCGCACCACACGGGTGCAGCGGTCCAGGAACGCCCCGCGCCACTGAGGCCGGGGAACGGCGGTGCGTCAGACGTCGCGCCGGTTCAGCGCGAGGTTGGCGACGACGAGGACGACGGCGGTCAGCAGGAACATGATCGCCACCGGTTCCCAGCCGGACGGACCGGACTCGGTGATCGATGATTCGTAGAGCGCGGCGATCTGGCTCGGGACGGAGTACTCGAAGAGCAGCTCCCGAAGCCGGGTGAGCTGGTTCACGGCCATGAACAGGGCCAGGACCAGCGGCAGCAGCACCACCCCGATCATGATGGTGATCGCCCCCGCCGAGTGCCGGACGATCGTGCCGACGGCGAGCGAGAGCAGTCCCAGCAGTGCGGTGTAGAGCCCGATCCCGACCGTGGCCCGGATCCAGTCGGCTCCCGACGCGGAGGCGCCACCGCCGAGGACGGCCGTCTGGAGCATGGCGACGACGGCCGTCGTCACCGTGGTGAGGACGAAGACCAGCAGGAAGAAGACGACCGCCTTCGCCATGAGCACCCGGCTCCGGCTCGGGCACGCCGTCAGCGTCGTCCGGATCATGCCGGTGCCGAACTCCGACGCGATGGTCAGCACGCCGAGGGTGATCACGCAGACGGAGCCGAGCAGGACCCCGAAGAAGCCGAGGCTCAGCACGTCGTTGCCCGCTTCCCCGCCGGGTGCGTCGCTCGCCGCGTCCACCCCGAAGGCGACGAGCACCCCGATCCCCAGCAGCAGCGCGACCATGGTGCCGAGCGTCCACATCGTGGAGCGCACCGAGCGGATCTTCGTCCACTCGGAGGCGAGCGCGTCGCCGAAGGTGGCCGGGCGGACCGCGATCGGCGAGACGTAGTTGCTGAGTCCCGGGACCATGCCGGGAGCGAGCGGGCCGTGGACGGCGGGCCCCGGCCGCTCCTGCGGGTGGGCCTGGGGGAGCGGCGGTGTGGCCGGCGTCGTCATCGGGAGTCCTCGCTGGTCTTCTGCTCGGCGGGGGCGGGGGCGGGGGCGGGGAGAGTCGGGGCGGGCGCCGGGGCGGGCGGCACCGGGGCGGGCGGCACCGGCGCGGACACGGCCTGCGCGGGGGCGGCCGGGGCGGGCGGCTTCTCGGTGGCGTACGGGTTCTGCTCGAGCGGCGCGGGCGCGTACCACTGCTGCGTCCATCCCTGCGCCACCGGCTGCTGTCCGTGGGCCGGGGCACCCGGGGCGGGCTGCGGGACGGTGTACGGCGGCGTGGGCGGCCGGAGCCCCACCTTCGCGTCATCCGTCGAACGGTAGTCCACGACGTGCTGCGTCATCCGCATGTACGCCTCCTCCAGGGACGCCTGGTGGGGGGAGAGCTCCCACAGGCGCACGTCCGCCCCGTGCGCGAGGTCGCTGATCCTCGGCAGGGGCAGCCCGGCCACCCGCAGCGCCCCGTCCGGCTCGGAGAGCACCCGCCCGCCCGACCCCGCCAGCGCGGCGGTCAGCTTCTCGCGGGACTCCGGCGCGTCCTCGGCCACCCTGATCCGGGCGAAGTCCGCCGAGTTGACCGAGATGAACTCCTTGATGCTCATGTCGGCGAGGAGCATCCCCCGTCCGATCACGATCAGATGGTCGGCCGTCAGCGCCATCTCGCTCATCAGGTGACTGGAGACGAAGACCGTACGCCCCTCCGCCGCCAGCGCCTTCATCAGATTGCGCACCCAGAGGATCCCCTCCGGGTCGAGACCGTTGACCGGCTCGTCGAAGAGCAGCACCTGCGGATCGCCCAGCAGCGCCGCCGCGATGCCGAGCCGCTGCCCCATCCCGAGCGAGTAGTTCCGGGAGCGCCGGCCGGCCACCTCGCGCAGGCCCACCACCCCGAGCACCTCGTCCACCCGGGCGGCCGGAATGCCCGCCAACTGCGCCAGCGACAACAGGTGGTTACGGGCGCTGCGCCCGCCGTGCACCGCCTTCGCGTCCAGCAGTGCGCCCACCTGGCGCGGCGCGTTCGGCAGGCTCGGGTACGGGTGGCCGCCGATCGTCACGTGGCCGGAGGTCGGCCGGTCGAGCCCGAGCATCATCCGCATGGTGGTGGACTTGCCCGATCCGTTCGGGCCGAGGAAGCCCGTGACCACTCCCGGCCTGATCCGGAAGGAAAGGTTGTGCACGGCGGTCTGTGCGCCGTAACGCTTGGTCAGGCCGACTGCCTCGATCATTCCCAGCCCCATCGACTCATCCGTCGTCGGGGCCCGGCCCGCCCGCTCGGCCGTACGCCCCCGTGTGAGTGAGGAGGATATCCAGCCCCGGACGGTTCCGGCGAAGGCGCCGCCGATCCGCCGATCCCGCCGATCCACCGAGCGGCGCGTCGCTGCGGCCTCACACCTTCGCCCGGTGGACGTCGTGGGCGGCCAGGTGGGCCAGGACGCCGCCGCGTCCGTAGGTGGGGCCGACGCGCATCGCGCGGGCCTTGCCGGGGCGAGGGGGGACGGCAGCGGCAGCCGGCCTGGATGGAGCTCTCCTCGTCTGCACCGATCACGTACGCGTCCCCACCCAGCGGTTCGCCCTGCCAGGTGCGGGCGTACAGGTGCAGGCCCGTCTCCCGGGTGATGCGCGCGCGTGGGAGCGGCCGCGCGCGGCGTGCCGGACGACGTGTGCACGCACCTGCGGCCGGTGCTCGGTCTGGTGGCCGGAGGCCGTCTTCTTCAGCCGCACGCGTTCGGCCGCACGCGTTCGGCCGCACGCGTTCGGCTGCACGCGTTCGGCTGCACTCGGGGCTGTCGGACGGGCGCTGCGGACGGGCATGGCGGGCGAACCGTTCGGGCGAACCGTCGCTGCGATCGGGAACCCCATGATCACCTCAGGTGTTGAGCCTCCGGTCAGCACCCGTCGTGTAAAGGACCTTTCGTGCGCGCAGTACAGATCAATCGCTTCGGCACCCCCGACGTCCTCGACGTCGTCGATGCTCCCGAGCCTGAACCGGGCACCGGGGATGTGCTGGTCCGGACCGTCGCGACCAGCATCAATCCCGTCGACGACAAGACGCGGGAAGGGGCCATCGGCGAAGGAACGCCGCCACTGCCGATGACGCTCGGCTGGGACCTGGCCGGCATCGTGGTCGACGGTGGCAGCAGTGGGATGCGCGCCGGGGAACGCGTCATCGCCATGTCGCACCAGCTCGGCTCCGGCCGGGGGGCCTGGGCCGATCTGGTCGCGCTTCCCGCACGGGCCGTCGCCCCTGCGGCGCGGACGGTCAGCCTGGCCGAGGCGGCCACCTTGCCGCTTCCCGGACTGACGGCTTGGCAGACCCTGGACTGGCTCGCGGTGAAGGCCGGTGAGCGGCTGCTGATCGCCGGTGCCGCAGGTGCGGTTGGCGGGTTGGCGCTGCAGATCGCCCGTGCGCGCGGCGTCAAGGTCGACGCTCTGGTCTCCCGGGATGCCCAGGTCGCCTTCGCCCACGAGCACGGTGCCGACCTCGTCACCACCGACCGCCGCGCTCTTCAGGACCGCAGCTACGACGCGGTCTTCGACACCTTCGGGGCGTTCGTGACCGAGGCAGTGGCGGATGGCGGCCGGTATGCGTCGATCGCCACCCAAGCAGGTCCAGTACCCGACGTGTCTTCCCGCGGTGTGCGTACCACCGTCAACCAGGTGCGTGAGGACGGCGCGGGACTGAACGAACTCACCAAGCTCGTCGACAGCGGCTCCTTGCGGCTGCGCGTGCACTCCACCTTCGGCCTCTCAGAGATCCAAGCCGCACACGAACGCTTCCTCCGAGGCAGCCTGGCAGGAAAGATCACCGTGATCTTCTGAGCCTCCCGCCACATCTCGCGCACAACACCGGCCCCGGAGACAACCCCCGAAGGATTTTCGGGGCCGACCGCTAAGCGTCCCGCTTCCGGAGCACGAGGTACCCGCCCACCAGCGCCGCGACCACCCAGAGCACCATGATGCCGAGCCCGCCCCACGGGCCGTAGGGCGCCTCGTCGGTGCCCATCGCGTCCGGCAGGACCTGCATGATCTTGGAGCCGGCCTGGTCGGGGAAGTACCGGGCCACCGTCTTGGCGCCAGGGACCGAGGCGAGGATCTGCGAGACGAGGAAGAAGAACGGCATCAGGATGCCCAGCGAGAGCATCGAGCTGCGCAGCATCGCGGCCACGCCCATCGAGAAGACCGCGATGAGACCCATGTAGAGGCCGCCGCCGACCACTGCGCGCAGCACGTTCTCCGCGCCGAGGTCCGTGCCGTGGTCACCGAGGAGTGCCTGCCCGAGGAGGAAGGCGAGGAAGCTGGTGATCAGCCCGACGACCAGGGCCAGCACTCCGGCCACCGCGATCTTGCTGAAGAGGAGGGTGCCGCGCCGGGGAACGGCCGCCAGCGAGGTGCGGATCATGCCCGAGCTGTACTCCGTGCCGACCACCAGGACACCGAAGACGACCATCGCGAGCTGACCGAGGATCATCCCGGAGAAGCTGACGAAGGTCGGGTCGAACGTCGCCCGCTCGGTGTCGGAGAGGTCGTCGAACTGGGACTTGAAGAGCGCGCTCAGGGCAGCCCCCATGGCCACCGTGACGAGCAGCGCCGAGATGAGGGTCCAAGTCGTGGAGGAGACCGTACGGATCTTCGTCCACTCGGAGTTCAGGACCGCGGGTACCGATGCCATCGGTCACACCCCCTTGCCGTCGGTGGAGCCGGAGGACCCGGAGCCGGAGGACCCGGAGCCGGTGGAGCCGCCGGCCGCGGTGTCGTTCCAGCCCGCGCCCCACGGGGCGCCGGCAGGACCCGGCGTGCCGGGGGCGGCCGGCGGAGTCGCCCCCGGAGGAGCTGCCCGCCCCGCACCGCCGTCGACGTCCCCGTGCGCGTGGTACTCCACCGAACCCGCCGTCATCTGCATGAACGCCTCTTCCAACGACGCCCTCTGCGGGCTCAGCTCGTGGAGGACCAGCTGATGGCGGGCGGCCAGCTCACCGAGTTCCTCGCTGCTCGCCCCGTCGACCTCCAGGGTGCCGTTCCCCGCCTCGACCGGGGTGTAGCCCCCGGCGGCGAGCGCGTCGCGCAGCCGCTCCTGCTCGGGAGAGCGCAGCCGTACGTAACTCCGCGAGTTCTCGTGGATGAAGTCCGCCATCGAGGTGTCGGCGAGCAGCCGCCCCTGACCGATCACGATCAGATGGTCCGCCGTCAGCGCCATCTCGCTCATCAGGTGCGAGGAGACGAAGATCGTCCGGCCCTCGGCGGCGAGCGACCGCATGAGGTTGCGGATCCAGTGGATGCCCTCCGGGTCGAGACCGTTGACCGGCTCGTCGAACATCAGGATCTGCGGATCACCCAGCAGCGCCGAGGCGATCCCGAGCCGCTGCCCCATGCCGAGGGAGAAGCCCTTCGACTTCTTCTTCGCCACCGCGCTCAGCCCCACGGTGTCCAGCACCTCCGCGACCCGGGACGCCGGGATGCGGTTGCTCTGGGCCAGGCAGAGCAGATTGTTGTACGCGCTCCGGCCGCCGTGCATCGACTTGGCGTCGAGCAGCGCCCCGATGTACTTCAGCGGCTCGTCCAGATCGCGGTAGCGCCGGCCGTCGATGAGCACCGAACCGCTGGTCGGGTTGTCCAGATCGAGCATCATCCGCATCGTGGTGGACTTCCCCGCCCCGTTCGGGCCGAGGAAGCCGGTGACCATCCCCGGTCTGATCCGGCACGTCAGCCCGTCGACGGCGACCTTCTGGCCGTAGCGCTTGGTCAGTCCCTCGAGCTCGATCATGCGCTCACGCTAGAACGGCCGCGCGCCCGGCGCCACCACAAAGGCGGAACCGGGCGCACGGAGTGGCCGGGGGTGGTGAGCCGGCGTCAGCGGGTCTGCTGGGCCGGGACACCACGGGTGGCGGGCTCGTCGTCCACCGGGGACGTGGCGGCGGCCACGGCCGCGCCGGTCAGCGTCGCCAGCATCTCGCGGACGTTGGTCAGCTGGGCGTTGATCGAGTCGCGGCGGTTGGTGAGCGCCGCCAGCTCGCGCTCCGACTCGCTGCGGATGCGGTCGGCCTTGGCGTTCGCGTCGGCCACGATGTCCTCGGACTGGCGCTGCGCGGTCTCCACCGTCTGGCGGGCCCGGCGCTCGGCGTCCGTACGGAGCTTCTCGGCCTCCAGGCGGAGCTGCTCCGCGCGGTGCTCGATCTCCGCGAGGCGCTTCTCGGCCTTGGCCTGACGGGACGCGAGGTCGCGCTCCGACTGGTCGCGGCGCTTGGCCAGGTTGGTCTCGAAGTCCGCGGCGGCCTGGGCGGCCTTGGCGCGGGTCTCCTCGAAGAGGGCGTCCGCCTCCTCGCGCTTCTGCTGGGCGTCCTTCTGCGCCTCGGTGCGCAGCGTGGTCGCCTCGCCCTTGGCCTTGTCGACGATGCGGACCCCGTCGTCCTCCGCCTTCGCCTTCCGCTCGGTGGCGAAGTTCTCCGCGTCGTTGCGCACCTGCTGGGCGGCCGACTCGGCCAGCTCCCGGTGCTGCTCGGCGGCGCGGCGGGCCTCTTCTCGCAGGTCCTTGGCCTCCTCCTCGGCGAGGCGGAGGATCTTCTCGACGCGGGCACCGAGGCCGGCGTAGGAGGGCTCGGCGTCATTCACCTGGGCCTGGGCGTTCTGCGTTTCGAGGTGGAGTTCCTCGATGCGCTTCTCCAGGGAGGTGATGCGCGCCAGTGCGCTGTCACGGTCGGCGACGAGCTTGGTAATGCGGTCGTCCACCTGACCGCGGTCGTAACCACGTCGCACGAGCTCGAAGCCGAAGGGGGAAGAGGGGTCGCTCATGGGTTTCCTGTCGAATGAGACCGGTGAGGTGATAGAGGGAATCCTAGGGGCCAAAGCGGCGTGTCAGCGTGGAGATACCAGTTTGATCTGGAGAATGACACCTCTTTCGGGTGGCCGGCCCCCGTGGGTGCTGATCGCCCGGAGGGCCCGGCGGTCCGCCGTCCGGTGCGCGTGGGCGGCCCCGGCCAGGTCTATCCCTCCGGCTGCTTGCCGCCGCCGCGGGTGCCCGCCCCCGCCGCGGCCTTGACGGCCCCGATGGGCCCGCCGCCGGTGGTTTTCCCGCCCCCCGTCGGTACCTCGAAAGACTCCAGCGCCTCCAGCACGTCCTGGACCCGGGAGATCTCCGTATTGATGTCCGCGCGCCTGCGCACGAGCACATCGAGTTCGCGCTGTCCTTCGTCCACCGTACGCTTCGCCTCCGCCTCCGCGTCGGCCCGCAGCTTTTCCGCCTCGCGAATGAGGGTCGCCTTCTTGGTCTCCGCCTCCTTGAGCAGGGACTCCGCGCGCTTGACCGCCGCGATACGGACCTTGCCGGCTTCCGAATTCGCGTCCGACAGCAACTCCTTGGCCTTCTTCTGGGCCTCGTCGTGCTGTTCGGTGGCCGCCTTCATCAGATGGTCGACCCGCTCGCCGGCGGTCTTCATCTGCTCGGAGGTCTCCCGCCGGGCCCGCTCGTGCAGTTCCTCGATCTCGGCCTCCATCCGGGCGCGCCGCTCCTCCGCGCGCTCCCGGGTGGCGGTGGCGTCGCGCCGCGCGCCGACCAGCAGTTCGTCGGCGTCGGCACGGGCCCGCTCCACCAGGGTGTTGCCCTCCACGGTGGCCTCCGCGGTGATCCGGGCGGCTTCCGTGCGGGCGGCGTCGACCATGGTGTCGGCCTGCGCCTCCGACTCGGTGGCCGTCCGCAGAGCCTCCTCGCGCGCCTTGTTGATCAGCTGGTCCGCCTGCTCGGCCGCGTCCGTGCGGCGCTTGGCCGCCTCCTGGCGTGCCTCGTCCAGCACCCGCTCGGCCTCCTCGCGGGCCTCGCTCCGCAGCTTCTCGGACGCCTTCTCCGCGTCGGCGCGCAGCTTCTCGGCCTCCTCGCGGGTACGGGTGGCGTGCTCCTGCGCCGAGGCCACGGTCTTCGCCGCCTCCGAGCGCCGCCGCTCCGCCTCCCGGGTGGCCTCGCCGACGAGCTGGTTCGAGGAGTCGGTCGCCTCCTGGCGGATCCGCTCGCCCTCGTTCGTCGCCTCCGCGACCAGCCGGTCGGCCTGCGTCGCCGCGTCCGACCGCATGCGGTTGGCGTCCTCGCGGGCCTCCGCACGGGCCCGTGCCGCGTCGCGCTCGGCCGACGCGAGGGCGTCGGACGCCTCCGTACGCACCCGCTGGCTGTACTCCGCGGCCTCCGCGCGCAGCCGCTCGGACTCCGCGATGGCGTCGGTGACGGTGCGCTCCGCGAGCGCCTTCGCCGCGTCCGTCTCCTCGGCCGCGACCCGGCGGATGCGGTTGGCGTCCTCGGAGGCGCGCTCCCGCTCGGCGGCGGCGTCGGCGCGCAGCCGGTCCGCCTCCTCCAGCGCCTCGGTCCTCGTCCGGCCGGCCTCCTGCTCGGCGGCGGCGCGCTGCGCGGCGATCTCCGTCCCGGCCTGCTCGTGCAGCCCGGCGACCGCGTCGCGTACCTGCTGGGCGGTCTGCTCGGCGGTGGCGACCAGCTCGGACGCCCGGCTCTCGGCCTCGCCGGTGAGCCGCTGCGCCTCGGCCTGCGCCTCCTCCACCCGGGTACGGGCGGACGCGAGGAGTTCCTCGCTCTGCTCGCGGGCCCGCTCGCGCTCCTGCCCGGCCTCGGACCGCGCGGCCTCCAGGGTCTCCTCGGCCGTGCGGCGGCGCCGGTTGGCCTCCTCCTGCGCGGCCACCAGCGCCTCGGCGGCCTCGGCGGCCACCCGTTCGGCGGCAGCGGCCGCCTCGGCCCGCACCCGGTCGGCCGTCTCCTGCGCCTCGGTCTTGAGGCGCTCCGCCTCGGTGGCCGCCTCGGTACGCAGCCGTACGGCGACGTTCTCGCCCTCGGCACGCGACTGCGCCGCGTCGGCCGCCGCCTCGTCGCGCAGCCGCTGCGCCTCCGCCTCGGCCTGCTCCTGGAGCGTCCGCAGCCGCTCGGCGGCCTCGCCGCGCAACCGCTCCGTCTCCTCGGCCGCCTCGCGACGGACGTGTTCCGCCTCCGTGCGGGCCGTACCGAGCGTTTCCTCGGCGGAGGCGACCCGGGCCTCGGCGTCGGCGCGCAGCCGGTCCAGCTCGGCCGCCGCCTCCTCGGCACGGGCCGTCACCTGACGCTCGGTCTCGGCACGGAGCGCGGCGGCGGCCTCGTCGGCCGCCGTCTTCACGGACTCCGCCTGCTCCTCGGCCTCGGTGCGCAGGGTCTCGGCCTCGGCGCGGGAGCGCTCCAGCGCCTCCTCGGCCTGCTTGCGCAGGGCGGCGGCGCGTTCGCCCGCCTCGGTGCGGACCCGCTCGCCGTCGGTGGAGGCGGAGGCGCGCAACTCCTCGGCGTCCGTACGCGCCTTGGTCAGCAGTTCCTCGGCGGTGCGGGCACCTTCCTCGATCTGCTGGAGGGCCTCGCGACGGGCCTCGCCCCGGATGCGCTCGCCCTCGGCGACCGCCTCGGAGCGCAGTTGCTCGGCCTCGCCGCGCAACCGGCGGGCCTCCTCCTGGAGTTCGACCGTCTTGGCCCGGTACTCCTTGGTGCCCTCCTCGGCGGCGCCCTTGAGCTGGTCGGCCTGCTCGGCGGCCTCGCCGCGCAGCCGGTCCGCCTCGGCCTCCGCCTCGCGGCGGACGCGCTCGGCCTCCTCGGCGGCGGCCCGGGTGGTGGCCGAGGCGTCCTCGGACGCCTTGGTCAGCACCTCCTCGGCGCTGCGGGCGGCCTTGGCGAGCTGGGCGGCGGCGTCCTCGGCAGCCGCCGTACGCGCCTTCTCGGTCGCCTCCACGAGGAGCCGCTCGGCCTCGGCGCGGGCGTCGGCGAGGGCCTGCTCGGACTCTTCCTTCAGCGTCTCGGCGGTCTTGGTCGCCTCACCGACGAGGCGGGCGATCTCCGACCTGGCGGTGCGGGTGCGCTGTTCGTTCTGCGACTCGGCCCCGGCCAGCGTCTTCGACGCGTTCTCCTTGGCCTCGGAGAGCAGCTTCTCCGCCTCCAGCCGCGCTTCGCGCAGCCGGGTCTCGGCCTCCTGGGCGTGCTGCTCGGCGGCGCGCTGGAGCTCGGTGGCCTGCCGGCGGGCCTGGTCGGCTTCGGCGCTCGTCGTGGACCGCAGGTGCTCGGCGTGCTGGGTGGCCTCCTGCGCCTGGCCGGCGGCGGTGCTCAGCATCCGCTCGGCGTCCCGGCGGGCGCGCAGCAGGATCGCCTCGGCCTCGGCACGGGAGGTCTCGGCCTCGGAACCGAGCCGCTGGCGGGTCTCCTCGGCGACCCGGGCGGCCTCGCTCCGGGCGGCGTTCAGGGCCTGCTCGGCCTCGGCCCGGGACTCCTCCATGAGCCGGCGGGCCTGGGACTCCGTACGGGCCCGCAACTGCTCGGCCCAGGCGACGTTCTCGTTGACGTGGGCCTCGACGGTCTGCCGTCGTTCGGCCAGTTCCTGGTCGAGGCGCTGGCGGCGCTGGACCGCCTCGTTGTGCAGTTCGGCCTGGAGCCGGGCCTGGTGCTCCGCGTGCTCCTGGAGGATGCGCTGGGTCTGGGCCCGGGCCTCGCGCAGCTCGCGCTCGGCGTCGGTGCGCATCTGCTCGGCCTGGGCCTGGGCGTCACGGAGCAACTGCTCGGCCTGGTACCCGAGGTCCGCGCCGCCGTAGGCGGGACGGGTCGCGATCGTGCGCCGTGCCTCGTGCAGTTTGGCTCGCAAGACCTCGACCTGGTAACCGAGGTCCTCGGCGTGCTGGACGGCCTTCTCCCGGTCGGTCTTCAGCCGGTCCATCTCGGCTTCGAACCGCGAGAGGTGGTCGTCTTCAGCTCGGTGGCTCTCCTGGCGTTCGTAGCCCCGCACTGCGCGGTCCCATCCGTCCCCTGGTCGCAACTCTCCATACAGGACCGCCCGCCGGCGAGCGGTCCCCCGGGAATAGTGACAGACAAACGACAGGGACGTCCTTACGGCCCCGACCCCGGCCCCGGCCCGGAACGGCCCACTCTACCGGGCCGGGTATCCGGCGGTCAGTGCTCCGTCCGGGACGTGACCAGTTCGGTGAGCACCCCGTGGCAGTCCTTGGGGTGGAGGAAGGTGATGCGGGAACCCATGGAGCCGGTGCGGGGCTCGTCGTAGAGGACCCGGACCCCCTTCTCGCGGATGTCCGAGGAGTCCTGGTCCACGTCCGCGGTGCCGAAGGCGATGTGGTGGACCCCCTCGCCGTTCTTCTCCAGCCACTTGCCGACGGCCGAGTCGGGCCGGGTCGGCTCCAGGAGCTGGAGGTAGGAGGCCGCGCCGTCCGAGGTCCCGTTGATCTTCAGCATGGCCTCACGTACACCCTGCTCCTCGTTGACCTCCGAGTGGTGGACCTCGAAGCCGTACGTGGAGCGGTAGAACTCCACCGTCTCGTCGAGGTCGAAGCAGGCGATCCCGATGTGGTCGATTCGCGTCAGCATGGGACCAGTGCAGCGTCCGGGAGCTGGATTGGCAAGGTGCGCGCGATCACACGCGCTGCCGGATGACGGGCGGGGGGCCTCTCAGTACATTCGAATCAACCCTCAAGGCCGTCCCGTCACCCCCGGTGGGTGATCCGCTCCACCGCCGATCACGGGACGACCCTCTCGACACCCTCACCTCTTAGGGGCCGTGCCCATGTCAGGAACGACCGGTACCACCACCTCAGTGATCGTCGCGGGCGCCCGGACGCCCATGGGCCGGCTGCTCGGCTCCCTGAAGAGCTTCTCGGGCGCGGACCTTGGCGGCTTCGCCATCAAGGCGGCGCTGGACCGGGCCGGCATCGGCGGCGAACAGGTCGAGTACGTGATCATGGGCCAGGTGCTCCAGGCCGGGGCGGGGCAGATCCCGGCCCGGCAGGCGGCCGTCAAGGCGGGCATTCCGATGAACGTCCCGGCCCTCACCGTCAACAAGGTGTGTCTCTCCGGGCTCGACGCCATCGCGCTGGCCGACCAGCTGATCCGCGCCGGTGAGTTCGACGTCGTGGTGGCCGGCGGCCAGGAGTCCATGACCAACGCCCCGCACCTCCTGCCGAAGTCCCGCGAGGGGTACAAGTACGGCGCGATCGAGATGCTCGACGCGATGGCGTACGACGGTCTGACCGACGCCTTCGAGAACATCGCGATGGGGGAGTCGACCGAGAAGCACAACACCCGCCTGGGCCTGGAGCGCGCCGCGCAGGACGAGGTCGCCGCCCTCTCCCACCAGCGCGCCGCGGCCGCGCGCGAGAACGGTCTCTTCGAGGCCGAGATCACCCCGGTCGAGATCCCGCAGCGCAAGGGCGACCCGGTGCTCTTCTCCCAGGACGAGGGCATCCGGCCCGAGACGACCGCCGAGTCGCTCGGCAAGCTCCGCCCCGCCTTCGCGAAGGACGGCACGATCACCGCCGGCTCCTCCTCGCAGATCTCGGACGGCGCCGCCGCGGTCGTCGTGATGAGCAAGGCGAAGGCCCAGGAGCTGGGGCTCGACTGGATCGCCGAGATCGGCGCCCACGGCAACGTGGCCGGTCCGGACAACTCGCTCCAGTCCCAGCCGTCCAACGCCATCCGGCACGCCCTGAAGAAGGAGGGGCTGAGCGTCGACGACCTGGACCTGGTCGAGATCAACGAGGCGTTCGCCGCGGTCGCGGTGCAGTCGATGAAGGACCTCGGGCTCACCTCGGAGAAGGTCAACGTCAACGGTGGCGCCATCGCCCTCGGTCACCCCATCGGGATGTCCGGCGCCCGGGTGGTGCTGCACCTGGCGCTGGAACTGCGCCGGCGCGGCGGCGGCACCGGTGTCGCGGCGCTCTGCGGCGGCGGCGGTCAGGGCGACGCGCTGATCATCCGCGTGCCGGGCAAGTAATACGGGTAGCCAACAGCCCACGCCGGTCCGGGCCCGGCCCGCGCGGTGAACAGGAACGGAGCGGTGACGGTGGACGTCCCCACCTTGGTCGAACAGGCACGGCAGGGCAGGCCCCGTGCCGTCGCCCGGCTGATCTCACTGGTGGAGGGGGCGTCCCCGCAGCTGCGGGAGGTGATGGCCGCGCTGGCCCCGCTCGCCGGGCACGCGTACGTCGTCGGGCTGACCGGATCGCCGGGCGTCGGCAAGTCCACCTCCACCTCGGCGCTGGTCACCGCCTACCGCAAGGCCGGGAAGCGGGTCGGGGTGCTCGCGGTCGACCCGTCCTCGCCGTTCTCCGGCGGGGCGCTGCTGGGGGACCGGGTGCGGATGTCGGACCACGCCGGTGACCCCGGGGTCTACATCCGCTCCATGGCGACCCGGGGCCATCTGGGCGGTCTCGCCCGGTCGGCGCCCCAGGCGATCAGGGTGCTGGACGCGGCGGGGTGCGACGTGGTGCTGGTGGAGACGGTCGGGGTGGGGCAGTCCGAGGTGGAGATCGCCTCGCAGGCCGACACCTCGGTGGTGATGCTCGCGCCGGGCATGGGCGACGGCATCCAGGCGGCGAAGGCCGGAATCCTGGAGATCGGCGACGTCTACGTGGTCAACAAGGCGGACCGGGACGGCGCGGACGCCACCGTCCGGGAGCTGAACCACATGCTGGGCCTCGGGGAGTCCCGGGAACCGGGCGACTGGCGGCCGCCGGTGGTGAAGACGGTCGCCGCCCGGGGCGAGGGCGTCGACGAGCTCGTCGAGGCGCTGGAGAAGCACCGGGCGTGGATGGAGGAGCGCGGGGTGCTGGCCGCCCGGCGCACCGCGCGGGCGGCCCGGGAGGTGGAGACGATCGCCGTCACCGCCCTGCGCGAGCGGATCGCCGACCTGCACGGCGACCACCGGCTCGACGCCCTGGCGACGCGCATCGTGGCGGGCCGGCTGGACCCGTACGGCGCGGCCGACGAACTGGTCGCCCAGCTCACCTCGGCCGGTTCCTGACCCGGCGCGTACGGGGCGGCGTGCCGCCGCCCCGTACGGCACCTCGGCGTTACGGCTTGCCGCGCCGTCCGCGCAGGTGGTCGGCGATCGGGGTCAGGGCCGCGTGGAGCTCGGCGAGCGCTTCGGGGGTCAGCAGGTCCATGAAGTGCTTGCGGACGGAGGCGACGTGGAACGGCGCCACCTTCCGCATCGTCTCCCCGCCGAGGTCGGTGAGGACCGCGAAGAGTCCGCGCCGGTCGGACTCGCAGTTCTCGCGCTTGACCAGCCCGGCGTTCTCCATCCGGGTGATCTGGTGCGAGAGCCTGCTCTTGGACTGCAGGGTGAGTGCCGCGAGGTCGCTCATCCGCAGGCGCTGGTCCTCGGCCTCGGAGAGGTTGACGAGGATCTCGTAGTCGTTCATGGTCAGGCCGAACGGCTGGAGGTCTCTCTCCAGCTGGTGCGACAGCAGTCTGCTGACGTCCAGGTGGGTGCGCCAGGCGCACTGCTCCGCGTCGCTCAGCCAGCGGGTGGCCGTCTCGGTCTCCATATGTGGATTCTACCTAAGAAGTTGAAAGCCGGACGAAGTGAGGACTGTGACTCCCGGCACCCACCGCCGGCCGCCGGGCCGCACGCGCCCCGAACGGTGCGCGGGGCGCGCGGGGGGCCGCCCGGGGCGCACCCCTGGGAATCACGCTCCGCAGAGTACCGCTCACAGACCGAACCGGCGCTGGAGATCGCCCAGCTGACCGGGGAGGCGGGGTGCGGACCCAGGTTGACCCCCGCCGTGGACGCCGGGAACACCGGCGCCGGGAACACCCGCCTCCACCGGCACCGCGCCCACCGACTGCTCGGCCATCAGCACCTCGGTGGACTGGAGCAGCACCGTCCCCGCGCCGACGAACTCGAACTGGTGCTCCTCGCCGGAGGTCCCGCCGATCCCCGTCAGCGAGCGCAGCCCGCCCATCACGCCCCGCATGTACCCGTGGTCGTAGTGGTGGCACGGCGACGGGCAGTCGGCCCAGCCGACCAGCGCCTGCGGATCCACCCGCAGCGGCGGCTCCATGAAGACCACCGGCCCGTTCGAGGCCGCCACGAACTTCCCCGTACCGATCAGGGTGAGGAACCCCGGCACGATCGACTGCTTCAGCGCCAGGGTCGGCTGGTAGGCGAGCAGGTTGCCGGAGCGGATCGTCAGGTTGCCGTTGTCGAGGTCGAAGGAGTTGACGTCGAAGGCCCGGTCCGCGAGGAGCATTTTGCCGCTGCCCTCGGCCACCACCCAGTCGCCCGCGTGCATCGGCGAGTGGAAGCTCGTCCGCAGCAACCGGTCGAAGCGGCCGTTGCCCACCCCGTCGAAGTCGATGCGCCCGTAGTAGGCGATCATCTTCCCCTTCTGGAGGAACCACTGACTGCCCTTCAGCTCCACGCAGAAGGTGTACGCGTTGACGTTGTCGTCCGACGGCAGCGTCATCGGATCGAAGATCACGGGCGTGCTCACAGCTTCTCCTCCGACGCCTGGACGTACACCGCACCGCTGCCGCTGAGCTCCAGCTGGAACGCCTCGCCCGAGCCGCGCCCCACCATGTCGCGCCAGCCGAGCGCCGTGGAGAGCTTGTTGCGCACGTCCCCGTGGTGGGCGACGTAGGCCTGCGGGTCCACGTGCACCTCGCGGCCGGGCGTGATCGGCAGTTCGATCACCCCGCCGTGGGCCATCACCGCGACCGCGCCGTGGCCCTTGAGGGTCGTGGTGAAGAGCCCCTGCCCGGTCACCTGACCGCGCACCATCCCCATCACCCCGCCCTGCGAGCCCATGAACATCGTGCCCTGCTGGAGCGTCCCGTCGAACGCGAGCAGTCGGTCGGCCTCCACGTAGAGGGTGTCGCCCGCGAGGTTGATCACCTGGATGTGGTGGCCGCCGTGGCCGAACATCACCGTACCGCTGCCCTCCACCGTCATCAGCGGAGTCGCCTCGTTCGCCACCCGCCGGCCGATCATCGACATCAGCCCGCCCTGGCCGCCCTGGACGTTCGGGGTGAAGGAGACCTCGCCCCGGTGGGCGAGCATCGCGCCGCGCTGGCTGTACATCTTCTGACCGGGGACGACCGTCGCCTCGATCATCTTCGCGTTGATCTCACGGAACGGCATCAGACGTCGCCCCCGACGGTGTTCCGCTCGCTGGGCTGCACGTACACGAGTCCCTCGCCCTCGAAACGGATCTGGAACGACTCCCCGGACCCCTCGCCCATGAACGTGCGGAAGCTCACCCCGGACTGGAAGTGCTGCTGGAGGTTGCCCTGGTGGGCGATGTACGCGCCGGGGTCGACGTTGAGCGGGTACTGGGCGGTGACCCGGAGGACCACGGCGGAGCCGTCCGACATGATCGCCGCCTGCCCGGTGCCCTCCACGGTCGTGGTGAACAGACCGTTGCCGCTCGCCCCGCCGCGCAACCCCGTGAAGGTGGTGCCGGTGCGCAGTCCGGCGTCCGTGCAGAGCAGGTTGCTCGCCTCCACCCAGAGCTTCTCGCCGCGCAACGAGACGAGGTTGATCTCGCTCGCGCGGTCGGCGAAGTAACAGGTGCCCTGCCCCTGCACCTCCATCACCGTCATCTGTTCGCCGGTCAGCCGACGGGTCACCATCCCGCGCAGGCCCTCCCCCCCGCCGGA
Source organism: Streptomyces sp. AM 2-1-1 (assembly GCF_029167645.1). NCBI lineage: Bacteria > Bacillati > Actinomycetota > Actinomycetes > Kitasatosporales > Streptomycetaceae > Streptomyces > Streptomyces sp. AM 2-1-1. Next base: position 2,142,439 of record NZ_CP119147.1, on the reverse strand, counting down.
CATCTTCTTGAACGACATGCGGCCGTCGTACGCGACCATCGAGCCGTTCTTCGCCTTCACCGCGTCGCCCGTCAGATCGACGGCGAGCGTCTTGCTTCCCTGGAGCCGGAACATCGCCACGCACCGACGGTAGCCGCCCGCCCGCCGTACGGGCCAGTGTCCGGGAAAGGATCACGGTTCACCGCCAGGTGGCGCCGCCCCCGGCCCCGCTCTCCCCCGCGCCCCGCGCCCCCGCGGCAGGAGGGGAGGGCGGACGGTGCCACAATGGGGACCCGCGCTTGTGCGCGCGTTCACAAGCCGTGACGACCCTCCCACCGAAGGTGCCCCCGTGGACATCAAGACCGCTACCGCCCTGCACCGGCTGCGCCTCATCTCGATTCCCGAGGCGCTCTCCTTCCCGGCGCTGATCGTCTTCGGATCGATCCTCAGCCGCGTCTCCGACATCGACTTCCTGATGATGCCGCTGGGCGCCCTGCACGGCCTCCTCTTCGTGATCTACGTCCTGTTCCTGCTGGACGTGTGGATCAAGGCGAAGTGGCCCGTCAAGCGCGTCGCGCTCTTCTTCCTGCTCTGCCTCCTGCCGTTCGGCGGGCTCTACGGCGACAAGCTCCTCAAGCGGTACGAGTCCGACGGCGTCATCGCCGCCCGCGCCCGCCGCGAAGGCACGGTGAACGCGTGATCGTCGCCTTCTCGGTCTCCCCGCTCGGTGTCGGCGAGGACGTCGGCGAGTACGTCGCCGACGCCGTCCGCGTCGTCCGCGAGTCCGGACTGCCCAACCGCACCGACGCCATGTTCACCTCGGTGGAGGGCGAGTGGGACGAGGTGATGGACGTCGTCAAGCGCGCCGTCGCCGCCGTCGAGGCCCGCGCCGGACGCGTCTCCCTCGTACTGAAGGCCGACATCCGACCCGGCGTCACCGACGGCCTCACCACCAAGGTCGAGACCGTGGAACGGTACTTGGCCACCTGACACACCGTCCGTTCCCCCGCCGCCCCGGATCCCCGAGGAGCCCCCCGCCGCAACACGGCCGGGGGCTCCCCGCGTTCCGGGTGCGACGCGCCCGGAACGCGCCACGCCGCCCCCGCGCGAACCCCTCACTCGGCCCTGCCGGGTCGCCCCGCTCCGGAAGATCCACTTATGTGGGGAGACAGACCGGTTCGACATTGGAGGCACGGTGCGGTCGGAGGTGTACGACTACGACTCCCACAGCCGGATCGCGGGTCCGCTCACGGAACCGGGAGGGCCGGAGTACCGGGTGCGGTACCGGAGTCTCCGCGAGGCCCACGAACGGAGCGCCCGAGCCCTCCTGCTGACGACCCTCGCCCCGCTCCTCACCGGGCTCCTGATGCTCTACCTCGTCTGGCCGACGCACTGGACCCGGCGCGAAGGCGGCGAACCCTGGCTCGTCGCCGCCGACACCGCGATGCTCGTCTCCGTCGCCCTGATCGAGCTCTTCATGCTCGTCAACGTCGTCTCCCTCGCGCACGCGACGATGGTCGCCAGGGACCCGGTCCCAGTCGTCCCCGAACCCGGCACCCGGGTCGCCTTCGTCACCACGTACGTCCCGGGCAAGGAACCCCTCTCCATGGTCCGCGCCACCCTCCGGGGCGCCGTACGGCTCCGGCACGACGGACCGCTCGACGTCTGGCTGCTCGACGAGGGCGACGACCCCGGGGCCCGGGCGCTCTGCGCGGAGCTCGGCGTCCACCACTTCACCCGGCGCGGCGTCCCCGGGTGGAACCGGCCGAAGGGCGCCCACCGGGCGAAGACCAAGCACGGCAACTACAACGCCTGGCTCGACCGGCACGGCGACGCCTACGAGTTCTTCGCCTCCGTCGACACCGACCACGTCCCGCTCCCCGACTACCTGGAGCGGATGCTGGGCTGGTTCCGCGACCCCGACACCGCCTTCGTCGTCGGCCCGCAGGTCTACGGCAACTACGACGCGGCCGTCACCAAGGCCGCCGAATCCCAGCAGTTCCTCTTCCACGCCCTGATCCAGCGCGCCGGAAACCGCTACGGGGCGCCCATGTTCGTCGGCACCAACAACGTCGTCCGCGTCGCGGCGCTGCGCCAGGCCGGCGGGCTCTACGACTCCATCACCGAGGACATGGCGACCGGTTTCGAGATCCACCGCCGCCGCAACCCGCTCACCGGACGCCACTGGCGGTCCGTCTACACCCCGGACGTCCTGGCCGTCGGCGAGGGCCCGGCCTCCTGGACCGACTTCTTCACCCAGCAGCTGCGCTGGTCGCGCGGGACGTACGAGACGCTGCTGCGGCAGTACCCGAAAGGACTCTTCCGGCTGCCCCCGGGCCGGCTCCTGAGCTACACCCTGATGCTCGTCTACTACCCGATGACCGCCGTCAACTGGCTGCTCGGGGTCGGCAGCTGTGTCCTCTTCCTCTGCCTCGGCGCCTCCGGCACCGAGGTCTCGGCCTCCCTCTGGCTGATGCTCTACAGCGACGCCGCGGCCCTGCAGATCGGTCTCTACCTCTGGAACCGGCGGCACAACGTCTCGCCGCACGAACCCGCCGGCTCCGGCGGCATCGCCGGCATGGCGATGTCCGCGCTCTGCGCGCCGATCTACCTGAAGTCGCTCGCCGCCGCCGTGCTGCGGACGAGCGGGCGCTTCGTCGTCACGCCCAAGGGGGGCGCCACCAGCCCCGACCGGCTCCTCACCTTCCGCGTCCACCTCTCCTGGGCCGCCGTACTGCTGGCCTCGCTCGCCGCCTCGGTCCCGCTCCACCACACCCACGTCGCGATGCGCACCTGGGCGGTGCTCGCCCTGGCCGTGGCGCTCTCCCCGGTCGCGGTGTGGGCGTACACCACCCGGCGGGCGGTAGGTCGCGCGGGCCGGGTACCGCGGACCGTACGGCCCCGGCAGAGCGTCCGTCAGCAGGCCCACCCCAGGGGCCTCGGGCCTGCCCCGCACCCGCTGCCCGACGGCACGGCCTTCATCACCACGACGACCACGAGCACGACGGCCACGAGCAGGACCAGCACGACCACCACCGCGGTCGCCGGAGCGGCCGGACCCGTCCACAGCGTCGCGGCGACGGCGGCGCGCAGCACCGCAGGAGGGAACTGACCCATGGCCCACCGGCCCACCAGGCGCTTCAGGAAGGCGGTCCTCGGCAGCGGGGCCGTCCTGGTGCTCGCGGGGCTCAACGCCCCCGCGGCACTCTCCTTCGCCCACGACCAGTACCACGCGTACAAGATCGCCCAGCCCGGCTACCAGGCGCGGTACGGCTCCTGGCAGCAGGTGGACATCCCGGAGAAGTACCGGACCAACGCCATCCACGCGGCCCTGCTCCACACCGGCAAGGTGCTGATCGTCGCCGGCTCCGGGAACAGCCAGAAGCACTTCGACGCGGGCACCTTCGACACCGTCCTGTGGGACCCGGTGGTCAACACCTTCAAGAAGATCGCCACCCCGGTGGACTTCTTCTGCGGCGGCCACGCCCAGCTCCCGGACGGCCGACTGCTGGTGGCGGGCGGCACCGCGCGCTACGAGGTGCTGGACGGCGAGGTCACCCGGGCCGGCGGCGGGATGCGGGTCAAGAACGAGAACCCGGAGAAGGCGCTCTTCCTGAAGAAGGGCACGGTCTTCCGCTCGCCCGCCGGTGTCGCGTACCGCTCCCTCTTCGACGTGACCGTCCCCCGCGCCGGACGCGGCTTCGACGTCACCTACTTCGAGGACGGCGGGATGAAGCCGTGGAGGACGAAGGTGACCGCCGCCGAGCAGCGGGTCTTCGTGGAGGCGGTGGAGCCGGGCCCCGACTCGGTCACCACCGAGTCCGCGCAGTACGAGATCGAGGGCCTGACCGGCAAGGACGCCGACAACTCCTACGGCCTCGCCGAGAGGATCACGATGCGGAAGCAGGACTTCCAGGGCATCAGGGCGGCCTACGAGTTCGACGCACTGGCCGAGAAGTACATCAGGGTCGACCCGATGAGGAAGGCCCGCTGGTACCCGACGCTCGTCGGGCTCGGCGACGGACGGGTGCTCGCCGTCTCGGGGCTCGACGACGTCGGCGAGATCCTGTCGGGCGACACCGAGATCTACGACCAGAGGACGGGGAAGTGGTCCAAGGGCCCGTTCCGCTACTTCCCGACCTACCCCGCCCTCTTCCTCATCCAGGGCGGCAAGCTCTTCTACCCGGGCGCCAACGCCGGGTACGGCCCGGCGGACAAGGGGCGCGCGGCCGGGCTCTGGGACCTGCGGAAGAACACCTTCAAGGCAGTCGGGGGCCTCACCGACTACGACGCCACGGAGACCGCCGCCTCCCTGATGCTGCCGCCGGTCCAGGACCAGAAGGTGATGATCCTCGGGGGCGGGGGAGTGGGGGAGTCGAAGGTGTCGACCGCCCGCACCGCGATCGTCGACCTGAAGGAGAAGACGCCCGTCTTCCGGTCCGGCCCCGATCTGCCGCAGGGCACCCGCTACCTCAACAGCGTGATCATGCCGGACGACACCGTCTTCACCAGCGGCGGATCGAGCGACTACCGGGGGCGCGGCGACAGCAACGTCCTCAAGGCGCAGACGTACCACCCGAAGACCGGTGGGTTCACCGCGGCGGCCGCTCCCACGGTCGGCCGGAACTACCACTCGGAGGCGCTGCTGCTGCCCGACGGACGGGTGGCGACCTTCGGCTCCGACCCGCTCTACGCCGACCGGGCCAACACCAGGCTGGGCACGTTCGAGCAGCGCATGGAGGTCTTCACGCCGGCCGTGCTGCACCGCGCGCGCGGGGACCGGCCGGTGATCGGCGCGGGGCCCGGACAGGTGGAGCGCGGCGAGACGGTCACCTACGCGGTCACCGGGGGCGGCCGGGTGCGGACGGCCCGGCTGATGCGGCCGAGCGCGGTCACCCACTCCACCGATGTCGAGCAGCGGTCTATCGCGCTGGAGCTGCGCCGGAGCGGGGGGAAGATCTCCGTGACGGTGCCCGAGGACAGCACGCTGGTTCCTCCTGGCTGGTACATGCTCTTCGTCACGGACGCCGACGGCGTCCCCTCCGTGGCGAAGTGGGTCGAGGTCGGGTAGGCGGTGCGGGCCGCGGACTCAGGACCCCGCGGCCCGGGCCAGGCCGAGGGCGTACTGCGGCCACCAGGTGCCGGCCGCCGGGCCGCCCCGGCAGGGGCCGTCGGAGTCACCCGGCCGCTTGATCCAGAGGTACGCGTCCAGCCGCGCGTCCCCGGTGTCGGTGGTCGGGGGAGTGCCCAGGGCCCGGCCCGGCGGGTTGCACCAGGCCTCGGTCCGGTCACCCACCAGCGGACCCCGGCCGTTGCGGCTGCTGTCGACCACGTAGTGCGCGCCGCCGAGGAGGGCGGAGAGCCGCGCCCCGTAAGCCCTCACCGTGGCGTCGGTCTGGAAGTTGGAGACGTTGAGCGCGAAGCCGTCCGCCCGGTCGATGCCGGCCCGGTGGAGCGGTTCGACCAGCTTGGCGGGGTCGGCGTGCCACTCCGGGTTCCCGGCATCCAGGTAGACCTTGGTTCCCGGGCGGGCCTTGAGGGTGTCCACCGCCCCGGAGAGCAGGTCGAACCGCTCGGCGTGGCTCGACGGCGGCGTGCAGCCGTCCACCACGTGCGCGACGGCGTCCGGTTCCAGGATCACCGTGGCCGGCGCGTCCCCGATCGCCCCGGCGAACCGCTCCGTCCACGTCCGGTACGCGCCCGCGTCGGGCGCCCCGCCCGCCGAGTAGGCGCCGCAGTCGCGGTGCGGGATGTTGTAGGCCGTGAGCAGCACACTCTGCCCGGTGGCGGAGGCGCCCCGTACGGCGGCGGCGATGTCCGGTTCCGGGTCGTCCCCGGCGGGCCAGTCGGCCACCGGGCGGGTGGAGATGCGCTCCAGAAGCTCCGCGTCCGCCGTCCGCCCCGCCTCCCGCCAGGCCCGGACCTGGCGCGCGGCGTCGCTCTCCGGGTCCACCCAGTAGGGGGCCGGGCCGGGCCGGACGGCGTCCGCCGCGGACGCGGTGGGCCCGCCGGGGCTCCCGGCCGGTCTGCCGGGCGGGGACGAGCAGCCGACGGCGAGCGCGGCCGACACGGCCACGGCGGCGGAGATGACGGGCAAGATCCTGCGGCCGGACATCCAGCCCCCTCGGACGGTGGCCCGGCGAACAACGGGCGACGGGTGACGGGCAGCGGGCGGTGCGCATCGCCGGGAAGCGGGAGTCACGGGCGGGGCGAGCCCGGACGGCGCCTCACGAGGCCCAGAGATGCGGGCGATCGTGACATATCCGTCGGGGGGTGCGGTGGCGCGACACCGGTTTCCCCGAGGCGTCAACCACCCGCACCCGAAACCGCCCCCGTTCGGGGGGCTCGCGCCCCGCGGGCGTCGCCCCGCGCGCATCCGGTACCGAACTCCGAGACGGCACCCGCCGCGATGTGACCAGTGGGTAAGGTCGGGGCTGTGCCGAAGCCGCTCAGCCTTCCCTTCGATCCCATCGCACGCGCCGACGAACTCTGGCGGCAGCGCTGGGGGCCCGTCCCCTCCATGCAGGCGATCACCTCGATCATGAGGGCGCAGCAGATCCTCCTCGCGGAGGTCGACGCGGTGGTGAAACCGTACGGGCTGACGTTCGCCCGGTACGAGGCGCTGGTGCTGCTCACCTTCTCCAAGGAGGGCGAGCTGCCGATGTCGAAGATCGGCGAGCGTCTGATGGTGCACCCGACCTCGGTCACCAACACCGTCGACCGGCTGGTGAGATCCGGCCTGGTCGACAAGCGGCCCAACCCCAACGACGGCCGCGGCACGCTCGCCTCCATCACCCAGAAGGGCCGTGAGGTGGTCGAGGCGGCGTCCGAGGACCTGATGGCGATGGACTTCGGCCTGGGCGTGTACGACGCCGAGGAGTGTGCGGAGATCTTCGCGATGCTGCGGCCGCTGCGGGTCGCCGCCCGGGACTTCGAGGACGCCTGAGCGGGGCGGGCGGGGGCGTGCGCCCCCGGGTGTGCCCGCTGCAAGATCGCCCCCGGGCTCCGGCTAACCTCGATGTCATGAAACGCAGCGTGCTGACCCGCTATCGGGTGATGGCTTACGTCACCGCCGTCATGTTGTTGATCCTCTGCCTCTGCATGGTCTTCAAGTACGGATTCGACAAGGGCGAGAACCTGACGCTCGTCGTCTCCCAGATCCACGGCGTGCTCTACATCGTCTATCTCCTCTTCGCCTTCGACCTCGGGTCCAAGGCGAAGTGGCCGGTCGGCAAGCTGCTCTGGGTGCTGATCGCCGGCACCATCCCGACCGCCGCGTTCTTCGTCGAGCGCCGGGTCGCCCGGGAGGTCGAGCCGCTGATCGCGGGCGCTGCCCCGGGCGGCGTCCCGAAACGGTCCGAGCAGGGCAGCCCGGTCGAGAACGCCTGAGTCCGGCCCGGCCCGTCCGGACGAACCGAACCGCCCCGCGCGAAGCGCCGGGCGGTTTGTCATCGACTTTTACTAGGACGTCCTAGTAAATTCGACTCCATGGACGCTGACGCGATCGAGGAGGGCCGCCGACGCTGGCAGGCCCGTTACGACAAGGCCCGCACGCGTGACGCGGACTTCACCACGCTCTCCGGGGACCCGGTTGACCCGGTGTACGGGCCCCGCCCCGGTGACACGTACGAGGGCTTCGAGCGGATCGGCTGGCCCGGCGAGTACCCGTTCACCCGGGGCCTCCACCCGACCGGCTACCGGGGCCGCACCTGGACCATCCGCCAGTTCGCCGGGTTCGGCAACGCCGAGCAGACCAACGAGCGGTACAAGATGATCCTCGCCGCGGGCGGCGGCGGGCTCAGTGTCGCCTTCGACATGCCGACGCTGATGGGCCGCGACTCCGACGAGCCCCGCTCGCTCGGGGAGGTCGGCCACTGCGGCGTCGCCATCGACTCCGCCGCCGACATGGAGGTCCTCTTCCGGGACATCCCCCTCGGCGAGGTCACCACCTCGATGACGATCAGCGGACCGGCCGTCCCGGTCTTCTGCATGTACCTCGTCGCCGCCGAACGCCAGGGCGTCGACCCCGCTGTGCTCAACGGCACCCTGCAGACCGACATCTTCAAGGAGTACATCGCGCAGAAGGAGTGGCTCTTCCAGCCCGAACCGCACCTGCGGCTCATCGGTGACCTGATGGAGCACTGCGCCCGCGACATCCCCGCGTACAAGCCGCTCTCCGTCTCCGGGTACCACATCCGCGAGGCCGGTTCCACGGCCGCGCAGGAGCTCGCCTACACGCTGGCCGACGGGTTCGGGTACGTGGAACTCGGCCTCTCCCGGGGGCTCGACGTGGACACCTTCGCGCCCGGCCTCTCGTTCTTCTTCGACGCGCACCTCGACTTCTTCGAGGAGATCGCCAAATTCCGCGCCGCCCGGCGGATCTGGGCCCGCTGGATGAAGGAGACCTACGGCGCGCGGACCGACAAGGCCCAGTGGCTCCGCTTCCACACCCAGACCGCGGGGGTCTCCCTCACCGCCCAGCAGCCGTACAACAACGTCGTGCGCACCGCCGTGGAGGCGCTCTCCGCCGTCCTCGGCGGCACCAGCTCGCTGCACACCAACGCGCTCGACGAGACCCTCGCCCTCCCCTCCGAACAGGCCGCCGAGATCGCGCTCCGCACCCAGCAGGTGCTGATGGAGGAGACCGGCGTCGCCAACGTGGCCGACCCGCTGGGCGGGTCCTGGTACGTCGAGCAGCTCACCGACCGGATCGAGGCGGACGCCGAGAAGATCTTCGAGCAGATCCGCGAACGCGGCACCCGCGCCCATCCGGACGGGCGCCACCCCGTCGGGCCGATCACCTCGGGCATCCTGCGCGGCATCGAGGACGGCTGGTTCACCGGGGAGATCGCGGACTCCGCGTTCACGTACCAGCGCTCCCTGGAGAAGGGCGACAAGCGGGTCGTCGGCGTCAACGTCCACCACGGCTCCGTCACCGGCGACCTGGAGATCCTGCGGGTCAGCCACGAGGTCGAACGCGAGCAGGTCCGCGCCCTCGGCGCCCGTAAGGCCGCCCGCGACGAGGCCCGGGTGCGAGACACGCTGGACACCATGCTCGCCGCCGCCCGTGACGGCTCGAACATGGTTCCGCCGATGCTGGAGGCGGTACGCGCGGAGGCGACCCTCGGCGAGATCTGCGGGGTGCTGCGCGAGGAGTGGGGCGTCTACACGGAGCCGCCGGGGTTCTGAGCGCGGCCGGGGTGCCGAGCCGCCGGGCCGCATGCCGGACGCGGTCCGCCCATCCGGGATCCGCCGTCGCTACGCCGCCGCGCTCGCGCCCAGTCCGGACAGGAGCAGGACGGTGAAGCGCCGGGCCCAGTCGGCGTCGACGGGCTCGGCGCTGACGAGGGTGCGGTGCACCACGGCGCCGGCGATCACGTCGAAGATCAGGTCGGCCGCGAGCGCGGCCGCCCGGCCGTCCGTCTCGGGCGGCAGCTCTCCGCGCTGCTGCGCCCGCTGCCGGCCCACGATCACCAGCCGCTTCTGACGGTTCACGATCGAGTCCTGGATGCGGGTGCGCAGGGCCGGGTCGCGCGTCGATTCCGCGACCACCGCCATCAGCGCCGTGCGGGTCTCCGGCCGCTCCAGCAACCGCGCGAACTGGAGCACCACGCCCTGCACGTCGGCGGCGAGACTGCCGAGGTCGGGGAGTTCGAGCTCGTCGAAGAGGACCGCGACGGCGTCCACGACCAGCTCGTTCTTGCCGGCCCACCGCCGGTAGAGGGTCGTCTTGGCGACCCCGGCACGCGTCGCCACGTCCCCCATCGTCAGCTTCGACCAGCCGAGATCGACGAGCAGGGCGCGGGTCGCCTCCAGGATCGCGGCGTCGGCGTCGAGGCTGCGGGGGCGTCCGGGACGGGCGGACGGGGGGTCGCTGCGGCTCGGCATGGAGCGACCTTACCCGCGAGTAGATACGGGGGTCCGCTCCTGGTGCGGGTGAGACAGATCACCGGGACCTCCTGTTCAGGAGGGCTGCTCGCCAGTTACGCTACGGGTCGTAGCGTAAGGACTCCCGGGCAGCGGCCCGTCGGGCCGCGCCACGAACGAGCGACAGCCACGTGGGGGCGCCGGATGGGGATCCGGTGCCGACCGAGCGGCGCCGGGTGGGAAACCGGCGCCGCGACCGGGGGGTTCCGGCCCTCCGGGCCGTGTCCGTCCGTCAGCCCCGCACACCGGCCGGGGCTGCGGTGGGACCCGGCCGAGCGATCACTCGACCGATCGCTTTCCGGAACGACGGGCACAGGGGGGAGGATGTACGCATGCAGCCTAGGAACATGTCCATGAGCGGCGTCGTCGACCTCGCCGCCGTCAAGGCGGCCGGTGAGGCCAAGGTGAAGGCGGAGCAGGCCCGTGCCGAGGCCGCCCGCAAGGGGGGCACCGGCGCCGTCGCCCCGTCCGCCCTGGTGATCGACGTCGACGAAGCAGGATTCGAGCGCGACGTCCTCCAGCGCTCCGCCGAAGTACCCGTCGTCATCGACTTCTGGGCCGAGTGGTGTGAGCCGTGCAAGCAGCTCGGCCCCCTTCTGGAGCGCCTCGCCGTCGCCTACAACGGCCGCTTCCTGCTCGCGAAGGTCGACGTCGACGCCAACCAGATGCTGATGCAGCAGTTCGGCATCCAGGGCATCCCGGCGGTCTTCGCCGTCGTCGCGGGCCAGGCCCTCCCGCTCTTCCAGGGCGCGGCGCCCGAGGCCCAGATCCGCGAGACCCTGGACCAGCTCATCCAGGTCGGTGAGGAACGCTTCGGCCTCACCGGGATCGCGGTCGACCCGGACGCGGAGGGCGCCGACGCGGCCCCGGCCGACCTTCCGGCCGGACCGTACGACGCCTTGCTCGAGGCAGCCTCGCGGGCGCTGGACGCCAACGACTTCCCCGGCGCGGCGCAGGCGTACCGCAACGTCCTCTCCGACGACCCGGGCAACCCGGAAGCCAAGCTGGGGCTCGCGCAGGCCGAACTCCTGGCCCGGGTGCAGAAGATGAACCCGCAGGAGGTCCGCGAGAAGGCCGCCGCCGATCCGGCGGACGCCGCCGCCCAGATCGACGCCGCCGACCTCGACCTCGTCGGAGGACACGTGGAGGACGCCTTCGGGCGGCTCGTGGAGACGGTCCGCCGCACCTTCGGTGACGACCGCGACGCCGTACGGGTGCGGCTGCTCGAACTCTTCGAGGTCATCGGCCCGGAGGACCCCCGGGTCGGCGCGGCCCGCGCGGCCCTGGCGCGGGTGCTGTTCTGACCCGCCCCGTCCGGTGCGCCGCGTTCCGGCGTGCCTTGTCCTGATGTGACAAGACGGTCGTGCCGCCCGACGGGCGGTGCGGCCGTTTTCGCGTCCGGGCGACAACTCGGGCCTTTCCGAGCCCCCGCTTTGCCAAATCTTGACCCGGAGAACCGCTGTTACTGGCAGTAAATCATCTCGGGTCGTCTGCCCGTTTGTGCGGTCTTTTCCCCCGTTTTCGATGCCCCTTTCGTGCCACCGTGCGTGGCCGGGGGGTATCGCCGTGTCGCGGGTCGGTTATCGGCCCGTTACTAGCGAGTAACGACACCCCTTGTGCACCGGCCCCGAATGCACCACGATCGGCCACGCTCGGTCCAATACCCGCCAGCTCGACCGCCAGTCGGCGCCGGGGGCAGTTGGTCCCCACCGGGCGGGCCGGCGGAACACGCGCCGGCTCCGGACAGGGGGGTTCCCGCCCGAGGGTGGGGCCTGTCCGACCGGCTGCGCGCACCGCGCGGTCAGTGGTTTGTCGCTCGGGGGTGATCGCCGGTGCATCGGATGCGGTACTCGCCTCCGCGGCAGGCGCTCCCCTTCCCGAGGACGTAGCACTTCTCCCATCCCGGGACGGGCAACGGCCCGGCCGGAGATGTACGTCCGAGAAGGAGGAAAAGTATGAGTTCCCAGATCCGTGGTGGAACCAGATGGAAGCGCTTCGCCCTGGTCATGGTGCCGAGCGTCGTCGCGACAGCGGCGGTGGGTGTCGGCCTCGCGCAGGGCGCGCTGGCCGCGTCGTTCAGCATCTCGGGGCAGGACTTCAAGGTCACCGCCGACCAGCTCGAGGGCGATGACTTCGTCCAGTACGGCAATGTCGCCACGGGTGGCGCCGGAAACCACCCGGTCGCGGTCTCCGGCTTCAGCCGCGCCGAGATCACCAACATGTGCCAGTCGGTCGTGACGCCGATCCCGGGTCTCGGCACGTGGACGCTGAAGCTGACGGCCGGCACCGTCAAGGACAAGCCTGTCGTGGCGGAGCGCCTGTACCTGGACGTCTCCCAGCTGGACGCCGACGCCTACTTCGAGGACATCGACATCGGCGTCGCGGCGGGCGACCTCGGCAAGGAGACCAAGTTCGGTATCCAGCCGAAGACCACGGGGGCCAACGCTTACGGCTTCGCCCAGCGCTCCAGGACAGCGACACTGACCAACGTCTCGCAGAGGGCCTGGGCCACCACGGCCGGCACCTTCAAGCTGAGCAACCTGAGCCTGCGCCTTAACCACGACGCGAAGGAGTGCGAGTAGTCATCGCGCTCGGGCGGCCGGGACCCTCGAGAGAGGGCCCGGCCGCCCACCCTCCCTTTCTCACAGCAGTACCGGTTCCAGGGAGCTGTTTTCCATGAGCCCCGAATCCACAGGGCAGAACGAGCACTACCTCACCGTCTTCCGGCGGGGATTCCGTACCTGGCGGGGTAACAGGCCCTTCTGGGCAGGCCTGTTCACCATGGTGGGCGGTATACCCATCGCCTACTTCCCGTACGCCAACATGCAGCTCGGCAACGTCACGCTGGCGATGTCCACCACGGCCGGCGCCGGTTCGCTGATCATCGGAGTCCTGCTCGTCACGCTGGGCCTGACGATGTGGTTCCACCACATCGTCCGTGTGTTCGCGGGTGTAGCGGCCATCCTGCTTGCCCTGATCTCCCTGCCCATCGCCAATTTCGGCGGGTTCCTGATTGGCTTCATCTGCGCGATGCTGGGTGGCGCGCTCGCCGTCTCGTGGGCCCCTGGACGACCGGTGGAAGACATCGAGAGCGCCGAGGGACAGGCCGGTTTCGACGAGTCCGCTCAGGACCAGTCCGCCCCGGTGTCTTACGGCACCGAGAAGGCGGCCTTCGCGAACGGACCGCTCATCACCGGGCTCCACGGCGCCGCCGCCTACCCCGGCCGGCAGCCGGCCCCGTACGACACGGCGGCGGACGCGGACGGCGGGAGGCCCCGTGCGTGAGGACGGGTACTCCGACGTCTTCGCGGGCGACGCCGCCCGTGAGCGGAGAGGGCCGCGCCACGCCGCCCCCCGCAAGTCGCTGCTGACGAAGCTCAACCTGCCGTCCGGCAAGAAGGCCTTCGCGCTCGCCGCGATGCCGACGGCGGTCTTCATGGGCATGAGCCTCACGCCCAAGCTCGCCATGGCGGACGACGCGTCGGACATCCCGTACGCGCCCGGACCGTGCGTCACCCGGTCCGACGAGCCGAGCGAGTCGCCGGAGCCGACGACCTCCGCGTCGCCGTCCCCCTCGGCCTCCGCTTCCCCCTCGGCCTCGCCGGAGACGGACGAGGACGCCGGCGGCACGCCGACCACCACCCCGTCCCCCTCGGCCACCTCGGCCGCGCCCGCCGCCGGCTCCCCGACGGACGGGGCGGCCGCCGTACCGGACGCCGCCGCCGAAGCGAAGTCCGCCGCCGAACCCACGCCGACCGCGTCGGAGACCACCGACCCGCTCGACCCGCTCGGTGTCGGCGACGCGATCACGGACTTCTTCGAGGGCCTGGACCCCGACAGGGCGACCCCGTCCCCGAGCGCCACCACCGGGGCCCCGGCCCCCACCGAGGCTCCGGCCGCCGACAAGACCACCGGTACCGGTACGGGCGAGCCGGCCGCGGCGACCGCGGGCGGTTCCACGGACACCACGCCGGACGCCGGATCCACCACCGCGGACGACACGAAGGCCCAAAAGGCAGCCGAAAAGGCAGCTGAGAAGACCGCCGAGGAGATCCGCGCGGCGGCGGCCGAGGCCGGGCAGACGGTCGAGGAACTGGACGAGGACGTCAAGGGCCTCGACGTGAAGAAGGACGAGGACGTCCCGGACGGCGCCAAGCAGCCGTTCCCGTGTCCGACCGCCGACCCGGAGGCCCTCGCGGCGGCGGAGCTGGAGCAGAACCTGCCCCTGCTGCCGACCGACCCGTGGATCCTGGAGTCCTCGCTGCTCACCCTCACGGGCCTCGACTACGCGGGCATCGTGGAGGTGAGGACGGCGGACGGCAGCATCAAGAAGGTGCTGAAGTTCACCGCCGACTCCGTGGGCATCAAGGACCTCCACCAGATGGCGGTGGGCCCGGACGGCACCACCCTGCACGTGGAGGCGCGCGACGGTTCCACGTCCACCATCGACGGTGACACGGTGACGATGTACACGCAGGAGCTGAAGGGCAACCTCTTCGGCATCATCCCGATCACCTTCAGCCCCACCTCACCGCCGCCGATCAACGTGCCCTTCGCGTTCTTCACCGACGTCAAGGTCACCCAGGCCGGCCAGTTCGGCGGCACGCTCAAGGTGCCCGGTCTGCACAACTACCTGACCAGGAACGCGGGCTGATCCGCCGCCCCACCCCCGGACCGGTCCGGGAGCCGCACCACACCCGTGGCCCGCACCCCTGTTGATCAGGGTCGCGGGCCACGGGCGCGTCCGGGGCCGTACGGCGTACCGGGGGAGGGAGTACGGCCGCGGGCCGCACCCCCGGCTCCCGCCGAGAGGGTGCGGCCCGCGGCCGTCGTCGTTCCGGTGGCGTGCGCGTCAGGCGCGCCCGACGCTGCCCACGTGGTGGACGCGGACCATGTTGGTGGTGCCGGGGACGCCGGGGGGCGAACCGGCGGTGATGATCATCGTGTCGCCCTCGTTGTAGCGGCCGAGCTTCAGCAGCTCCTGGTCGACCATGTCGACCATCGCGTCGGTGGTCTCCACGTGCGGCACGACGTGGGCCTCGACGCCCCAGCTCAGCGCGAGCTGGTTGCGGGTCGACTCGTCCGTGGTGAACGCCAGCACCGGCTGCGCCGCGCGGTAGCGGGACAGGCGGCGGGCGGTGTCACCCGACTGGGTGAAGGCGACCAGCGCCTTGCCGTCCAGGAAGTCGGCGATCTCGGCGGCGGCGCGGGCGACCGCTCCGCCCTGGGTGCGCGGCTTCTTGCCCGGGACGAGCGGCTGGAGGCCCTTGGAGAGGAGCTCCTCCTCGGCGGCGACGACGATCTTCGCCATCGTCTTGACCGTCTCGATCGGGTACGCGCCGACCGAGGACTCGGCGGACAGCATGACCGCGTCCGCACCGTCCAGGATCGCGTTCGCGACGTCGGACGCCTCGGCGCGGGTCGGACGGGAGTTGGTGATCATCGACTCCATCATCTGGGTCGCCACGATCACCGGCTTGGCGTTGCGCCGGCAGAGCTCCACCAGGCGCTTCTGCACCATCGGGACCTTCTCCAGCGGGTATTCGACGGCGAGGTCACCACGGGCCACCATCACACCGTCGAACGCCATGACGACGCCCTCCATGTGCTCGACCGCCTGCGGCTTCTCCACCTTGGCGATGACGGGGACCCGCCGGCCCTCCTCGTTCATCACCTTGTGGACGTCCTTGACGTCCTCGGCGTCCCGGACGAAGGAGAGGGCGACCAGGTCGCAGCCCATCCGCAGGGCGAACCGGAGGTCGTCCACGTCCTTCTCCGACAGCGCGGGGACGTTGACCGCCGCGCCGGGCAGGTTGATGCCCTTGTGGTCGGAGATGACACCGCCCTCGATGACGATGGTCCTGACCCGGGGGCCCTCGACCGAGACGACCTTCAGCTCGACGTTGCCGTCGTTGATGAGGATCGGGTCGCCCTTGACGACGTCGCCGGGCAGACCCTTGTAGGTCGTGCCGCAGATCGACTTGTCGCCGGGGACGTCCTCCGAGGTGATGGTGAACTCGTCACCGCGGACCAGCTCGACGGGGCCTTCGGCGAACTTGGCCAGGCGGATCTTCGGGCCCTGGAGGTCGGCGAGCACACCCACCGCCCGCCCGGTCTCGGCGGCAGCCTTGCGGACACGGTCGTACCGGCCCTGGTGCTCTTCGTGGGTGCCGTGGCTGAAGTTGAAGCGGGCCACGCTCATGCCGGCCTCGATCAGAGCGACCAGCTGCTCGTGGGAGTCGACGGCGGGACCGAGGGTGCAGACGATTTTGGAACGGCGCATGGGGCGGATCCTATCGGTTTGTTTCACTGCGGAATATTCCGTCTGGTGGAAAGTACAAAGGGGCGTGGGGGTGCTCAGTTGTGGGCCTCTACGGGTGCGTCGCCCCGCCCTGTCCGGACCCGCTTCCGCTCGCGTCGCCGCCGTCCCCGGCGCCCCTTCCGACCAGCGCGAACGTCTGCCCGGCGATCTCCAACTCCTCGTCCGTCGGCACCACGGCGACCGCGGCCCCGGTCCCTCGGGGCGAGATCAGCCGCGGCTGGGACGACCGTACGGAGTTCAGATCGCCGTCCACCGCCAGGCCGAAAGCCTCCAGCCCGGCGACCGCAGCCTCCCGCACGGGGGCGGAGTTCTCGCCGACCCCCGCCGTGAAGACCACGGCGTCCACCCGCCCGAGGACCGCCATATAGGCGCCGATGTACTTCTTCAGCCGGTGGATGTAGATGTCGAAGGCGAGGGTGGCGCGCTCGTCGCCCTCGTCCACCCGGCGGCGGATCTCCCGCATGTCGTTGTCGCCGCAGAGACCCACCAGGCCGCTCTTCTTGTTCAGCAGCTCGTCGATCTCGTCCGCCGACATCCCCGCCACCCGCTTCAGGTGGAAGGTGACGGCCGGGTCGATGTCCCCGGAGCGGGTTCCCATGACCAGCCCCTCGAGCGGGGTCAGCCCCATCGAGGTGTCCACGCACCGCCCGCCGGCCACGGCGGACGCCGAGGCGCCGTTGCCGAGGTGCAGCACGATGATGTTGAGCTCCTCGACGGGCCGGCCCAGCAGTTCGGCCGTGCGCCGTGAGACGTACGCGTGCGAGGTGCCGTGGAAACCGTAGCGGCGCACCCGGTGCGCGTCGGCCGTCTCCACGTCGATCGCGTACCGGGCCGCGTGCTCGGGCATCGTGGTGTGGAACGCCGTGTCGAAGACCGCGACCTGCGGCAGGTCCGGCCGGAGCGCCCGCGCGGTACGGATGCCGGTGATGTTCGCCGGGTTGTGCAGCGGCGCGACCGGCACCAGCCGCTCGATCTCCTTGAGCACGTCGTCGGTGATCACGGTCGGCTCGCTGAACCGGAGCCCGCCGTGCACCACCCGGTGCCCGATCGCCGCGAGATCGGGGGAGTCCAGCCCCAGCCCGTCGGCGGCCAGTTCCTCGGCCGCCGCCTCCAGAGCCGCCGCGTGGTCGGCGATCCGGCCGGTGCGCTCGCGCGCCTCGCCGCCCTCGCCCGGCCGCGGGGTGTGCACCAGCCGGGACGTTTCCTCGCCGATGCGCTCCACCAGCCCGGAGGCGAGCCGGGAGCGGTCGCGCATGTCGAGCAGCTGGTACTTCACCGACGAAGAACCGGAGTTGAGGACGAGCACCCGGTGCGCGCCGGCGGGCGCCGCACCCCTCCCGTCCCGTCCGGTCGTCGCGTCGGTCGTCGCGTTGGTCATGCGGGTCACTCCTCGCCCTGCGCCTGGATCGCCGTGATGGCCACGGTGTTGACGATGTCCTGCACCAGTGCGCCGCGCGACAGGTCGTTGACCGGCTTGCGCAGCCCCTGGAGCACCGGGCCCACCGCGACCGCGCCCGCCGAGCGCTGCACGGCCTTGTAGGTGTTGTTGCCGGTGTTGAGGTCCGGGAAGATCAGCACCGTAGCCTGCCCGGCCACCGGCGACTCGGGCATCTTCGTCGCCGCCACGGTCGGCTCGACCGCCGCGTCGTACTGGATCGGCCCGTCGATGAGCAGGTCGGGCCGCGCCGAGCGGACCCGCTCCGTCGCCTCCCGCACCTTCTCGACGTCCGCGCCGGAGCCGGAGGTCCCGGTGGAGTACGACAGCATCGCGATCCGCGGGTCCACGCCGAAGCGGGCCGCGGTCGCGGCCGACTGCACGGCGATGTCCGAGAGCTGCTCGGCGTCCGGATCCGGGTTGACCGCGCAGTCGCCGTACACCAGCACCTTGTCGGCGAGGCACATGAAGAAGACCGAGGAGACGATGCGGGCGTCCGGCTTCGTCTTGATGATCTCGAAGGCGGGGCGGATGGTCGCCGCCGTGGAGTGCACGGAACCGGAGACCATGCCGTGCGCCAGGCCTTCCTGGACCATCAGCGTGCCGAAGTAGTTGACGTCGGAGACGACGTCGTACGCCAGCTCCACCGTCACCCCCCGGTGGGCGCGCAGCTGTGCGTACCGTTCCGCGAACGCCTGCCGGAGCTCGGAGTTCTGCGGGTCGATGATCTGGGTGTCCGCGAGGTCGATGCCGAGGTCGGCCGCCTTCTTGCGGATCAGGTCCACGTCGCCGAGGAGGGTCAGGTCGCACACGTCCCGGCGGAGCAGCACGTCGGCGGCGCGCAGCACGCGCTCCTCGGAACCCTCCGGCAGCACCACCCGGCGGCGGTCGGCGCGCGCCTGCTCCAGCAGGTCGTGCTCGAACATCATCGGCGTCACGCGCCCGGTACGGGCCACCGAGACCCGCTCCAGCAGTGCGGCGGTGTCCACGTGCCGCTCGAACAGACCGAGCGCGGTCTCCGCCTTGCGGGGCGTGGCCGCGTTCAACTTGCCTTCGAGTGCGAAGAGTTCACCGGCGGTGGGGAAGGAACCACCCGGCACCGAGACCACCGGGGTGCCGGGTGCCAGCCGGGCCGCCAACTGCAGGATCTCCTCGCCGGGGCGCTCGTCCAGCGTCAGCAGCACGCCCGCGATGGGCGGGGTGCCGGCGCTGTGCGCGGCGAGCGAACCCACCACCAGGTCGGCCCGGTCGCCGGGGGTGACCACCATGCAACCCGGCGTCAGCGCCTTGAGGAACCTCGGCAGCATCGCGCCGCCGAAGACGAAGTCCAGCGCGTCCCGCGCCAGCCCGGCGTCGTCGCCGAGCAGCACGGTGCCGCCCAGCGCGGCGGTGACCTGCGCGACGGTGGGCGCCGCGAGGGCCGGCTCGTCGGGCAGGACGTACACCGGGACCGGCAGCCGCTCCGCGATCCGCTCGGCGAGGGCGTCCCGGTCCTCGGGCGCCACCCGGTTCACCACCATCGCCAGCACGTCGCAGCCGAGCCCGGCGTAGGCGCGGTACGCGTTGCGGGTCTCGGCCCGCACCGACTCGGCGGGCTGGTCCTTCCCGCCGACCACCGCGATGACCAAGGCCCCGAACTCGTTGGCGAGACGGGCGTTGAGCGCCAGCTCGTCGGGGAGCTGGGTGCCGGCGTAGTCGCTGCCGAGCACCAGCACCACCTCGTAGGCGCGCGAGACCTGGTGGAAACGCTCGACGAGCCGGGTGACGAGTTCGTCGGTACCCTTCTCCGCCTGGATCGCCGACGCCTCGTGGTAGTCGAGGCCGTGGACGGTCTCCGGACTCTGGGAGAGCCGGTAGCGGGCGCGCAGCAACTCGAACAGCCGGTCGGGACCGTCGTGGACCAGCGGGCGGAACACACCGACGCGGTCCACCTGCCGGGTCAGTAGTTCCATGACCCCCAGTTCGACGACCTGACGGCCGTCTCCCCGGTCGATCCCGGTCACGTACACGCTGCGCGTCACGCGTGCTCTCCCGTCCTGGTGCGGCTGTCCGCCCGATTGGGGCGGTGATATCCCGGTAGGGGTGGCATTGGCTTGCATCGCTTTTGACGATACCTGCGGGGGCCGCCGGGCCGCCCGCCGGAGACCCCTTCCCCCGCACGGCCCCGGGAAGCCGCCCACGCCCCCGTGCGCGGGGCGGGCCCCCCTTCCCGCCCCGGTCCCCCGACCGCCATGAGGCCCCACGTAACGTTGCACCGCGGACGGCTTCCGGCCCTGTTGCCCGGAACTTCGTCCCGTGTTCGTGCGCCGGAGAGGCTGGAAGCGCGAGGTGTACCCCTGCCGTGGGAGAATCGGGACGGCTCACGGCGCGGGGGCCGGTCTTCACGTCCCCGAACAGCCCGGTACTAGCGAGCAGGAGAAACAGCACGATGCGCATCGGAATTCTCACCGCAGGCGGCGACTGCCCCGGCCTGAACGCAGTGATCCGTTCGGTCGTGCACCGCGCCGTAGTAGGGCACGGCGACGAGGTCATCGGCTTCGAGGACGGCTTCAAGGGCCTCCTGGACGGCCACTACCGGCCCCTGGACCTCAACGCCGTCAGCGGCATCCTGGCCCGGGGCGGCACCATCCTCGGCTCCGCGCGCCTGGAGCGCGACCGGCTCCGCGAAGCCGCCGAGAACTGCGAGGAGCTGTCCCGCCGTTACGGCATAGACGCCCTCATCCCCATCGGCGGCGAGGGCACCCTGACGGCGGCCCGGATGCTCTCCGAGGCCGGCATGCCCGTCGTCGGCGTCCCGAAGACCATCGACAACGACATCTCCGCCACCGACCGCACTTTCGGTTTCGACACCGCCGTGGGCGTGGCGACGGAGGCGATAGACCGCCTCAAGACCACTGCCGAGTCCCACCAGCGCGTCATGGTCGTCGAGGTGATGGGCCGTCACGCCGGGTGGATCGCCCTGGAGTCCGGCATGGGCGGCGGCGCGCACGGCATCTGCCTGCCCGAGCGGCCCTTCCAGGTCGACGACCTGGTCAAGATGGTCGAGGAGCGCTTCGCGCGCGGCAAGAAGTTCGCCGTCATCTGCGTCGCCGAGGGCGCGCACCCGGCCGAGGGCTCGATGACGTACGCCAAGGGCGAGATCGACCAGTTCGGCCACGAGCGCTTCCAGGGCATCGGCAACCGCCTCGCCGTCGAGCTGGAGCGCCGCCTGGGCAAAGAGGCCCGCCCGGTCATCCTCGGCCACGTCCAGCGGGGCGGCACCCCCACCGCTTACGACCGCGTCCTCGCGACCCGCTTCGGCTGGCACGCGGTGGAGGCCGTCCACCGCGGCGAGTTCGGCAACATGACCGCCCTGCGCGGGACCGCCGTCGAGATGGTGCCGCTCGCCGACGCGGTGACGCAGCTGAAGACCGTACCGGCGGACCGGATGTTCGAGGCCGAGTCGGTGTTCTAGGGCGTCGCGTCCGACCCGGGCCACGGCCACGGTTCCGGGCGCTTCGGGCGATGGTGCGCTTCGTGCGAAGGTGCGCTTCGTACGAGGTGCGCTTCTCGCGTGTCCGCTTCTCGGACGCCCCCGGCAGGCTGTTCCGCCGTCCCGTGAGGGAAGGCGGAACAGCCCTTCGGCCCCGGGGCTCGCCGCGGTCGCGCACCGCCGCACGGCTGCGGCTCCTTCGCTCCGCGTCGGCCGACGGGCCCGGGCCCGTCGACCGGACCGGCCCGGCCGGTAGTCGTACGGGCTCCTCGGCCGCTCGTCGACGCGCGCACCCTCCGGTGCGTACACCCCTTCGACCGGGCGGTCCGGCGGAGAATGTGACACGGGCCCCTGCCGCGCCGGGCCCGCACGGCCCCGCCCGCCGCTCAACGCGTCTCCGGCACCCACCGGTAGTGCAGTTCCGGCCTTCCCACCTGGCCGTAGTGCGGGCGGCGAGCGGCGCGGCCGAGGTCGACGAGGTGTTCGAGGTACCGGCGCGCCGTGATCCGGGAGATGCCCACGGCCTCACCGGCGGCCGCCGCGGTCACCCCGTCCGGCGCGCCGCGCAGCTCGCGGGTCACCACCTCCAGCGTCGGCGCGCTCAGCCCTTTCGGCAGCGTGGCCGGGTGCGGGGCGCGCAGCACCCCGAGCGCCCGGTCCACCTCCTCCTGGCCGCTCGCCTCCCCGGCCGCCGCCCGGAACTCCGCGTACCGCACCAGCCGGTCCCGGAGCGTCGGGTAGGTGAACGGCTTCAGTACGTACTGCACGACCCCCAGCGAGACCCCTTCCCGCACCACCGCGAGGTCACGGGCCGAGGTCACCGCGATCACGTCCGCGCCGTGCCCCGCCGCCCGGAGCGCGCGCAGCAGGTGGAGCCCGTGGCCGTCGGGGAGGTACAGGTCGAGCAGGAGCAGATCGACGCGCTCCCGGTCCAGCGCCCGTACCGCCTCCGCCCGGGTGTGTGCCACCGCCGCCACCTCGAAACCCGGCACCCGCGCGACGTACATCCGGTGGGCGTCGGCGGCCACCGGATCGTCCTCCACCACCAGGACCCGGATCACGCGCGCGCTCCCGTCCGGCCCGCGGTGCCGGCCCGCCGGTCGCCGTGATCGTCCTGGTCGCCGATCGGCAGGCGTACGGAGAACACCGCGCCGCCGTCCGGACCCCGCCCCAGCTCCACCGATCCGCCGTTGCGGCGCACGGTCTGGCGGACCAGCGCGAGTCCGAGGCCCCGGCCGGCGCCGTGCGTCGACCAGCCGGTGCGGAAGACGGCGTCGGCGTCCTCGCGCCCGACGCCGGGACCGTTGTCCGCCACCGCCAGGAGCAGCTCACCCGCCTCGGCGAGCGCGGTGACCGTGACCCGGGGGCGGCGGCCCGGCGGTGCTGTGCCGGGCGGGGCCGTACCGGGCGGTCCGCCGGGGTCTTCGACCGCCGCGTCCGTCGCGTTGTCGATCAGATTGCCCAGCACGGTGACCAGGTCCCGCTGGGCGAGGGTGTCCGGCAGCACCCCGTCGTCGATCCGGCTGTCCCCGGCCAGGACCAGCTCCACCCCGCGCTCGTGGGCCTGGGCCGCCTTGCCCAGCAGCAGAGCCGCGAGCACCGGTTCGGCGACCGCGCCCACCACCTGGTCGGTCAGGGCCTGAGCCAGCTCCAGCTCGGCGGTCGCGAAGCCCACCGCCTCCTCGGCACGGCCCAGCTCGATGAGCGACACCACCGTGTGCAGCCGGTTCGCCGCCTCGTGGGCCTGCGCGCGCAACGCCTGCGAGAAACCGCGCTCCGAGTCCAACTCGCCTGAAAGGGACTGCAGTTCGGTGTGGTCCCGCAGCGTCACCACCGTGCCCCGCCGCTCCCCGCCCACCACGGGGCGGGAGTTGAGCACGATCACCCGGTCCGCCGTCAGGTGCACCTCGTCCACGCGCGGCTCGGACGCCAGCAGGGCCCCGGTCAGCGACGGCGGCAACTCCAGCGCGTCCGCCTTCCGCCCCACCGCGTCGGGGCCCAGCCCGAGCAGCTCCCGGCCCGCGTCGTTGATCAGAGCGAGTCTCCGCTGCCCGTCCAGCATCAGCAGCCCTTCCCGCACCGCGTGCAGCGCTGCCTGGTGGTAGTCGTGCATCCGGCTCAGCTCCGCCGCGTTCATCCCGTGCGTGTGGCGGCGCAGCCGGGCGTTGACCACGTACGTACCGAGGCCGCCGAGGGCCAGCGCACCGGCCGCGGCCAAGGCCAGCGCCCCCAACTGCTCCCGCACCCGGGTGGAGACCCGCTCCACCGTGATACCCGCGCTGACCAGCCCGGTGATCCGGCCCCCGTCGCGGACCGGGGTGACCACGCGGATCGACGGACCGAGCGTGCCGGTGTACGTCTCCTCGAAGGTCTCGCCCTCCAGCGCCCGCGCGGTGTGGCCGAGGAAGGTCTCGCCGATGCGCGTCGGGTCCGGATGCGTCCAGCGGACCCGCTGCGGGCTCATGATCGTCACGAACGCGATGCCGGTGTCCGCGCGCACCCGCTCCGCGTAGGGCTGCAACAAGGCGGACGGGTCCGGGGTACGGATCGCCTCGCGTACGGAGGGCGAGTCGGCGACCGCCACCGCCGCAGCCCGCACCTGCCGCCGCGCCGTCTCCTCGGCCCGTGCGGAGCCGGAGACGTACGCGAAGAACGCCCCGCCGACGACCACGGCGGCGATCAGCACGACCTGCATGGCGAACAGCTGGCCGGCCAGGCTGCGGGGACGGAAGGTAGGCATGGCGGACAGTGTGCCCCTGGCGCGCAGAAGGGTGCGATCACGGGTGGTAACCACGATCCGGGCCGGCTGCGGGGAATCGGGCCGCTGCGGGGAATCGGGCACGGTTGAGAGCCGGCGCCTGCCCGGCGGTGTCCCGGCCTCGGCGTGGCCCGGCCCCTGCCGTGGCGAGCGAGCAGCGCTGAGCGGTAAAACCAGGTCGACGTAGGTCCGTGCGGTGGACGATCATGCGTCCATGCCCCTGACCGAGACACTCGCCCGAGTCGACGCGGACCTGGCTGCCGGCCGGGTTCCCGCCGCCCGCCAGCGCCTGCGTGGTCTCATCTCGTCCTTCCCGCACGACCTGACACTCCGCCGTCGTCTGGCCGAGGTGTACCGGCTCCACGGAGACGCCGCCGAGGCCGGACGGTGGATGTACCTCGAAGAGGACCGGAGTGCCGACGAGACTGCTGCCTTCGAGACCCGGTACGGCTCTCCCGGGGGGCGGATGAAAGCCCTCGCTTGGCGCGGCCCCGAGGCGGGGGCCGGCACCACCTTCGCGGAGGGGCAGTTGGTCGCGGTGCGGACCGCCTGCGCCGGGAAGCTGGGGCACGCCGTCCACTGGGACGACCCCACTTCCTACCTGGGCGGCCTGGAAGGGGAGAGCGAGGCGCCCTCCGGGCCGTGGACGGTCGGCGGCGCGGTGGCAGGCGTCGGCTGCCTGGTGGCGGCCCTCGTGTTCCTCGCCATCTGGGTGAACGGACTCGTCGCCCTCTTCGACTGACCCGGGTTCCCCGTGACCACGTCCTTACCGGAACCGGCTCGTGGCGACCCGTCCGGGAAGCCATGACCGCACTCGCCGAACAGCACGGTGACGGCCATGTGCGCCTCGTCGTGCGGTGCGACCCCTGAGCAGGCCGCTGCCTCCGGGTGTATCGCCGCCGGAGACCTCTTCCGGGCCGGCCGACAGGCAGAGCCACCCGTGAGCGGGTCATGCCCGGGCTGCCGGCCGCCCACGACGAGGCGGGTGTCGGCGTCGATGACGACTCGGCGGTCGGCGGAGTGCCCGTAGCTCTTCGACCGGTCGGCTCAGCCGGTGCCCGGGAGGTCCCAGGACCGGGGCCGGTCGAGCGCCTCCCACTCCGCCCGGAGCAGCGCGTGCACCCCGAGGTCGTGCCGACGGCCATGGTGCAGACAGGCCGAGCGGCGCACCCCTTCCCGGACGAATCCGGCCTTGGCCAGGACGCCCTGGGCCGCGGTGTTCGTGGTGTGCGTCTCGGCCTCGACCCGGTACATCGGCATCTCGCCGAAGGCGAGGTCGACGAGGGCGTCCACGGCGGCGGTGCCGTACCCCTGGCCACGGTGGGCGGGAGCCAGCATCAGCATGATCGCGGCGGAGCCGTCGACGATGTTCTGCTCCGTCAGGGCGATGTGGCCGAGGGGAGTGCCGTCGGGGAGCAGGACGAGGAAGTCGTCGCGATCGCCGTCGTCCAGGTCGCGCTCGATGCGCCCGCGCACCGCTGACGGCGAACGCGGCCACGTCCCCACCTCGCGGGCGATGACGGGATCGGAGCGCCAGGCATGGATCAACTCCGCGTCGTGGAGGTCGAGCGGGGCGAAGGTGATGCCCCGGCCCTGCCAACAGACCGTGCGGGGCGGCTCGGTGTCCTCGGTGTCCGCGGACTCCGGTGCGGCCGCAGCCTTTCCCGTCCCTGCTCCGGTATCGGTCATGGGCGGATGCTAACGACGCGGCCCCCCGCGCGGCGAGAGGTTTTCCGCCGGCCCGACGGGGGGTGGCCGCGGACGACGGGCTCGCGCGGGACTGCGCGTGAACGATATGCACGCAAGGGTGACCCGCGTCACCGCTCGGCGGATAGTCACCGGGACCCCCGAGGACGGGGGCCGGTACGCGCCCCGACACCCAGTCCCGTACGTGCTCCGGTCAGGGACTCGTACACGCCCGGTCCGGGACCCGTACGCCACCGAGCCGAGACCGAACCAGGAGGCACCCGTGGCAGGGACAGCCGGACAGCGGGACCGCACCCAGTACTTGTACATCGCCGTCATCGGGGCCGTGGTGCTCGGCATCGTCGTGGGCTTCGCCGCCCCCGGGGTCGCCGTCGAGCTGAAGCCCGTCGGGACCGGCTTCGTCAACCTCATCAAGATGATGATCTCGCCGATCATCTTCTGCACGATCGTGCTGGGCGTCGGCTCGGTGCGCAAGGCCGCCAAGGTCGGCGCGGTGGGCGGGCTGGCACTCGGCTACTTCCTGGTGATGTCGACCGTCGCCCTCGCCATCGGCCTGATCGTCGGCAACATCCTCGAGCCCGGCTCCGGCCTGCACCTCACCGAGACCGTCCGCGCGGCCGGGGAGAAGCAGGCGGCGGGGGCGAGCGAGTCCACCGCCGACTTCCTGCTCGGCATCATCCCGAAGACGATGGTCTCCGCCTTCACCGAGGGCGAGGTGCTGCAGACCCTGCTGATCGCGCTGCTCGCCGGCTTCGCCATCCAGGCGCTGGGCTCCGCCGGCGAACCGATCCTGCGCGGCATCGGTCACATCCAGAAACTCGTCTTCCGCATCCTCGCCATGATCATGTGGGCGGCCCCGGTCGGCGCGTTCGGCGCGATGGCGGCGGTGGTCGGCGAGACCGGTGCGGACGCGCTGAAGTCGCTCGCCATCATCATGGTCGGCTTCTACGTCACCTGCGGACTCTTCGTCTTCCTCGTCCTCGGCACGATCCTGCGCCTGGTCGCCGGAGTGAACCTGCTCCTGCTGCTGAAGTACCTGGGCCGCGAGTTCCTGCTGATCCTGTCCACCTCGTCCTCCGAGTCGGCCCTGCCGCGCCTCATCGCGAAGATGGAGCACCTCGGCGTCAGCAAGCCCGTCGTCGGCATCACCGTGCCGACCGGCTACTCCTTCAACCTCGACGGCACCGCCATCTACCTCACGATGTCGTCCCTCTTCATCGCCAACGCCATGGGCGACCCGTTGGGCGCGGGCGAGCAGATCTCCCTCCTCGTCTTCATGGTCATCGCCTCCAAGGGAGCGGCCGGCGTCACCGGCGCCGGACTCGCGACCCTCGCGGGCGGCCTCCAGTCCCACCGCCCCGAACTCGTGGACGGCGTCGGCCTCATCGTCGGCATCGACCGCTTCATGAGCGAGGCCCGCGCGCTGACCAACTTCGCCGGGAACGCCGTCGCCACCGTCCTCGTCGGCACGTGGACGAAGGAGATCGACCGGGCCCGCGTGGACGAGGTCCTGGCGGGCCGGCTGCCCTTCGACGAACGGATGATGGAGGACGACGGCGGACCGGCGGGTGCGAGCGGGAAGAGCGGCGCGGGAACGGGCTCCGTTTCTCCGCCCGGCACCGAAGAGGTGCCTGACCCGCGCGACGGAGGCGGCGTCCCGGCGAAGGTCTGACCCGGCCGAACGCCGCCCGTCACCGAGGCCGCACGGAGCTGCCCGCACCCACGGGGTGCGGGCAGCTCCGTGGCCGTGGCGGGGTGTCGCAGGAGCTGGCCCCCCGGTACGTGCGCCGGCCCGTCACGTGCACTGTCCGCCTCGGCCCACCCCTTCGCGCACGCACCCCGGGACGAGGGAGGTGCGCGTCTCGGTCGACCGACCCCGACGCCTCCACAACTCCACAGTGTGAAGCGGATGTTGCAGGTTTCTGGCGGCTGGTGCAGGAGTCTTACGGCGGGCGCTCCGAGAGGGCTAGCGTGCGCACGCACCGGGCTCCCGCCGGTGCTTCCTCCCGGAGCCGTACGGCCCCCCACACCCCAGATCGCGAGCCTCCGTTGAATCCTGCCAAGCGCCTCCTGGGGCGTGCGCGTCGGGCAAGGCCCCGCGCCGCCGTCTCCCTCCTCACCGCCGGAGCGCTGCTCGTCGCCGCCCTGGTCGCCGCCCCCACGGCCGCCGCCACGTCCGATCCGCTCCCCGCCCCCGGCGACCCCTGCCAGGGGCAGTGCCTGGACATCCTCACGGCGGGCCAGAACGGTCACGCCACCCTCGCCGGCATCCTGCTGCACAAGTCGATCGGCACCCGGCCCGCACACTCCGCCGACCAGATCGAGAAGTACGACAACCTGCTGCACGACTACTCCGGGCTGACCCCGGACCAGTTGGCCGACTACTTCAACGACGCCTCCTTCGGTGTGCCGTCCGGCCAGAGCGAGTCCACCCTCACTCCGCGCGCAGGCGTCACCATCACCCGCGACAAGGCGACCGGGACCCCGCACATCAAGGGCACCACCCGCGCCGACACCGAGTTCGGCGCCGGTTACGCGGCGGGCCAGGACCGGCTGTGGCTGATGGACATCCTGCGCCACGTCGGCCGGGGCACCCTGTCCTCGTTCGCGGGCGGCGCCGCGGGCAACCGGGCCCTGGAGGAGAGCCTCTGGGCCGTCGCCCCGTACACCGAGGCCGACCTCCACGCCCAGCTCGACCGGGTCGCCGCCTCCGGGGCGCGCGGCGCGCAGGCCGTGCGGGACATCGACGACTACGTGGCCGGTATCAACGCGTTCATCGACGCCGACCTGGCCGCCAACAACTACCCGGGCGAGTACGAACTCACCGGCCACGGCAAGAACATCGCCGACTTCACCGCCACCGACACCGTCGCCATCGCCTCGGTCGTCGGCGCCATCTTCGGCAGCGGGGGCGGCGGCGAGGTCGAGAACGCGCTCGCCGAACTCGCCCTCCAACAGCAGTACGGCACCACCGCCGGTTCCGCGGCCTACCGTGCCTGGCGCGCGCAGAACGACACCGAGGCGACCACCACCCTGCACACCGGCAGCTTCCCGTACGCCACCACCCCGGCGTCACCCGTCGGTACGGCGAACCCGGACAGCGGCACCGTGACCGCCTTTCCGCACGCGGTCAACGGCACCGGCACCGGTGTCGCGGCGAAGGGCACGGCGACCACCCGCTCCACCGCCGAGGGCGTCCTGCCCGCCGACCTGATCACCGGCGAACACGGCATGTCCAACGCCCTGGTGGTCTCCGGCGACCACACCGCCTCCGGCCACCCGGTCGCCGTCTTCGGCCCGCAGACCGGCTACTACGCACCCCAACTCCTCATGGTCCAGGAGCTTGACGGTCCCGGACTCCGCTCGCGCGGCGCCTCCTTCCCGGGCATCAGCTTCTACGTGGAGATCGGCCGGGGCCTCGACTACTCCTGGAGCGCCACCTCGGCCAACCAGGACATCACCGACACCTTCGCCGTCGAACTCTGCGAACCCTCCGGCGCGGCGCCCACCACCGCCTCCCGCTCCTACCTGCTGCACGGGGTCTGCACCCCGTTCGAGAAGCTGACCGCGCACAACTCCTGGGCACCCACCACCGCCGACTCCACCGAGGCCGGCTCCTACGACCTCCAGACGCTCCGGTCCGCGTACGGACTGGTCACGCACGTGGGGAAGAGCGGCGGCGCCCCCGTCGCGTACACCGCGCTGCGCTCCACCTACCAGCACGAGCTGGACTCGGTGATCGGCTTCCAGCAGTTCAACGACCCCTCCGTCATCACCTCGGCCACCGCCTTCCAGACGGCCGCCCGGGACGTCGGCTACACCTTCAACTGGTTCTACGCGGACGCGCACCACACCGCCTACTACAACTCCGGGACCAACCCGGTACGCGCCACCGGCACCGACCCCGACAAGCCGATCTGGGCCAGGACCGCCTACGAGTGGCAGGGCTGGAACCCGGCCGTCAACACCTCGGCGGTCACCCCGCCCGCCCAGCACCCGGCCTCCCTCGACCAGGACTACTACGTCAGCTGGAACAACAAGCAGGCGGCGGGCTTCACCTCCGGCTGGGGCAACGGTGCCGTGCACCGCGCCGACCTGCTGGACAGCCGGGTCTCCGCCCTCGTCGGCGCCGGCGGCGTGACCCGCGCCCAGCTGGTGAAGGCGATGGAGGACGCGGCCGCCACCGACCTGCGGGCCGAGGAGGTGCTGCCCGAGCTCCTGCGGGTCATCGACAGCACAGCCGTCACCGATCCGTCCCTCGCCGCCACCGTCGGGCAACTGCGTACCTGGGCCGCCTCGGGCTCCGAGCGCCGCGAGCCGTCCAAAGGCGCGGGGACGTACGACCGGGCCACCGCGATCCGGCTGCTGGACGCCTGGTGGCCCCTGCTGGTCGAAGGGGTCTTCCAGCCGAAGCTGGGCAGCGCCGCGTACCAGGCGCTCACCGCCGTCGCGCCCATCAACGAGTCGCCCTCCGGCGGCCAGAACGGCTCCGGCGCGGTCGGCACCGGCATCGCCGCGGCCCAGGCCCACAAGGGGTCCTCCTTCCAGCACGGCTGGTGGAGCTACCTCGACAAGGACCTGCGCTCGGTGCTCGGCTCGGCGGTCGCCTCGCCCCTGGACCGTACGTACTGCGGCACCGGCACCCTCGCGTCCTGCCGCGACGTGCTGCTGAGCACCCTGGCGGCCGCCGCGGCCCTGCCGGCGGCCACCGTCTACCCGGCCGACGCGTCCTGCCTCGCGGGCGACCAGGTCTGCGCCGACTCCATCGTGCACCGGGCCATGGGCGGCATCACCGTCCCCCGGATCGCCTGGCAGAACCGTCCCACCTACCAGCAGGTGGTGGAGTTCCCGGCCACCCGCTCGGACAGCCTCACCAACCTCGCCACCGGCGCCAAGGCCACCGCCTCCGACTACCAGAACGCCGTGGTGGTCGCCTACCCGCCGAAGCAGGCGGTCGACGGCGACCGGTCCACCCGCTGGGCCAGCAAGACCGTCGACACCGCCTGGATCACCGTCGACCTCGGCGCGGTGCGCCGGGTCGGGCGGACCGCACTCGACTGGTCCGACCAGTACGCGGTGAAGTACACCGTCGAGGTCTCGTCCGACAACGCCACCTGGAAGACGGTGCACACCACCACCGCCGGATCCGGAGGTACCGAGAGCCGCGCCTTCACCCCGGTCGACGCCCGGTACGTACGCGTCACCGGACTGGTCCGGGGGACCGACAACCGGTACTCACTGAACGAGATCGGGATCTACGCCCAGTGACCGGAGCCGTCGGGCGGTGATCCCTCCGCGATGCTCCGGGCGCGCTCCACCACCGTGGCGCCCGTCCGGGGCATCCGGCGCTCCGCGCCACCGGTCCGTGTCGGTGCCCCGCGCTACGGTGCCCCCATGACGCACTACGTGATGGTGGCAGGAGCCTGGCTCGGCGGCTGGGCATGGGACGAGGTGGCCGAAGAGCTGCGCCGGGACGGCCACACCGTCCATCCGGTGACGCTCTCCGGGCTCGCCGAGAAGCGTGCCGTACCGGTGGGCCGGCAGACGCACGTCCACGACATCGTCGACGAGGTCGAACGCCTCGGCCTGACCGACGTGGTGCTCGTCGGCCACAGCTACGCCGGTATACCGGTGGGCCAGGCGGCGGAGCGGATCGGCGACCGGCTCGCCCACGTGGTCTTCGTCGACTCCAGCGTGCCCGCCGACGGGGAGTCGTTCCTCTCCGCCTGGCCGAGCGGGCGCGCGGGGGTCGAGGCCGCGATCGCGGAACACGACGGCTTCTGGCCCGCGCCCACCGCCTCCCAGTGTGCGGCCGAGGGCCTCACCGACGCGGAGATCCCGCGGTTCGTCGACGGTGCGACGCCCCACCCCGGTGTCACCCTCGCCGACCCCGCGGTGCTCACCCGTCCGCTGGGCGAGTTGCCGGCCACCTACGTCAAGTGCCTGCTCGACGGCCCGGAGCCCGACGACGACGTGGTCGAGCTGCTGAAGAGCGACCGCTGGCGGCTGGTCGAGTTGGAGAGCGGCCACTGGCCGATGTTCTCCCGGCCGCGCGAGCTGGCCCGCATGCTGGCGGAGGTCCCCCTCGCCTCCTGACCGGCTCCCCGCCTCCCTCGCCCCGTCCCGTCTTCCTTCCCTCCCCTCCTC
Organism: Streptomyces sp. AM 2-1-1; assembly: GCF_029167645.1. NCBI lineage: Bacteria > Bacillati > Actinomycetota > Actinomycetes > Kitasatosporales > Streptomycetaceae > Streptomyces > Streptomyces sp. AM 2-1-1. The sequence goes on along the minus strand of NZ_CP119147.1, from coordinate 2,110,692 downwards.
TTGCCTTGACGCCGACGTCAAGGAATACGGTCGGGTCATGCGAATCGGTGAGCTGGCCGAACAGGCCGGGACGACGACGCGGACGCTGCGCTACTACGAGTCGCGCGGTCTGCTGAGGGCGCGACGGGCCGAGAACGGCTACCGCACCTACGACGAGAGCGACCTCAAGCAGCTCCGCCAGATCCGGACCCTCCAGGACTTCGGGTTCGACCTGGAGGAGACCCGGCCGTTCGTGGAGTGTCTGCGGGCCGGACACCCGGTCGGGGACGCCTGTCCCGCGTCCCTGGCCGTCTACCGGCGCAAGCTGGACGAACTGGACGCGCTGATCGCACAGCTGCAGACCGTACGGACCGAGGTCGGCGCCCAACTCGCGCGCGCCGAGGTCGAGGTGGCCGCCGGGCTGCCCGGCGGCCCGGAACCCCGTTGTGAACTGGGAGGATGACGGATGATCCATGCGGAAGGCGTTGCCGAGGTGACCGACGAGACCTTCGACGGGGAGGTACTAGGCGCCGGGCTGCCGGTCCTGGTGGAGTTCACCGCCGACTGGTGCGGCCCGTGCCGCCAACTCGCTCCTGTGCTCAGCGAGATCGCCCGGGAGGAAGCCGAGCGGCTCAAGATCGTACAGATCGACGTGGACCACAACCCCGGTGTCGCCGCCCGCTACGGCGTGCTGTCGATGCCGACCCTCATGGTGTTCCGCGACGGCGAACCGGTGAAGGCGATGGTGGGCGCCCGCCCGAAGCGCCGCCTCCTCCAGGAGCTGGAAGAGGTGCACACGGCGGTGTGAGGCACCGGGGCCGCGGACGGCACCGGCGGATCAGGGCCGGCGCGGGCCCCGAGGGGGTAGCGTGCGGCTGTAGACCACACTCGTGGTCGTGCTCCCGAAGCCGCACAACTCGTCGACGAGCGACTCCAGATGCTCCATGGAGGTCGCGGCCACCTTCAGCGTGTAGCAGTCGTCGCCGGTCGTCCGCAGGCATTCCAGGATCTCGTGGCGTTCGGCCAGCAACCGGTGCAGCGGCTGATGCCGGCTGCCCGGGTACTTCAGCCGGACGACCGCGAGCACCGGATAACCGGCCTGGGCCAGGTCGACCGTCGCGGAGTATCCGGTGATGACACCGAGCGCCTCCAGCCGGCGCACCCGTTCCGTGGTGGCCGAGGGGCTGAGACTCACCCGCCGCCCCAGCTCACTCAGGGACACGCGGGCTTCCTGCTGCAACTGGGTGATGATCGCCCAGTCGACGTCGTCGAGATTCGCGGCCATGGGGCGAATCTACCGGGAAAACACCGGAAGACGGCGGCGGATCCGGGGAAGAATCCGTTCCCGGCGCCATGATCGCGGGGATAGCCTTCCGGTATGCAACTGGGCGTCAACGTACCCAACTTCGGGCCGGGAACCGACCCCGGCGTCCTGCGGGACTGGGCGCGGACCGTGGAGGGTCTGGGGTACGACCTCCTCATGGTCTCCGACCACGTGGCCGTCACCCCGGACGTCGCCAGGCAGTATCCGGAGCCGTTCCACGAACCGTTCACCACCCTGTCCTGGCTGGCCGCCGTCACCACCCGGCTACGGCTGGGAACGACCGTGCTGGTGATGCCCTACCGCCACCCGCTGCTGGTCGCCCGCATGGCGGGCAACCTGGACCGGCTGAGCGGCGGGCGGCTGGTGCTCGGGGTCGGCGTGGGGTGGGCCCAGCAGGAGTTCGCCGCCCTGGGCGTGCCGTTCACCCGGCGCGGCAGGATGACCGACCAGTACCTGGACGACCTCCGCAGGGCCTGGCAGGACGGTGGTTACGGCCCCACCGCATCGGTACCCATCTGGATCGGCGGCAACAGCGACGCGGCCGTCCGCCGCGCCATCAGGCTCGACGCCCCCTGGCACCCGCTGAACAACACCGTTCCCTGGCTGCGCTCGGCCGTCGAGCGGCACAGCCTGCCGGGCTTCGCACCGCGCATCGCCCTGCGCCTGACCACCGCCCCCGTCGACGATCTCGCCCGGCCCGCCGGGGTCGGCACCCTCGAACAGGTCCTCGGCGATCTCGAAGAGCTGCGGAGACTCGGCGCGGAAAGCGTCGTACTCGATCCCTACGACGGAGACCCCGAGGAGACCCGCCGGCCCCGAGCGGCCTGGCAGGCGCTCGCCACCGTGGCCGACCACTGGAGGACCACCGCGTGATCACCCCCGCCGACGAAATTCTGCTCCGGCGCGCCATCGGCCTCGCCGCCCGCGCCGTGGCCCTGGGCGACGCACCGTACGGCTCCCTGCTGGCGGACGAGGACGGCACCGTCCTCGCCGAGGCCCACAACACCGTCCGGCGCGACGACGACATCGCCGCCCACCCCGAACTGAAGCTCGCACGCTGGGCGGCCCGCGAACTCGACGCCGACCGGGCGGCCCGCACCACGATGTACACCAGCTGCCAGCCCTGCCAGATGTGCACCGGCGGCATCGTCCGCTCCGGACTCGGCCGTGTCGTGTACGCGCTCGCCTCCGAACAGCTCGTCGCACTCAACCCGGACTCCGGCGCCTGGCCCGACGTCCCGCAGGACGGCCCGGCTCTCCTCGCCGAGGCCCGTACGCCCATCGAGAACTACTACCGGTGATGACCGGACCGTGGGCCGGTGGACGCCGCCGACCTCGACCGCCGCATCCGGACACGGATCGGCTGCGTCCCCCGCACCTCGTCACCCGGCTCGTGGAGCTCGGCCACGAGGACGAGGTGAGGTGATGCGCGCCCTGGTCGACCCGCCCGGCGCGGAGGAGTGGACCTGCGAGATCCTCTGCACCCTGCACGCCCGCCAGGGCCGCACCGGGAAGAGGGGAGCTGCTTGATGCCCTCCCTCCCCGGCGCGCCCGGGTCGGGGGACACCCGGCACGCCCTAGCGGGCCGGCTCGGGATGGGTGCGCCGGGGAACAGGCCCGTTTGACAGCCACCTCTCCGATCCGTAATGTTCTCCGAGCTGTCCGACGTGAGCGCCGACCCCGGTCGGTCCCCGGACAGTCATTCCGCACCACTACACAACGAGGCCCGGCTTTCAGTCGTGCGCCTCCGCGTGTGTTTGTGCGAAATGAGGATCGCGCGTTCGAGAGAACGGTCCCGATTAGCGTCGGAGGCCGACGAGCCGCTAATGTCTCGCTCGTCGGAAGGGCCGTAGAGGCCTGGAGGACAAGCCCCGCTGACTGGGAATCAAGACGGAAACGTTCTGATAGAGTCGGACTCGCTGGAAAGGGAAACGCGAAAGCGAAGAACTGGAAAGCGAAAATGTTCCTCCCGCTTCGACCGGGAAACAGACACGAAAGCGTCTGATAGAGTCGGAAACGCAAGAACGAAGGGAAGCGCCCGGAGTGCCCCGGTGAAACGGGACCGAAGGAAGCGTCCGTTCCTTGAGAACTCAACAGCGTGCCAAAAGTCAACGCCAGATATGTTGATACCCCGGCCTGCTTCAGCAGGTTGGTGGTTCCTTTGAAAAGTCCTGCCGGCACTTAACGGTCCGGTGGGCAACAACAGCGAGGACGCTGTGAACGACCGGTCATATTCCGACCTGGTCGTTCCGCTCTCGTGTTGTGATCCCGATTACGGGAAAACATTCACGGAGAGTTTGATCCTGGCTCAGGACGAACGCTGGCGGCGTGCTTAACACATGCAAGTCGAACGATGAAGCCTTTCGGGGTGGATTAGTGGCGAACGGGTGAGTAACACGTGGGCAATCTGCCCTTCACTCTGGGACAAGCCCTGGAAACGGGGTCTAATACCGGATAACACTCTGTCCCGCATGGGACGGGGTTAAAAGCTCCGGCGGTGAAGGATGAGCCCGCGGCCTATCAGCTTGTTGGTGGGGTAATGGCCTACCAAGGCGACGACGGGTAGCCGGCCTGAGAGGGCGACCGGCCACACTGGGACTGAGACACGGCCCAGACTCCTACGGGAGGCAGCAGTGGGGAATATTGCACAATGGGCGAAAGCCTGATGCAGCGACGCCGCGTGAGGGATGACGGCCTTCGGGTTGTAAACCTCTTTCAGCAGGGAAGAAGCGAAAGTGACGGTACCTGCAGAAGAAGCGCCGGCTAACTACGTGCCAGCAGCCGCGGTAATACGTAGGGCGCAAGCGTTGTCCGGAATTATTGGGCGTAAAGAGCTCGTAGGCGGCTTGTCACGTCGGATGTGAAAGCCCGGGGCTTAACCCCGGGTCTGCATTCGATACGGGCTAGCTAGAGTGTGGTAGGGGAGATCGGAATTCCTGGTGTAGCGGTGAAATGCGCAGATATCAGGAGGAACACCGGTGGCGAAGGCGGATCTCTGGGCCATTACTGACGCTGAGGAGCGAAAGCGTGGGGAGCGAACAGGATTAGATACCCTGGTAGTCCACGCCGTAAACGTTGGGAACTAGGTGTTGGCGACATTCCACGTCGTCGGTGCCGCAGCTAACGCATTAAGTTCCCCGCCTGGGGAGTACGGCCGCAAGGCTAAAACTCAAAGGAATTGACGGGGGCCCGCACAAGCAGCGGAGCATGTGGCTTAATTCGACGCAACGCGAAGAACCTTACCAAGGCTTGACATATACCGGAAAGCATCAGAGATGGTGCCCCCCTTGTGGTCGGTATACAGGTGGTGCATGGCTGTCGTCAGCTCGTGTCGTGAGATGTTGGGTTAAGTCCCGCAACGAGCGCAACCCTTGTTCTGTGTTGCCAGCATGCCCTTCGGGGTGATGGGGACTCACAGGAGACTGCCGGGGTCAACTCGGAGGAAGGTGGGGACGACGTCAAGTCATCATGCCCCTTATGTCTTGGGCTGCACACGTGCTACAATGGCCGGTACAATGAGCTGCGATGCCGCGAGGCGGAGCGAATCTCAAAAAGCCGGTCTCAGTTCGGATTGGGGTCTGCAACTCGACCCCATGAAGTCGGAGTTGCTAGTAATCGCAGATCAGCATTGCTGCGGTGAATACGTTCCCGGGCCTTGTACACACCGCCCGTCACGTCACGAAAGTCGGTAACACCCGAAGCCGGTGGCCCAACCCCTTGTGGGAGGGAGCTGTCGAAGGTGGGACTGGCGATTGGGACGAAGTCGTAACAAGGTAGCCGTACCGGAAGGTGCGGCTGGATCACCTCCTTTCTAAGGAGCATCTAGACCCTGCGAGGGGTCCAGAGCCACTACGCCGGCAAATGTTCGGCGGTGGTTAGCTCATGGGTGGAACGTTGACTATTCGGCACGGTTGGTTGGTTGTTGCGAGTACTGCTTCGGCGTGGAAAGTAATGATGGATCAATTGTGTCGGGCACGTTGTTGGGTATCTGAGGGTACGGCCGTAAGGCTGCCTTCAGTCCGGTCCCAGTGAACTCGGCCTTCGGGTCGGGGTGATGGGTGGCTGGTTGTTGTTTGAGAACTGCACAGTGGACGCGAGCATCTGTGGCCAAGTTTTTAAGGGCGCACGGTGGATGCCTTGGCACCAGGAACCGATGAAGGACGTGGGAGGCCACGATAGTCCCCGGGGAGCTGTCAACCTAGCTTTGATCCGGGGGTTTCCGAATGGGGAAACCCGGCAGTCGTCATGGGCTGTCACCCACTGCTGAACACATAGGCAGTGTGGAGGGAACGAGGGGAAGTGAAACATCTCAGTACCCTCAGGAAGAGAAAACAACCGTGATTCCGGGAGTAGTGGCGAGCGAAACTGGAACAGGCCAAACCGTATGTGTGTGATACCCGGCAGGGGTTGCGCATGCGGGGTTGTGGGATCTCTCTTTCATAGTCTGCCGACTGTGAGACGAGTCAGAAACCGTTGATGTAGGCGAAGGACATGCGAAAGGTCCGGCGTAGAGGGTAAGACCCCCGTAGCTGAAACATCAACGGCTCGTTTGAGAGACACCCAAGTAGCACGGGGCCCGAGAAATCCCGTGTGAATCTGGCGGGACCACCCGCTAAGCCTAAATATTCCCTGGTGACCGATAGCGGATAGTACCGTGAGGGAATGGTGAAAAGTACCGCGGGAGCGGAGTGAAATAGTACCTGAAACCGTGTGCCTACAAGCCGTGGGAGCGTCGCTGTATGTGCTTGCACATGCAGTCGTGACTGCGTGCCTTTTGAAGAATGAGCCTGCGAGTTAGCGGTGTGTAGCGAGGTTAACCCGTGTGGGGAAGCCGTAGCGAAAGCGAGTCCGAACAGGGCGATTGAGTTGCACGCTCTAGACCCGAAGCGGAGTGATCTAGCCATGGGCAGGTTGAAGCGGAGGTAAGACTTCGTGGAGGACCGAACCCACCAGGGTTGAAAACCTGGGGGATGACCTGTGGTTAGGGGTGAAAGGCCAATCAAACTCCGTGATAGCTGGTTCTCCCCGAAATGCATTTAGGTGCAGCGTCGTGTGTTTCTTGCCGGAGGTAGAGCACTGGATAGGCGATGGGCCCCAACGGGTTACTGACCTTAGCCAAACTCCGAATGCCGGTAAGTGAGAGCGCGGCAGTGAGACTGTGGGGGATAAGCTCCATGGTCGAGAGGGAAACAGCCCAGAGCATCGACTAAGGCCCCTAAGCGTACGCTAAGTGGGAAAGGATGTGGAGTCGCAGAGACAACCAGGAGGTTGGCTTAGAAGCAGCCACCCTTGAAAGAGTGCGTAATAGCTCACTGGTCAAGTGATTCCGCGCCGACAATGTAGCGGGGCTCAAGCGTACCGCCGAAGTCGTGTCATTCCAGCACATACCCCCAACGGGGGCTGGGATGGGTAGGGGAGCGTCGTGTGCCGGGTGAAGCAGCCGCGGAAGCGAGTTGTGGACGGTTCACGAGTGAGAATGCAGGCATGAGTAGCGATACACACGTGAGAAACGTGTGCGCCGATTGACTAAGGGTTCCTGGGTCAAGCTGATCTGCCCAGGGTAAGTCGGGACCTAAGGCGAGGCCGACAGGCGTAGTCGATGGACAACCGGTTGATATTCCGGTACCCGCTTTGAAACGCCCAGTACTGAATCAGGCGATGCTAAGTCCGTGAAGCCGGCCCGATCTCTTCGGAGTTGAGGGTAGTGGTGGAGCCGATGAACCAGACTTGTAGTAGGTAAGCGATGGGGTGACGCAGGAAGGTAGTCCAGCCCGGGCGGTGGTTGTCCCGGGGTAAGGGTGTAGGCCGTGTGGTAGGCAAATCCGTCACACATTAAGGCTGAGACCTGATGCCGAGCCGATTGTGGCGAAGTGGATGATCCTATGCTGTCGAGAAAAGCCTCTAGCGAGTTTCATGGCGGCCCGTACCCTAAACCGACTCAGGTGGTCAGGTAGAGAATACCGAGGCGTTCGGGTGAACTATGGTTAAGGAACTCGGCAAAATGCCCCCGTAACTTCGGGAGAAGGGGGCCATCACTGGTGATTGGATTTACTCCATGAGCTGGGGGTGGCCGCAGAGACCAGCGAGAAGCGACTGTTTACTAAAAACACAGGTCCGTGCGAAGCCGTAAGGCGATGTATACGGACTGACGCCTGCCCGGTGCTGGAACGTTAAGGGGACCGGTTAGCTGACTTTCGGGTCGGCGAAGCTGAGAACTTAAGCGCCAGTAAACGGCGGTGGTAACTATAACCATCCTAAGGTAGCGAAATTCCTTGTCGGGTAAGTTCCGACCTGCACGAATGGCGTAACGACTTCTCGACTGTCTCAACCATAGGCCCGGTGAAATTGCACTACGAGTAAAGATGCTCGTTTCGCGCAGCAGGACGGAAAGACCCCGGGACCTTTACTACAGTTTGATATTGGTGTTCGGTTCGGCTTGTGTAGGATAGGTGGGAGACTTTGAAGCGGCCACGCCAGTGGTTGTGGAGTCGCCGTTGAAATACCACTCTGGTCGTGCTGGATGTCTAACCTCGGTCCGTGATCCGGATCAGGGACAGTGTCTGATGGGTAGTTTAACTGGGGCGGTTGCCTCCTAAAGAGTAACGGAGGCGCCCAAAGGTTCCCTCAGCCTGGTTGGTAATCAGGTGTTGAGTGTAAGTGCACAAGGGAGCTTGACTGTGAGACCGACGGGTCGAGCAGGGACGAAAGTCGGGACTAGTGATCCGGCAGTGGCTTGTGGAAGCGCTGTCGCTCAACGGATAAAAGGTACCCCGGGGATAACAGGCTGATCTTCCCCAAGAGTCCATATCGACGGGATGGTTTGGCACCTCGATGTCGGCTCGTCGCATCCTGGGGCTGGAGTCGGTCCCAAGGGTTGGGCTGTTCGCCCATTAAAGCGGTACGCGAGCTGGGTTTAGAACGTCGTGAGACAGTTCGGTCCCTATCCGCTGTGCGCGTAGGAATATTGAGAAGGGCTGTCCCTAGTACGAGAGGACCGGGACGGACGAACCTCTGGTGTGCCAGTTGTCCTGCCAAGGGCATGGCTGGTTGGCTACGTTCGGAAAGGATAACCGCTGAAAGCATCTAAGCGGGAAGCCTGCTTCGAGATGAGTATTCCCACCCCCTTTGAGGGGTTAAGGCTCCCAGTAGACGACTGGGTTGATAGGCCAGATGTGGAAGCCCGGTAACGGGTGGAGCTGACTGGTACTAATAGGCCGAGGGCTTGTCCTCAGTTGCTCGCGTCCACTGTGTTGTTCTGAAATAACAATCCGCTGTGTTTTTCCGGTTGGTTGATTTCATAGTGTTTCGGTGGTCATTGCGTTAGGGAAACGCCCGGTTACATTCCGAACCCGGAAGCTAAGCCTTTCAGCGCCGATGGTACTGCAGGGGGGACCCTGTGGGAGAGTAGGACGCCGCCGAACAATTTTTCCGGGAGACCCCCGTGCCTTTGGGCACGGGGGTTTTCTGCGTTCCAGGGCCGAATCGGCGACGGCGGTCAGGCCCTGGGGCCCGTGGGTGCGGAGCACCGCCGTCGACCGTGCCCGCCCCGGGAGGTCGCGCCCGCCCCCGGAGGTGGCGGGCGCCGCATCACATCGCGTTGACCGAAGCCCGGTACACGTCGAGGGCCGAACGCGGGGGCCGCCCCAGGAGCTCGCGCAATGCGTTGTGCGTGATCCCGCTGCCGTCGAGGAACCCTCCCGCGACCGCCGAGCAGGTGCCGACGAGCATGGGAACCTGGAAGGGCAGTACCCCCTCGCTCGCGCCGAGAGCCTCGCGAGCCGCGGCCAGCGAGGCCGGCCGGTACTGCCCGCCGATCGCCCGTGCCAGGTCGGCGCCGGTGAGGGGTTGCTCGCCGACGAGTTCGTAGGTTCTTCCCGCGTGCGCTTCGGGATCGGTCACCACTCGTGCGGCGATCTCGGCGAGGTCCGCCCGGGCCACGGCGGCCAGCCCGCCCTCGCCCATCGGCGCCACGATCGTGCCGTCGGCATCGGGGGCGGCGAGGGCGGCGAGGAATTCGGCGTAGAGGCCGTTGCGCAACACCGTCCACGCCAACGAGGAGCGCGCCAGGCGGCGTTCGGTCCAACGGTGGGCGAGAGCGTACGGCAGGTGATCGCCGTCACCGCTCAGGCTGGTGTAGACGACGTGTCGTACGCCGGCCTTCTCCGCACCCGCGATCGCGGCCTCGTGGCGGGCGAGGACGACATCGTCCTCCCCGTATCCGGCGGAGACGATCAGGAGCGTCGTGACTCCGGTGAAGTCGAGGGACGACGGGTCGTCGAAGTCGACGCGCCGCTCGGCCGCGGAACGAGGTGTACGCGTGCCGAGCACGACGTCGCTCCGATCGGCCAGTGCCTGGACGACGAGGCTGCCGAGCGCGCCGCTCGCGCCGGTGATGAGAATCATGGAAGTGCCTTCCCTGAGCTGTGTGTTCTCATCATCGGGAGAGCGAGCGCATCCCGTAAGGAGGCACTTTGATGTCAGTGGGGCACACCGGAGTAACCAACCCGGCTCCGCCGGAACCCGTGATCGTCTGTTCCACGCCGCAGGACGAGTGCGGTGTGCGGGACGTGCTGGACCGGCTCGGCGACACCTGGTCGGTGTACGTGATCGTCGAACTCGCCTCCGGAATCAGGCGCTTCAACGAGTTGCAGCGCTCCATCCCCGGCACCATCTCGCAGCGCATGCTGACCCTGACCCTCCGGCGCCTGGAGCGCGACGGCCTGGTGCACCGGACCGAGTACCCGACCGTGCCGGCCCGGGTGGAGTACGGACTGACCGAGCTGGGGCACAGCCTCACCCACCTGGTCAGAGCGCTGGCCGACTGGTCGATCGAGAACCGGCCCGCGATCGCCGCCGCCCGCCGGGCCTGGGACGACGCCGACGGGGCGGCGCCGCCCCGTCCGTAGGGCGACGTCCGAGGAAGGCCCGCCCGCTCAGGGATGCATGCGGGCACCCTTGAGGACCTTGTCCACAGCGTTGCGCGGGCCGTGCACGGCCAGTCCCACCAGGTCGAGCGCGTCCGTGCGCACGGCGCGTACGGCCGCCCGGTTGTCCCGGTCGTTCCCGGTGCCGAAGAGGTCCGACGTGAACAGGGACCTCGGCAGCGACCGGGAGAGCGCGCGGCCGTGCGCGGCGGTCAGCACCTCCCTCGTCCCCTCGAAGACCAGGACGGGCTGGCGGAACATGGGCAGGTAGACGGTGGCGTCGGCGTCCGCGTACGGCTCGCCGATCACCTGCGGTGCGACCGTGCCGAGCCCGCTGACCAGGAAGGCGGTCACGTTCAGCCGCTGCCAGGTCTCCAGGTCCTCCCGGAGCAGGACGGCGATCTTGGTGTCGAAGCGGACGGGCGCGTTCTCGTTCTGGGTGTCCATGCCCCGAGACTCCGCGACGTCCCCCCGCCCCGTCTTGTACGTTCTTGGCGTGACGCCCTCGCCGGAGCCTGAGATCCCGGAGATCTCCGCCTGGCGCCCGCGGGTGCCGGGCGTGGTGGAGGTCTTCCACGCCCGCTTCACCGAGCACGCCTACCCCATGCACGTCCACGACACCTGGACCCTGTTGATCGTCGACGACGGAGCCGTCCGCTACGACCTCGACCGGTTCGAGCGCGGCACCCCGCGCGGCACCGTGAGTCTGCTGCCCCCGCAGGTTCCGCACAACGGCTCGCCCGCCACCGCGCACGGCTTCCGCAAGCGGGTGCTGTACCTCGACACGACCCAGCTGGACGAGAGCCTCATCGGTCCCGCGGTGGCCCACCCCGACTTCGCCGATCCGCTGCTGCGGACCCGCGTCGGGCAGCTCCACTCGGCCCTCGCGCACCCCGGCGACGCGTTCGAGGCGGAGAGCAGGCTGGCCCTCGTCGGGGAGCGGCTGCGCGAGCGACTGCGCCCGGGGCAGGCCCGCGCCGCGCCGGGACCGGGCCGCGGAGTCGCCCGGGACCTCCGTGACCTTCTCGACGCGAGACTCCTCGACGGAGTGACCCTGGCCGACGCCGCGACGCAGGTCCACGCCCACCCCACGCACCTGGTACGCGCCTTCAGTGGGGCGTACGGCATCGCCCCGCACCAGTACCTGACCTCCCGCCGCGTCGATCTGGCCCGGCGTCTGTTGCTCGAGGGCCGGCCGCCGGGCGAGGTGGCCACCGCCGCCGGCTTCCACGACCAGTCCCACCTCACCCGTCACTTCAAGCGGATCGTGGGCACCACGCCCGGCCGGTACGCGCGCGCCGGAGCGGCCTGAACGGCCGGAAGCCCGGACCGCGAGGTCCGGGCTTCCCGCCGTCCGGTAACGCGCCCGCCGGTCAGGCCGGGCGGAACCAGACCGTGGCCAGTGGTGGCAGGGTGAGCGTGATGCTGGCCGGCCGGCCGTGCGCCGGTACCGCCTCCGGCTTCAGCGGCTCCTCGTTGCGTACGTCGCTGCCGCCGTACCGGGCCGCGTCGGTGTTCAGCACCTCCACCCAGCCCGCCACCGTCTCCGGCACCCCGAGCCGGTAGTCGTGCCGGACCACCGGGGAGAAGTGGGAGACCGCGAGCAGCGGGGAGCCGTCCGCGTCGAAGCGGAGGAAGGCCAGGACGTTGTCCTCCGCGGCACCGCCGTCCACCCACGCGAAGCCGCCCGGGTCGGTGTCGCGCTGCCAGAGCGCGGGCACCGCGCCGTACACCGCGTTCAGGTCGCCGACCAGGTCCCGTACGCCGCGGTGGTCGCCGGACGCCTCGTAGGCCGGGTCCAGCAGCCACCAGTCCGGGCCGTGGCCCTCCGACCACTCGGCGCCCTGGGCGAACTCCTGCCCCATGAAGAGGAGTTGCTTGCCGGGGTGGGCCCACATGAAGCCGAGGTAGGCGCGGTGGTTGGCGCGCTGCTGCCACCAGTCGCCGGGCATCTTGGACACCAGCGCCTGTTTGCCGTGCACCACCTCGTCGTGCGAGATCGGCAGGACGTAGTTCTCGCTGTACGCGTACACCATCGAGAAGGTCATCTCGTTGTGGTGGTACCTGCGGTGCACCGGCTCCTTCGCCATGTAGGTGAGGGAGTCGTGCATCCACCCCATGTTCCACTTCAGCCCGAACCCGAGCCCGCCGAAGCCGTCCGGTCCGGTGTGGTGGGTGGCGCGGGTGACGCCGCTCCACGCGGTGGACTCCTCGGCGATCGTCACCACACCGGGGTTGCGGCGGTATACGGTCGCGTTCATCTCCTGGAGGAAGGCCACCGCGTCCAGGTTCTCCCGGCCGCCGCGCTCGTTGGGCGACCACTGGCCGTCCTCGCGGGAGTAGTCGAGATAGAGCATGGAAGCCACCGCGTCGACCCTCAACCCGTCGATGTGGAACTCCTCGCACCAGTACGTGGCGTTGGAGACGAGGAAGTTGCGCACCTCCTTGCGCCCGTAGTCGAACTCCAGGGTGCCCCAGTCCGGGTGCGCCGCGCGGGAAGGGTCGGAGTGCTCGTACAGCGGCTGCCCGTCGAACTCGGCCAGCGCCCACTCGTCCCGGGGGAAGTGCGCCGGCACCCAGTCCATGATCACGCCGATGCCGGACCGGTGCAGCGCGTCCACCAGGAACCGGAAGTCGTCCGGAGTGCCCATGCGGGAGGTCGGCGCGTAGAACCCGGTCACCTGGTACCCCCAGGAACCGCCGAACGGATGCTCGGACACCGGCATCAGCTCCACGTGCGTGAAGCCCAGGTCCTTGACGTACGCCGGGAGCTGCTCCGCGAGCTGGCGGTAGGTCAGACGCGGCCGCCAGGAGGGGAGGTGGATCTCGTAGACGGAGAAGGGCGCCTCGTGCACGGGGCGGTCGCCGCGCCGCTCCATCCAGTCGCCGTCCTGCCACGCGTAGTGCGAGGCGGTCACCACCGAGGCGGTGGCGGGCGGCACCTCGGCGGCCCGGGCCATCGGGTCCGCGCGCAGGGTGTGCGAGCCGTCCGGGCGGCAGATGTCGAACTTGTAGAGCGCGCCCTCGCCGACCCCCGGGAGGAACAGCTCCCACACCCCCGTCGCCCCGAGCGAACGCATCGGGGTGCCGGTGCTGTCCCAGTAGGCGAAGTCGCCCGCGATCCGCACCCCGCGCGCGTTGGGCGCCCACACCGTGAACCGGGTACCGGCGACCCCCTGGTGCTCCATGACCCGGGCGCCCAGCGCGGTCCACAGCTCCTCGTGCCGGCCCTCACCGATCAGGTGCAGGTCCAGTTCACCGATCGCGGGCAGGAAACGGTACGGGTCCTCGACCTCGACCTCGTCCTGCGCGTAGGCGACCCGCAGGCGGTACGCCGTGACGTCCCCGACCGGCAGCACGCCGGAGAAGAAGCCGTCGCCGTCGTCGAACAGCTGCGCCCGGAGTCCCGGGGCGATCACCGTCACGGCACGCGCGTGCGGGCGCAGCGCCCGCACCAGGACGCCGCCGTCGCAGGGGTGCGCCCCGAGGAGGTCGTGCGGGGCGTGGTGCTCACCGGCGAGGAGCCGGCCCCGGTCCGCGTCGTGCAGGGCGGGGGCGGGCCGGACTCCCTCGTCGGCGCCGCCGCGCCGGGGGCGGGGCGGCACGGCGTTCTTCCGCTTTGCCTTGGAGCGCTTCGCGGTCGGCGTGGTGGCGACGGCCGTGGTGGCGGAGGACACCGGCTCGGGCCCGGCGGCCGTCCCGGTCGTCACCGGCTGCGGGGCGGGTACGGCCTCGATGGGTTCGGGTGTGTCGCTGGACGGCTTACGGGCGGTCACGGGGGACGGCCTCCTCGGGGGTCGGTCGGGGGATGGGGTGCCCGGGGGAGCACCGGGTGCGGGCCGGCCGTGCGCCCGCGGTCCGCGCGGTGGGGATACCGCGCGGACCGGAAGGGTGGGATCCGGATGCGGCCGCGGCCGGACCGGGCCCGGCCCGGGTCAGGTGGACGCGGCCAGTCGCTGGATGGCCGCCATGGGGACCGGCAGCCAGTCGGGGCGGTGCCGAGCCTCGTACAGCACCTCGTACACCGCCTTGTCCGTTTCGTGGGCGCGCAGCAGCTCGGGTTCGCTGCGCGGGTCGGTACCCGAGACGTCGGCGTACCCCTCGCAGTACGCGGTCCGGCAGCGCTCCGCCCAGGCGTCGCTCCACGGCCGGTGGGAGCGGGCCGCGTAGTCGAAGGAGCGGAGCATTCCGGCGACGTCGCGCACCGGCGGCTGGGGGCTGCGGCGTTCGGCGAGCGGCCGGGCGGGTTCGCCCTCGAAGTCGATCAGTGACCAGAACCCGTCGGCCGCTCGGAGGGTCTGTCCGAGGTGCAGATCGCCGTGCACCCGGTGGGTCGCCCAGGAGCGCCCCCGGTGCCCGAGCTCCGCCACGGCGTCGAAGGCGGCGTGCAGTGCGGGGACGTACGGCAGCAGGGCGGGGACGGCCTGGGCGGTCGACTCCAGCCGCTGGGTCATCCCGGCGACCAGCGCCTCCGTGCCCGCCAGGCGCAGGTCCGGGCCCGGCAGGGCGGAGGCGAGCGCGGTGTGCACCTCGGCGGTGGCCCGGCCGAGCGCGCGCGCTTCCGGGACGAAGTCGCGTCCCGCCGCGAGGGCGCCGAGGGCGAGCTGCCAGCCGTCCTCGGCACCGCGCAGGAAGGGCTGCAGCACCCCGAGGGTGAGCGGTTCGGGGGTGGTCGCCTCGAACCAGGCGACGGGTGCGGGCACCCGCCCGCATCCCTCGCCGACGAGGGCGAGCGGCAGTTCGAGGTCGGGGTTGGTGCCGGGGAAGACTCTCCGCAGGATCTTCAGGATGTACGCGTCGCCGAAGACGAGCGAGGAGTTGGACTGCTCGGTGTCCAGCAGCCGGGGCGCCAGCCCGGCGGGAATCGTTTCCGCGCGTTCGAAGCGGAGCGCGCCGAGGGGACCGGGGCGGCGGAACCGCTCCAGCAGCAGACCGGCCAGCCGGGGGTCGTGCAGGCCCTCGTAGACGGTGCGGCCGGCCAGCGGGCCGTCCGTCACCCGCCCGATGAGGGCGGAGGCGAGCGCCGGCGGCAGGTCGTTCCGGACCCCCAGGAGCAGCTGGTAGCAGTCGCCGGTGGGGCGGGCGGGCAGCCCCGGCTGGTGGACGCGGACGAGGAGGTGGAGCAGTCCGGGGCCGGCCGTCGGGGAGTCCACCGGCAGTATCTCGGTCGCGGCGACCAGGGTGAACCCCGCTACCGGGTGGCCCTTGCCGGCGAACCAGCGCTGCCGGGGGAGCCAGTCGTGGAGCAGGGGGGCGAGCGAGGGCAGCAGCGCGGTCCCCGCGGTGGGGCCCCCCGGCCGTGGATGGGTGGGTGGGTGGGACGCCTGTTTCGTGGTGCTCTTCGCCAGGGTGACGTGAGCGGATGCAGCCTCCGACATGGCATCGCGTCCTTTCCCCGGGCACACGGATGCGAGGAGTGTCCCGGATTGCGGCAATGGCTGTCCGGCTGTGCGGGACGTGTCGGGTGAGGAGGGTCCGTACGGACTCGAATGGCCCAACGGCCGTCCGGGCCCGCCCATGCTCGATGTGGGGAAGGTGCCCCGTGCGGGACGGCCAAAACCGTCCCGCACGAGTCGTGCGTACCGTTCTCCCCCGCGTAACACCCGGGAAAAGCGCGTCAGATGGCGGGAGCTTCCTTCCGCAGGCGGAACCAGTAGAAGCCGTGGCCGGCGAGAGTGAGCAGGTAGGGCCACTCGCCGACGGCGGGGAAGCGCACCCCACCGATCAGCTCGACCGGGTGGCGCCCGTTGAAGAGCCGGAGATCGAGTTCCGTCGGCTGGGCGAACCGGGAGAAGTTGTGGACGCACAGCACGAGGTCGTCCTTGTACTCCCGGGTGAAGGCGAGCACCGCCGGGTTGGACGAGGGGAGTTCGGTGTACTCGCCCAGCCCGAAGGCGGGATTCTGCTTGCGGATCTCGATCATCCGCCGGGTCCAGTGCAGCAGGGAGGAGGGCGACGCCATCGACGCCTCGACGTTGGTGACCTGGTAACCGTAGACCGGGTCCATGATCGTGGGCAGGAAGAGCCGGCCGGGGTCGCTGGAGGAGAAGCCGGCGTTGCGGTCGGGGGTCCACTGCATCGGGGTGCGCACCCCGTCGCGGTCGCCCAGCCAGATGTTGTCGCCCATCCCGATCTCGTCCCCGTAGTAGAGGATCGGGGAGCCGGGCAGCGACAGCAGCAGAGCGGTGAAGAGTTCGATCTGGTTGCGGTCGTTGTCCAGCAGCGGCGCGAGGCGGCGGCGGATGCCGATGTTGGCGCGCATCCGCGGATCCTTGGCGTACTCCGCGTACATGTAGTCGCGCTCTTCGTCCGTGACCATTTCGAGGGTGAGCTCGTCGTGGTTGCGCAGGAAGATGCCCCACTGGCAGTTCTTCGGGATCGCCGGTGTCTTGGCCAGGACTTCGGAGACCGGGTAGCGGCTCTCCCGTCGTACCGCCATGAAGATGCGCGGCATCACCGGGAAGTGGAACGCCATGTGGCACTCGTCGCCGCCGGCCCGGTAGTCCCCGAAGTAGTCGACGACGTCCTCGGGCCACTGGTTGGCCTCGGCGAGCAGGACGGTGTCGGGGTAGTTGGCGTCGATCTCCTTGCGGACCCGCTTGAGGAAGCCGTGGGTCTCGGGGAGGTTCTCGCAGTTGGTGCCCTCGCGCTGGTAGAGGTAGGGCACGGCGTCCACCCGGAAGCCGTCGATGCCGAGGTCCAGCCAGAAGCGGAGGGCGGAGATGATCTCCTCCTGCACTGCGGGGTTCTCGTAGTTGAGGTCGGGCTGGTGCGAGAAGAACCGGTGCCAGTAGTACTGCTTGCGCACCGGGTCGAAGGTCCAGTTGGAGGTCTCCGTGTCGACGAAGATGATCCTCGCGTCGGGGAACTGCTTGTCGTCGTCGGCCCAGACGTAGTAGTCGCCGTACGGCCCCTCGGGGTCGGACCGGGACTGCTGGAACCACTCGTGCTGGTCGCTCGTGTGGTTCATGACGAAGTCGATGATGACGCGCATGCCGCGCTGGTGCGCGGCGTCGACGAACTCCACGAAGTCGGCGAGGTCGCCGAACTCGGGCAGGACGGCGGTGTAGTCCGAGACGTCGTAACCGCCGTCGCGCAGAGGTGACTTGAAGAACGGCGGCAGCCAGAGGCAGTCGATGCCCAGCCACTGGAGGTAGTCCAGTTTGGCGGTGATGCCCTTGAGGTCTCCGATGCCGTCGCCGTTGGAGTCCTGGAAGGACCGGACGAGGACCTCGTAGAAGACGGCGCGCTTGAACCAGTCGGGATCGCGGTCCTTGGCGGGCGTGTCCTCGAAGGTGTCGGGAACGGGCTCATTCACGATCATGGTGTGGGTGACCCTCCGGTCGGCGGGGACGGTCGCAGGACGACGATGTGCGCGGGCGTGATGCCCGGCTCTAGGCGCACATAGAAGGTCCTGCCCCAGTGATAGGTGTCGCCGGTGAGCTCGTCGCGCACCGGCACGCTCTCGTGCCAGTCCAGGCCGAGCTGCGGCATGTCCAACGAGACCGTGGCCTCCTGGGTGTGGTGCGGGTCGAGGTTCACGACCACCAGGACGGTGTTCGATCCGGAGCGCTTGCTGTAGACGATCAGGGCGTCGTTGTCGGCGGAGTGGAAGTGGAGGTCGCGCAGCTGGCGGAGCGCCGGGTGGCGGCGCCTGATCCGGTTGAGCGACGTGATCAGCGGAGCCAGCGAGCGCCCTTCCCGCTCGGCCGACTCCCAGTCCCGGGGCCTGAGTTCGTACTTCTCCGAGTGCAGGTACTCCTCGCTCCCGGGATGCGCCGGGGTGTTCTCGCAGAGCTCGAATCCCGCGTACACACCCCAGGAGGGGGAGAGCGTCGCGGCGAGCACGGCCCGGGCCTCGAAGGCCGGCCGGCCGCCTTCCTGGAGGTAGCCGGGGAGGATGTCGGGGGTGTTCACGAAGAAGTTGGGCCGCATGTACGACGCGGCCTCGCCGGAGACCTCCGTGGCGTACTCGGTGAGCTCCTGCTTGGTGTTGCGCCAGGTGAAGTACGTGTACGACTGCTGGAAGCCGATCTTGGCGAGGGTGTGCATCATCGCCGGCCGGGTGAACGCCTCGGCCAGGAACACCACGTCCGGGTCGGCGCCGTTGATCTCGGCGATCACCCGCTCCCAGAAGACGACGGGCTTGGTGTGCGGGTTGTCCACCCGGAAGATCCGCACACCCCGCTCCATCCAGAACCGCAGCACCCGCACGGTCTCGGTGACCAGCCCGTGCATGTCTTTGTCGAAGGCGATCGGGTAGATGTCCTGGTACTTCTTCGGCGGGTTCTCGGCGTACGCGATCGAGCCGTCCGGGCGGTGGTGGAACCACTCCGGGTGCTCCTTCACCCAGGGGTGGTCGGGGGAGCACTGGAGCGCGAAATCCAGCGCGATCTCCATCCGCAGGGTGCGGGCGGTGGCCACGAAGTGGTCGAAGTCGGCCAGGGTGCCGAGGTCGGGGTGGACGGCGTCGTGACCGCCGTCCGCCGAGCCGATCGCCCACGGCACCCCGGGGTCGTCGGCGCCGGCCGTCAGGGTGTTGTCCGGCCCCTTGCGGTGGGAGGTGCCGATGGGGTGGACCGGTGGCAGGTAGACGACGTCGAAGCCCATCGCAGCGACCGCCGGGAGCCGCTCGGCCGCCGTCCGGAACGTGCCGCTGACCAGCCGGGTCTCCTGAGCGGCGGGGGCGGGTGCCTCCGTGCGGGACGCCGCCGGGGCGACCGGTTCGCGCCGGGCGCCCTCGGAGCGCGGGAAGAGTTCGTACCACGCGCCGTACAGCGCACGCCGGCGCTCGACGACCAGCGGCAGGGGGCGTGAGGAGGTGACCAGCTCACGCAGCGGGTAGCGGGCGAGGGGGTCGGCCACCGCCGGGGTGAACGCCGCCGCGAGGCGGGCGGCGGCCGGGCGCGCGGAGTCGCGCAACGCGTCGACGGCGGCCAGGACCGCCTCGCGCCCATCCTTCTTCGGCACCCCGGAGGCGGCGCGCTCGTACAGCGCGGCCCCCTCGGCGAGCACCAGTTCGGTGTCCATGCCGGCCGGAATCTTGATCTGGGCCAGCCGCCGCCAGGTGGTCAGCGGGTCGCTCCACGCCTCCACCTTGTACGTCCAGCGCCCCTCGGCGTCCGGGGTGACGTCGGCGCCCCAGCGGTCCGTGCCGGGAGCCAGTTCACGGAGCGGGACGAAGGGGCCGCGCCGTCCGCTCGGATCCCGCAGGACGACGTTGGCCGCCACCGCGTCGTGGCCTTCGCGGAAGACGGTGGCGGAGACCTGGAAGGTCTCGCCCACCACCGCCTTCGCCGGGCGTCTGCCGCAGTCGACGAGCGGGCGGACGTCCAGGACGGGGATACGACCGATCATGAGATCACCTGAAGGCTGGAGCGGGGGGTGCGGGGAGGACGGCGGCACGGGTGGCGAGGACCGTTCGCCGGGGCCGCGCGTCTGAGGATCAGTCCTTTGTAGCTGCTCAGCTGTCTGCTGACGGGTTGTGGGCATGGCCGCTCCTGTCCGCGTTCACTCGAATGGCACTCGAATGGCTGGCGTGCGCGGGGACGACGCGCACGGTGCGGGGATGTGCGCGAGGACGTGTGCCGCCGGGTCGGCTCCGTACGCGGGTAGCCTTCCCCCCGCTTTCGCGCGGTCAACCCGGCGGCGTGTTAACTACTGGGTCATCGTCCGGTACTCCGCGCGCGCCCCCGCACCGGACGGCGGGCGTGCGGCGTCACACGAGTCACCGGGTACCCGCGCTCCGGCGACTCGCACCTCCCGGTGGGGTCGCCACCCCGGAAGCCTCTCCCGGCGGACGGACGCCCACAAGGTCACCCGAGGTGGTGAAATCAGCCATATCCGTCCGTCGCGACCGGGGTTGCCGGGACCGCCGGGACCGCCGGGACCCCTGGGACCGCCCCCGGCGGGCAGAGCCACCGACGGCGCCCCGTGCGCGCCGGACCGCGCGGGCGGGCCGTGCGCCGTGGCCGTACGGGGCCGAAGACCGTTACCGTCGTCAGTGGCGGAGCGGCGCACACCGTGGTGCGGCGTCCCCTCGGATTCGTACGTCCCCTGTAAAGGTGGAATGCGTGAAGGCCATTCGTCGGTTCACCGTGCGTCCCGTTCTCCCCGACTCCCTGCGACCCCTCCACGACCTCGCGCACAATCTGCGGTGGTCGTGGCACTCCGAGACCCGAGAGCTCTTCCGGTCCGTCGACCCCGAGGGGTGGCGGCCCGAGGATGCCGACCCCGTGCGGCTCCTCGGCTCCGTGTCCGCCTCCCGGCTGGCCGAACTCGCCCGCGACGAGGAGTTCCTCGGCCGCCTGCGCGAGGCGGCCGACGAGCTCGACGCCTACCTCACCGGACCCCGGTGGTACCAGAATCAGCTCGCCCGGGGTGCCGAACTCCCCAGCTCCATCGCCTACTTCTCGCCCGAGTTCGGAGTGACGGCGGCCCTGCCGCAGTACTCCGGCGGACTCGGTATCCTGGCCGGTGACCACCTCAAGGCGGCCGGAGACCTCGGCGTCCCGCTCATCGGGGTCGGCCTCCTCTACCGGCACGGGTACTTCCGTCAGTCGCTCTCCCGCGACGGCTGGCAGCAGGAGCACTATCCGGTGCTCGACCCCAACGAACTCCCCGTCACGCTGCTCCGCGAGCACGACGGCACCCCCGCCCGGGTGGTGCTCGCGCTGCCCGGCGGACGCTCCCTGCACGCCTGTGTCTGGAAGGCCCAGGTCGGCCGGGTCCCCCTCCTCATGCTCGACTCCGACGTGGAGGAGAACGCCCCCGGCGAGCGCGACGTCACCGACCGGCTCTACGGCGGCGGCAGCGACCACCGGCTCCTGCAGGAGATGCTCCTCGGCATCGGCGGCGTGCGCGCCGTGCGGACCTGGTGCCGTCTCACCGGCGCCCCCGCACCCGAGGTGTTCCACACCAACGAGGGCCACGCCGGTTTCCTCGGCCTCGAACGCATCCGTGAACTCATCGGGACGACACGGCCCTCCGGATCGTCCACCGGCCAACCCGTCTCGCCGGAGCACGACTTCGACTCCGCGCTCGAAGTCGTGCGGGCCGGAGCGGTGTTCACCACCCACACCCCGGTCCCCGCCGGCATAGACCGTTTCGACCGCCACCTCGTCGCCCGGCACTTCGGGGACGACGGCGAACTCCCCGGCGTCCCCGTCGACCGCGTCCTGGCCCTCGGCGAGGAGACGTACGAGGGCGGCACCCCGGGCATCTTCAACATGGCGGTCATGGGGCTCCGGCTCGCCCAGCGCGCCAACGGTGTCTCCACCCTGCACGGAGCGGTCAGCCGGGAGATGTTCTCGGGGCTGTGGCCGGGCTTCGACCCGGCGGAGGTGCCCATCACCTCCATCACCAACGGCGTGCACGCCCCGACGTGGGTCGCCCCCGAGGTGCTCCGCCTCGGCGCCCGTCAGGTCGGCGAGGACCGCGCCCGGGACGCGCTCGCCGGGGGTGACGTGGCCACCGGGAACGGCACCGACCGCACCGGCACACCCCGCCGCTGGGACGCGGTGACGGCCATCCCCGACGACGAGATCTGGGAGCTGCGCCGCGTCCTGCGCGAGCAGCTCGTCACCGAGGTCCGCAAGCGGCTCTACGCCTCCTGGCGCAGGCGCGGCGCCGGCACCGCCGAACTCGGCTGGATCGACGGCGTCCTCGACCCCGACGTCCTCACCATCGGTTTCGCCCGCCGGGTCCCCTCGTACAAGCGGCTCACCCTGATGCTCCGCGACAGGGACCGGCTGACCCGCATGCTGCTCCACCCGACGCGGCCCATCCAGATCGTCGTCGCGGGCAAGGCCCACCCCGCCGACGACGGCGGGAAGCGGCTGATCCAGGAGCTGGTCAGGTTCGCCGACGACGCCGGGGTCCGCCACCGGATCGTCTTCCTGCCCGACTACGGCATGGCCATGGCGCAGAAGCTCTACCCCGGCTGCGACGTCTGGCTCAACAACCCGCTGCGCCCCCTGGAGGCCTGCGGCACCAGCGGGATGAAGGCCGCCCTCAACGGCTGTCTCAACCTCTCGGTGCGCGACGGATGGTGGGACGAGTGGTTCGAGCCGGACTTCGGCTGGGCCATCCCGACCGCCGACGGTTCCGCCGTCGACGACGACCGGCGCGACGAACTGGAGGCCGACGCCCTCTACGCGCTGATCGAGGACCGGATCGCGCCGCGCTTCTACGACCGCGGGGAGAGCGGGCTGCCCGAGCGGTGGATCGAGATGGTCCGCCGCACCCTGGCCGCCCTCGGACCCAAACTCCTCGCCGGTCGTATGGTCCGCGAGTACGTGGAGCGCCTCTACGCCCCCGCCGCCCTGTCGCAGCGCGCTCTGGACGCCCCGGCGGCCAGGGAGCTCGCCGCGTGGAAGACGAAGGTACGGGCGGCCTGGCCGCAGGTGGCCGTCGACCACGTCGAGACGGTCACCGACACCGGTACGAGCGGTTCGGCGGAGCTGGGCGCCACCCTCGCCCTGCGGGTGCGGATCGCGCTCGGCGGACTCGCCCCGGAGGACCTGGAGGTACAGGTCGTCGCCGGGCGGGTGGACTCCGGTGACGCCCTCCTCGACGCCCAGGTCATCCCGTTGAAGGTGACCGGCACCGGCGACCTGGCGGACCACCGCGTCTACGAGGGGCCGCTCTCCCTGGACCGGACGGGCCCGTACGGCTACACCGTGCGCGTCCTGCCGGCGCATCCGCTGCTGGCCTCCGCGACCGAACTCGGCCTGGTGGCCCTGCCGAGCGCGACGGTCGCCGAGGACGAGGGCGGCCCCGTGCTGCGCTGAGCGAGCAGCCGAAAACGCCCCCGCCCCCGGCGCTGCCGGGGGCGGGGGCGGGGGCGGGGGAGAAGGCGTGCGGGCGGCCCGGGAGGAGGCGAGCTCCTCCCGGGCCGCCCGCACGTGTACCGGGTCGGTGCGGGGACGTCCGGTTCAGGGCCGGTCGGTCCGGCCGCGCCGGTCCGGGTGCGTCAGAAGGTCAGCTTGAAGCTGTTGATCTTGCCGGTGTCGGACGAGGCGATGTCCTGCACCTTCAGCTTCCAGACACCGTTGGCGACCTGCGCGGAGGCGTTGACCGTGTAGGTCGCCACCACGTTGTCGGCCGAGTCGCTCGACGAGGAGTTCTTCAGCCGGTACGAGGTCCCGTTCGGGCCGACGAGGTCGACGACCAGGTCACCGCGCCAGGTGTGGGTGATGTCCACGCCGACCTGGAGGGTGCTCGGGGCGTTGCCGGTGATTCCGGAGACGGTGATCGAGCTGGTCACCGCGGCGCCGTTGTCCGGGATCGAGACGGCGGTGCTGTTGGTGAAGACCGTCCCGGTGGGGGGCGTCGTACCGGGACGGGTACCGACGTTGATGCCGGCCCAGGCATTGGCCACGGCGGTGTACTCGGCGCTCGTCGTGCCGTACAGCTCACCGGCGGCGGCGAGGGTACCGGTACGCGCGGAGGCGTAGTTGGTCGTCGTGGTGAACTTCGTGGTGAGCGCCCGGTACCAGATCTGCAGCGCCTTGTCGCGGCCAATGCCGGTCACGGGGAGGCCGTCCGAGGTGGGGGAGTTGTACGAGACGCCGTTGACGGTCTTGGCGCCGCTGCCCTCGGAGAGCAGGTAGAAGAAGTGGTTGGCCGGGCCGGAGGAGTAGTGGACGTCGATGCTGCCGATGCCGGAGTACCACGAGTCCTTGGACCCGCCGTCCTTGCTCGGCTTGTCCATGTAGCGCAGCGGGGTGCCGTCGCCGTTGATGTTGATCTTCTCGCCGACGAGGTAGTCGCCCGGGTCGGCGGTGGTGTTGGAGTAGAACTCCACACCGGCCGCGAAGATGTCGCTGGTCGCCTCGTTGAGGCCGCCGGACTCACCGCTGTAGACCAGGCCGGCCGTGGCGGCGGTGACGCCGTGCGACATCTCGTGGGCCGCGACGTCCAGGGAGGTCAGCGGGGCGGCGTTGCCGGACCCGTCGCCGTAGGTCATGCAGAAGCAGCTGTCGGTCCAGAAGGCGTTGACGTAGTTGTTGCCGTAGTGGACGCGGGAGTAGGCGGCGACGCCGTTGCCCTTGATGCCGGTGCGGCCGTGGACGTTCTTGTAGTAGTCCCACGTCTCGGCCGCGCCGTAGTGGGCGTCCGCGGCGGCGGTCTCGGTGTTGGTGCCGACGCCGTTGCCCCAGACGTCGTCCGCTCCGGAGAAGAGCGTTCCGGTGCCGGAGGTGCCGTGGTTCAGGTTGTACGTCTTGTGGCCGCCGCGCGTGGAGTCGGTGAGGTTGTACGAGCCCGAGGTGCCCGACGTCCCGAGGGTGACGGTGCCGCTGTACTGCGTGTTGCCGGTACCGGTCTCGATGCCCTGCCACTCGAAGAGCTTGGCGCCGGAGGTGGCGTCGGTGACGACGTGCAGCTCGTTCGGGGTGCCGTCCTCCTGGAGGCCGCCGACGACGGTCTCGAAGGCGAGCTTCGGGGTGCCGTCCGCCAGCCAGACGATCTTGCGAGGAGCCCTGCTCGCCGCGGTGGCCTTCGAACCGTCGGCCGCCGCCGCGCCGAGCGCCTGCTTCTCGGCGGCGGCCGGGGCGATGCCGGCGACCGTGCCGACCGCCTTCAGCTGCGCGCTGGTGGCGCTGGACGCCTTGGCCACGGACTCGGTCGCGCCGGCCGCGGTCGACGAGACGACGAGGTCGCCGCCGAGCACCGGCAGCCCGCCGAGGGTGCGCTCGTAGCGGGTGTGCACCGTTCCGTCGACGTCCTCGACGACGTCACGGACGACGAGCTTCTCCGTGGCGCCGAGCCCGAGTTCCTTGGCGGTGGCGGCCTTGCCCGCGTCGGCCTCGGCGATGAGGGCGGCACGGGCGGCGGGAGAGAGCGCCTTCGGCAGCGCACCCGGGTCGACCTTGCCGGACGCCGGGGCCGCCGGGGCCGGGGCGGGGGTGGCGGTCGCCGCCGGGGAGGTGACACCGACGGCGACGAGGGCCGCCGCGGCTATCAGAGCGCCGGTCGCGGTGGTGCGACGGCTGTGCGTGAGTCTCACGCGGACTCCTTCTGCGAGGGGGGTACCGGCGGGCGGTGCCGGCCGGCGGTGCAGGCGGTGCGCGGAACGACGGAAGAGTGTCAGTCGCGGCGCATTCCTGTCAGGAGCGCGTCAACGAATTGGCCGGAATTCGTCCGTTGCCGGGTGGTCGGTGTTCGTTAAGCGGACGTTTCGTCGATCTTGGCCCACGTGACGCCTGAGGCTCGCCCGGCGCCGTAACCACCGGGAACGTCGGTCCGGGCCCGCCTCCTTCGTGTTCGAAATCTTCGACGGCCGAGGGCCCTTGCTCACGTGGTGAGACGGTGAGGGTCCATGGCTCATAACAAGCCATGCGGAGCGGTGCGAGTGAGGGCCCGGCGCGGGGAAGGACGGGGCGGGCCGCATCGCGTCGGTCCCGCAGGGGGTCATGGGGCGGGGCCGGGTGCCGTGGGTCTGCGACCGCTCGTTGCCGTCCGGGGCGTGCGGTCGTCGCCGCCTCCGGACCGCTCGGAGGGCGAAGTTCTCCCGCCGGGTTGTCGGTTGAGACGATGAACGTGTCGACGGATGGCCGAGAAGCAGTTGTCGGGCCGCCGTGTCCGTCCCTGCTTTTCGGGAGCAATCGGGCACGATTCCAGAGTGGTGACAGGAAAACATCAGAATCCGGTGGATCCGGGCGCGAACTCCGAGCGGGAGTACGTGACACCCCTCCCTGCGACGGAGGGCGTTCCCGCACAGACGCGCCCCGCCCCCGCGGGACGTTCCCCGCGGGACTGGCTCGCGGCGGAGTCCGGCGGG
Organism: Streptomyces sp. AM 2-1-1; assembly: GCF_029167645.1. NCBI lineage: Bacteria > Bacillati > Actinomycetota > Actinomycetes > Kitasatosporales > Streptomycetaceae > Streptomyces > Streptomyces sp. AM 2-1-1. Next base: position 2,084,681 of record NZ_CP119147.1, on the reverse strand, counting down.
ACGGCGTCGCCGGCCGACGGACCCGGGGCGGCCGAGGAGAGTTCGGCGGCCTGTCCCCCGCTCTCCCGGAAGGAACGTCACGGACGTGCCGTCGCCGTGGTCGGACTGGGGTACGTGGGACTCCCGACCTCCCTGGCGTTGCGGGCGTCGGGGGCGCGGGTGATCGGGATCGACGTCAGCGCCGAACGGCTGCGCGACATCCGCGAGGGTGCCGTGGACCTGACGCCGCGCGACCGGGAACGGCTCGCCGACGCCCTCGACGACGCCGCCTTCCTCCTCACCGACGACCCCCGGGCCTCCGCATGGGCCGACACCGTGGTCATCTGCGTCCCCACCCCCGTGGACCGCCACCAGGTGCCGGACCTCGGCATGCTCGCGACGGCCTGCGCCTCCGCGGTCGCACACGCGGTGCCGGGGCAGTTGCTGCTCCTCACCTCAACCAGTTACGTGGGAACCACGCGGGATCTGCTGCTCACTCCGCTCGCGGCCCGGGGGATGAGGGCGGAGAGCGATGTCTTCGTGGCGTTCGCGCCGGAGCGGATCGATCCGGGGAGCGCCGGCCACAGCCAGGACCTCACCCCCCGCATCGTGGGGGGCGCCGGCCGCCGCAGCACCGCCTCCGCCGCCGCCGTGCTCTCCCGGATCGCCCCCTCGGTCCACACGCTGGCGAGCCCGGAAGCCGCCGAGATGACCAAACTCTGGGAGAACACCTTCCGGGCCGTGAACATCGCACTGGCCAACGAACTGGCCGACAGCTGTGCCGTTTTCGGGCTGGAGCCCCGCGCGGTGATCGACGCGGCGGCGACCAAGCCGTACGGGTTCATGCCCTTCTATCCCGGCCCAGGGGTCGGCGGTCACTGCATCCCGTGCGATCCCCACTACCTGCTCTGGCAGTTGCGGGCCGAACGCATTCCCTCGCCCATCGTCGACACGGCGATGCGAGCCATCGCGGAACGACCCGGCCGGATGGCGGGACTCATCACCGCGAAGCTCGCCGCCCGGGGGATCCCGGTCGCGGGGGCGCGCGTGCTGCTGGTCGGCGTCGCGTACAAACGGGGAGTGGCGGACGTCCGCGAGAGCGCCGCGCTGGAGATCATGGGGCTGCTGGCGGACTGGGGGGCGACGGTGGCCTTCACGGACCCGCTGGTGCCCCGCGTCCACCTGCGCGGCACCACGCTCACGTGCGTCCCGGACCCGTGGGAGCACCGGTGGGACCTGGTCGTGCTGCACACCCTGCACCCGGGTACGGATCTGAGCGGGCTCGGCCCCGAACAGACGGTGCTCGACATCTCGCAGGACCGCAGAGGGCCCGGGACCGACGGCGCGTACCGGGCCGCCGGGCCGTCCGGCACGCGCGCCGGAGCACACCGCTCGGCCGGCGGCGGGAGGTCCGGCGCGCCGGGACCGGGAGCGGAGGGCGCGGCCGGAGCACCCGGCTCGGCCGGAGCGCCGCAGGGGTCGGTCGGGGCTCGGGTATGACCCTGACCGACGAGACCCCCGCCGGCCGCCCCCCGCTCCCGGGTGGCCCGCCCCGTACCCCGGCCGCGCGGCGGGCCGTCCCCCGCCCCGGCCGTCCGTCCGGGTCAGCCCGTCCGTCCGGCTCCGCCCCGCTCCGCCCCGCCCGTCGCACCGTCCGGGCTCTCGCCCGGCGGTTCGCCGAAGCGGCTCCCGGGGTCCGGCGCGGACTGCGCCGGCTGGTGGTGCTGCTCTGCCTGACGCCGCTGACCGTCGTCCTGGCCCACCAGGCGCTCCGGACACCGAGCCCGGACTCCGCGACGGCCTACGGGGTGGTCGTCCTCGCGGGCACGATCGCCCTGCTGTACCTGGCGTACAGCCGCTACGAAGACCCATCGACGACCCGGGGCCCGCACGAACCCGATCCCGGCTTCCCGCCGCTTCCGGCCCGCCCGCGCGTCGACTTCCTGGTGGCGGTGAAGGACGAGGCAGGCGCCATCGAGGCGTGCGTCCGCTCGATGGCCGGCTCGGACTGCCCCGGGGTGCGGATCGTCGTGGTGGACGACTTCTCCACCGACGGCACACGCGACATCCTGATGCGGCTGCGGGACGAACTCGGGATCACCGTGCTGCTGCTGGACCGGAACGTCGGCAAGAAGCACGCCCTGGTCGCCGCGTGCGCACGGGCGGATGCCGAGGTCCTCGCCTTCACCGACTCCGACTGCGTCCTCGCCCCCGACGCGCTGCGCCGCTGCGTGGACGCCCTCGCCCGCCATGCGCGCCTCGGCGCGGTCAGCGGGCACTGCCGGGCGCTCAACGCTGACGCGTCCTTGCTGACGCGCATTCAGGACACGTGGTACGAGGGCCAGTTCAGGGTGGCAAAGGCGGCGGAGTCCTCCTTCGGCTCGGTGTCCTGCGTATCCGGCCCGCTCGCGGTCTTCCGGCGGGAGGCGATCTACAACTACCTTCCGGCCTGGAGCCACGACCGTTTCCTGGGCGCCCCCTTCCGCTTCGCCACCGACCGCCAGCTCACCGGGTACGTCCTGGGGCAGGCGTGGATCGGCCGGTCCCTCAAGGAGCGCTACCGGTCTTCGCCCTTCGTCTCGGGTGAGGACCACCCCGAGCGGCGCTGGCGGGTCGGCTACGTCCGCTCGGCCCACGTCCGCACCAACGTCCCCGTGCGGCTCGTCCCCCTCATGCGGCAGCAGGTCCGCTGGAAGAAGAGTTTCATCCGCAACCTCTTCTTCACCGGATCCTTCATGTGGCGCCGGGGCCCCGGACCGGCCGCCCTCTTCTACGGCCACGTCCTCTGGGTGCTCGCCGCCCCGTTGATGGCCCTCCGCCACCTGGTCTGGGCCCCGGCCCACGGGGCGTACTTCCTCACCCTCCTCTACGTCTGCGGTGTGCTGCTCAAAGGATGTGTCTGGGGCCTCGCCTACCGGATCGACCACCCCGGCGACACCCGGTGGAGGTACCGCCCGGTGATGAGCCTCTTCTCGTCGGTGGTGCTCGCCTGGCTGCTCCCGTACTCGCTGCTCACCGTGAAGCGCGGCGTCTGGTCGAGGAGCGCGACATGAGGGCGGGCGACCGGAGGTCGGGCGCGTGGCGGCTGGGCGAGGAAGCGCCGCACGGCGCCGGTGAGGTCCCCGACGGGGGAGCCGGCGCGGCCCGGCGCGCGCTCCGATCGCTGGGAGGACTCCTGACCGCCTGCGCCGTGGTGGCGCTCTACGTGCTGGTCCTGTCCCGGGGAGACCTGCCGTGACGGGCACCGGCCCGGACCGGCGGACCTTCGGGGGACGGGCGCGCGCGGAGGGGACGCGGGCGCTGCTGGGGCTGCTGGCCCTGGTGCTGGTCGCCCTGCCGTTCTACGCGGTGTGGCGGTACGACACCCACCGCAAGGCGGTCAGTTCTCAGGCGGGTCCGCCGGCCCGCGCCGTGCCCGCCGTCGTGCCGGCCGGACCGGAACCGGACACCGCGGCGCCGCCCGTCGTGCTGGCGTACCACGACATCGCACCGCGTGGCCGCAGCCGGTTCACGGTGACCCCCGACTCCCTCGACGCACAACTCGCCGCCCTGACGCGGGCCGGCTACCGGAGCCTGAGCACCGAGGAGTTCGCCCGCTACCTGGCGGGAGGGGAGCCGCCCGCCCGCCGGTCCGTCTACCTCACCTTCGACGACGGAACCCACGGGCTCTGGGTGCACGCCGACCGCATCCTCGCCAAGTACCGGATGCGCGCGGCGGTCTTCCTGATCACCGGATCGGTGGGGAGCCACCGTCCGTACTACCTCTCCTGGCAGGAGATCGGGCGCATGGCGGCCACCGGCCGGTGGGACTTCGAGGACCACACCCACGCCCAGCACCGGCGGGGCGACGTGGACGCGGCCGGTACGCGGGCGGCGGCGCTCTCCCACCGCCTGTGGCTCCCCGGCGCCGCCCGGCTCGAACGGGAGGACGAGTACCGGGCGAGGATCTCCCGGGACCTGGACACCTCGCTCGCGGAGATGGCCCGCCACGGTCTGCCTCGCCCCCGCCTCTTCGCTTACCCCTTCTCCGAGTCGTCCGAGCCCACCGACTCCGCTTCCTCGAAGGGCATTCTCCGAGACGAGCTGGAGCGCCGGTTCGCCGCCGCCCTGACGAACACCTCCGCCCGTCCGCTCCCCGCCGGGCGGCGTGCGGGGGCGGCGCGCGAGGTGCGGCGCCTGGAGATCACCCGGGCGACGGATCTGACGGCATTCCGGGCCGAACTGGACCGCTGGACGGCGGTCTCCCCGGGCATGTCACCGGATCCGCTGGAGGACGGGACCGGCTGGGAGCACACCGGCACGGCGCCCCCCGCCGGATCCGGGGTCTTCACCGGCCGGGGGCCCTATCCGGGCCGGAAGGGGTACGCGGCCGGCTCGTACCGGCCCCTCGCCACGGCGGACTGGACCGACTACGCGGTGGACGTGGTGGCCGACCGCCTGCGCGAAGCGCGCAACGACGTCGCCGTCGTCGTACGGGACGGCAGCCTGGCCCCCATGACGGTGTCGTTGAGCCACAGTTACGTCACCCTCTACAGCGGTTCCGGCGTCCGGCGCACGGAGGTGGCCCGGCGGACGCTCCGGAACGCCCCCGTGCACCGCCTGCGCATCACCGTGCGGGGTGATCGCACCGAGGTCGTGGCCGACGGGCGCGTGCGGATCGACTGGACCGAGCGGCGGGCCACCGGCGGGGACCGCAGGGGCGGCCTCGCCCTCAGCGTCCGCAACGGGGACGCCCAGGGTGAGTGGCCCCGGTTCGCCGCCCTCCGGGTCACCGCACTGCCCGGCGCGGGACCGGACGGCACGGCCGCCACCGGCGCGGATTCCCGGGAAGCCCGGTGACGCGGGAACCGGACGGCGGGCCCGCTCTCCGCCATGCCCGCCGTGCGGTTCTCGGGCTGGGCCTCGCGGCCGCGGGGGGCCTCCTGCCCCTGACCGAGGCGCCCCGGGCCGGACCCGGAGCGGGCGGGGCGAAGGGTGAGGGTGTCCGCGCCGCCGGGCCGGGAGTTCCGCTTCCGGACGACCGTGCCGGCGACGGCGGACCCGCGCGCCCGGCCCGAACCGTCGACACCGCGTCCACCTGCGACGGCGTCCCCGGATTCACCGCGGTCTTTCCCGGTTCCGGGCTGATCACCAACGAGTACGCCCACCGGCGCCCCGACGCCGCCGACGCCCGCGTCGACCCGGACTGGTTCGTGACCAGTGGATCGCTCTTCGCCGACCGGGGAGCCGCCTGGAGCGGAGTTCCGGACAGCCTCTCGCCCGATCCGCTCTCCCGACTGCGCACCGGCTCATCGGTCCTGCGGGTGGTGACCCGACGGCGGGACTTCGCGGACACCGCCGTCCGCACCCGCGTACGGCTGCGGCCTCCGGGAACCACCGCGCGCACCCCCGCGACGGATTGGGACGGCGGGCACCTCTGGCTCCGCTACCGCAGCCCTCAGGAGTTGTACGCGCTGAGTTTCCGGCGGCGCGACGGCCTCGTGGTCATCAAGCGCAAGTGTCTGCCGTCCGGGGCCGCCGACGGCGCCGAAGGCGAGTACACGACCCTCGCCCAGGCCCCCTTCGCCCTCCCGTACGACACCTGGCACCAGGTCGAGGCGCAGGCGTGCACGACGGCGGAGGCCTCGGTCCTGCTCCGTCTCCGCGTCGACGGGAGGACCGTGGCCGAGGCGGTGGACACCGGACCCGGGGTGCTCTCCGGCCCCGGCGGCGTGGGGGTGCGCGGCGACAACAGCGAACTGCGGTTCACCGCGTTCACCGCCGTACGGTGCGCGCCGGCGTGAGCCGGCGCGCACCGTACGGCGGGAGACGGGGACGGTGCGCCCGGGTGCGCTGCCGCCCCTCCGCCGGGCCGCGCTCTTCGGAGTCCCCCGGGGCGCCCCGGCGCGGAGCGGGAGAAATCCCAGGCGGGAGAGCGTACCGCCCGTGCGTCCTGTGCCGCTTCTTACCGAAATCGCCGTGGCAGAACGGGACATGAACGGCCCGAATGGATCGAATACTTATTTCCCGGACATCGGACGTCGGATGCACCCGGTGGAAATGCACCCCCTGTGGCTCACCCGATCGCGTATACGAAAAGGGTGCCGCCCGGCCGACCGCGAGAGCGGCCCACGGATTCGCCGGGAGAGAGAAGTCCGGTCCGGACCGCAGCACGGGGCCGGCGGCCGACCAGCGGCGCCGTGACGAAGTCCGAACGTCTCGCCGTCATGGGGAACTTGGGAAACGGGCGGACCGGTCGACGGTGTGGCGTAGTGCCGCACCGAACGGCGACAGTCAAGATCATCCGCCGGAAGGGGAGGCGCACTCCGTCTGTCGCCGCCCGGTTGTACTTCGTCCGTACCCTGTGACCAGCAACTTCATCTGATTGAACGGTCTTTGTAACTGGCCGAAACTATGGCCCTGTCGGGGGAGCGTGTGGTTAGATTGCGACCGCGCGGCCACCTGGAGCCGCGGCACGGGGAGAGGAACAAAGCCCTTCAATGTGGAAGGTCGCAGCAGGTTCCTCCTCAACTGGTCTGAATCCACTGCGGGCACGTGTGGAGGGACCGGAAACCTTCCGGACCTGATCCCATTCGTCATCGCACCGAAACTCTTCATGAACCGATCGGTGCAGAACTCTGTCACCCGCGGTGCAGACAACTTGGTCGACGGAATCCCTGCGGATTCCGAGCGCGACAGGCGGGTCCACTCGGTGCGGAGTGACTCGCTGGTGCGCCGCGGCAGCGAAGCCGCGCGGTGACTCATCCGGCGTGAAGACGCGGGACACATTGTAGGAGTGGAATGTCCGAGATTACTGGTGTGTTCGCACGCGAAATCGTCGACAGCCGTGGCAACCCCACCGTCGAGGTGGACGTTCGCCTGGCCGACGGCTCCCTGGGCAGGGCCGCAGTGCCCTCCGGTGCATCCACCGGCACCCGGGAAGCGGTCGAACTCCGCGACTCGGACCCCGCTCGGTTCCGTGGCAAGGGTGTCTCGCGCGCCGTCGCCGCGGTCAACGGTGAGATCGCGCAGGCGGTGCGGGGACTTCCCGCCGACGCGCAGTCCACCGTCGACCGGCTGATGATCGAGCTCGACGGTACGGAGAACAAGGGCCGGCTCGGCGCCAACGCGACGCTGGGCGTGTCGCTCGCGGTCGCCAAGGCGGCGGCCGCCTCCCACCGACTGCCGCTGTACCGCTACGTCGGTGGCACGTTCGCGCACGTCCTCCCGACCCCGATGATCAACATCATCAACGGCGGCGCACACGCCGACAACGGGCTGGACTTCCAGGAGTTCATGATCGCACCGGTGGGCGCGACCTCGATGGCCGAGGCCGTCCGGATCGGCTCCGAGGTCTTCCACACCCTGCGCGACCTCCTGCGCGCCGCCGGGCACAACACCAACGTCGGCGACGAGGGCGGCTTCGCACCCGATCTGGCCACGGCGGACGAGGCACTCGACTTCGTCGTCAAGGCCATCGAGAAGGCCGGCTTCCGGCCCGGCAGCGACGTGGCGCTCCTGCTGGACCCCGCCTCCTCCGAGTTCTACCGTGACGGGGCCTACCACTACGCGGGCGAAGACCGCGTCCGGTCGATCACCGAACACGCCGACTACCTCGCCGGGCTGGCCTCCCGCTTCCCGATCGTCTCGATCGAAGACGGCATGGCCCAGGACGACTTCGAGGGCTGGAAGTACCTCACCGACGCCATCGGCTCCACCTGCCAGCTGGTCGGCGACGACGTCTTCTGCACCAACGTCCGCCTGCTCCAGGACGGCATCGACCGGGGCATCGCGAACTCGATCCTGGTCAAGGTGAACCAGATCGGCACCCTGACCGAGATGCTGGACACCGCGAGCACGGCCACCCGCGCCGGCTACTCCGTGGTGATGTCGCACCGCTCGGGCGAGACCGAGGACACGACCATCGCCGACCTCGCCGTCGCCCTCAACTGCGGTCAGATCAAGACGGGATCGCTCTCCCGGTCCGACCGGACGGCCAAGTACAACCAGCTGATCCGCATCGAGGAGGAGCTGGGCGCCGAGGCGGTCTACGGCGGAGTGAAGTTCTTCAACGGCATCAGCTGAACCCGCGGGGTCACCGCCGCAGCCGTCGTGCACGGAAGGAGACGTAGAGGATGAGCATCCTCGTACTCCACAGATCCAACGCCAGCCGTCGCGGTCACCTGGCGAAAGCCGCGGAATACGCGAAGAGGCACGGGGACCGGCTTCTCCTCGTGGTGAAGGATCCGACCTGGGAGAAGGAGTTCGCCGACATCACGGTGTCGGTGGACACCTCGGACGTCGAGGCCACGGTCGCCGCGGTGCGCACCCTCGCGGCGACCGAGCCGGAACCCATCCGCGCCGTCGTGGCGTTCGTCGGGCACAGCGTGCCCGCCGCCGCCGCGGTCGCGGCCGACCTGGGCCTTCCCTTCGTGGGGGAACGGACGGCGCGCACGGTGCGCGACAAGTACGCCATGCGCCGGGCCTTCGCAGCGGCGAACGTGCCGCAGCCGGAGCACGGCCTGGCCCGGACGCTCGACGAGGCCGTGGCGGAGGCCGCCCGCATCGGCTTCCCGCTGGTGCTGAAGCCGCTCATCGACAACGACAGCGGCTACTTCCGGCGGGTGGACGACGTCGCGGAGCTCACCGAGCACTTCCCGGTGGTGCAGCGCGGCGCCTGGTCCGGGATCGTGCACAACCCGCACTACGCCTGGATGGTGGAGAGGTACGGCTCGGCCGTCCTGCTGGAGGAGTACCTGCCGGGAGCGGAGGTCAGCGTCGAGTCGATCGTCGTCGACGGCCGGGCCCACGTCATCGCCCTCCACGACAAGCCCGTCCCCGCGGAGGGCCCCTACTTCGTCGACGTCCACTACGCGACCCCCAGCCGGCTGCCGGCCGAGGTGCGGGAACGGATCGTCGAGCTCACCGCCGCCTCGCACCGGGCGGTCGGCATCGGGACGGGAGCCGTCCACACGGAGTTCCGGATCGGGAGCGACGGCACGCCGAAGATCCTGGAGACGGCGGCGCGCCTCGGCGGCGGACCGGTCTACCAGTCGGTCCTGCTGAGCACCGGGGTCGACCTGGTCGCGGCCGTGCTCGACGTGGCGTCCGGCCGGACACCGGACCTCGACCCCGGGCGCGCCCCCACGCCCGCCGGCTTCTACCTGTTCTTCGCCGAGAAGGCCGGGAGGATCAGCCGGATCAGCGGGGTGGAGGAAGCCGGCCGCGATCCCCGGGTACGGGAGCTCGCGCTCTACCGGAAGGTGGGGGACGCCGTCGACGTACCGCCGCGCGTCTGGCAGTCGCACGGCCACGTGCTCTTCACCGCCGACAGTGCCGAAGAATTCGTCGAGACGTTCGACGAGCTCGTGAATTCCATCAGGATCGAGATCGAATGATGTTCTCGCCGAGGGTCCGGGCATCCTGCCCGAGGAGCTATCTGTGAAAATCAGGAACGAACTGGCGCCGTATCTGGCCGGCTACGAGGAAAAGTTCACGAGCAAGGGCGATATTCGCTGGCTCCCGCATCTTCTCTTCTTCCACCCGCAGTCGTATCGTTCAGACGTGGTGAACACCGACTCGATCGGCTTTCGCTACGCCACGGACGGCGACCGCAGCTACTCGGTGGCCGACCAGGGGGACGCCGGGCCCGTGCGGCTCCTCGCCGGCAGCTCCACCGTCTTCGGCATCGGTGCCAGCTCCGACGCCTGGACGCTCCCGTCACGGCTGAACGTCCACGACGTGCGGCCCGGCACCTGGCTCAACTTCGGCGGCCGCAGCTTCAACTCGACGCAGGAACTCCTCCTGCTCACGCTCTACCGCCACCTGCTGCCCAAGGTGGACGAGATCGTGCTCTTCTCCGGCTTCAACAACCTGAGCCTGGCCCGCATGCCGCAGATGCGGGAGGAGGACCACGGCACCTTCTTCCAGTACTCGATGTACCAGGACATCTTCGCCGGGGCCGCGAAGGCGAAGTCCCCGCGGCGCGGCCTGCTGCGCCGGGAGAAGGAGGCGCCCGCACCGGCCGCACCGGGCATCGACGAGCAGATCGCCTACGCGGCCGACCTGACGCTCCGGCACCTGAGCGGCTGGAAGGCCCTGGCCTCCACCTGGGACGCGAAGATCACCTACATCCTCCAGCCGCTGTCGGGCTGGGTGCGCGACAAGGGCAGCCGGGAGGAGGAGCTCATCTTCGACGAGCTCGAACAGCACGGCGGCTTCGCCGCGATGTACGGCGACATCCTGAGCCGCGAGGTGAACGGCGCCTACGCGGGGCTGCTGGAACAGGGCGCGAAGGAGATGGGCATCGACTTCGTCAACTTCAGCCCCGTTCTCGCCGAATCGGCGCAGCAGGACCAATGGCTTTTCATCGACCGTATCCACCTGACCGACCATGGTCATGATTTCGTCGCCGGCAAGATCCTGGAAAACATCTGATCTGGAGTCCAGCATGTCGTTCATCAAAACCCTGATCAATCGCATTTTCCGCCGCAAGAAGGCAAAGAAGCCGGACGCGTCCATCTACCCGATGTTCTAGGGTCGAACAGCAAGAGAGCATCCCATGTGGCGTGAGGCGTACCGGCGGTGTGTCGACCCGGAGATATTCCTGTCCACCACCGCGATCCAGACACTCATGGCCGAGGTCGCGTCCTTCGATTCCGGGACCGATCCTCCGGACCTGTCCGTCACGCTCGCCGAGGCCTCCTCGTGGCGGGACGGACAGGGCATTGCCTACGACGAGTTGACCGACACCGCGGACCGGGCCGGCACGTCGGCGGCCCTGGCACACGCGCTGTTCCGCCAGTCCGGCCCTCTGGCTTCCACGCTCGGGGTCTGGCTGCAGGGCATGAGCGCACCCGGGGTCTTCGAGGACGAGGTCCACCTCAAGATCCTGGCCCTGTTCGCCGACGACATCGGCGTCGGCGGGCCCCGCTCGTCGCGCCATGACGCGTTCAAGGGCCTGGCGACGCGGTACGGCCGTCCCGAACTGGCCGTGGACGGGGACGAACTGGCCGCCGACCGGACGGTGCGGGACCACATGTTCGCGCTGCCCGCGACGCTGTTCGCGATCAGCCGGCGCTGCGACGCGTTCGCGCCGCTGATCGCCGGCATCGACGTGGTGCTGCGCTCGGTCGGCATGCTCCCCGCCTGGGGAGCACTCCGCGCGAGCGACGGCGCACCGGCCGAGTGGGCGCGCCTGGACCTGTCGGTGTCCACCGGGGCCACCGACATCGGGGCGCCCCTGGACGTCTCGCGAGAGGTGGCCGAGAAGTTCGGTGCGGGCGGTGAGGCCGTACGCCTGCGGGTCGCGGCCGGCGCGGCCTGGGCGCTCGACGCGCTGCGGTCGTGGGACGGACTGCTGCTCGACGAGGCCCGCGCCGCGCTGCACCCGCAGCGCGCGATGGAGCAGCTCATCCGGGAGCGGGCCCGGGAGGGCGCCGTCTACCACCAGAACTTCCGTCTGGCCGGCGGGGAGACGCTCTCCGCGCTGCTGGAACGGGCGAAGACCGACCCGGAGCCGCTGCTGAAGGAGCTGGCCGCGACGCGCATGGTCAAGCCGGGCAACGCCGCGCGCAGCTCGCTCGTCAACGGCCTGATCGGTCCGAAGGGCCCGATGTTCCGGGTCTTCTCGGCCGACGACGTCGAGGTGATCTCGCAGTGGATCGACTCGCTGGCCGACTCCGAGCCGGAGCCCGTGCCGTCGCCGGCCGCGCGGGTCCCGAGCGCGCCGGACTCCGGCGTCCTCGACCTGGACGCCGAGGACGGGGTGGTACCGGCGGACGTCCGCGAGGCGTACTTCGTGCTGCAGGGACGCGTGCTGGCCCCGGCCACCCGCGACTTCGCCGTACGGTACGTGCGGCGCTGGCTGGCCCGGGCGAAGCGCTCGCTGGGCCGCACGGACCGTTCGCTGCCCGAGCGCTGGACGCCGGCCGGACTGCGGCCCTGGCTGCTCGACATGCACGACAAGCACGGCGCCGAGTTCGAGACCAGCAGGTCCGGCTCCATGCCGACCCGTGAACAGGTCGTCGACGAGACCCTCCAACTGGCGCCGTTGACGCTGATCGACGGCTCGTGGCTGCAGGGCTTCACCGACGCGGGGCTCGCGACCACCCGGTACGGCTTCCCGCTGTTCGAGACGTACTGGGACGAGCTGGGCAACGGCGACATCGAGATCAACCACCCCAAGATCTACCGCGACGTGCTGCGGGAGATGGGTATCGAGCTCGCGCCCACCGGCAGCCGTGAGTTCGCCTACGACGACCGGTTCCGCGAGGAGTCGCTGGAGCGGCCGGTCTACTGGTTGTGCCTGGGCAAGCTGCCGCGCACCTTCCTGCCGGAGATCCTCGGCATGAACCTGGCGATGGAGCTCTCCGGCGTCGGCGGCAGTTACCGCACCGCCCGGGGCTTCCTCAAGCACTACGGCTTCTCCACGCACTTCGTCGATCTGCACAACACGATCGACAACGTGTCCACCGGGCACTCGGCCTGGGCCGCCGACGCCATCGACACCCACTTGCGGGCGGTGTCGAAGGGGTCGACCCCGGCGGAGTTCGCCGCCGAATGGGAGCGGGTCCGCATCGGCTACGAGTCGCTGGCCCCGCTGCCGTCCTCCACGATCGCCGACCGGATCGGCGACCGTTTTCTCACAACTCCGTGGAAACCTCGATCGCACGGCGGGTCGCTGTTCCACCACGCACCGGTGGGGGTGTCCTGATGTCCATGTACACGCTGGGAATTTCGGCTTATTACCACGACAGCGCGGCCGCGTTGGTCCGCGACGGCGTCGTGGTGGCCGCCGCGCAACAGGAGCGCTTCAGCAGGGTCCGGCACGATGCCGCCTTCCCGGCGGACGCCATCGCGTACTGCCTGGACCACGCCGGGATCACCCTGGCCGAGCTCGACACCGTCGTCTACTACGAGGACCCGAGCCTGAAGTACGGGCGGGTGCTCTCCTCGTTCGCCAGCGCCGGCCCGCGCGGCCTGCGGCCGTTCTCGGCGGTCCTGCCCCAGTGGCTCAGCTGGAAGCGCGACGTCCTGAAGCGGGTGGACGCCGAACTCGTGGCGCTGGGGCGCGGCACGGCCGTACCGGCGATCGCCTCGCAGCACCACCGCTCGCACGCCGCCTCGGCGTTCTTCCCCTCGCCGTACGAGAACGCGGCGGTGCTCACGATCGACGGGGTCGGTGAGTGGCAGACCACGACCATCTGGCACGGTCGCGGCAACTCGCTGGAGCTGGTCGACTCGGTCTCCTACCCGCACTCGGTGGGGATGCTCTACTCGGCGTTCACCTACTACTGCGGCTTCAAGGTCGACTCCGGCGAGTACAAGCTGATGGGCCTGGCGCCCTACGGCGAACCGCGGTTCGCCGACATCATCCGCCGGGAGCTGGTCAACGTCCGGCCGGACGGCTCGTTCACGCTGAACATGAAGTACTTCGAGTTCCACCAGGGCAGCCGCATGGTGGGGCGCGCCTTCGAGGAGCTGTTCGGCGCGCCGATCCGGGACGCGGAGAGCGAACTGGAGCAGCGCCACTGCGACTTGGCGGCCTCCGTGCAGGTGGTCACCGAGGAGATCGTGCTGGGCCTGGCGCGGGCGGCGGTCGAGCGGACCGGCGAGCGAGCGCTCGTGATGGCCGGCGGTGTCGCCCTGAACTGCGTCGCCAACGGCGTCCTCAGCCGTTCCGGCATCGTCGACGACCTGTGGATCCAGCCGGCGGCGGGCGACGCGGGGTGCGCGCTGGGCGCCGCACTCGACCACTCGGTCCCGGCCCACGGCCGACCGCACCTGGCCACCGGCGGCGACGGCATGTCCGGCGCGCTGCTCGGACCGGGCTTCTCCGACGAGGAGACCGAGAAGTTCCTGCGGGACAACGGCTACGCCTTCACCACGTTCCCGCAGGAGGAGCTGTACGACGAGGTGGCCGGCCGGCTCGCCGAGGGCGCGGTGGTGGGCTGGTTCCAGGGGCGCATGGAGTTCGGGCCCCGGGCCCTGGGCGCCCGGTCGATCATCGGCGACCCGCGCGACCAGGCCATGCAGAAGCGGATGAACCTCAAGATCAAGTTCCGGGAGTCGTTCCGGCCGTTCGCGCCGGCCGTACTGGCCGAGGACGCCAAGGACTACTTCGACCTGGTCGGCGACAGCCCGTACATGCTGGTCGTCGCCGAGGTCGCGGACCGGATCAAGACCGAGGCCTCGCTGCGGCCGGGCGGACCGAGCCGCGGCCTGGGCAGCATCAACGAGACCCGTTCGGAGCTGCCGGCCATCACGCACGTGGACCTCTCGGCCCGGGTGCAGACCGTCACCGAGCGCGACAACGCCCCGTACGCCCGGCTCCTCAGCGCCTTCAAGGCGGCGACCGGTTGTCCGGTCCTGGTGAACACGTCGTTCAACGTGCGGGGCGAGCCGATCGTGCACACCCCCGAGGACGCCTACCGGTGCTTCATGCGCACCGGGATGGACGTACTCGTCCTCGGCAGCCACGTGCTGAACAAGGACGACCAGCCGCCGTTCGCCGAATCCGTCGACTGGCGCGACGAGATCCCGCTCGACTGACAAGGAATGGTCCCCATGCGTTTTGCAGCATCCGCGGTCTTCGTCGCGGTCTTCGTCCCGATCTCGCTGTACCGGCGGCTGCGGGGATCGAGCCGCTTCGGTCCGCGCTTCCACCAGGGCCCCTCGGCGTGGGACTCCCCCCGTGCGGCCGATCAGCGCTGACGGCGCTCGCTCACGGAACTCTCCCGCAGGACCGTCCGAGAAGCAGGGAATGATGTTTACCAGCAGAGAACCGTTCCGGCTGCGTTGGGCCGCGGTCATGGACCACACCCGCCGCGACCGCGCCATAGAGCCCTCGGCGTGGCAGACGCGGTGCATACGCGCGGGTGAGGTGCACGAGTTCATCAACGTGGGCCCCGAACCCCGTTACCCCGTCGACCACGTCGAGTACTACGGCTTCGCCACCTTCGAGACCTCGGGCGTCCTCGCGGTCGGCGACACCCTGGTCAGCGACGGGCGCACGCTCGGCACCATCAGCGGCTTCGACGAAACGCACATGCCGAACCACTACAACATTCTCGTCGAGAGCACGGACCTGCGAAACGGTCACGTGATCGGGCTGAAGGCCGGGACGGCCGTCATCACCTGCCCGCGAGAATCCAAGCGATCCGGGGGGATTTGATGTTCGACTACCAGAAGCTCTACGCGAACCACACACCATCGGGCCGGCCCGTCTTCCTCTGTCTCGAGTGCGAGAAGGAGACGGACGACCGGACCCACCGCTGTCCGTCCTGCAGGGGCGCGATCGACGTCCTGTACCCGCTCGACCGGGTGAGCTTCGGGGCGATGGACTCGAACCCCAACCCGCTGCGGCGCTACAAGGACGTCCTGCCCATCGCCGACGAGGACCACATCACCTGGCTGGGGGAGGGCAACACCCCCTGCACCAACGTGCCCGCGCTCGCCCGTCTCCTCGGTGTCCGCTCCCTGTACGTCAAGGACGAGACGCGCAACCCCACGCGCTCGACCAAGGACCGCATCGCCTCGGCCTCCCTGAGCCGCTTCAAGGGCCTGGGCGTCAGCGAGTTCGTGATGGCCTCCACGGGCAACAGCTCGATGGCCTACGCGAACTCCATGAGCCTCGTCCGCGGCTTCAAGCTGCACATCTTCGTGGGCGAGCAGTTCGCGTACCGCCTGAACTACGCGGACCACCCCCACATCGCCACGCACGCCGTCGCCGGCTCCTTCGTCGGCGCGGGCGACATCGCGCAGAAGTTCGCCGAGGACAACGGCTACTTCTGGGAGGGCGGCTTCTTCAACTACGCCCGCCGCGACGGCCTCAAGATGTCCTACATCGAGGCCTACCAGCAGATGCCGTCCGCCCCGACGCACGTCTTCCAGGCCATCAGCAGCGGCATGGGCCTGCTCGGCGGCTACAAGGGCGCGGTCGAGATGAACCGCGTCGGCCTGTTGGAGAGCGTGCCGGCCTTCGTCGGCGTGCAGGAGGACACCTGCGCCCCCATGGTCAGCGCCTGGAACGCGGGCCGCGCCAGGATCGCTCAGGAGGACATCGTCGACAACCCGCAGGGGCTGGCCCACGCCATCCAGCGGGGCGACCCGACCAACACCTACCCGTACCTGCGCGCGATGGCGCAGAACACGGGCGGCGCCATCGTGGCCGCGCACACGCACGACATGCACCTGGCCAAGGGGCTGCTGAAGTCGCTCGGCTTCGACGCCTGCTACGCGGCCGCCGCCTGCCTCGCCGGCGCGATGCGGATGGCCCAGGAGGGCACCCTCGGCGAGGACAGCGACCTGCTGATCAATCTCACCGGCACGGAGCGGCCCATGCTGCCCACGCCGACCAACATCCTGAGCGTCGCCTCGTGACGACGGTCGCGGACGAGATCGCCCGCAGACTGGCCGACCGCGGCGTCTCCCACGTGTTCGGATACCCCGGCGAGACCTCGCTGTCGCTGTACGCCGCCCTCCAGCGGAGCGAGGAGATCACCCACGTCGTCGGCAGGTGCCCCCGCGGAGCGGCGTACGCGGCCGAGGCGTACGCCCGGATCAGCGGCGGCGTCGCGGTCTGCGACGCCCCGGGCGGCATCGGGTCCCCCTACGTCACCCCGGCCCTCCTGGAGGCGTACAACAGCGGTACGCCGCTGGTGCTGATCACCTCGGGGCCGAGCAAGAGCACCCCCCGGCCGTGGGCGACGGGGCAGATCGAGCACACCCGGCTCTTCGACAGCGTCGCCAAGCACGTCCACGTGGTCCGCGAGCAGCGGGGCGCCCTGGGCGTCGTCGACGCGGCCCTCGCCCTCGCGGAAGGGCCCCGGCGCGGTCCGGTCGTCGTGGAGATCGCCCCCGACGTCCTGGAGGCCGAGGCGGACCCGGCGCTGCTGAACGCGGTGTCCACCGCGGCGGCCGTGACGGGGACCAGCCCGGCGGCCACGGCCGACGGCGCGGTCGCGCGGGCCGCCGAGGCGGTCAGGCGGGGCGCCGGCGTCGCGCTGATCGCCGGTGGCGGCTGCCACGCGGCAGGCGCCGCCGACGCCCTGGAGAAGTTCACCGGCCGCTTCGGCATCCCGGTGTTCACCACCCTCAACGGCAAGGGCGTCCTCTCCGAGGTCGGCACCGACCTCCCCCGTGTGGTCGGCTCCAAGGGCGACACCCCGGCGAACGAGTACATCAGCGGCTGCGAGGTCGTGCTCTACGCGGGCTCCAAGATGGGCGACAAGTCGACCCACCAGTACGCCTGGCCCTCTCCCGGTCAGTTCCTCGTCCGGATCGACCACGACCCGGACATCGAGGACACCGACCCGGCGCGCGGCAGCCTGCTGCGCGAGGAGATCGCCGACGGCCTGGGGGCACTCTCGGACGAGCTGGGGGAGTGGTCGTACACCGGCCCCCGCCCGTCGACCACCACCGCCGGCGACTGGTCGAAGACCGGCACCGCCTCGCTGGTGGCGACGGTCAACGCGCAGCTGTCGGAGCGGGACGTCTGCGTAGGCGAGGCCAGCGTCGCCAGTGGCTGGTTCGGCGCGCTGCTGCGCCTCGCGCCGCCGCAGCGCCTCATCACCCCGCGGGGCACCGGCAGCCTCGGCTACGCGGTCCCCGCGTCCGTCGGCGCGGCCCTCGCCCGGCCCGACGCCACGGTGTGGACCCTGGTCGGCGACGGCGGACTCACCATGTCCATCGGCGAGCTGGAGACCATCGCGCGCCTCGGTCTCCCCGTGAAGATCACCGTCCTCGACAACGGACGGCTCAATCTGATCGACCAGCACGCGATCCACCACCACCGGGCCGAGGCCGTCAGCCGCGACTTCCACCGGATCGACTGGTCGGTCATCTGTGCGGCGATTGGTCTGCCGGTGATGACGTGCGACGACCCGGAACGCGACGGGGCAGAGATCGCGTCCTTCTTCTCCCGGCAGGGCCCGGCCGTCCTCGTGCTCGACACGTCGGTCGACGAAGTCTCGCCGGACATGGCAATGGCAATTCGAAAGGCACACTGAACATGACCCTGATGATCCTGCACACCCGTAACGCGAGCCGTCGCAAGCACCTCGCCAAGGCCGCGGAGACCGCCCACGCGCTGGGCCACCGGGCGATCGTCGTGGTGGAGGAGCCCAGTTGGGAGCTGGAGTACGTCGACGCGGTCTACTCCGCGCCCACCGGCAACCTCGAAGCCACCGTCGCCCGGTGCCTGGAGATCGCGAAGGAGGAGTCCGAGCCCATCTCCGGCGTCATCGCGTTCGTCGAGCACAGCGTGCCCGCCGCCGCCGCGGTCGCCGAGGCGCTCGGCCTCCCGTACATCTCCTCCGAGACCGCCACCAAGAGCCGCGACAAGCTGAGCATGCGCGAGGCGTTCAGCTCGGTCGGCGTCTCGCAGCCGCGGTTCGCGCTCGCCACCTCGGTCGAGGAGGCGCAGAAGGCCGCCGAGACGATCGAGTACCCGCTCGTCATGAAGCCGATCATCGGCGGCGGCAGCATGTTCGTCCGCAGGGTCGACACCCCCGAGGAGCTCGCCGAGCACTTCGAGGAGATCCGGAAGGGCGCGTGGGCGGGCTTCGACTACGACCCGCTGTTCTTCCTCAAGTCCCGTTACTCGGAAGGGATCCTCCTGGAGGAGTTCCTCGTCGGCAACGAGATCAGCGTCGAGAGCTACGTGCAGAACGGCGAGACGGTCGTCGTCGCCGTGCACGACAAGCCGACCCCGATGGACGGTCCCTTCTTCGAGGAGACCTTCTACGCGACCCCGACCGTGCTGACGGGCGAGACGCTGGAGAAGGTCAAGAAGTACACGGCGCTGGCGCACCAGGGCCTCGGCATCACCCAGGGCGCGACCCACACCGAGTACCGCGTCTCCCCGGCCGGTGAGCCCTACATCCTGGAGACCGGCGCGCGCCTCGGCGGCGGCCCGGTCTACCAGAGCGTGCTGCTCTCGACCGGCATCGACATGGTCGAGGTCCTCACCAAGGTGTCGCTCGGCCAGACCGTCGACGTCTTCGTGAACAGCGAGAACGCCCGCCACGTCGGCTTCTCGCTGCACTTCGGCGAGCAGCCCGGCGAGCTCGCGGCCGTCGAGGGCATCGACACCCTGGAGGCCGACGAGACGGTCTCCGAGGTCATGATCTACAGCCAGATCGGTGACGCGATCGACGTCCCGCCGCGGGTCTGGCAGGCCCACGGCCACGTGATCTTCACCGGCGCGTCCCGCGACGACATCCTGGAGAAGCAGCGTCAGGTCAACGAGGTGCTCCGCTTCCAGGTCCGCTGATCCGCGCCGGCGCTCTCCCGGGCCGACGGGGGAGCGCCGGCGTCGGCGGCGGTGTGCACGGCGTCCGGGATGCGGCAGCGGTGGGCGCGGCCGCACCCCGGGGGCGCCGGTGCGCCGCCGCCCCGTGGGTGAGAAATCTGTCAGCTGTGGTGGGTGTGGTGGGTGTGATGACGCATGCGGTGTGACGCGATCTCCTTCGATCTGGACGAGACCCTCATCGACTACTCCGTGAGCTCGGTGCGGGCGCTCGAAGCGATCGGCGGGCGCCCTTCGGACCTGCCGCGGTGGTACGAGGCCTCCGCCCGGGCGGACCGCGAGATGAACCGGGGCGCCCTGCCCGCGGCGGAGTACGACGACGAGCGGATCGGCCGGTTCCACGCCGCGTGCCACGGCCGGAGCCCTTCCGCGTCCGAACTGCGCGACCTCGTCGACCGACGCCGCGACGCCGTCCTCACCCACGTGCGCCTCTTCCCCGACGCCGTCCGGTTCCTCGCCTCCGTGCGGGCGCACGGCATCACCTGCGTCGCCGTCTCCAACTCGTTCGCCGTGCTGCGCGAGGACATCGTCCGGCGACTCGGTCTGGAGACCCACCTCACCCACGTCACGTACTGCGGAGACGGCGTGCACCGCAAGCCCGCGAAGGAGGCGTTCGCCGACGGACTCGCGGCGCTGGGCGGGGCGGACGCCGTCGTGCACATCGGTGACGAGTACGAAGCCGACATCGTGGGCGCCGGCAACGCGGGCCTGCAAGGCGTGCACGTCAACCGGTCCGGCGGGCGCTGCGCACACGCCGGCACCTGCGTCACCTCGCTCGACCTCCCCCTGGAGCGCCGGGAGAACGGCCTCCACCTGGGGGCCGTCACCGGGCCGCGTCAGGGGTACCGCCGCCCGGCGCCCGCGGCACCGGCCGAAAGCCCCGGCCGGACCCCGCGCTCACCCGCGTTCCGGCCCACCACCCATCACCCCGAGGAGTGCTCGTCATGAGTTCCGCACCCACCGACGCCGTGTACCGCGGCGGAGTCCCGATCGCGGAGACGGTCCGCTCCGGTTTCACCGAGAGCTTCCACCGGGGCTCCGTCGCGGTGACCGACTCGTCGGGCACTCTGATCGCCGGTGTCGGCGACGCGGTCTCCCCCGTCTTCCCCCGCTCGGCCATCAAGCCGGTGCTCGCCGTCGCGATGCTGCGTGCCGGCTGGAAGCCCTGCGACGAAGCCGAGTTGGCCGTCGCTTCGGCCAGCCACTGCGGCGAGCCGATGCACGTGGAGCGGGTGGAGAAGATCCTCGCGGACGCCGGGCTCGACGGCGACGCGCTGCGGTGCCCGCCGGACCTCCCCATGGACCCGGCCGCCTCCCGTGCGATCGTCGCGGCCGGCGGCGAGGCCCGACGGGTCTACATGACCTGCTCGGGCAAGCACGCGGCGATGGTCGCGACGTGCGCCGTCAACGGCTGGGACACCGGGACCTACCTGGAACCCGGCCACCCGCTGCAGCGGCACGCCGCCTCGGTGATCGAGGAGTTGACCGGCGAGACCATCGTGGCGACCGGTGTCGACGGATGCGGGGTGCCGATCTTCGCGGTCGGCCTGACCGGCCTGGCACGCGCGATGACGCGCCTCGTGGAAGCACCCGAGGGAACCGACGAGCGTGCGGTGGCCGACGCCATGCGGGCCCACCCCCGCCTCGTCGAGGGCACCGGCCGCACGGACGTGCTGGCGATGGAGGCCGTCCCCGGCCTGCTGGCCAAGTTCGGGGCGGAGGGACTGCACCTGCTGGCCGCGCCGGGAGCCGGAGCCGTCGCGGTGAAGGTCGACGACGGCGCCAACCGCGCGTCCATGCCGGTCGCGCTGGCCGCGTTCACCACGCTCGGCCACCTGACGGTGCCGCCCTCGGCCCAGGAGGCCGTGGCGAAGCTGATCCGCCCGGAGATCCAGGGCGGTGGCCGACGGGTCGGCCACATCCGCACGTTGCTGTGACGGGGCCTCGGCGCGCGCCGGCGGCCGATCGGGTTAAATGGCGAGCTGTCACCGACAACGCCGTCGACCGTGGCGCCGCCCCGCGGGCCGGGGCGGTCCGCCGTCCCACCGGGCCGGCTCCGGCCCGGTGGGGACGCGGGGACGCCGGCACACGGCGTACCCCTGACGCGCGCTCATCCCTCCCACCGGTCGGGAACGCGACCGCGTGAAGGACCGGACGGGACACCCCCGACGAGCCCGATCCCATTCGAGAGAAGCGAACCTGTGAGAACTCCGATCCCGCACACGAGGAATGCCGGCCGACCGGACCCGACCCGGGGCGAACGCGTCACCGGTTCGCCGTTCCGCGAGGCGACGGAGGAGGCCCGATGAGGTACCTGGTACTCAACCGGACTCCGCTCACCACCGGACTCCGCTTCCCCGACTGGATCGGCACCGAGGACGAGGCCGTCCTGCTGACCGACACCGCGGCCGTCTCGACCGACCCGCGGGAACGCACCGCTCAGCTCGCCGGGTACGTCCACGTGGAGTTCATCGACGACTTCCACTTCAACCCGCTGGTGGAGAGCCTGGCCCTCGCGATGCACCGGCGGTCGGCCTTCGACCGCGTGCTCGCGCTCTCGGAGTTCGACATCCTGCGCGCCGCGCGCCTGCGGGAGCTGTTCGGCGCACCGGGGCAGGACGTCGCCTGCGCGACCGCCTTCCGCGACAAGCTCGAGATGAAGCGCATCCTCTCCGGGGCCGGCGTCCCGCTCGCGCGGTACGCGCCCGTGTCGAACCTCGCCGATCTGGTCGGCTTCGTCGAGAGCAACGGGTACCCGATCGTCGTCAAGCCCCGGCGGGGCGGCGGCTCCATGGACGTGCACGTCCTGCGCGGCGAGCAGGACATCGACCCGCTGCTCGCCTCCCACCGCGACCTCGGCACCGACGACGGCGCCCAGCTCATCGCCGAGCAGTACATCGAGCACGAACTCCTGCACGTCGACGGCATAGTCCTCGGTGGCGAGATCAGACTCCTCTGGGCCTCGACCCAGGGTGACAGCACCTGCCTGGACATCAAGGAGGGGCACGCGCTGCACAGTTGCCTCATGGACCCGGAGGACGAGCTGCTCGCCCCCGCCCAGGAGCTCACGCGCCGTGCGCTGGCCGCGCTGCCGACTCCGGACACCTCCATCTTCCACGCCGAGATCTTCCTGACCGGGGACGGGCGCATGGTGTTCAACGAGGTCGCCAGCCGGATGGGCGGCGGGATGATAGAGGACGTGCTCAAGCTCGGCTTCGGCGTCTTCCTGCCCGAGGTCATGGTCCGCTTCCTCAGTGGGCACCAGCCGCTCGACGTCCCGGCGGCGCCCCTGCGCATAGCCGGCCTCTCGCTGTTCCCGCCGCGTCCCGGCACCCTCGTGGAGATCCCCGAGGAGTGCCCGGTCCCCGGCATCACCCAGTACCGCAGGTACGCCGAGCCGGGCACCGAACTCGCCCTCGCGAAGCTGAGCGTGGAGAAGATCGGTGCCGTGCTCGCCACCGGCGACTCGCGCAAGGAGGTCGAGGCCGCCCTCCTCGACGCCCAGGCGTGGTTCGAGCGCTCCACCGTCATCCGGCCCACCGGCGAGCCGGACCTCGCGCCGTGATCGAGACGTTGCGCCTGGCCCGGCGGACGCCCGGCTGCCTCATGCTGCTGATCGGCAACTTCGCCGTCGCGTTCGGCAGCAACATCGTGATCCCGTTCCTCGCCGTCTACCTCACGCGCGAACAGCACCTCAGCCCCGTCGTGGTCGCGATGGCCATCACGGTCAAGTTCTGGTCGCAGCAGGGCCTGTCCATGCTGGGCGGCTGGATCGCCGACCGCACGGGCCCCGTCGCCGCCATGTGCGGCGGGCTCCTGGTCAGGGCGGTGTCGTACCTCCTGCTGCTGGCCGCCTCCGGATCCGTCCAGGTGGTCGCCGCGTGCGCGCTCCTGGGACTCGGCGGGGCGATCTACGTGCCGGCGTCCAAGGCGGCGCTGGTGCGCCTGCTGGGCACGGGGGAGCAGCTCAGGACGGTCTTCGCCCTGCGGAGCACCGCCAACAACGTGGGGTGCGCCGTCGGCCCCCTGGTCGGCAGCCTCCTGCTGCTCTTCGCCGACCCCCGGGTGGGCTTCGTCGTCACCAGCGCCATCTACGTGGCGCTCGCCCTCCTGCTGCTGCGCCTGCGCTCCCTGGCGGGCGCCGAGGAACCGGCCGGAGAGAACGCGGACACCCCGGCCGGGGCGGGGGGCGCGGCGGCTTCGACGGACCGCCGGAAACTCGCCTGGGTGCTCGCCTGCGCCTTCGCCTTCGGGTTCTGCTACATCCAGCTCGAGTACGCGCTGCCGGTCTTCACCGGAAGTGTGCAGAGCTCGTCGCTGGTCGGTGTCCTCTTCACCGTCAACGCGATCGCGGTGGTGCTGCTCCAGGTGCCGCTGAACCAGTACACCAGCAGGATCAGCAGCTCGGCGCTGGTCATCTGCGGTGCCCTGCTGTTCATGACGACCAGCTTCGCCGCCGCCTCGACGGGATCGGTGGGAGGCCTCGTGGCGTCGGTCCTGCTCTTCTCCGCCGCGGAGGTGCTGATCGATCCCCGGATCGACAGCGAGATGGCCAACACCGTCCCCGCGCACCGGCGCGGAATGGCGTTCGGCTTCATCGGCACCGCCATGGCCGTCGGCGGAGCCTGTGCCAACGGGCTGGCCGCCCTGCTGTCCACGGACGAGGGCGCCCCGGAACGGCAGTTCTGGCTGTGGCTCGTCGCGCTGAGCGCGGGCTTCGCCGCGATCCTCTACGTCGCCTCGTTCGCCACCCGCCACCGGGCCGGCGTGAAAGCGGGCCGGGAGACGAACGCCGCCGCCCCGGTCTGAGGGACGGCCCTTCTTCGCCCCGCGCGGTTTCCCGGAACGCGGTCCGTCGGACCGCGTTCCGGGAAACCGCGCCCCGGGCCGTACGCACGGGGAGCCGGTCAGGCGTACCGGGTCCCCGGGCCCGGCCGGACCGCGTCCGCGACCGCGTCGGCGAGCCGCTCCATCTCGGAGACGTCCACCTGCGAGACGGTCAGGCGCACCGCGGGCGACGAGGCCACCCGGAACCGGGCACCGGGCGCGACCGCCCATCCCGCCGCCTGGAGCCGCGCCACCGCGCCGGTCTCGTCGGCCACCGGCACCCACACGTTGAGGCCGCTGCGCCCCCGCGCCGCGACCCCGCGCTCGCCCAGGGCGGCGATCAGGGCGTCCCGGCGCGTGCCGTACGAACGCGCGACGGCGGCGGTGTCGTGCGTGCCGCGCTCCCACAGGTCCACCACCGCGTACTGCAGGAGCTTGCTCACCCACCCCGGTCCGAGCTGGAACCGCCCCTGCACCCGGTCCGCGGTCACCCGGTCGGCGGTGAAGAGCGCCAGACGCAGATCGGGGCCGTACGCCTTCGCCACGGACCGGACCGACGCCCAGCTGCGGGTGGCCCCCGCGAGGGTGTGCAGCGGCTGGTGCACGATGGCGTGCCCGTGGTCGTCGTCGATCACCAGGACGTCCGGATGGTGGGCGAGCAGCTCCCGCAGGGCGGTGGCACGCTCCGCCGTCAGGACGGCGCCGGTGGGGTTCTGGGCCCGGTCGGTCACGATCAGCGCGCGGGCCCCCCTGCCGAGGGCCGCGGCCACGCTCTCGGGGAGCGGCCCGTCGTCGTCGAGCGCGACGGGCAGCACCTTCAGACGCATCGCGGGGATCAGGTCGAGCAGGCCCGCCCACCCCGGGTCCTCGACGGCCACGGCGTCGCCGGGCCGCAGGTGCGCGGAGAGGAGACGTTCGATGGCGTCGAGCGCGCCCGACGCCAGCGCGACGGGGCCGTCGGGCAGGCCGTCCGCCCCGAAGGCGGCCCGGGCGGCGTCCTCCAGCTCCGGGACCACCGGTTCGTCGCCGTACCGGCCCTGGCGGCCCGCGTACCGGCGGGCGGCGGCGGCGAGGGCCTCGGTCAGCGACGGCAGCAGCGCCGGATCCGGGTTCCCGGTGGCGATGTCCCGTACGCCGGGCGGCAGTTCGGTACGGATGGCCTCGCGGGCGAGGGTGGCGGGCTTGGCCCGCACGTGGCTGCCGCGGCGGCCGTCGGTCTCGATCAGGCCGCGCTCGCGCAGGATCCGGTACGCGGCGGCCACCGTGTTGGGGTTCACTCCCAGCTCGGCCGCCAGCTCCCGCATGGGCGGCAGCGCGACGCCCGGAAGCAGTTCACCGGACGAGACGCCCCGTTCGACGCTGGCCGCGATGTCGGCCGCGCGGCCACCCGTGATCGCGTATTCACCTAGCACAAAAGGACTCTACGCCAGCACGGGGGCCGCGTCGTACGGGCGTGGGCGCCGGGGCGGGCGAAGGCCACGGGCCCGCCCCGCTCAGGCCAGACTCTCCCGCCACGCCCGGTGCAGCCCTGCGAACCTGCCCTCCCCGCCGATGAGTTCGGCCGGGGAGCCGTCCTCCACGATGCGGCCGTGCTCCATCACCAGCACCCGGTCCGCGATCTCCACCGTGGAGAGCCGGTGCGCGATCACCACCGCCGTACGGCCGTGCAGCACCGTGTCCATGGCCCGCTGCACCGCCCGCTCGCCGGGGATGTCCAGGGAACTGGTCGCCTCGTCCAGGATCACCACCGCCGGGTCGGCCAGCAGCGCCCGCGCGAACGCCACCAACTGGCGCTGACCGGCCGAGATCCGGCCACCCCGCTTGCGCACGTCGGTGTCGTACCCCTCGGGCAGGCTCTCGATGAACTCGTGCGCCCCGATCACCTTCGCCGCCCGCTCGATCTCCTCGCGTGTCGCGTCCGGCCGGCCGATCGCGATGTTCTCCGCGACCGTCCCGGAGAACAGGAAGGCCTCCTGCGTCACCATCACCACACCGCGGCGCAGCTCCGCCGCGGCCAGCTCCCGCAGGTCGACGCCGTCCAGCAGCACCCGGCCGTCGCTCGGGTCGTAGAACCGCGCGAGCAGCTTCGCCAGCGTCGACTTGCCCGCGCCCGTCGAGCCGACCACGGCCACCGTCTGCCCGGCGGGCAGGGTCAGGTCGAAGCGCGGCAGCACCTCGCCGCCCGTCCGGTAGGCGAACCGCACCCCGTCGAAGACCACCTCCCGCCCCGGCTGCTCCCCGCGCAGGGCGGGCAGCTCCACCGGGGCGGAGGGCTCCGGCACCGAGGGGGTCTGCGCGAGCAGGCCCGCGATCTTCTCCAGCGACGCGGCGGCGGACTCCCAGGAGTTGAGGAACATCGCCAGCCGGTCGATCGGGTCGTAGAGCCGGCGCAGGTAGAGCACCGCCGCCGCCAGCACGCCCAGCGCGAGCGTCCCCGAGGCGACCCGGTAGGCGCCCCACAGCACCATCCCCGCGACGGCGATGTTGGCGACGAGCCGGGAGCACACCACGTAGCGGGCCATCTCCAGCAGGGTGTCGCCGTTCGCGCGTTCGTGGCGGCGGTTCAGCACGTCGAACGCGGCGTCGTTGGAGCGTTCGCGGCGGAACGCCCGCACCGGCCGGATGCCGTTCATCGTCTCGGCGAACTTCACGATCACCGCGGCGGTGGCGGTGGAGCGCACCGCGTACGCCCGGCCCGCCCGCCGCCGGTAGAGCCGCACCAGCAGGTAGAGCGGCACGAAGGAGAGCACCGCGACCGAGCCGATGCCGGCGTCCAGCCAGAGCAGCGTGCCGGAGATGAAGACGAAGGAGAGGACCACGGTGATCAGCTCCTGCAGCCCCTCACTGAGCAGTTCCCGCAGCGACTCCACGTCCGTCGTCGACCGGGAGATCAGCCGGCCCGAGGTGTAGCGCTCGTGGAAGTCGACGCTCAGTGCCTGCGCGTGCCGGAAGATCCGCCCGCGCAGGTCCAGCAGGACATCCTGGTTGATACGGGCCGAGCCCCGGATGAAGGCGTACTGGAGGAGGCCGCCGCCCGCCGCGCAGAGCGCGTAGGCGACGCCCACCGCGATCAGCGGACCGTGGTCGGACTCCCGGAACGCGGGCACCGCGCGGTCGATCGCGTACGCCACGAGCAGCGGGCCCGCCTGGACGGCGGCCTGCTGGACGAGGAGCAGGACGACCGTCGTCAGCACCCGTCCGCGCAACGGCCGCAGCAACGAGGCGAGCAGCGCCCGGGTGGCGCCCGGCGACGTGGGCAGCACGTCGCGGTCGAACGCGTCACCGGACTCCGGCGAGACGTCCGGGCCGGTCTTCCCGGGGGCGGGTGCGGCGGGGGTGCTGTCGGTGCCGCCGGGGCCGTCGGTGCCCCCGGGGGACGGGGCGTCGGACGTGGTGGTACTGGTCATGGGGTCGTGACCTCCTCGGTGACCGTGATGCCCGGCCGTTCGGCGCCCGACATCAGCCAGGCGTACTCGGCGCTCGTGCGCAGCAGTTCCTGATGCGTACCGACGGCCGTGATCCGGCCGCCGGAGAGCAGCGCCACCCGGTCGGCGAGCATCACGGTGGACGGCCGGTGGGCGACGATCACCGCCGTCGTCTCCTCCAGTACGTGCCGCAGCGCCGCCTCCACCCGTGCCTCCGTGTGGACGTCCAGCGCGGAGAGCGGGTCGTCCAGCACCAGGAAGCGGGGGCGGCCGACCACCGCGCGCGCCAGGGCGAGGCGCTGGCGCTGCCCGCCGGACAGGCTGAGCCCCTGCTCGCCGACCTGGGTGCCGGTGCCCTCGGGCAATCCGTGCGCGAACCGGGCCTGGGCGACGTCCAGGGCCCGGCGCAGGTCCTCGTCGCCGGCGCCGTCCGCGCCCATCAGGACGTTCTCCCCGACCGTGGCCGAGAAGAGCGTCGGCTCCTCGAACGCCACCGACACCAGCGACCGGAGCCGCGCGCGGTCCATCAGGACGATGTCCTCGCCGTCCAGGGTGATCCGGCCGCCGGTGAGCTCGTGGAGCCGGGGCACCAGGGCGGTGAGCGTCGTCTTGCCGGAGCCGGTGGCACCGACCAGCGCCATCGTCTCGCCGGGCCGCACGTGGAGGTCGATCCCGGCGAGGACGGGCACGGCGTCCGGGGCCGCGTCCGGATAGCGGAAGGAGACGTCCTCGAAGACCATCCCGGCGGTCCCGGTCCCGGTCCCGGTGCTCCGGGCGGGGGCGACGGCTCCGCGCTCGCTCTCCAGCGCCACGTCCATGACCTCGAAGTAGCGGTCGGTCGCGGTCGCCGCCTCCTGGCTCATCGCGAGCAGGAAGCCGATCGACTCCACCGGCCAGCGCAGCGCGAGGGCCGTCGAGAGGAACGCCACCAGCGTCCCCGCCGAGAGATCGCCGTCGGCCACCTGGACGGTGCCGAGCACCAGCGCGGCGCCGATCGCCAGCTCCGGAACCCCGGTGATGAGCGCCCAGATCCCCGCCAGCAGCCGGGCCTTGGTCAGCTCGGTGGAGCGCAGCCGGTGCGACAGCGACGTGAACGCCCGCGCCTGGCTGCGGTGCCTGCCGAAGCCCTTGATGATCCGGATGCCGAGCACGCTCTCCTCGACGACCGTCGTCAGGTCACCGACCTGGTCCTGGGCGGTGCGGGCCACCAGGGAGTACTTCGACTCGAAGACGGAACTGAGGACCATCAGGGGGACCGCCGGGGCGAGCAGCACCAGCCCGAGCGTCCACTCTTGGAGGAACAGGATGACGAATCCGATGGCGATCGTGACCGAGTTGACCAGCAGGAAGGTCAGCGGGAACGCCAGGAACATGCGCACCAGCATCAGATCGGTGGTGCCGCGCGACAGAAGCTGACCGGAGGGCCAGCGGTCGTGGAAGGCCATCGGGAGCCGCTGCAGGCGGTGGTAGAGATCGGCCCGCATACCGGCCTCGACCCCGGCCAGCGGGCGCGCCACCAGCCAGCGCCGCAATCCGAAGAGGACCGCTTCCAGGATGCCCAGGAGCAGCAGCCACAGCGCCCCCAGCCAGACGCCGCCCGGGTCCCGGTCGGCCACCGGGCCGTCCACCATCCACTTGAGGACGAACGGGATGACCAGCCCGAGGCAGGACGCGACCACGGCGACGAGGGCGGCGGCGAGCCAACGGGCGCGTACCGGACGGAGATAGGGCCACAGACGCGTGAGTGAGCGCACGGTGGACCGGTTCGTGCGCTCGGCGGGATTTTCGGGCATCAGGGGTGATCCTATGTTTCACCGCTGACATCCCCCACAGGGTTTTTCCGGCCGTCCGGTCCCTCGCGCCCGGGGCGCCCGGCTCCGCGGAGCACGGGCGGGCGGCCCGGACGGCCCAGGCGGCACGGGAGTCCCAGGCGGCCCGGTCGGCCCGGGTGGACGGCCCGTCCGCCCGTCCGCCCGTCCGCCCCGCCGGTCCGTCAGTCCGTCACCCGGAGGAGCAGCACCGAGCGCCCCGGCACCCTCAGTACCGTGCCGCCCGCGTGGACCGTGCCGGGCTCCGCCGACTGGTCCTCCCGGGAGGTGTCGAGGACGAGGGAGTAGGCGTCGGCCCAGGGCGCGCCCGGCAGCAGGAAGTCGGCCGGCCGGTCCGCCGCGTGCAGGATCGCCAGGAAGCTGTCGTCCACGATCTGCTCGCCCCGCGCGTCCCGGCCCGGGATGTCCCGCCCCGAGAGGAAGAGCCCGAGCGTCGCCGCGGGCGCGTACCAGTCCTGGGCCGTCATCTCCTCGCCCCGCGGGGTGAACCAGGCCAGGTCCCGCAGCCCGTCCGCGGCCTGCGGGCGGCCCGAGAAGAACGCCCGGCGGCGCAGCACCGGATGGGTGTGGCGCAGCCGCAGCACCCGGGCGGTCAGTTCGGTCAGCCCGCGCCATCCGGGGTCCTCCAGCAGGGACCAGTCCACCCAGCTGATCTCGTTGTCCTGGCAGTAGGCGTTGTTGTTGCCGCCCTGGGTACGCCCCATCTCGTCGCCCGCCACCAGCATCGGCACCCCGGTGGAGAGCAGCAGCGTGGTGAGCAGGTTGCGCAACTGCCGGCGGCGGAGCGCGTTGATCTCCGGGTCGTCGCTCTCGCCCTCCGCACCGCAGTTCCAGGACCGGTTGTCACCGGTGCCGTCGCGGTTGCCCTCGCCGTTGGCCTCGTTGTGCTTGTGCTCGTAGCTCACCAGGTCGCGCAGGGTGAAACCGTCGTGCGCGGTGACGAAGTTGACCGAGGCGTACGGGCGGCGCCCGCCCCACGCGTACAGGTCGCTGGAGCCGGAGAGGCGGTAGCCGAGGTCGCGCACGTCCCCCAGCGCGCCCCGCCAGAAGTCGCGCACGGCGTCGCGGTAGCGGTCGTTCCACTCGGTCCACAGGGGCGGGAACGCGCCCACCTGGTAACCGCCGTTGCCCACGTCCCACGGCTCGGCGATCAGCTTGACCCGGCGCAGCACCGGGTCCTGGGCGATCACCGCGAGGAACGGCGAGAGCATGTCCACGTCGTGCATGGAGCGGGCGAGTGCCGCCGCCAGGTCGAAGCGGAACCCGTCGACGCCCATCTCCGTCACCCAGTACCGCAGCGAGTCGGTGATCAGGCGCAGCACGTGCGGCTGCACCACGTGCAGGGTGTTGCCGCAACCGGTGTAGTCGGCGTACCGGCGGGCGTCGGCCTGCAGGCGGTAGTAGCCGCGGTTGTCGACCCCCCGCATGGAGAGGGTCGGACCCAACTCGCCCGCCTCGGCGGTGTGGTTGTAGACGACGTCCAGGATCACCTCGATCCCCGCGTCGTGCAGGGCGCGCACCATCCCCTTGAACTCGCCGACCTGCGCCCCGGCGGTACCGCTCGCCGCGTAGTCGGCGTGCGGGGCGAAGTAGCCGATCGAGTTGTAGCCCCAGTAGTTGTGCATCCCGCGCCGGAGCAGATGGTCCTCGTGCGCGAACTGGTGCACCGGCAGCAGCTCCACCGCCGTCACCCCCAGCCGCTTCAGGTGCTCGATGGCGGCGGGATGGGCGAGGCCGGCGTACGTGCCGCGCAGCTCGGGCGGGATGCCGGGGTGCAGCTTGGTGAAGCCGCGCACGTGCAGCTCGTAGATGACGGAGTCGGCCCACGGCGTCTTGGGGCGCCGGTCGTCCATCCACTCGTCCTCACCGCCCGCGAGGTCGTCGTGGACGACGACCCCCTTCGGCACGAACGGGGCGGAGTCGCGCTCGTCGCGCACGGTGTCGGCGACGTGCTGCTGCGGCCAGTCGCGCATGTGGCCGTAGACCTCGGGCGGCAGGGTGAACGTTCCGTCCACGGCGCGGGCGTACGGGTCGAGCAGCAGTTTCGCGGCGTTCCAGCGGGCCCCCGTCCACGGGTCCCAGCGGCCGTGGACGCGGTAGCCGTACCGCCGGCCCGGCCGCACCCCCGGCACGAAACCGTGCCAGATCTCGTGGGTCAGCTCGGTCAGCCGGCACCGCGTCTCCTGGCCCGCCTCGTCGAAGAGGCAGAGTTCGACGGCCTCCGCCCCGCCCGCCCACAGGGCGAAGTTGGTACCCGCCACCCCGTCCGGGCCCACCCGGAACCGCGCGCCCAGCGGCATGGGCGCGCCCGGCCACACCGGGGGCGGCGCGGCCGCGGCCCGGGGCACGGCGGAGGTGCCGGAGTGCGGCACACGGGTGGAGCCGGGCGGCGGCCCGTCGCCCGCACGCCCCGGACGTACCGGCTCCTGCACGGCTTCCTGCTCGGCTGCGCTCGACACTCCCGGCCTCCTGCGGCTCGTGGGGACGGGCAAGTCCGGGAGCCGCACGGCGTCCCGGCCGCGGCCTCCCGGTGAAGTCCTCCCCCCTGTTCTGCCCACCGGGAGGCCCACACTCACGTTTCCCCTGAGCGGCTCCGGTCGTTGGGGGTGCGTGACTCACACAGCGAAGAGAGCACGGACCGGTCCGGCCGCCGTGCTGACATGGGCAGGACTACTGGCGGTCGCGGCCGTACTGACCGGCTGCACCGGAGGAATCCCCTTCGTCAACGGGAAGGCGCGCGCCCCCGAGGACGTGATCCGGGTCCTCCCGGCGGACGGCGCGAAGAACGTCGGCGCTTCCACCCGGATCGAGGTGGAGGTTCCGGACGGGCACCTGGAGAGCGTCGAGGTGGCGCAGATCGAGGACGCCCGGCGCGACCGCGTCACCGGCCGGATCTCCGCGGACGGCCGGCGATGGTCCCCCGCGGGGGGCAAGGGGCAGCTCCGGCTCGCCGCGAAGTACAGCGTCGACGCGGTGGCCGTGGACGGAGCCGGGCGCCGCTCGGCCCGGCACACCACCTTCACCACGCTGATCCCCGGGCACCACTTCATCGGCTACTTCAAACCGGAACACCGCTCCACGGTCGGCACCGGGATGATCGTCTCCTTCGACTTCAGCAGCCCCGTCACCGACCGGGCGGCGGTGCAGCGCGCGATCGAGGTCACCGCCGACCCCGCCGTGGAGGTGTCCGGCCACTGGTTCGGCAGGGACCGGCTCGACTTCCGCCCGGAGAAGTACTGGGAACCGGGCACCGAGGTCACCGTCGACATCGGGCTGCGGGACGTGGAGGGCGCGCCGGGGGTGTACGGCAGCCAGAGCAAGCGGGTCCGCTTCACCGTGGGCCGCTCCCAGACCTCCCTGGTCGACGCGGCCGAGCACACCATGGAGGTGCGCCGCGACGGCGAGCCGGTCACCACCGTGCCGATCACCGCCGGGGCCCCGAAGACCACCACGTACAACGGGAAGATGGTGGTCAGCGAGCTCCACGAGGTGACCCGGATGGACGGGCGGACCGTGGGTTTCGGCGGCGAGTACGACATCAAGGACGTGCCGCACGCCATCCGGCTCACCGAGTCCGGCACCTTCCTGCACGGCAACTACTGGGCCCCCGAGGACACCTTCGGCTCCGCGAACGTCAGCCACGGCTGCATCGGGCTGCGGGACGAGAAGGGCGGCAGCGCCTCCGCCCCGGCCGGCTGGTTCTTCGACCGCACCCTCGTCGGTGACGTGGTGGAGGTCGTCAACTCGGAGGACCGGCAGGTCGCCCCGGACAACGGACTCAGCGGCTGGAACCTCGACTGGAAGCGGTGGAAGGCGGGTTCCGCACTGCGCTGAGAGACGGGTCGCGGCGGCTCCCCGCGGACATCGGCCGTACCCCGTGCCACCTGCGCATGTGCCGGTCCAACTTGGGACTGAACGGTGACATCCGCACGACCTTCCTGCCGGGAGCCGTGTGGTTCTCTTCTCGACAGGCGCGCATGTTCGACGACGCGCGGGGTGTGCGGGGCCGGCTGGGGCCAGGCCGCACGAGGGGAGACGACCACGATGAGCGGGATACCGATACGGGGACGTGCGGCCGGGACCGGCGGGGAGACGCGCGGGCGCCGCGGCCCCGGAATCCTCGCGCTGCTGCTGGGCGCACTGCTTCTGCTGGTGACGGCGTGCGGCGGCACCAGTGGCAGCGGGAGCGGTTCGGGCAGCGGGAGCGGTGCCGAGAACGGCAGCGGCACGGTGGAGGACACGACCGCCTCCGAGGCGGTCGTGACCATCGCGCCGCAGGACGGCGCCTCCTCGGTCGAGACCAGCGGAGCGCTGAAGATATCGGCCGCCAAGGGCAAGCTGACCACGGTCAAGGTCGCCGACGCGCAGGGCGGTGAGGTGGAGGGCAGCCTCTCCGCCGACGGCACCGGCTGGACGCCCGAGCGCCACCTCGCCGCGGCCACCAAGTACACGGTGCACGCGGTCGCGGAGGACACGAAGGGCAGGCAGTCCGCCAAGGACACCACCTTCACCACCCTCGTCCCGCAGAACACCTTCATCGGGCAGTACACCCCCGAGGACGGCTCGACCGTCGGCGTCGGCATGCCGGTCTCCATCAACTTCACCCGGGGCATCACCGACCCCGCCGCCGTCGAGAAGGCCATCACGGTCACGGCCGAGCCCGACGTGCCCGTCGAGGGCCACTGGTTCGGCAACGACCGCCTCGACTTCCGCCCCGAGAAGTACTGGGCTGCCGGCACCAAGGTGACGGTCGAGCTCAACCTCGACGGCGTGGAGGGACGGCCGGGCGTCTACGGCAAGCAGGCCAAGACCTTCCACTTCACGATCGGCCGCAGCCAGGTCTCCACGGTCGACGCGGCCGGCCACCGGATGGTCGTCGTCCGCGACGGCGAGCAGCTGAAGGACATCCCGATCTCGGCGGGCGCCCCGTCCACGACCACGTACAACGGTCAGATGGTCATCAGCGAGAAGCTCAAGGTCACCCGGATGAACGGCGACACGGTCGGCTTCGGCGGTGAGTACGACATCAAGGACGTGCCGCACGCGATGCGCCTCTCCACCTCCGGCACGTTCGTGCACGGCAACTACTGGGGCAACTCCAGCATCTTCGGCACCACCAACACCAGTCACGGCTGCGTGGGACTGCGGGACGTGCGCGGTGGGTACGACGGCAAGACGCCGGCCGCCTGGTTCTTCGACCAGTCGATCATCGGCGACGTGGTCGTGGTGAAGAACTCCAAGGACAAGGTCATCGCTCCGGACAACGGCCTCAACGGCTGGAACATGGAGTGGTCCGAGTGGATCAAGTGACCACCCCGGGCACGTGACACGGGCGAAGGGCCCGGTGCCGCGGACGACGGCGCGGGTCCGCACGGTCCCCGGACCACTCACGATCGGTGGGAGGTGCGGGGACCGTCGCCGTTCCGCGCCGGTCGCGGTGCCGGTTCCCGTGCCGTTCCGCGCCGGTCGCCGTGCCGGTTCCCGTGCCGGTTCCCGTGCCGGTCGCGGTGCCGGTTTCCCTCGCCCTTCCGCGCCCGTCGCCCCGCCCCGTCCCCTCCCGCACCCGTCGCTCCACCGGCGGGTGCGGCCGCAGGCCCGTCGGGAGTGTCCGGTGAATCACGGCAGCGGCCGGGACCCTGACCCTCCCCACGCCACTAACCTGCCCCCCATGACTGTGACTCTCGAAGTGCGGGACGGCGTCGGCACCATCCGGCTGGACCGGCCGCCGATGAACGCGTTGGACATGGCCACCCAGGACCGGCTGCGGGAACTGGCGGACGAGGCGGCCCGGCGGGAGGACGTGCGGGCCGTGGTGGTCCACGGGGGCGAGAAGGTGTTCGCGGCGGGAGCGGACATCAAGGAGATGCGGGACATGGACCACGCCGCGATGGTCGCGCGGTCCCGGGCGCTCCAGGACTCCTTCACGGCCGTCGCCCGCATCCCCAAGCCGGTGGTCGCCGCCGTCACCGGTTACGCCCTCGGAGGCGGCTGTGAGCTGGCGCTCTGCGCCGACTTCCGGATCGCCGGCGACAACGCCAAGCTGGGGCAGCCGGAGATCCTCCTCGGGGTGATCCCGGGGGCGGGCGGTACCCAGCGCCTCGCCCGACTCGTCGGGCCCTCCCGGGCCAAGGACCTGATCTTCACCGGCCGGCACGTCCGGGCCGACGAGGCACTCGCCATCGGTCTGGTGGACCGCGTGGTGCCCGCCGCAGAGGTGTACCAGCAGGCGCACGCCTGGGCCTCGGCCCTGGCGAAGGGGCCGGCGCTGGCGCTGCGGGCAGCGAAGGAGGCGGTCGACGCGGGGCTGGAGACGGACCTGGACACCGGCCTCACCATCGAGCGGAACCTGTTCGCGGGGCTGTTCGCCACCGAGGACCGCGAGACGGGCATGCGCAGCTTCATGGAGGACGGGCCGGGGAAGGCCCACTTCCGCTGAGCGCCGGGCGCTGAGCGCGGGCCGGTGCGGATTCATCCGTGCGGGCGGCGTCGTGGCGCCTCCGGCGGACGCGGCACGGCGACGGCCGGTCGAACCGGCCCGCCCCGGTCGGCAGCAGCGTTCGTCCTCCGTCGCAGGTCAGAGAGGTCACGCGGACCGATTTTATGTCTGCGGCATATGCCAACCGCCCCACCGGAATCAGCCATTCCGGGGGAGGGATTCCCTCGGATGGGCTTCGGGGGAGACCCGCTGCCGACATGATGGGGGGCATGGCGGGCCTGGAGGGTGGGGATCGGCCGCGCACGCACGGCAGTGCGACGGCGGCACGGCGAGTATCGGCGTCGGAGGACGAACAGGCTTTCCATGTACTGGAGTTGTACGGCAACCCGACCGACGAGGCGGGGGTGCGCCTGCCGTCCCGCCCGGAGTCCGCGGCGACGGCCCGCCGGATCGCGTCGGCGGTGGTGCTCGGGCAGTGGAAGCTTTCTCCGCAACTCGCCGAGTACGCCGTCCTGTTGGTCTCCGAACTCGTCGGCAACGCCGTCCGGCACACCGGGGCGCAGTACTTCGGTCTGCGCATGGAGCGCCGCCGGGGGATGATCCGGATCGGGGTCCGTGATCCCTCGCGCGGCCTGCCCTGCCTCATGCCGGTGCGGGAGATGGACGTGAGTGGGCGGGGCCTCTTCCTCGTCGACCGGCTCTCCGACCGCTGGGGCGTCGACCTGCTGCCGCGCGGCAAGGTCACCTGGTTCGAGATGAGGATCTCCGACCGCTCGGACCGGTAGGGGGCGCCGCGACCGGCCCGCGGCGGCCTGCGGTCGGGCGCGGTGCCGGACCCCGGAACGCACGAAAGCCCCCGTCCGCCGTTGTGCGGCGACCTGGGGGCTTCTGTGCGGGCCGTGACGTGGGGGGTGAGTTCACGGCCGCGTGCAGGACCTGGCTCGGGTCGGAGGAGGTCGTGGACCCGACTATGGCACATCCGCTCCGGGAAACCAAAGGTGCAAAACAGGACAATTAGGTCCTAACATGTCGATTCGGTGTGTGAATCGTTGGATATTTCCACTGAACTCCTGGCATTCAGTGAATGAATATGAGATTCACTGAATGATTCGCAGACCGACCCGTTCGGTGGAAGATCGTCACCGGCCTCTGTCCGGGCCGCCCGCATGCCCCTCGACCGCCCGCCGCAGGCGTGGGCGCGTCGGCCCGTTAATCTGACCACCGTCAATCGGACCAACGGTAGGGGCGGAAAAGTGGCGGACATCGAGTCGGCGCGCAAGGCGTTCGAGCATTTCGACCAGAACGGCGACGGTCTCATCACGGCCGCCGAGTACAAGAGCGCCATGGCTCAGCTGGGCGACCCGTTCGTCACCGAGACCGTCGCGCAGGCGATCATCAACCACCACGACGCGAACGGTGACGGGCTGCTCACCTTCGACGAGTTCTGGGCCTCGCAGAACAAGGCCTGACCTCCGGACGGGCCGGCACCGCCCCGGGGCGGGCCCGAACCCGCGGAGGGCGAGGCGCCCCGGCCGTCACAGGACGGCTCCGGCCGTGTCTCGCCCGGCCCGTCCCGCCGGGCGGGCGGCGCTCGGCCCGCGCACGGTCAGACACGGCCCCGGCCGGCGGCGCGGTACGGGGGCCAGCCGCGCAGTTCGTCGTCCCGGGGCGCCTCCACCACGGCGGGGGCGCCCGGACCGAAGGCCATCACCGGCCGCCGGGCGTCCCAAGCGGGCCACCCCGGGTCGCCGGTGGCCGCGAACCGGACCCAGGCGGCGTGCATCGCGTCCGCCAGCCGCTGCGGCGCGTGCGGGCCGGCCAGCGCCACCACGTCCGGGTGGGCCAGGGTGTCGAAGACGAAGCCGAGCTCCAGCGCGTGGCAGGCGCCCAGCCGCCGTACGGGAGAGGGCCAGCCGAACTCGTACAGGTACGTACCGCCCCCGGCTCCCGCGCGGGCGTCGGCGAGGACGTTCAGCGGCACCCGCAGCAGCAGGTCCGTCGCGAGCGCCCCGAGCAGCTCGCCGGGCGTGGCGGCCGGGCGGTTGGCCCGGTACACGCGGGCCGTGGCTCCCGGCACTCCGAACTTCAGCAGCGCCAGCCGTAGCCGGATCCGGCCGAGACGCTCGGTGAGCCCGCTGGGCACGAACCAGAGCCGGTACTCCTCGGTGTTCGCCCCCATCAGCAGGTCCACCCCGCTCCCCACGCCGTCCCGCAGCGCCTGGGCCGGATCGCGGGGGAGCAGGTCACCGTCGACCACGATGTGGAAGGCGTCGCGGCCGGTCAGCGGATTCCCGCCGCGGGTCACCGCGCTCTGCGCGGCCAGCAGCGCGGACGGTTCGACGGCGGCCAGGGCGGCGGCGGTCGCCGGGACCCCGAGGCGCCGGGCGACGAGCTCCGTCGTCCGGCGACCCGCCTCGGGCGCCGGCGCGTCCGGCGCCCCGCTCTGCAGCACCGCGCGCCGGAACAGCCCCGTCGCCCTCGGCGCGGTGAGCAGCGCGGCGACGCTCACCGCCCCGGCCGACTCACCGGCCACCGTCACCCGTTCCGGATCGCCCCCGAACGCCGCGACGTTCTCCCGTACCCACTCCAGGGCGGCGAGCTGGTCGAGCAGTCCGAGGTTGGCGGGGGCGTCGGGAAAGACGCCGAACCCCTCGATCCCCAGCCGGTAGTTGACCGACACCAGGACGACCCCGTCCCGGGCGAAGGCGGTCCCGTCGTACACCGGCACGGCGGAGGAGCCGTGCAGCAGCGAGCCGCCGTGTATCCAGACGATGACCGGCAGTCCGCCCGCGGCCGGGCCGGGTGTCCAGACGTTGAGGTTGAGCCACTCGTCCCCGGGCACCTCGGGGTCCGGGAGGAGGGCGTCCAGGGGCGGGTCGTACGGGCGCTTGGGGGAGGTCGGCCCGAACACGACGGCCTCCCGCACCCCCGCCCACGGCTCCGGCGGCTCGGGGGCCCGGAACCGGCGGGAGCCGACCGGGGCCGCCGCGTACGGCACCCCCCGGAAGACCGCCACCCCGTTCTCCCGGACGCCGCGCACGGTGCCGTGGGTGGTGGTGGCGGTCGGGCGGTCCTGCGGACGTGTCTCGCGCATGTGCGTCGGCCCTTTCGCGGGTGCCCTCCAGGATGAGGTACTTCCCCGCAGGAGGCAGCCCGTAGTCCGGAACCTCCTGGGGGGCGACGCCTTGGACGAGGGGTACCGGGCCGGCCACGAGGGTCCGGCCCCCCGTCCGCCGAAGCCGCCGTGCCCGGCGGGAAAGCCGGGGGTGCCGGGGGGAGCGGGCGGCGACCGGGTGGCGGTTGCGGCAGGAGGGGTGGCCGGGGCAGGAGACGCCGCGGAGGACGCGTGCGCCGCAGGGCCCGCGACGCCTGGACGAGGGGGAACACGACGACGCGCCCCGGCCGGATGACTCCCGGCCGGGGCGCGCCGTCACGAGGGCTGCCGTACGAGGGTTACTTGAGGTAGACCAGCCCGTCCGTGGTGATGGCGGGCCGGCCGGCGGTGCCGACCACGACCAGCTTCACCGTGTGCTTCGCGGCGCTCGCCCAGGTGGTCGCCCAGAGCGCGTCGCGGTACTTGGTGGTGGCGGACTTCAGGTCCACCGTGGCGGTCTTCCTGCCGTCCACGTAGACGTACACCTGCCCCGAGGTCGAGGCGCGCGAGACGACGAGCGCGGCCGACCGGCCGGTGAACGTCCACGTCAGGCTCGCGTTCTTGGCGCTGCTGGAGTACGACTTCCCGCCGAGGTAGCTCGACGAGGACTTCGTGGTCCAGGTGCCCGTCCGCGTGGCCGAGGTCTCCTGGAGAATGACCGGGGTGCTCGCCACGGACGCCGCGGCGGTGTTGCCCGCGCGGTCGTACGCCGTCATCTTCCAGGTGGTCGCCACCCCGGACTTCGCGGTGAGGTTGGCGCTCGTCGTCGTCGGCCCGTAGGTCGCGGCCGCCGGAGCGGTGAGCCGGACCTCCTTGAGCGCGATCCCGTCCGCCGCCTTCCACTTCAGGGTCACCGGGACGGCCGTGGTGTTCACCGTGCCGGTGCGCAGCGCCGTCGAGGGCTTCGTGGAGAACGTGGGCGCGGTCTTCTCGGCGACCACCGTCGCGCTGCCCGAGAGGGCGGTCCTGCCCGACTGGTGCGTGGCGCGGACCTGCACCGTGTGGGTGCCGACGGCGAGCACCGCCGAGGCGGAGGTGGCGGTGCCGCTCGTCGTGGCGACTGCCTTGCCGTCCACCAGCAGCTCGTTCCTGGCGATCAGCGCGGTCGGGGTCGTCGCCTTCCAGGCGACCTTCACGCTCGACTGCGTGTAGGTCGTCGAGCCCGAGGTGCTGCTCCCGGTGACCGAGGAGATGGCCAGGCCGGTCACCGGACCCGCCGCCGCCGTACGGATCGCGCCCAACTGCCCGTAGAGCGCGGTGCCGGGGCACTCGGTGTTGAAACCGTCGCGGTGACCGGATATCTGCTGGAACGTGTAGGTCGTCCCGGCGGTGTACGCGATGCCGGTGCCGCTCTTCTGCGTCGCGCCGGCCGTCAGCGTCGTCGTCCCCGCGGGGTTGCCCTTGTACTGGCCGAGCTTCCACGCGGCGATCCGGGCCACCGCCGTGGTCGCGGCGGTCGCGGCCTTGGTGTCGGTGTAGCTTCCGATGACCGCGACACCGGCCGTCTCACGGTTGAAGCCGTAGGTGTGGGCGCCGAACACCGGCTGGTCGACCCCGCCCTTGCGGCCCTCGAAGATCGTCCCGCACTTGTCGACGATGAAGTTGTAGCCCAGGTCCTTCCAGCCGTTCGACTGGACGTGGAAGGCGTGCAGGCCCCGCATGATGGCGGGGGAGTCCGCGCAGGAGTAGTCGTTCGTCTGCGCGGTGTGGTGCACGAACACGGCCTTGACGGACGTCGTGTACTCAGGCGCCTCGTCGTTCAGCTTCTCGTCCGCGCCCCAACCGGCCCTGCTGACGATCGGCGGCTTCGGCATCGTGGACACCGGTGGGGGCGTCAGGGTCGGTGAGGGAGCGGCGGTCGTCGGGTCCGGCGTAGGCGTCGGGGAGGTCGGCGTCACGCTCGGCGCCGCCGTGGTGGGCTCCGCCGTCGTCGGGGTCGCCGACGGCTCCGCCGTACCGGGCAGCCCGCCTATCTGCCCGGAGTCGTCCGTCGCCGTGGGCCCGGGGGACTCGGGGGCCGGCGTGCTGCCGCCCGTGGAGCCCTCGGGAGGTTCCGGCGTGGTCGTGGTGGTGTCCGAGGGGGTGGGCTCCTCGTCCTCACCCTCCGCGGAGAAACCTTCCGTCATGTCCCGGGAGTACGCCGCGGTCTCGGCGTCGAGCCCGGAGGTGCCCGGGTCCACGGTGTCGAGCCGGAGCCCGGCGGGCAGACCGGCGGAGGTGGTGCCCCGGGAGGACACCCGGACCTCCACGCCGTCGGACGCCCCGACCCAGCGGGGTTCGGTGGTGCCCCGGACGCCCGGGCGGCCGGTCTCGGTGCGCCCGTCCACGTCGGTCGCCAGCGGCAGCCAGCCCGTCCACTGTCCGGTGGCCGCGGAGCGGGTCCGCGCTTCGACGGTGCCGGAGACCTTGGCCGCCGGGTCCGTCCAGGTGACGCCCAGCAGACTGAAGGGTTCGGTCTCCTTCTGCTCGAAGGCGGCGGTGGTCCCGTCCGCCGACACCCGGAGCGCATTCTCGTGCACGTCCACCCGCGCCGGAGCGGACGCGGCGTCCACGCCCCCGCCGGCCGGGTCGGTGCCCGTGACGCCCTGGAACACCAGGACGCCCGCCACGGCGGCGGTCGCGACCGCCGCCGTGACCCATATTCTTCGCTTCGATCTCACGTGTGATGTTCCCCGAGGACGTTGATGGAGAGGTCTTCCATCGGCCTGGTTCGTCCTGGGGCGCGGCTGGTGCGCCGCTCCCTGCCCAGGTACCTGCCGACGGTGCCAGAGGGGTCAGTCTCGCACGGGAATCACTCGCACGGGTGAGGGTTCGATCAGTTGTCGCACGGCCGCCGGGACGGGGCGGTCGCGGGATGCGGCTTCCGGGGTTTCCGCCGCCGAAAGTCCGGAAGCCGCATGCCAGGAGCGCCCCGCGATGCCGCGCCGGGGTCCGTCGGAGCGCTACTCCTCAGGCACCCCAGGGCGCCGCGGTGCCGGGTGACCGGGCCGGACGAGGCGCGTCACGCCGCGAAGAACCGGGAGAGTTCGTGCCGTTCCTCGGGCTCCACCAGATCCGGCCGGGTGTAGCGCTCGGCCCGCGCGTGGTAGTCGAAGTCGCCCCGCACGAGACCGCGGTAGTCCCGCGCGCACCGCTCCAGGGCGACGCGTTGCGCGCCCACCATGCCGGCCGCGTCCATCTCCCCGGCCAGTTCCCGCTCCGCGCGCCGGACCCGTTCCGCTATCCGGGCCAGCTGGATGCCGGCCTCGTCGACGGCCTCCTGGAGGGTGCACCCGCGGTCGCGCTGGATGAGCCGGACGGCATTGTGTTCGTAGCCCATCGCCGCCTCCTTCTCGAAGGAGCAGATGTCGTTGCAGAGACCCGAGTGATCGGTCACCGCGTCCCGGAGCGCGACGTACGCGGGCAGGCTCCGGGCGGCGTCCGTGAGGTCGATGCCCGCGGTGATCTCGTGGAGATCGAGAAAGGGCTGCATCGCCACGGAGTCCCGCCGGTGCTTCACGAACTCCGCGCGGGACGGCACTTGCCCCGCGGCACGCCCGACCGCCTCGGCGTAGTACGTCCAGAGCCAGGCCACGGTGTCCCGGCGGAACTGCCGTACCCAGGCGACCGAACGGTCCCGGTAGGTGCGGTTGCGCAGATCCTCGAGCGCCCACTCCATCGGGGAGTTCGGTGCGGCCTGGTCGAGCACGTCCACGAGGCGGGTGATGGCGGCCCCGCACATCCGCGGATCGCGTCCGGCGGGCCCGTCGTCGAACTCGTCGTCCACCAGGAAGGCCCAGAAGAGCCACTGACAGAAAAGGTCAAGATGCTGTTGCGACGCGGTCGGGAAGATGAGGGAGATCCACAGTTCCGGCCGAGTTCTGATCATCTTCTTCCGGGCCACCGGTGAAAGCTCCACGC
The DNA here is from genome assembly GCF_029167645.1 of Streptomyces sp. AM 2-1-1. Classification (NCBI taxonomy): domain Bacteria; kingdom Bacillati; phylum Actinomycetota; class Actinomycetes; order Kitasatosporales; family Streptomycetaceae; genus Streptomyces; species Streptomyces sp. AM 2-1-1. Next base: position 2,041,840 of record NZ_CP119147.1, on the reverse strand, counting down.
CGTGGAAGTCCGCCCATTTCCAGGCGGCTTCCTTGGTTCTCTCCAGACCCGGATTGCACCCGGCGCTGGCGAACGGCATGTGAAACACCGGTAAAGCGATCTGGCTCATTGGTACCCCTCGTCGAGACGGTGTGGATGGAGGGTGGGATCGGCGACCGGGCTCGGTGTACGCAGAGTGCGGCGCCCCGGGAAAGCCGCGGGAATCGGGCGTTCCGGATGCGTTTGCTTTGGCCATGGAATCACTCTGCGAGGTGGGACGGTGGGGATGGTGCTCTCCCTTTCCTTTACGTGCCGTCCCGGCGCCGCCGAACGGGTGTATCCGAAAGTCGGGTGGAACCGGACTTCGCGTCGTCGCGTCACCTTGTGTGACGCCCAGTCAACCCCGGGCGAGCGGCTGAGGGAAGTCGCCCGTGACCGAAATTGTATGGTGCCGCCGAACGCTGGTGACTTTATGAGCAGTTGATGACCGTCCCAGTCCACTCTGCCGCCTTGCTGAGTTCGGTGACGCGGACGCGGCCGGCCGCCGGAGACTTCCCCGGAGCGTCGCCGTCCACCGCTCGCGATCCCTCGGCCCACCGCCCGGAACCCCGCCCCCGCGCCCGAAATCCTTGGGGTCTCCGGCCTCCGGGACCACCCCGCCGCCCGCCCGGCACCCGTCCTCCGTCCGTACGCCCCCCGATGGCGCGAGCGCGGCGCCCGTCCCAAGGTGGGGAGAGGCGAAGTCGTGTTCGAAGGGCGGTGGTGGAGCGGTGCCGGACGACGACCTTCCGTCGGCGGCCCCCTCGGGGGGCCCGACACCCCCGGCTCTGCTGCACGCCCTCGTGACCGCCCCCGTCATCCGTACGTACGTCGTCGACCGGGACCTGCGCATCCTGCGGACCGGCACACTGACGTTCGGCGAACCCCCGGAGCGGGTGGCCGGCCGGCTGCTCACCGAGGTGTTCCGGCTGGAGGACCCCGCGGCGCCCGCGCGCGTCCTGCGACGGAACCTCCCGGGCGTCCCGGAGACGCCCGGCCCGCCGGCGTCCGCCACCCCGCCGCCGGCCGGCCCCGCCCTGCCCGAGCACGCCACCCCCTCCGGCGACGACGGGAGCGGCCCCGCCGCTGTCGTCCGCGCCCACCGCACCGACACGGCCGGAACCGACCGCACCTTCGCCGTCGCGCTCCACCCCCTGGCGTCCGACGCCGGCACCGGCGGTCCCCCGGACGCCTCCGGCCCCGGCCCGGCGGGACTGCTCGTCCTGGCGGCCGACATCACCGCGCAGGAGCGCACGGTCGCACGGGCCGCCGCCCTCGACGCCGTACGCGAACGGGTCGGCCAGTCCCTCGACCTCGCCGCCACCTGCCAGGAGCTGGTCGTCGCCCTGGTCCCCGGCTTCGCCGACATCGCGGTCGTCGAAATCGTCGACGACGTCCTGCGCGGCGCCGACACGCCGACCGGCCCGCCGGCCCGCGGCACCCCGCTGCGCCGCATCGCGTTCCGGGGCCCTCTCGGCAAAGGCGGGGCCGCCCACCCGGTCGGCGACGTGCGGGAGATGCCGCACCCGACCCCGTACTCCCTCTCGCTCGGCGACCTCCGCCCCCGCCTCGTCCAGCTCGCCCCCGGCCTGCCCTGGTACACGACCGACCCCGACCGCGCCGCCTCCATCGAGAAGTTCGGGTCGCACTCGCTCATCGTGGCGCCGCTGGCGCTGCGCGGCACCGCACTCGGCGTGGTCAGCTTCTACCGGTGCGGCGGGAGCGCACCGTACGACGAGAGTGACCTCGCCTTCGGGGTGACGCTCGCCGCCCACACCGCGCTCAGTGTCGACAACGCGCGGCGTTACGAACGCGACCACACCGTCGCCTCCACCGTCCAGCGCCGCCTGCTGCCCCCGGGCCCGACGTCGCCGGTGGCCCTCGAGACCGCCCACGTCTACCTGCCCGGCCGCAACAGCGGCAGCTGGTTCGACACCATCTCCCTCTCCGGCGCGCGCACCGCCCTCGTCGTCGGCCGGGTCGACGGCCAGGGCGTCCAGACCGCCAGCACCATGGGTCAACTGCGCACCGCCGTCCGCACGCTCGCCGCCCTCGACCTCTCGCCCGAGGAACTGCTCGCCCGCCTCAACGACGTCGCCGTCCAGCTCGCCGAGGAGCGGGCCGCACTCCCCGTCGGCGACACGCTGCGCCACCGCCCGCTCACGGCGACCTGCCTCTACGGGGAGTACGACCCCTTCACCCGGCTCTGGACCGTCGCCCGGGCGGGCCGGCCGGTGCCCCGCATCGTCCGTCCCGACGGCACGGCGCAACCCTTCGACCTGCCCGAGGGGCCGACGCTCGCGGCGGCCGAGGGCGCCCCCTTCGTCACCACCGAGATCGCCCTGGAGCCGGGCACCCTGCTCGTCCTGCACAGCGGCGGCAACCTGCACGACCGTCCCGGCCGCCGTTCCGTCGACGAGGTGCTCTCGCCGCCCGATCGGAGCCTGCGGGAGATCGGCGACGCCATCGTGTACAACTACCCGCCCGCCGCCCACCCGGACGGCGCGGTACTGCTCCTCGCGCGCCCTGCCGAGGCCGGCCCCGCACAGGTGGCCACCGTCGCGCTCGAGGACGACGCCGGCGCCCCGGCGAAGGCCCGGACCGCGACCCGCGCGCACCTCGCCGCGTGGAAGATCCCCAAGGACGCGCTGTACGCGGTCGAGCTCATCGTCAGCGAACTGGTCACCAACGCCGTGCGCTACGGCACCCCACCGCTGGTGCTGCGCCTGGTCCGCACCCACACCGTCACCTGTGAGGTCCGTGACGCCAGCCTCGTCGCCCCCCACCTGCGCCATGCCCGCGCCGGTGACGAGGGCGGCCGGGGCCTCTTCATCATGTCCCAGCTCGCCTCCCGCTGGGGCACCCGCTACTCCCACGACGCGAAGATCATCTGGGCGGAAGTGGAGCTGTAGCGGAGGACTCCTCTCCGGGCACGGAGCCGGGCCACGCGAAGGTCCCGGCGCCCCGACCGCCGGGTCCGCGGGCGGTCGTGAGGGTCCCGGCGCCGCTGCTCCCCGATCTCTTCGGCTCCGGGGGCCCGCCGGGACCGCGGGCGCGTCGAGCACGGCGGCCGTGCGGCTGATGGGTATGTTGACATAGCTGTAGTGCGATACTTATATTGTCCGTATGCCCGCCGTCAGCGCGTCCGCTCAGGACCTCAGCCGCATCGCCTCCGCGATCACGGCCGTCCTGCCGGCGCTGAACCGGGCTCTCGAGCGACGCCTCGCCCAGGACTTCGCACACCCCAAGCCGCCCGAGGGGCACCTCGCGCTGCTGCGGCTCGTCGGCGAGCGCGACGGGGTGACCGTGCGCGAGGCCGCCGACGTGCTGCTCGTCAGGCCCAACAACCTGAGTGCGATGGTCTCCCGGCTGATCGGGGAGGGTCTGCTCGAACGTACGCAGGATCTCGCCGACAAGCGGGTCGCGCACCTGCATCTGACGCCCGAGGCGACGCGCCGGGTCGAAGCGGTCCAAGCGCTCATGGACGAGTACGTCGTCGCCGCGCTGAGCACCCTCACCGAAGGCGACCTCGGAGCTCTCGGCTCCGCCGTCGGAGCCCTCGGCGCGCTGGCGGGGCACATTCACCCCGCAGGCCACTGATCCCGCGCACAGCTGACCGCTGACGCGCCGGGACATGTATCAACTCCTCTGAGAAACAAGGCACTTCCATGTCCTCGTCGTCCTCGTCCACTTTTGTGGATCACTCCGCCATGCCCGCGCACTCCCCGCCGGACGCCGCCCCCCGCGGCCGCCGGTCCAACCCTTGGCTGACGCTGGCAGCGGTCGCCTTCGGCCTGTTCATGGTGGGGCTCGACGGCAGTGTCGTGTCGATCGCCAATCCCGAGATCGGCCGGGATCTGGGCGCATCCACCGCTGATCTCCAGTGGGTCACCAACTCCTATCTTCTCGCCCTGGCCGCCGCGCTGATTCTCGGCGGCAAGCTGGGCGACCGCTTCGGCCGGCGCACCTTCTACATGATCGGCGCGGCCGGATTCACCGCCGCGTCCGTGGCCATCGGCCTGATGGGCTCGATCGAGGGAGTCATCGCCTTCCGTGCCGTACAGGGCTTCTTCGGCGCCCTGCTGATGCCGAACACGCTCGGACTGCTGCGTGCGGTCTTCCCGCCGAAGAAGTTCGGCATGGCGGTCGGGATCTGGGCGATGGTCTCGTCCGTGTCCACCGCACTCGGCCCCATCGTCGGCGGTCTGCTCGTCCAGCACGTCAGCTGGGAGTCCGTCTTCTTCATCAACGCGCCCATCGGCGTCGTCGCGCTCGTGGTCAGCGCGCTCGTCCTGCCGCAGAGCAAGAACTCGACGGGTCATCACCGCTTCGACCTCGTCGGCGTCGTCCTTCTGGCGCTGGGCATGCTGGTTCTCGTCTTCGGTGTGGTCAAGGGCGAGGCGTGGGGCTGGACTTCGGGCTCCACGCTGGGCACGATCGGCGGTGGTCTCGTGACCCTGGCGGCCTTCGGCTGGTACGAGACCCGCATCGGGCATCCCCTGCTGCCGATGCGGCTGTTCCGCAACCCCGCACTGGCCATCGGTACGGTCATCACCGCCATCAACTTCTTCGCCCTGCTCGGCGTGATCTTCTTCGTGATGCTGTACCTGCAGAACGTGCACGGCTTCACGCCCGTCGAGGCCGGCATCCGCACCCTGCCTCTGAGCCTGGCCTCCGTCGTCGCCTCGCCCGTGGGGGCGAAGCTCACCGAGAAGTACGGTGCCCGCCTCACCATGCCCCTCGGCATGGTGCTGCAGGCCGGCGCGGCCTTCGGCATGCTCGGCTGGGGCGTGCACTCCTCGTACTCCGCCCTGTGGCCGCCGTTCATCGCGCTCGGGCTCGGCGTCGGCATGGTGATGGCCGCCTCCTCCGAAGCCATCGTCGGCAACGCGCCGGTCAAGGACGCCGGAGTGGCCGGTGGCCTGCAGGCCACCGCCCTGCAGATCGGCGGCGCGCTGGGCACCTCCGTGCTGATCTCCCTCATCAGCAGCAAGGTCGGCTCGACACTGACCGGCGAGCTGAGCACCGCCGGGGTGCCCGCACCCGTGGCGAAGGGACTGCTGGAGGCGAAGGACGCGGTGTCGATGGGTGTTTCACCCGTCTCCGGCGAGATGCCGGCCCAGCTGAAGTCCGCCGTGATCGAGGGCAGCGGGCAGGCGTTCATGAACGGGGTGCACACCGCCTCACTCGTCACCGGCGTGCTGTGTGTCCTCGGCGCGGTCGTCGCGGCCGCGGGTGTACGGCGCAACCCCGAGGCCGCCGGCCACTAAAGGGCCGACGGGCGGGGCCCGGCCGGAGTCGCGAGCATGCGCGGGGGACGCGCCGCTCGCATCTTTGGCCGGGCCCTTCCGCGTGCCCGCGCGCCGGGCCGCCGCCTCGTGATCGCCCGGGGCAGCAGGAAGAGGCTCCGCGAACAGCCCACGTGCCGGCCCCGGAACGGGAACCCACGCCAGGCCGGGCCGCGTGCCGGCCGCGGGCGTCCCCACACGGAGGGGGACCCTGCCGGTGGGAACTCCACCTCACGATCGCACAAGAGGACCTGCTCGACGGGCAGGTCGCGGTCGTCGGGCCCAGGGCGGAAACCTCCGGCCTCCCGGGCCCCGGCGGTACGCGGGCAGCGCCGCCGTCAGGTGACCCGATCCGCCGGCTGACGGGGCCCGCCCCGTGCGGGCCGGCGATGACGCGCCGCACCGGGCAGCCGGACCGCGAACGGGTTCCCCTCCCGACCGGGCACGGCGAAACTCAGGTGCGCAGGAAGGCCCCGACCCTGCTCGCGGAGGAGAACCAGCTGGTCGGGGCCCCTCTGCCTAGCACTCGATGATGTTCACCGCGAGCCCGCCCCGAGCGGTCTCCTTGTACTTCACGGACATGTCGGCGCCGGTCTCCTTCATGGTCTTGATGACCTTGTCCAGGGACACCTTGTGGGTGCCGTCCCCGCGCAGGGCCATCTTCGCCGCCGTGACGGCCTTGACGGCGGCCATGCCGTTCCGTTCGATGCAGGGGATCTGGACGAGACCGCCGACCGGGTCGCAGGTGAGGCCGAGGTTGTGCTCCATGCCGATCTCGGCGGCGTTCTCGACCTGCTCGGGGGAGCCGCCCAGGACCTCGGCGAGCGCGCCGGCGGCCATGGAGCAGGCGGAACCGACTTCGCCCTGGCAGCCGACCTCGGCGCCGGAGATGGAGGCGTTCTCCTTGAAGAGCATGCCGATGGCGCCCGCCGCGAGGAGGAAGCGGACGACGCTGTCCTCCTTCTCCTCCGGGGTGGCGCCGCCGGCCGCGAAGTTCATGTAGTAGTGCAGGACCGCCGGGATGATGCCGGCGGCGCCGTTGGTGGGGGCGGTGACGACCCGGCCGCCGGCGGCGTTCTCCTCGTTGACCGCCATGGCGTAGAGGGTGATCCACTCCATCGCGTGGGTCTGCGGGTCGCCCTCGGCCCGCAGCTGGCGCGCGGTGTTGGCGGCGCGGCGGCGGACCTTGAGGCCGCCGGGGAGGATGCCCTCGCGGGACATGCCCCGGCTGACGCACGCCTGCATGACGCGCCAGATCTCCAGCAGGCCGGTGCGGATCTCCTCCTCGGTGCGCCACTCCTTCTCGTTCTCCAGCATCAGCGAGGAGATGGAGAGACCGGTCTCCCGGGCCAGGCGGAGCAGTTCGTCGCCGGTGCGGAAGGGGTGGGCGAGGACGGTGTCGTCGGGGATGATCCGGTCGGCGCCGACGGCGTCCTCGTCGACGACGAACCCGCCGCCCACCGAGTAGTACGTCTTCTCCAGCAGCAGTGCGCCGGTCTCGTCGTACGCGTGGATGCTCATGCCGTTGGCGTGGTACGGGAGCGCCTTGCGGCGGTGCAGGACCAGGTGCTCGTCCGCGTCGAACGGGATCTCGTGGGCGCCCAGCAGGTTGATGCGGCCGGTGGTACGGATCTGCTCCACCCGGGCGTCGGCGGCCTCGACGTCCACGGTGCGGGGGGACTCGCCCTCCAGGCCGAGGAGGACCGCCTTCGGCGTGCCGTGGCCGTGGCCGGTCGCGCCGAGGGAGCCGTACAGCTCGGCGCGTATGGAGGCGGTCGGCGCGAGCAGGCCCTCGTTCTTCAGCCGGCGGGCGAACATGCGCGCGGCCCGCATCGGGCCGACCGTGTGCGAGCTGGACGGCCCGATACCGATCGAGAAGAGGTCGAAGACGGAAATGGCCACGGTGGGGACTCCTAGCTGGGTGGACGCCGTTGTCCACCGGCGAAACGAAAGAGGGGGGTGTGCCGAGAAAGGGCGTGAGGGGACCCGGCCGCGGAACGGGGCGGGGCACCGCGCTCACCTTCCAGTGTGCGCGATGCCCCGCCCGACCTGCGAAGAACGCTGTGGCACCGCCCGTGACCGGGCGGCTCCCTACTTCGTCAGGCCGGGGTACAGCGGGAACTTCTCGGCCAGCGCGACGACGCGGGCCTTCAGGTCCTCGGCGTCGTACGCGGGCTTCAACGCCGAGGCGATGATCTCCGCCACCTCGGTGAAGTCCTCGGTCCGGAAACCGCGGGTGGCCAGGGCCGGCGTACCGATACGCAGGCCGGAGGTGACCATCGGCGGGCGCGGGTCGTTCGGGACGGCGTTCCGGTTGACCGTGATGCCGATCTCGTGGAGCCGGTCCTCGGCCTGCTGACCGTCGAGCTCGGAGTTGCGCAGGTCCACCAGGACCAGGTGCACGTCGGTGCCGCCGGAGAGGACGGAGACGCCCACCTCGGTGACGTCCGGCTGGATCAGGCGCTCGGCGAGGATGCGGGCGCCGTCCAGGGTGCGCTGCTGGCGCTCCTTGAACTCCTCCGAGGCCGCGATCTTGAACGACACGGCCTTGGCCGCGATCACGTGCTCCAGCGGACCGCCCTGCTGACCCGGGAAGACCGCCGAGTTGATCTTCTTGGCGAGTTCCTGGGTGGAGAGGATCACGCCACCGCGCGGACCACCGAGGGTCTTGTGCGTGGTGGTGGTGACGACGTGGGCGTGCGGCACCGGGCTCGGGTGCAGACCCGCGGCGACCAGACCCGCGAAGTGCGCCATGTCGACCATCAGGTACGCGCCGACCTGGTCCGCGATGCGGCGGAAGGCGGCGAAGTCCAGCTGGCGCGGGTAGGCGGACCAGCCGGCCACGATCAGCTTCGGCTGGGACTCCTTGGCGAGGCGCTCCACCTCGTCCATGTCCACGACGCCGGTCTCGTCGACGTGGTATGGGACGACGTTGTAGAGCTTGCCGGAGAAGTTGATCTTCATGCCGTGGGTCAGGTGACCACCGTGGGCCAGGTTCAGGCCCATGATCGTGTCGCCCGGCTTGAGCAGCGCGAACATCGCGGCGGCGTTGGCCTGCGCACCGGAGTGCGGCTGGACGTTCGCGGCCTCGGCGCCGAAGAGCGCCTTGATGCGGTCGATCGCGATCTGCTCGACGACGTCGACGTGCTCGCAGCCACCGTAGTAGCGGCGGCCCGGGTAGCCCTCGGCGTACTTGTTGGTGAGGACGGAGCCCTGCGCCTCCATGACGGCGACCGGAGCGAAGTTCTCCGAGGCGATCATCTCGAGGGTGGACTGCTGGCGGTGGAGCTCGGCGTCGACAGCGGCGGCGACGTCCGGGTCCAGCTCGTGGAGGGAGGAGTTGAGAAGCGACATCAGGCGGTCCCTTGGGTCTCAGTTGCCGGAGAACTCGGTGTATTCGTCGGCGGTGAGCAGATCCCCCGGCTCCCCCGCGATGCGTACCTTGAACAGCCAGCCGCCCTCGAAGGGGGCGGAGTTGACCAGGGACGGGTCGTCCACCACGTCCTGGTTCGCCGCGGTGACCTCGCCGGTGACCGGCGAGTACAGGTCGCTGACCGACTTGGTCGACTCCAGCTCGCCGCAGGTCTCACCCGCGGTCACCGTGTCACCGACCTCCGGGAGCTGGACGAAGACGACGTCGCCGAGTGCGTTGGCCGCGTGCTCGGTGATGCCCACGGTGGCCTCGCCGTCCTCGACGGCCGACAGCCACTCGTGCTCCTTGCTGTACCGCAGCTGCTGGGGGTTGCTCATGACCTGAATTCTCCTGTACGTGGATGGGTGCTGGTGTACGGGGTCTTACGGGGTGAGACGCGACTGCGTCACGTCCGGCCGGCCGGGCGGGGGCGCGCTGGCCCCACCAGGCCTACTTCCGGCGCTTGTAGAACGGCAGGGCCACGACCGCGTACGGCTCGTGTGTGCCCCGGACGTCCACGCCGACACCCTCGGTGCCGGGCGCGGCGAAGGCGGCGTCCACGTACGCCATGGCGATCGGCTTGCCCAGCGTCGGCGACGGGGCGCCGGAGGTGACCTCGCCGATCACCTTGCCGTCCGCGACGACGGGGTACCCGGCGCGCGGCACCCGACGACCCTCGGCGACCAGGCCGACGAGCGTGCGGGGCGGGGCGGTCGCGGCACGCTCGGCGGCCGCGGCGAGGGCCTCCCGGCCCACGAAGTCGCCCTCCTTCTCGAACTTCACGACCCGGCCGAGACCCGCGTCGAACGGGGTCAGCGCGGTCGTCAGCTCGTGCCCGTACAGCGGCATGCCCGCCTCCAGGCGCAGCGTGTCGCGGCAGGACAGCCCGCAGGGGATCAGGCCGTGCGGGGCGCCGGCCTCGGTGAGGGCCTGCCAGAGCTGCTCGGCGTGCTCGGGCGCGACGAAGAGTTCGAAGCCGTCCTCGCCGGTGTAGCCGGTGCGGGCGATGAGCGCGGGGACGCCGGCGACCGTGCCCGGCAGGCCCGCGTAGTACTTCAGCCCGTCCAGGTCGGCGTCGGTGACTGCCTTGAGGACGGCGGGGGACTCGGGGCCCTGGACGGCGATCAGCGCGTACGCGTCGCGGTCGTCGCGCACCTCGGCGTCGAAGCCGCCGACGCGCTCGGTCAGCGTGTCCAGGACCCGCTGGGCGTTGCCGGCGTTGGCGACCACGAGGTACTCGGTCTCCGCCAGGCGGTAGACGATCAGGTCGTCCAGGATGCCGCCGTCCTCACGGACGATCATCGTGTAGCGGGCCCGGCCGACGCCGACGGTACCGATGTTGCCGACCAGCGCGTGGTCGAGGAAACCGACCGCGCCGGGTCCGGTGACGGTGATCTCGCCCATGTGGGAGAGGTCGAAGAGCCCGGCGCGGGTGCGGACCGCGTGGTGCTCGTCCCGTTCACTGGCGTAGCGCAGGGGCATGTCCCACCCCGCGAAGTCGGTCATGGTCGCGCCCAGGGAACGATGCAGCGCATCGAGGGCGGTCGTACGGGGGAGAGTGCTCATAGGGTGTGGCTCCCAGGGCGAAGGGCATGACGACGAGGACGGTCCCTCCCCATCTGTCATCGGAACCTGAGAGGTTCGCCGAAAGGCCCCTGACGGGTCGGCTTGCACCTTGGGTGGAGCCGGAGACCGGCTCGCTTTTCAGATCTGCCTCATCCACGCGGTACGGGGCCTGAGAGATTCAAGGGAGGAACTTGCTCCTTCGGCGCCCGGCACACACGGTGGCCGGAGCTCTCCCGCGTGGATTCAAACGGCCGGTATGCAGTTGCGGGCCCATCATCGCACGCAGGGCGGACGGCTGCGGTGCCCGGTACCCCTGCAGTACCCCTGCCCGGCCTCCCGCTCCGGGCGGTTGCTCCGCATTACCTTTTCTTTACACTTTGTGATCAGGTGTGGGTGACTCGACAGGGGGAGTGCCGATGTCGTGGCGACCGTACGCGGGGGTGGTGCGGCGGGCGGTCCCGGCGCGGTGGGCGGCGCCCGCCGTGAAGGGCGGGCCGTCGGCCGTGCGGGACCTGCGGGGCGGGACGGGGGACGGGGCGCGCCGACTGGAATTCTCCCCCGGTGACGTCGTCGTGGTCTCCGGGCTGCCCGGCAGCGGGAAATCCACGCTGATCCGGCGCACGGTGACCGCCCGCGCCATCGACTCCCAGGACAGCCGGGACCGCTTCGCGGCGCTCCTGCCCCGCTTACTTCCGTACGCCCTCTACCGTCCCCTGGTCCGGGTCTCCCACTACTACGGGCTCTTCCGCGCGCTCCGGTCCGGCGAGGCGGTCGTCGTGCACGACTGCGGTACGCAGGCCTGGGTGCGCCGACGCCTGGCGCGCCACGCCGTGCGCCGGGGCCGCACCCTCCATCTGGTGCTCCTCGACGTGACGCCCGAGACGGCCAGGGAGGGCCAGCGCGAACGGGGCCGCGGCGTCTCCGGGTACGCCTTCGCCCGGCACCGGCGCGCGATCGCCCGGCTGCTGCGCGACGCGGAGGACGGCCGGCTGCCGCCGGGCTGCGCCGCCGCAGTGCTGCTGGACCGCCGGGCGGCCGCGGCGCTGCGGTCCATCGCCTTCCCGGTGGCCGTCGACGCGCCGGTTGCCGGGGTGCCGGTGGTGGAGGCGGGCGTGGGGGAGGTGGCGGCCGGGGTGCCCGGAATGCGGGAGAGCGCCGGGGACGGCAGCGTGACCGGGACGCCGGGGCCCCGCGCCGGTTAGGGTTTCTGCCGCAGGACCCCGGTCGACCAGAGGACGCAGAGGCAGTGGACATCCCGGCACCGACGCAGCCCCACCCGCTCCAGGGGTGGCCGGCGAACGAGTTCGAAGAAGTGCTCAGCGCCTCGCTGGGCGTCCCCGAGGCGGGTGGCCGGCTGGTCGAGGTGCTCGGCCGCAGCCAGCTCTGGATTCCGCTGCCGGGCGGCGGCAGCCCCGCGGACGCCGACCTCGACCTGCCGACGATCGAACTCGACGGAGCCGCGTTCGTCCCCGTCTTCAGCTCCGAGGCGCAGTTCCTCGGTTGCGTCGGCACCCACCTCTCCTTCGCCGTCGCCCCCGCCCGGGAGTTCGCACGCGGACTCCCCCCGCAGGTGGGCATCGCGGTGAACCCCGGCGGCGCGGTCGGCCTGCCGCTGCCCCCCGCCGCCGTCGCCGAGCTCTGCCGCGCCGGGCGGACCCCGCTGGACGGGCCCGCCGGCGGTGGCCGGGTGCGGCTGTGGGAGCCGGACTGGAAGGAGGAGCCGGTCGACTTCCTCGCCGCCGTGTCGGCGGAGTTCCGGCGGACCGGGGCGGTCGCCACGGCCCGACGGGCCCTGGCCAGCATCGAGGGGGGCGACCCCGTCCTCTTCGTCGGTGTCACCGGGGTCCGGGGCGCGGCCTGGGAGGAGGCCGCGCAGAGCGTGCCGATGGACGCGCTGGGCCGCGCGCTCGGCCACGTGGGGGTGGCGTGGCCGGTCAACCTCGTCCTGCTCGACGCGGCCCAGGACCCCGTCGCCGACTGGATGGTGGAGAAGGTCCGGCCCTTCTTCCAGCAGGACGCCGACTGACCCGGGGCGCACGGCCGGCCGCGCCCCGCACCGCGGCCCGCCGCGCCCGGCATGTCGCACGGTGACGTCAAGTCGGTGTCAGTGAGGGCGCATAAGCTGGTTTGATGGCGAGGTCGCTCCCGCGGGCCCGGGGGCGACCGCGCGACACGATGGATCGACGAGGGGCGGGACCCAGGGTGAGTGCGTCAGGCACGGCGGCGGCCGGGCAGGTCGAGCACATGCTGCGCCAGGTGACCCCCGGGCGCTTCGACGCGTACGAGGAGCTGCTCAGGGCCCTCTCGGACGGCCAGGTCTGGATGCTGCTCTGGCACGGCACGGCCGGCTCCCCGGACGCCCAGTACGGCAACATCGAGGTCGGCGGCCTCGGTTACGCCCCCTGCGTGACCTCCGCCCAGGAGCTCGCGGCCAGTGGCTGGAACCGTGCGCACGAGGTGATCACCGGCCGGGAGATCGCCCGTTCCCTCTTCCCCGACCATTGGGGCATCTGGCTCAATCCGCACACCCCCGGGGGCGGCGTCGGCATCCCCTGGCTCGATCTGCGCCGGATCGCCACCGGCCTCGACCGGCTCCCCGCCGGCCCGCTCACCCTCTCCGAACCGGCCGTCGACATCCCGCAGTTCTACGCGCTGCTGTCGCAGAACGCCCACCGCACCCCGGCCGTCCGTTCGCTGCGCCGCGCCTGGGTGCGGCCGGCGCTCGGGGCCCCGTACCTCGCCATCGGACTCGACCTCTACGACACCGGGCGGACGGCGGTGGAGTCGGCGCGCGCGATGATGGGCCAGACGATCGGCGCCGTCCCGGACGGGCTCCCCGTCTCCACGGTCGCGATGTCCGACGACTACGACCCGGTCGCGATGTGGCTCCGCGCCAACTCCCGTCCGTTCTACGACCGGGAAGCGCACGCGCAGCCCGTCGCGCCGCCCTCCCGCGCCCCCGGTTACGGCTACCCGCCCGCCTACTGACGGGTCACCCCCGCCCCGCGGCTCCCCGCCCGCGCGGCGGTGCCCCGCCCCGCCGTGGACCCGCGCACCCCCGGCACGGGAACCATGACCTGCTGCTTTTCAGCCACTTGCGGTCCCTGGCCCCGTCGGGACGCGCCCTTGCCCTGTCCGTCAACGGCGGTTGTGTGTGGTTCCGGTGCTGTTCCGCCGCGGGACGGTGAACGCGGTGCTTGATGGGTACATCGTCCTCATGCGCGCCATGTCCCGCTCTGCCCACTCGTGGCAGCCGAAGCGGTGTTGTTGCGCATCCGTACCCATTTTCTTTTCAATTATGTTGCGTCCGGGGGTCGTTCACCGGCGTCCGGATAACGGATCGACCACCTCGGATCACGGTTAGGCATCCATTCGCCGTCAAGTCTGGCAACAGATCACGGCGGGGATGAAGACTCCCGCTCCAAGGGGCGATCCGTCCCGCGTCACCACGGACGAGTACCGCCGCCACCGCGGCAAGTGTGTGCCGGCCACCGCCGGTTGAGAGGGGTCCCTGCCACGATGACGGCACCACTGCACGAGCCGACGACGGAAGCGGCCCCCCCGGCGGGACACGAAGCGGGCATCGCGCCCGAAAAGGCGGTGCAGGGCCGTTCCCTGGGCCGCATCGCCTGGGAGCGGCTGAAGCGGGACAAGCTGGCCCTCGGCGGCGGCGTCGTGGTGCTGTTGCTGGTCGTCGTCGCCCTGCTGGCGCCCCTGATCACCCACCTGGTCGGCCAGTCCCCGTACGACCACCACGAAGACCTGATCGACCCGCTGTTCTCGACGCCCACCGGCTCCTACGGAGCGATCAGCGGCGAGCACTGGTTCGGCGTGGAGCCGGTCAACGGCCGTGACATCTTCGCCCGCATCGTCTACGGCGCCCGGGTCTCGCTGCTCGTCGGCTTCCTCTCCGCCGTCGTCGCGGTCGTGCTCGGCACCGTGCTCGGCGTGCTGGCCGGATTCTTCGGCGGCTGGCTGGACGCGCTCATCAGCCGCGTGATGGACATGCTGCTCTCCTTCCCGCAGCTGCTCTTCATCATCGCCCTGGTGTCCGTGATGCCCAACGAGCTCCTGGGGCTGACCGGTTCCGGCGTCCGCCTCTTCGTGATGATCCTCGTCATCGGGTTCTTCGGCTGGCCCTACGTCGGGCGGGTGGTGCGCGGGCAGACCCTCTCCCTGCGCGAACGGGAGTACGTGGACGCGGCGCGCAGTCTGGGCGCCGGGCGGTTCTACATCCTCTTCAAGGAGCTGCTGCCCAACCTGGTGGCGCCGATCGTCGTCTACGCCACGATGATGATCCCCACCAACATCCTGACCGAGGCGGCCCTGAGCTTCCTGGGCGTCGGAGTGAAGCCGCCCTCCGCCTCCTGGGGCCAGATGCTGTCGTCCGCTCTGAGCTACTACGAGTCCGACCCGATGTACATGATCATTCCGGGCGTGGCGATCTTCATCACCGTCCTCTCCTTCAACCTCTTCGGCGACGGCGTGCGTGACGCGCTCGACCCGAAGGGTTCTCGCTGACTGCCGTACCACGGAGCCCGTGCACCGCACGGGCCGATCTACACACGGAGGATCCGAATCGTGACGACTCGACGGAACACACGGCGCAAGCAGGCCGTGGCCGCTGCTGCCGTGGTCGCGGCCCTGCTCTCGACGGCCGCCTGCGGCGGCGGGGGCGACGACGACAACGGCAAGGACGGCGGCGGTTCCGCGTCCGCGGCCGGTTTCGACGCGGCGAACAACAAGGTCGCCAACGCTTCGACGAAGGCGGGCGGCGAGCTGAAGTTCGCCGGTGTCCAGGACGCCGACTCCTGGGACCCGACGCGTGGTTACTACGGTTTCGTGTGGAACTTCATGCGCTACTACAGCCGCCAGCTGGTCACCAGCAAGACGGCTCCCGGCGCCGGCGGCACCGAGCTCACCCCGGACCTCGCCACCGAGCGCGCGAAGATCACGGACGACGGCAAGACCTACACGTACACCCTGCGCGACGGGGTCACGTGGGAGGACGGCAAGCCGATCACCGCGCAGGACGTCAAGTACGGCATCGAGCGCCAGTGGGCCCAGGACGTGCTCTCCGGCGGCCCGGTCTACCTGCGTGACATCCTCGACCCCAAGGGCGAGTACAAGGGTCCGTACAAGGACACCTCCGCCGACCACCTGGGTCTGAAGGCGATCGACACGCCCGACGAGAAGACGATCGTCTTCCACCTGCCGACCGCCAACAGCGACTTCGAGGAGATCCTCGCGCTGACCTCGTCCTCGCCGGTCCGGCAGGACAAGGACACCAAGTCGAAGTACGGCCTCAAGCCGTTCTCCTCGGGCCCGTACAAGTTCCAGTCGTACACCCCGAACAAGTCCGTCGTGCTGGTGCGCAACGAGAACTGGAAGCAGGCGTCCGACCCGGTCCGCAAGGCGCTGCCGGACAAGGTCTCGCTGACCCTGTTCTCCAACGCGGACGACATGGACAACAAGCTGCTCAGCGGCGAGTACGACCTCGACATCAACCAGACGGGTCTCTCCCCGCAGGGCCGCACCAAGGCGCTCAAGGAGTACAAGGAGAACCTGGACAACCCGGTCTCCGGCTACATCCGCTACGCCGTCTTCCCGCAGACCGTCGCGCCGTTCGACAACATCCACTGCCGCAAGGCCGTGATCTACGGAGCCGACCACAAGTCGCTCCAGACCGCGCGCGGCGGCCCGGTCGCCGGTGGCGACATCGGCACCAACATGCTGCCCCCGTCGGTGCCCGGCTCCGAGGGCCAGAAGTACGACCCGTACGGCTTCACCGCCAACGACGGCGCCGCGGACGTCACCAAGGCCAAGCAAGAGCTGGCCGCCTGCGGCAAGCCGAACGGCTTCTCCACCACCATCGCGGTCCGCAACAACAAGCCCGTCGAGGTGGCCACCGCCGAGTCGCTCCAGGCGTCCCTGGCCAAGGTCGGCATCAAGGTCGACATCGACCAGTTCGACGGTGCGCAGACCTCGGGCATCATCGGAAACCCGACCGTGGTGAAGCAGAAGGGCTACGGCATCATCATCATGGGCTGGGGTCCCGACTTCCCCTCGGTCCAGGGCTTCGGCCAGCCCCTCTGGGACAGCAGCTACATCCTGGAGAGCGGTAACAACAACTTCGCCATGATCGACGACAAGGCGATCGACGCGAACTTCGACAAGTACTCCGTCGAGCTCGACGACGCGAAGAAGACCGCGCTCTCCACCGCGATCAACCACCAGGTGATGGAGGGCGGTTACTACCTGCCCTTCGTCTTCGAGAAGTTCATCAACTTCCGCTCCTCGCGCCTGACGAACGTCTACACCACTGACGCGTACAGCGGTATGTACGACTTCGCCAGCCTGGGCGTCGAGAAGTAATCATTCCCCCGGCACACCCGCCGAACGGCACGAAAGGCAGGTGAAGGCCGGAGCGGTAAGACCGCGGGCCACCGGACGACCTCCGGTGGCCCGCGGTCCCCGCCGGGCCGAGAGCAGTGCTCACATACCTCATCAGGCGGCTGCTGGCCGCCGCAGTGATGCTGATCGTCATCATCGTGGTGGTCTTCAGCATCTTCTTCCTCATCCCCAAGTGGACGGGTGTCGACCCGGCCACGATGTACGTGGGCAAGACGTCGGACGCCGCGGCCGTCGAAGGCATACGGCAGAAGCTCCACTTGGCCGAACCGATCTACGTTCAGGTCTGGGAGTTCTTCAAGGGCATCTTCGTCGGGCGCACCTACTCCGGCGGCGGCGACGTCACCGACTGTGCCGCGCCCTGCTTCGGCTACTCCTTCCGCAGTGAGCAGGCCATCTGGCCGGTCATCACCGACCGGCTGCCGGTGACCCTCTCGCTCGCCCTCGGCGCGGCCGTGCTGTGGCTGCTGGCCGGCGTCTCGGCGGGTGTGCTCTCGGCGCTCAAGCGCGGTTCGGTCTGGGACCGTTCGGCCATGGTCGTCGCCCTCTCGGGCGTCTCGCTGCCGATCTTCTTCACCGCCATGCTGTCGCTGGGCATCTTCGACTACGGCCTCGGCTGGATCGACTCCGGGTTCGTCCCTCTGGAGGAGAGCGTCGGCGGCTGGTTCCAGGGGCTGTTGCTGCCCTGGGTCACCCTCGCCTTCCTCTACGCGGCGATGTACGCCCGCATCACCAGGGCCACCATGCTCGAAGTGATGGGCGAGGACTACATCCGCACCGCCCGCGCCAAGGGGCTGAGCGAACCGGTGGTCATCGGCAAGCACGCCATGCGCTCCACCATGACGCCCATCCTCACCATGCTCGGCATGGACCTCGGTGCCCTCGTCGGCGGCGCGATCCTCACCGAGACCGCCTTCAGCCTGCCCGGCCTCGGCCAGGCGGTGCTCAAGGCGATCAACGAGCGGGACCTCCCGGTGATCCTCGGCGTCACGCTGATCACCTCACTCGCGGTGATCGTCGCCAACCTCCTCGTGGATGTCCTGTACGCCGTGATCGACCCCCGAGTGAGGCTGTCATGACCGAGCTGAGCAAGAGCGGGACGGCCGCGCCGGAGGCAGCCGCCGCCTCGCGCGCACCCGGCGCCTTCCTCGACGTCCGCGACCTCAAGGTGCACTTCCCGACCGACGACGGACTGGTCAAGTCCGTCGACGGGCTGAGCTTCACGCTGGAGAAGGGCAAGACCCTCGGCATCGTCGGCGAGTCCGGCTCCGGCAAGTCCGTCACCTCGCTCGGCATCATGGGCCTGCACACGGCCGGCCAGTACGGCAAGCGCAAGGCGCGGCTGTCCGGGGAGATCTGGCTGGACGGCACCGAGCTGCTCTCCAGCGACCCGGACGAGGTCCGCAAGCTGCGCGGGCGCAACATGGCGATGATCTTCCAGGACCCGCTCTCCGCGCTGCACCCGTACTTCACGATCGGCAAGCAGATCGTGGAGGCGTACCGGGTCCACCACGACGTGGACAAGAAGACGGCCCGCAGGCGTGCCGTCGAGATGCTCGACCGGGTCGGCATCCCGCAGCCGGACAAGCGGGTGGACAGTTACCCGCACGAGTTCTCCGGCGGGATGCGCCAGCGCGCCATGATCGCGATGTCGCTGGTCAACAACCCCGAACTGCTGATCGCGGACGAGCCGACGACCGCCCTGGACGTCACCGTCCAGGCGCAGATCCTCGACCTGATCCGGGACCTGCAGAAGGAGTTCGGCTCCGCCGTCATCGTCATCACGCACGACCTCGGCGTCGTCGCGGAGCTCGCCGACGACATCCTCGTGATGTACGGCGGCCGCTGCGTCGAGCGCGGACCGGCCGAGAAGGTCTTCTACGAGCCGCGGCACCCCTACACCTGGGGCCTGCTGGGCTCGATGCCGCGCCTGGACCGCGAGCAGACCGACCGCCTGATCCCGGTCAAGGGCTCCCCGCCCTCGTTGATCAACCTGCCGTCCGGATGCGCCTTCAACCCGCGCTGTCCCTACGCGGACGTGCCCAAGGACAACGTCACCCGTACCGTGCGGCCCGAGCTGCTGGAGGTGGAGAGCCGGCACTGGGCGGCCTGCCACCTCCCCGCGGAGCAGCGGGAGCGCATCTGGACCGAAGAGATTGCGCCCAAGCTGTGAGCGACGACGAAGCAGTGACGAGCCGGCCGCACGAGCCGGAAGCGACGGTCGCCGGAGCGACGACGGCCGAGAGCGCGAAGGTGCCCGCACCCCGCGCGGGGAAGGGCGTCGCCCAGGGCGAGGTGCTGCTCCGGGTCAAAGGGCTGGAGAAGCACTTCCCGATCAAGAAGGGCCTGCTCCAGCGCACCAGCGGAGCCGTACGGGCCGTCGACGGGATCGACTTCGAGGTGCGCGCGGGGGAGACCCTGGGCGTCGTCGGCGAGTCCGGCTGCGGCAAGTCGACGATGGGCCGGCTGATCACCCGGCTGCTGGAACCCACGGCGGGCACCGTCGAGTTCGAGGGCACCGACATCACGCACCTCGGCGTCGGCCGGATGCGCCCGTTCCGGCGCGACATGCAGATGATCTTCCAGGACCCGTACTCCTCGCTGAACCCGCGCCACACCATCGGCACCATCGTCAGCGCCCCCTTCAAGCTCCAGGGCGTCTCCCCCGACGGCGGCGTCAAGAAGGAGGTGCAGCGGCTGCTGGAGGTGGTCGGCCTCAACCCCGAGCACTACAACCGCTATCCGCACGAGTTCTCCGGCGGCCAGCGCCAGCGCATCGGCATCGCCCGCGCGCTGGCGCTCAACCCGAAGCTGGTCGTGGCCGACGAGCCCGTCTCCGCCCTGGACGTCTCCATCCAGGCACAGGTGGTGAACCTGCTCGACGACCTCCAGGCCGAGCTGGGCCTCACCTACGTGATCATCGCCCACGACCTGTCGGTGGTCCGGCACGTCTCGGACCGGATCGCGGTGATGTACCTCGGCAAGATCGTGGAGCTCGCCGACCGCGAGTCGCTCTACAAGGCGCCGATGCACCCGTACACCAAGGCCCTGCTCTCCGCCGTGCCGATCCCGGACCCCCGGCGCCGGAACACCAAGAGCGAGCGGATCCTGCTCACCGGCGACGTGCCCTCGCCGATCGCGCCACCGAGCGGCTGCCGCTTCCACACCCGGTGCTGGAAGGCGACGGAGGTCTGCACCACGCAGGAGCCGCCGCTGATCGCGCTGCGGACCGGCCACCAGGTGGCCTGCCACCACCCGGAGAACGCGCCGGACCAGGCTCCGGGCGAGGCGGTGCTGCCCGAGGCGCGCGAAGCGATCGTGACCGTCACGCCGAAGGCCGACGCACCGGAGGCCGACGCACCGGCGACGGTCGTTCCCCGGACGCCGGAGGCCGACGCACCGGAGGCCGACGCACCGGCGGCGGTCGTTCCCCGGACGCCGGAGGCCGCCGCACCGGAGGCCGCGACGCCTCCGCGGACCGGCACCGCCGGTACGCCGGACGCGTCCGGGGCCACCGAGGACACGGGGGAAGGCGCCGAGAAGTAGCACCGGCACAATTGCCCGGTGCTCACCGAACTGTTCACGCCCTCCGTCCAGCACGCGCTCGATGTCGTCGGGATCTTCTTCTTCGCGATCTCCGGCGCTCTGCTCGCCGTACGCAAGAACTTCGATGTCTTCGGCATCGCCGTTCTCGCCGAGGTGACCGCGCTGGGCGGAGGGCTCTTCCGTGACGTGATCATCGGGGCGATCCCGCCGGCCGCCTTCAGCGACCTCGGCTACTTCTTCACCCCGCTGCTCGCCGCGGTCCTGGTCTTCTTCCTCCATCCGCACGTCGAGCGCATCCAGGTCGGCGTCAACGTCTTCGACGCGGCGGGGCTCGGCCTCTTCTGCGTGAGCG
Source organism: Streptomyces sp. AM 2-1-1 (assembly GCF_029167645.1). Lineage (NCBI taxonomy): Bacteria > Bacillati > Actinomycetota > Actinomycetes > Kitasatosporales > Streptomycetaceae > Streptomyces > Streptomyces sp. AM 2-1-1. The sequence continues at coordinate 2,021,247 of NZ_CP119147.1, read as the reverse complement.
GCACGATCAAGGCGCACGACTACGGACTCTCCCTGACCTCCTCCGTCGCACTCGGGCTCGTCACGGCGGTCGGCGGCGGTGTGCTGCGGGACGTCCTGGCCAACGAGGTGCCCTCGCTGCTGCGCTGGGACCGGGACCTGTACGCGGTGCCCGCGATCGTCGGCGCCTCCATGGCCGCGCTCTGCATCCAGTTCGGCGTCCTCGACGGCTGGACCAGCGGCGTCGCCGTCGTCACCGGGTTCGTCCTGCGGCTGCTGGCGATGCGCTTCCACTGGCGGGCGCCGCGCGCGTACAACCGGCGCTCGGCCCGGGGAGAGAGCCGGTCGGCGGCCACCTGAGGCGCCTGCCGGTGGCGGCGGCCCGGGGGAGTGGCCGGCCATCGGCCGGCGGGCCCGGCCCGGGCAGGCATTCCCCACCTAGAAAGCTACCGCTCAGTAACGCTCCGGTGTAGCCTGCACCCCATGGCACAGGCAGCAGCGCACCCGGCACCGACCGGGCAGACGACCGGCGGGCAGGCGGCGATCCTCCGCCGGGCGACCATCGGGGACAGCGAGTTCGACCGGGACACCGCGGTCGTCCGGCGCGAGGAAGGCGTCTACGACGCGGAGCTCTCCGCCGGGTGGACCATCATCCACGCGGTCAACGGCGGCTACCTGCTGGCCCTCCTCGGCCGCGCCCTCGGCGACGCGCTCCCGCACCCCGACCCGTTCTCCGTCACCGCGCACTACCTCACCGCCTCGGTGCCCGGTCCCGCCGTCATCCGCACCGAGGTGGTCCGGGCCGGCCGCACCCTCTCCACGGGCCAGGCGACCCTCTACCAGTACGCCGAGGACGGCAGCGAGGTCGCCCGTATCCGGGTGCTCGCCACCTACGGCGACCTCGACGCCCTCACCGACGAGGTGCGCACCACCGCCCTCCCGCCGGCGATCCCGCCGCGCGACCGGTGCCTCGGCACCGAGGCGGGCGGCGACGTGATCCCCGGCAGCTCCGCCATCACCGAGCGGCTCGACATCCGGCTCGATCCCGCGACCGTGGGCTGGGCCCTCGGGAAGCCGTCCGGCACGGGCGAGATGCGCGGCTGGTTCGGCCTGGCGGACGGCCGTGACGCGGACGCGCTCTCGCTGCTGCTCACCGTCGACGCGCTGCCGCCGACCTCGTTCGAGCTGGGCCTCCAGGGGTGGACCCCCACCGTCGAACTCACCACCCACGTCCGCTGCCGCCCGGCCCCCGGCCCGCTGCGGGTCTCCATCACCACCCGCAACCTGGCGGGCGGCCTGCTGGAGGAGGACGCCGAGGTGTGGGACAGCGCGGACCGGCTCGTCGCCCAGTCCCGCCAGCTCGCCCGGGCACCGCGGGGCTGATCCGCGCCCACCCGCGACCCGTCCGGTGGAGCACCGGGCGGGTCGCGCGCGCTCCGGGCGGTGTCCGGCGGATCATGGCCGGGTTCCTGAACCGCCGGACGCCGCCCCGCGGGGAGAGCACGCCGGGCACCGTCCTGACGTGCCGTTTGCCCCTGGCGCTCCCGGGTACCCGGACTCCGCGCCGAGCGGCGGTGCAGCGACGCCGCACCCCAGGAGGCAATGCCCATGAACCACAGCGACGGCACAGGTCTCGGGACGATCACCACCAAGGTCCCGGCCCGCCTCGACCGACTGCCCTGGTCACGATGGCACTGGATGATCGTGATCGGCCTCGGTACCGTCTGGATCCTGGACGGTCTGGAAGTGACCGTCGTCGGGAACATCGCCAGCCGGCTCTCCGAGGACGGCAGCGGACTGCCGATCTCCGACTCCCAGGTCACCGGCCTCGCCGCGGCCCTCTACGTCGCCGGGGCGTGCACCGGCGCCCTCTTCTTCGGCTGGCTCACCGACCGCTTCGGCCGCAAGAAGCTCTTCCTCATCACGCTCGCGGTCTACCTCGTGGCCACCGCGCTGACCGCGCTCTCCTTCTCCGTCTGGTGGTTCTTCCTCTTCCGCTTCTTCACCGGTTTCGGCATCGGCGGGGAGTACGCGGCCATCAACTCCGCCATCGACGAGCTGATCCCGAGCAAGTACCGGGGCCGCGTCGACCTGATCATCAACGGCAGCTACTGGCTGGGTGCGATGGGCGGCGCGCTGCTCTCCGTCCTCGCCCTCGACACCGACATCTTCCCGAAGGACATCGGCTGGCGGCTCACCTTCGGCCTCGGCGTGGTACTCGGCCTGGTCATCCTGCTGGTGCGGCGCCACGTGCCCGAGAGCCCCCGGTGGATGTTCATCCACGGGCGTTCCGAAGGGGCCGAACAGCTCGTCGACGGCGTGGAGAAGGAGATCGAGGAGGAGAAGGGCCACCCGCTCCCGGAGGCGGAGACCGCGATCACCATCGAGCAGCGCCGCAGCATCGGATTCGTGGAGATCGCCCGTACCCTCTTCCGCGACTACCCGAAGCGGGCGACGCTCGGCTTCGCGCTCTTCATCGGCCAGGCGTTCCTGTACAACGCCATCACCTTCGGGTTCGGCTCGATCCTGGTGAAGTTCTTCGACGTCTCCAGCGGCACGACCGGGTACTTCTTCGCCGTCATCGCCTTCGGCAACTTCCTCGGCCCGCTGCTGCTCGGCCGGCTCTTCGACACCTGGGGCCGCCGCCCGATGATCTCGGGCACCTACATCCTCTCCGGGCTGCTGCTCTTCGGCACCGCGGCGCTGTTCGGCGCGGGCGTGCTGACCGCCACCACCATGACCCTGTGCTGGTGCGTGGTGCTCTTCTTCGCCTCGGCCGGGGCGAGTTCGGCCTACCTGACGGTCAGCGAGATCTTCCCGATGGAGACCCGGGCGATGGCGATCGCCTTCTTCTACGCCATCGGTACGGCCGCCGGCGGCATCTCCGGCCCGCTGATCTTCTCCGGGCTCACCGCCAGCGGAGTCGTGGGCGACGCGGTCATCGCGTTCTGCATCGGAGCCGCGCTGATGGTCGTCGCCGGCCTGGTCGCGGTCTTCTGCGCGGTGCCCGCCGAGCAGAAGTCGCTGGAGGACATCGCCACCCCGCTCTCCGCGCGCGAACCGGAGAAGGGCTGACGCGTCGCGGTCCGGCCGCCGTCCGGCGCGGACGGTCCTCACCGCCCGGCCGCGAGCGACCCGGCCGGGCGGCCGCCTCCGGGCGCGGCCCCGTGACCCGGCCCGGCAGCCGCCCCGTCGCGCGGCTCACCCCGGCGCCGTTCCGTCCAGCCAGTGGCGGCGCCCCAGAGTGATCAGGCGCAGGCGCCGCCGGGCCGTGCGGACGACCTCCTCCCCGGTGCCGGGCGCCGCGTCCAGCAGGGTGGAGGCGGTGACCACCATATGGTCGACGTGGAGCCCGCCCAGCATCAGCAGGTCCTCGCGGCTCCACCCCGCCGACTCCGCCTCGCCGGCCAGCGCGTCGGCCACCTCCCTTGCGAACAGGGCGAGTTGTGCGGCGATGGCCGCGCGCACCGGGGCCACCCCGCCGTGCTGCTCGCGGGCGAGGAAACGGAAGTGCGCGGGATGCGCCGCCACGTGGCCCGCGATGACCGCGATGCTCCGCTCCAGTCGCTCCTCGCTCTCGCCGGCCTCGGCGAGGACCGCGCCGATCATCCCGTGCAGGCTCCCGAGCGTCTGCTCCACCAGGGCCACGCCGAGCGCCGCCGTGTCCTCGAAGTGGCGGTAGAAGGCGGTGGGCGCCACTCCCGCCGCCCGGGTCACCTCCCGCAGCCCCAGACCGCTCAGGCTCTGGTGCTCCAGCAGCAGGAGGGCGGCGTCCAGCAGGGCCTGACGCGTCCTCAACTTCTGGGCCTGGCGGGCCCCCGGGGTGTGACTCATGCCATTCAGTAAACAACTGTTCTCCGACTGGCGGAAGGGAGGAGAGGTTTAGACTGGATGGTCAGTGAACAGTCGTACTCCCACAGGATCCGTCGCCCGCACCCGCGTGACCCGGCGACCGCCTCCCGCTCCCGCGGATGGTGCTCCCCGGGCGCATCGCCCACGACGACCAGAAAGGCCGCCATGCTCGCCCTCGTCGCCGCACTGCTCCTCTTCGGCATCCTGCTCGGCCCGGTCGCGCACCTCCCGGTCGAGCTGACCCTGGTGTTCGCAGCCGCCATCGGCTGCTGGCTGATCGGCTTCGCCGTCCGCGAGCGCCGGTCCCACTGAGACGGGGCCGGTGCCGGTACGTCTCACCGGACACCGCCCGCACCCGCCCGCAGAGATCCACCGTCCGACCGAAGGAGCTCACCCCATGGCCCTCTCCTCGCTCGTCGCCCCGGTCCTCCGCCCGCGCCGCCCGGAAACCCACCCCACCCGGCGCACCGAAGCCGCGCCGGTCGCCCCGGACGAGCGGACGGCCGCCCGGGTGCGCACCCGTGACGCCGACAGCCTCGCCGTCGCCTCGTTCGTCCTCGGACTGGTGGGGCTGCTCGCCTTCAACCTGGTGCTCGGTCCCACCGCCGTCGTCATGGCGCTGCTCGCCCTCGCCCGCTCCACATCGCGGCGCGGACGGGCCTTCCTGGGCCTCGCGCTGGGCGTCGCCGACCTGGCCGTCCTCGCGCTGGTGGTCACCGCTCACGGGGTGGTCGCCTGGGGCTCGTAGAATCGGACGCACCATGGCCTACCTCGACCACGCCGCGACCACGCCGATGCTTCCGGAGGCGATCGCGGCGATGACCGCGCAGCTCGCCGCGACCGGCAACGCGTCCTCCCTGCACGCCGCCGGCCGCCGGGCCCGCCGTACGGTCGAGGAGTCGCGCGAGACCCTCGCCGACGCCCTCGGCGCCCGCCCCAGCGAGGTGGTCTTCACCTCGGGCGGCACCGAGGCCGACAACCTCGCCGTCAAGGGCCTGTACTGGGCCCGCCGGGACGCCGACCCGCGCCGCACCCGGGTACTCGCCGGACCGGTCGAGCACCACGCCGTGCTCGACGCGGTCGACTGGCTCGCCGAACACGAGGGCGCGACCGTCGAGTACCTCCCCGTCGACCGTTACGGCCGGGTGCACCCCGAGGCGCTGCGCGAGGCGATCCTCCGCGACCCCGACGACGTCGCGATGATCACCGTGATGTGGGCCAACAACGAGATCGGCACGATCATGCCGGTCAGGGAACTCGCTTCTGTGGCAGCCGAGTTCGGGGTACCGATGCATGCCGACGCGGTACAGGCCTTCGGCCAGCTGGAGGTCGGCTTCGCCGACTCGGGGCTCGCCGCCATGACGGTCAGCGCCCACAAGATCGGCGGACCGTTCGGCATCGGCGCCCTGCTGCTGGGCCGTGCCCACACCCCCGTGCCCGTGCTGCACGGCGGCGGCCAGGAGCGGCACGTGCGCTCCGGCACCCTCGACGTGCCCGCCGTCAGCGCCTTCGCGGTCGCCGGGGAGCACGCGGCCCGTCACCGCGAGGAGTTCGCCCGCCGGGTCGGCGGGCTCCGCGACGACCTGGTCGCGGCGGTGCTCGGGGCCGTCCCGGACGCCGTCCTCGGCGGCGACCCGGCCCCGGGGGGCCGCCTCCCGGCCAACGCCCACTTCAGCTTCCCCGGATGCGAGGGCGACTCCCTCCTGCTGCTGCTGGACGCGCAGGGCATCGAGTGCTCCACCGGATCCGCCTGCACGGCGGGGATCGCCCAGCCCAGCCACGTCCTGCTGGCCACCGGCACCGACCCCGACCTGGCGCGCGGAACCCTGCGCTTCTCGCTCGGCCACACCTCGACCGCCGAGGACGTCGCCGCCGTGGCGCGGGCGATCGGCCCCGCCGTGGAACGCGCCCGCACCGCCGGACTCAGCTGAGGAACCCGGGCCCCGGCGCGGTTCAGGCCGGGCGCGCGGCGGACGCCCGGCGGATCAGCTCGATGTAGCGGTCCCAGTCCCAGTGCGGGCCGGGGTCGGTGTGGTCGGTCCCGGGCACCTCCACGTGCCCGACGACGTGCTCGCGGTCGACGGGGATGCCGTAGCGCCCGCAGACCGACGCCGTCAGCCGGGCCGACGCGGCGTACATCGCGGCCGTGAAGTCCGCCGGGCGGTCCACGAACCCCTCGTGCTCGATCCCCACGCTGCGCTCGTTGTACGCCCGGTCACCCGCGTGGTAGGCCACGTCCAGCTCCCGGATCATCTGCGTCACCGACCCGTCCTTGCCGACCAGGTAGTGCGCCGCCGCCCGGTGCGACGGGTCCTGGAAGACCCGCACCGCACTCGCCAGACTGCCCTGGGTGACGTGCACGACCACCCGGTCTATGGCGTAGTCGTCGGGGCGGTCCGCACGGCGCCAGTTCGCCTCGGAGGCGGCCGTCCAGAGCGCGCCCGCGTAGTCGAGCTCCCCCGGTGTACGCGCCCGCTGCGCGCCCGGCAGACCCCACCAGGCGTGCCGGAGCCGGTCCCGTGCCAGCGTGCCGCCACCGACCACCGCGGCCGCGGCCGAGCCGCCGATCAGGAGCGTGCGACGGCTCACACCGCCCGTCGGCCCGTCCGGCCCCGGCCGGCCGCTTCCCGTGGTTCCCATGTCGCTGCAACGCATATCCGCAGGCGTTCCGTTCCCGGCGCCCCGTACTCTGGACGGGCTATGACTCAGACCTCCCAGAGCCCCCTCCGTGTGCTCGCCGCCATGTCCGGCGGAGTCGACTCCGCCGTCGCCGCCGCACGCGCCGCCGAGGCGGGGCACGACGTGACCGGTGTGCACCTCGCCCTCTCCGCGAACCCGCAGTCGTTCCGCACCGGAGCACGCGGCTGTTGCACCATCGAGGACTCCCGCGACGCCCGCCGCGCGGCGGACGTCATCGGCATCCCGTTCTACGTCTGGGACCTGGCGGAACGCTTCCGCGAAGACGTGGTGGAGGACTTCGTCGCCGAGTACGAGGCAGGCCGTACGCCCAACCCGTGCCTGCGCTGCAACGAGAAGATCAAGTTCGCCGCACTCCTCGACAAGGCGCTCGCCCTGGGCTTCGACGCCGTCTGCACCGGCCACTACGCCACCGTCGTGCTGAACGACGACGGCAGCCGTGAGCTGCACCGCGCCTCGGACATGGCCAAGGACCAGAGTTACGTCCTCGGAGTGCTGGACGAGAAGCAGCTCGCGCACGCGATGTTCCCGCTGGGTGACACCCTCACCACCAAGGAGGAGATCCGCGCCGAGGCCGAGGCGCGCGGACTTGCCGTGGCCAAGAAGCCCGACAGCCACGACATCTGCTTCATCGCGGACGGCGACACCCAGGGCTTCCTGGCGAGCCGGCTCGGCGGCAGGGCCGAGGGCGACATCGTCGACGAGTCGGGTGCCAAGCTCGGCACCCACGACGGGGCGTTCGGCTTCACCATCGGCCAGCGCAAGGGCCTGCGCATCGGCCACCCCGCGCCCGACGGGAAGCCGCGCTACGTCCTGGACATCTCCCCGGTGAACAACACCGTGACCGTCGGGCCGGTGGAGGCGCTGGACGTCACGGCGCTCACCGCCGTCAAGCCGCGCTGGTGCGGTACCGCCCCGGCCGGCCCCGGCACGTACACCGCGCAGCTGCGCGCCCACGGCGGTGAGAGCGAGGTCCGCGCCGAACTCGTCGACGGCACGCTGCACGTCACCTTCACCGAGCCGGTGCGCGGGATCGCCCCCGGCCAGGCGGTCGTGCTGTACGACGGCACCCGGGTGGTCGGATCGGCCACCATCGCGACCACCGTCCGCCGCGAGACGGCGCCGGCGGCCTCCTGACGGGCGTCGGCCGGCAGCAGGACGGCCTTTTGACGGGCACCCGACGCCTGGCTGTGCGCCGGGGCGCCGACCGCCCGGCCGTCCGCCAGGCCTGATCGCCGCTCCCACCCGCGGCGAGCGGGGATCAGGCCTGGCGGACGAGCCCGCGCCGGCCGAAGAACTCGGCCAGCACCGGAGCGAGGACGTGCGGAGCGAGCTCCCGCGTCTGGCCGGTCAGCGTCCGGTGCCGGGCCCCGGGAACCGCCTCCGCCAAGGCCAGCGCCGTCTGCCGCACCGGGTCCGCACTGAACCCGCCGCTGACGATCAGGGTGCGCGCGGTCACCGCCCCGAGGCGTCCGAGCGGCGGAGTCCCGTCACCGAGCAGCGCGTCGTCGTACTCCAGCGTGGGCGCCAGCGCCTCCAGGCCCTCCCACAGCGGTGCCCGCCGCATCCGCGCCACCGTCTCCGGAGGCACGCCCGTGCGGCCGAGGAAGAGTTCCACCGCCCCGCCCCGGTCGCCGGCCGCGAGCCGCTCCCGCAACTCCCGGGTGCACCGTGCCTTGTAGGCCCGCCCCCGGACGCCCGGGGTGTAGGGCGGCTCGAAGACCGCCAGCAGCTCCATGGGGACACCCGCCGCCTGCGCCTCCAGGGCCAGGGCCCCGCCCGACGACATGCCGAACATCGCGACCGGCCCGTCCACGACGCCGGTGACCGCCGCGAGGTCCTCGATCTCCCGGGCCGGTACGCAGGGGTCGCCGGGGCCGGGGCCACTGGAGCCCCGGCCCCGGCGGTCGTACGTCACGACGGTGAAGCGGCGTGCGAGCAGCGCGGCCAGCGGGGCGTCGGTCGCGGCGGTGCTGAGCGCGCCACCGACGAGCACCACCGGCGCCCCGCCGCCCTGTCTGTTGTAGGCGATCGGGGTGCCGTCCAGCGAGAGAATCCTGTCCATGAAAGGGGCAGACCCCCGGCACCCGGGGAACTCATCGCCGCCGCACGAGCTTTCTCCGCCCCGGGCCGGAAGAGGCTCGAAAACACCGCCCGCGGGGCCCTCCCGGGCCGTCAGTCGGCGACGATCTCGGTGTCGTAGAAGCAGAAGTGGTCCTTGATCGCGGCGACGTCGGGCTTCGGGTCTGGGTAGGCCCAGACGAGGTCGGCCGCCCCCGGCAGCGACCAGTAGGAGGCGTCTCCCTTGAAGGGACAGTGCGTCCGGGTCCCGGAGGCCGTCAGCAGACCGGTGCGGACGTCTTCGGGCGGCAGGTAGTAGCGGACCGGGCAGCCGGTCTCGCGCAGCACGAGCGGCCGGCGGCTTTCGGCCAGCACCCGGCCGTCCCGGACGACGCGGACGTGCTCGGTACCGGGCTCCACGGTGATGCGGTGTCCTGTGACGGAAGTCATGACAGGTGCAGCGGAGGGGGCGCGCGTTTTCTTCCCGCGCGGCCGGAGCGGGTGGTGGCGCGGCGCGTGCGCGTCCCGGGAGCCCGGGAACCGCGCGCCGGTCCCGGGGGCCGGCCCCCGCGTCCGCGGTGCGCGCCCCGGCCGGGGGCCGCCTCCTGTGCGCACCGCCGTACGGTGGCGGCATGAACATCTGCGTCTTCCTCTCCGCCGCCGACCTCGACGAGCGCTACACCCGCCCCGCCCGCGAGTTCGCCGAGCTGCTCGGGCGCGGCGGCCACACCCTCGTGTGGGGCGGCTCGGAGAGCGGGCTGATGAAAGTCGTCGCCGACGGCGTGCAGGAGGCCGGCGGGCGCCTGGTCGGCGTGTCCGTGGACTTCATGGCGCACCACGCGCGCGAGAACGCCGACGAGATGGTCTTCGCCCGCGACCTCGCCGAACGCAAGGCGCTGCTGCTGGAGAAGGCCGACGCCGTGGTGATCATGGTGGGTGGCATGGGAACGCTGGACGAGGCCACCGAGATCCTGGAGCTCAAGAAGCACGGCAAGCACACCAAGCCGGTGGTCCTGCTCAACGCGGACGGCTTCTACGACGGTCTGCGGCAGCAGTTCCTGCGGATGGACGAGGAGGGCTTCCTCCCGCTGCCCCTGACCGAACTCGTCTTCTTCGCCGAGGACGGCGTCGGTGCGCTGGCCTACCTGGAGGAGTCCGCGGGCCGGCCCTGACCCGTCCGGCCGCGCCGGGTCCCGTCCTTCCGCCGGGTCCTGCCCGACCGCGCGGTGGCCCGTGCTCACGCCGGGTCCCGTCCGACCGCGCCGGTCCCGTCCTCCCGCCGGTGCCGACCGGAGCACGGTCCCCGGTGGCCGGGACCGGGGTGGGATCATGGAGCCCATGCCTACCCACCTCATCACCGGCGCCGGTTCCGGCATCGGAGCAGCCGTCGCCCGCCGCCTCCGGGACCGGGGCGACGACCTCGTCCTGCTGGCCCGCGACGCCGGCCGCGCCAAGGAACTCGCCGCCCTCCACCCCGGGGCCCGCACGCTCGTCGGCGACCTCGGCAACCCCGACCGGCTCTCCTGGGCGTTCGGCCAGCAGCCGATGCCCGAGCGCCTCGACTCGCTGCTGCACATCGCGGGCGTCGTCGAACTCGGCACCGTCGGCGACCTCACCCCGAAGGCCTGGCACTTCCAGCTCAACGCCAATCTGATCGCCCCCGCCGAGCTGACCCGGCTGATGCTGCCGCAACTGCGGGTCGCCCGGGGCCACGTCGTCTTCGTCAACTCCGGCGCAGGCCTCGCCGCGCACGCCCAGTGGGGCGCCTACGCCGCCAGCAAGCACGGCCTCAAGGCGCTCGCCGACTCGCTGCGCCACGAGGAGCACGGCAACGGGGTCCGCGTCACCTCCGTCTACCCCGGGCGCACCGCCAGCCCGATGCAGGCCAAGGTCCACCAGCAGGAGGGCAAGGAGTACGACGCCGGTCAGTGGATCGACCCCGAGTCGGTGGCCACCACCCTCGTCATGGCGATCGACCTGCCCCGTGACGCCGAGGTCAACGACCTGACGGTCCGTCCCGGCGCCTGACCCCGGCCGCCGCTCGGACCCCGGCCGCCGCTCGGACCGGGCCCGCCCCTCGGAGCGGGGCCGCCGCTCCGGGACCGTACGCTTCCCGGGTGAGCGAGAAGAGCAGGTTCAGCGAGTGCGCGGCGACCGGTGTCGGGTCCATGCCGGGAGGCGACGCGCGGGAGACCGCGAAGACCGTCACCGGGTCCTTCGCGGACGGCCGGGGCATCCCCCACCTGGCGGAACTCCCCGCCCGGGGCCCCGGCGCGGACATGATCGGGCGGACCATCGGACTCCTCGTCGAGATGTACGGCCACGTCGAGCCCAGCGGCTGGCGGATCAGCGACCGCCCCGGCCGCGACACCCGGCGGGCCCGCTCCTGGCTCGGCGAGGACCTCGACGCCCTGGAGGAGTTCACCCAGGGGTACGAAGGGGTCCTCAAGGTCCAGGCGGTGGGCCCCTGGACGCTCGCCGCGTCCCTGGAGCGCCGCACCGGGGAGGCGGTCCTCGGTGACCCCGGCGCCTGCCGCGACCTCGCCGGATCGCTCGCCGAGGGCCTCGGCGCCCACCTCGCCGAGGTGCGCCGCCGCATCCCCGGCGCCGACGTGGTGCTCCAGCTCGACGAACCGTCCCTGACCGCCGTCCTCAGCGGCCGGGTCAGGACCGCCAGCGGCTACCGCACCTACCGCGCGGTGGACCGCCAGGTCGTCGAGAGCACCCTGCGCGACCTGCTCGCGGTCGCCGGGGACGGCGCCGCTCTGGTGCACTCCTGCGCCCCCGACGTCCCCTTCGCCCTGCTGCGGCGGGCCGGAGCGGCCGCGGTCTCCTTCGACTTCTCGCTGCTGACCGAGCGTGAGGAGGAGACCATCGGCGAAGCCGTCGAGGGCGGCACCCAGCTCCTCCTCGGCATCGTCCCGGGCACCGATGCCGCCTCGGACGGATTGTCGGACCCGGGCGGTAGCGTCATGGGCGTCAGGACGTTGTGGAACAGGCTGGGGCTGAACCCGGGGACTCTCGCCGAGTCCGTCGTGCTCACCCCGGCGTGCGGCCTCGCGGGCGCCTCGCCCGCGTACGCCCGCGCCGCGCTCGCCCACTGCGCCCGGGCGGCGCGATCCCTCGCGGACAACCCCGAGTGACGGGAGGCGCGGCGCGGGCCCCCGGCCGGGGGCCCGCGCCGCGCACCCGCGCCATTGGAGAGACAGGCCCCAACAGGAGGACGGGACGATGGCCGGCACCGGCGACGAGCGGACCCAGCAGGACACGGTGGCGCCCCCCGAGGCCCGGGAGCGGCACGCCCTCGTCGCCGAGCAGGTGGAGGACCACCGCTTCCGGTACTACGTGAAGGACCAGCCGGTCGTCAGCGACGCCGAGTTCGACCGGCTGATGCGCGAGCTGGAGGCGCTGGAGGAGGCGCACCCCTCGCTGCGCACCCCGGACTCGCCGACGCAGAAGGTCGCCGGCCCGTACGTCACCGAGTTCACCTCCGTCGAGCACCGTGAGCGGATGCTCTCGCTGGACAACGCCTTCGACGACCTGGAGCTGGCCGCCTGGTTCGAGCGCGTCGCCAAGGACGTCGGTGCCACCGGCCACTCCTTCCTCTGCGAGCTGAAGGTGGACGGCCTCGCCGTCAACCTCACCTACGAACACGGGCGGCTGACCCGTGCCGCCACCCGGGGCGACGGCCGCACCGGCGAGGACATCACCCCCAACGTCCGCACCATCGCCGAGATCCCGGACCGGCTGGAGGGCGAGCGGGTCCCCGCGCTGGTCGAGATCCGGGGCGAGGTCTTCTTCCCCATGGAGGACTTCGAAGGGCTCAACGCCCGACTGGTCGAAGCCGGTGAGAAGCCCTTCGCCAACCCCCGCAACGCGGCGGCCGGCTCGCTCCGCCAGAAGGACCCCAAGGTCACCGCCTCCCGCCCGCTGCACATAGTGGTCCACGGCATCGGCGCCCGCGAGGGCTTCGACATCGACCGCCTCTCCCACGCCTACGAACTCCTGCGCGAGTGGGGGCTGCCGACCGCCCGGCACAACAAGGTGGTGGACACCCTCGACGGCGTACGGGAGTTCATCCGGTACTTCGGCGAGCACCGGCACTCCGTGGAGCACGAGATCGACGGGGTCGTCGTCAAGCTCGACGAGATCCCGCTCCAGGGCCGGCTCGGCTCCACCGCCCGCGCCCCGCGCTGGGCCATCGCCTGGAAGTACGCCCCCGAAGAGGTCAACACCAAGCTGGTCAACATCCGCGTCGGTGTCGGCCGCACCGGCCGGGTCACCCCGTACGCCCAGGTGGAGCCCGTCAAGGTGGCCGGCTCCGAGGTCGAGTTCGCCACCCTGCACAACCAGGAGGTCGTCCGGGCCAAGGGCGTCCTCATCGGCGACACCGTCGTCCTGCGCAAGGCCGGAGACGTGATCCCGGAGATCCTCGGACCGGTCGTGGACCTGCGCGACGGCACCGAGCGGGAGTTCGTCATGCCGGCCGACTGCCCCGAGTGCGGCACCCCGCTCAAACCGGCCAAGGAGGGGGACATCGACCTCCGCTGCCCCAACGCCCGCTCCTGCCCCGCCCAGCTGCGCGAGCGCGTCGCCTACCTCGCCGGCCGCAAGTGCCTCGACATCGACCACTTCGGTTACGTCGCCGCCGCGGCGCTGACCCAGCCGCTGGAACCCGCACAGCCGCCCCTGCTCGACGAGGGCGACCTCTTCTCCCTGACCATCGAGCGGCTGCTGCCGATCCGCGCCTACGTCCTCGACCCGGCCGGCGGACTGCCCAAGCGAGACCCCAGGACCGGCGAGGAGAAGATCGCCACCGTCTTCGCCAACCAGAAGGGCGAGCCGAAGAAGAACGCGCTCGCCATGCTGGAGGGCATCGAAGCCGCCAAGCAGGCCCCACTGGCCCGGCTGCTGACCGGGCTCTCCATCCGGCACGTCGGCCCGGTCGCCGCCGAGCAGCTGGCCCGCCAGTTCCGCTCCATGGACGACATCGACGCCGCGACCGAGAAGGAACTCGCGGACGCCGACGGCGTCGGCGACATCATCGCCGCCTCGGTCAAGCAGTGGTTCGCCGTCGACTGGCACCGGGAGATCCTGCGGAAGTGGCGGGAGGCCGGGGTGCGCATGGAGGACGAGAGCACCGGCGAGGACGAGGGGCCGCGCCCGCTGGAAGGGCTCACCGTCGTCGTCACGGGCACCCTCGCCTCGCACACCCGGGACGGTGCCAAGGACGCGTTGCAGAGCAGGGGCGCCAAGGTCACCGGCTCGGTGTCGAAGAAGACCTCCTTCGTCGTCGTCGGCGACAACCCCGGCTCGAAGTACGACAAGGCGATGCAGCTCGGACTGGCGGTCCTCGACGAGGCCGGGTTCGCGGTCCTGCTCGACGAGGGACCGGAGGCCGCGCGCGCGGCGGCGCTGCCGGCCGAGGCGAAGGCCCCCGTCGAGCCGGGACCCGACGAGCGAGCTTCCGGCGAGCAGGCCCCGGAAGAGCGGCTCCCCGAGGAGCGGTGACCCGGGAGCGTCCCCAGCGGTGCGGCGGGCGCGACCCCCGGGCGGGACGCGAGGGCCCGGGCGGGACGGGGCATCGAGGCGTCTTCGCGGCCCTGCCGGGAAGCGGCCGACACGGGGACGACACCGCACGTGCGGCAGGCCGCGGGTCCGTCCGGCCTGCCCGCACCACCCGTTCGGACCACGGCGGAGAACAGGACGACCGGCCCGCTCCGGCCCCAAGAGGCGCGGAGCGCTGACCCGGAAGCCCTCGGCGTCCTACTGTTGGCTCCTGCGCCCCCCGTGCACGGCTGCGAGGGGGGAGCGGGCCGTGGTGGCATGGGAGCGGGGGCCACCGTGTGACATCGGCACCGCAGGCTGTGAGAGGGACGGAATGAAGCCGACCGAGAACGCCGCACCGGTGTCACGCACGCAGGGTTTCGCAGGTCCGGTGCCGCACGTCGGTGCCGCCCTCGTGGCCCTCGCCGCCGTTCTGCTCGTCACCGGCCTCGGCCGTGCCCTGCGCGCCGGTGACGCCCTCTTCCCGGACGGCACCGCGGGCTGGGCCCTCGCCGTCCTGACCGGTGTCATCGTCGGCCACCTCGTCGCCCTCGGCCGGGACCGGTGGTGGGGCGGCACCGGCTCGGGTGCGGCACTGACCCTCGCCGTCCTGCTGCTCTACGGCTGGGTGCCCGCCGGACTCGTCAGCGTGATCGTCGTCGTCCTCGTCGGGGTGGCCCGGCGGCACCGCTGGTCGCAGGGGTTACTCCACGGCGCCGTGGACATCCTCGGCATCGGCGCCGCGGCCCTCGTGCTCGCCGCCTTCCACGTCGTACCCACCGTGGAGACGCCCTGGCAGCCGCGGGACTGGGACATGGGCACCCTGCCGGCCGTGGTGCTCTGCGCCGGCACCCACCTCTTCGTCACGCGGGCCCTCCTCTGGTACGCCCGCGCACCCCAGGGCGGCGGGCTGCCGACCATCGCCCGTACCGCGCTCCTGCGCCAGGCCCTCGTCGCCGTCGCCCTGCTCGGCATCGCCCCGCTGATCTGTGTGGTCGCCATGGCCATGCCCGTCCTGCTGCCCCTCTTCGCGGTGCCGCTCATCGCCCTGGACTCCACGCTCTGGATCGCCCGCGCCCGCGCCGAGGAACAACTGCGGGACCCGCTCACCGGTCTGCCCAACCGGCAGTGGCTGCTCCAGCGGATCTGGTCCGCGCTGGAGGAGGCCGAACCCCTGGGCACCCGCTCCGCCCTCGTCCTCATCGACCTGGACCGCTTCCGCGCCGTCAACGACACCCTCGGCCACCTGGCCGGTGACCGGCTGCTGCTCCAGATCGCGGACCGGCTCCGGCTCGCCCTGCCGCGCGGCGCGGAGGCCGCCCGCCTCGGCGGCGACGAGTTCGCGGTGCTGCTCCCGTACACCGAGTCCACCACCAGTGCCCAGCGCGTGGCCCGGCACCTGGTCGCCGAACTCTCCTCCTCGCTGGACCTCGACGGGCTCTCCCTGGTCCTGGAGGCCAGCGCCGGGGTCGCCGTCCACCCCGACCACGCGCAGGACGCCGAAGGGCTGCTTCGCCGGGCGGACGTCGCCATGTACCAGGCCAAGCGGGACCGCACCGGCGTGGAGGTGTACGAGTCGAAGCGGGACAGCAACACGCCGGACCGGCTGGGACTCCTCGGCGACCTCCGCCGGGCGCTGGACGCGGGAGACGTGGAGCTCCACTACCAGCCCAAGGTCCGCTTCGACGGCCAGGTGGCCGGCCTCGAAGCCCTGGTGCGGTGGGTGCACCCCGAGCGCGGCCGGGTCCCCCCGGACGAGTTCATCGCCATCGCCGAATCGTCCGGCCTGATGCCCCACCTGACGGATTACGTCCTGGAGACGGCGCTCGCCCAGGTCGCCCGCTGGCGGGCGGAGGGCCTCGACGTGCCCGTCGCGGTCAACGTCTCCCCGAGGGACGTGCACACCCCCGGATTCGCCGGCGGTGTCGCCGCCCGGCTGGCCCGGCACGGCGTCCCGGCCGGCTCCCTCCAGCTGGAGATAACCGAACACGTGCTGCTGGAGGACCCGCAGCGGGCCGCCGACACTCTCGCCGGACTCACCGGGCACGGCGTCAAGATGTCGCTCGACGACTTCGGTACCGGCTACTCCTCGCTCGTCCACCTGCGCCGGCTGCCGGTGAGCGAACTCAAGATCGACCGGTCGTTCGTGGCCCGGCTCGCCGTCGACCAGGAGGACGCGGAGATCGTCCGCTGCACGATCGACCTCGCCCACTCGCTCGGGCTGCTGGTCGTGGCGGAGGGCGTGGAGGACGACGAGACCTGGGAGCGGCTGCGGGACCTGCGCTGCGACGCCGTACAGGGCTGGCTGGTGGCGGCCGCGATGCCGCCGCGGGAGGCGACGGCGTGGCTGCGGGCGCGTGGTGAGCACGGCTGGCGGCGCCCGGCCGAGCTGAAGGCCGCCGCGGCCGCCGCGGCGGCGGCAACAGCTCCCGAGCCGGAGCAGCGCCCCTCGGGCCGGACCGTGAAGTCCCGCCCCTCCCCGGCCTGAAGCCACACGGGCCGGGCGGCGCGGCCCGGAGGCGGACCGGCAGCGGTGCGCGGCGGTACGGGCGGGGGCGCGGGTGCGCGCAGCGGCCCCGCACGGCCCGCGAGCGGCAGCCCGGGCCACCGGGCACCCGGTGGCGGAGGGGCACGCGGGCGACCCCATAGGATTGGGCCAAAACGACGTGGCCAATCCCGTTGGCCGAAGCGACACCACCCAAGCCACACACCCCAACCCCTGAGGATCGCTGCATGCCTGGCATCACGCGCGAGGAGGTCGCCCACCTCGCCCGGCTGGCGCGTCTGGAGCTGAAGGGCGAAGAGCTCGATCACTTCGCCGGTCAGCTCGACGACATCATCGGCGCGGTCGCCCGCGTCTCCGAGGTCGCCGACCAAGACGTACCGCCGACCTCCCACCCGCTGCCGCTGACCAATGTCATGCGGGCCGACGTGGTCCGCCCGTCGCTCACCGCCGAGCAGGCGCTCTCCGGCGCTCCCGCGCAGGAGCAGCAGCGTTTCAAGGTGCCGCAGATCCTGGGGGAGGAGTAACAGCCATGACGGACCACAGCACCATCATCAAGCTCACCGCGGCCGAGATCGCGTCGGCCATCGCCTCCGGCGAGCTCACCGCCGTCGAGGTCACCGAGGCCCACCTGGCCCGGATCGACGCCGTCGACGAGAAGGTCCACGCCTTCCTGCACATCGACCGCGAGGGCGCGCTCGCGCAGGCCCGCGCCGTCGACGCCAAGAAGGCCGCGGGCGAGAAGCTCGGCCCGCTGGCCGGCGTCCCGCTCGCGCTGAAGGACATCTTCACCACGAAGGACATGCCGACCACCGTCGGTTCCAAGATCCTCGAAGGCTGGGTCCCCCCGTACGACGCGACCCTCACGCAGAAGCTGCGCGCGGCCGACGTCGTCATCCTCGGCAAGACCAACATGGACGAGTTCGCCATGGGGTCCTCCACCGAGAACAGCGCCTACGGCCCCACCGGCAACCCGTGGGACCTCACCCGCATCCCCGGCGGCTCCGGCGGCGGCTCCTCCGCGGCCCTCGCCTCGTACCAGGCGCCGCTCGCCATCGGCACCGACACCGGCGGCTCGATCCGCCAGCCCGCGGCCGTCACCGGCATCGTCGGCGTCAAGCCCACCTACGGCTCGGTCTCCCGCTACGGCATGGTCGCCTTCTCGTCCTCGCTCGACCAGGGCGGCCCCTGCGCCCGCACGGTGCTGGACGCGGCCCTGCTGCACGAGGCCATCGCCGGGCACGACCCGATGGACTCCACCTCCATCGACGCGCCGGTCCCCCCGGTCGTCGAGGCCGCGCGGAACGGTTCCGTCGCGGGCATGCGCGTCGGCGTCGTCAAGCAGTTCTCGGGCGAGGGCTACCAGGCCGGTGTCGTCCAGCGGTTCGACGAGTCGGTCGAGCTGCTCCGCTCGCTGGGCGCCACCGTCGTCGAGCTGGACTGCCCCTCCTTCGACCTGGCGCTCTCCGCGTACTACCTGATCGCGCCGTCCGAGTGCTCCTCGAACCTGGCCCGCTTCGACGCCATGCGCTACGGCCTGCGGGTCGGCGACGACGGCACGCGGTCCGCCGAGGACGTCACCGCCCTCACCCGTGAGGCGGGCTTCGGCGACGAGGTCAAGCGCCGCATCATCCTCGGCACGTACGCGCTGAGCTCCGGCTACTACGACGCGTACTACGGCTCGGCGCAGAAGGTCCGCACCCTCATCACCCGCGAGTTCGAGAAGGCCTTCGAGCAGGTCGACGTCATCGTGTCGCCGACCACGCCGACCACCGCCTTCCCGATCGGCGAGCGCGCCGACGACCCGATGGCGATGTACCTCGCGGACCTGTGCACCATCCCGACCAACCTCGCCGGCAACTCCGCCATGTCGCTCCCCTGCGGCCTGGCGCCCGAGGACGGCCTGCCGGTCGGCCTCCAGATCATTGCCCCGGCGATGAAGGACGACCGTCTGTACAAGGTCGGAGCCGCTGTCGAAGCCGCGTTCGTGGAACAGTGGGGGCACCCACTGCTCGAGGAGGCTCCGTCGCTGTGAGTGCCATGGCAAAGAAGGCCAAGAACTTCAAGAAGTCCCGGACCGGTCTGTACGTCTCGCTGGGCAGCACCGCCTTCGGTGCGATCAGCGTCGCCAAGCAGGCCAAACTGGCCCGCAGCGACAACGACGTGCTGCGGCTCATCGACGCGGCCGTCTCCGCCGCCGCGATCGTCACCGGCCTCGCGATCCTGTACCGCGAACTGAAGCGTCTCGGCGACGACGACGTCCTGCTGGGCTGAGAGGGAAAGTTTCACCGTGACTGTCATCGACCTGGTGTCGTACGAGGACGCTCTCGCGACGTACGACCCCGTCATGGGCCTCGAAGTCCATGTCGAGCTGGGCACCAAGACCAAGATGTTCTGCGGCTGCTCCACCGAGCTCAAGCAGGACGCCAACTCCCAGACCTGCCCGGTCTGCCTCGGTCTGCCCGGCGCGCTCCCCGTCGTCAACGAGATCGGCGTCGAGTCGGCCATCAAGATCGGCCTCGCGCTGAACTGCGAGATCGCCGAGTGGTGCCGCTTCGCCCGGAAGAACTACTTCTATCCGGACATGCCGAAGAACTTCCAGACCTCCCAGTACGACGAGCCGATCGCCTTCGACGGCTATCTGGACGTCCAGCTGGAGGACGGCGAGATCTTCCGCGTGCAGATCGAGCGCGCCCACATGGAGGAGGACACCGGCAAGTCGACACACGTCGGCGGTGCCACCGGCCGCATCCACGGCGCCTCGCACTCGCTGCTCGACTACAACCGGGCCGGCATCCCCCTCATCGAGATCGTCACCAAGCCGATCGAGGGAGCGGGCGCCCGCGCCCCGGAGGTCGCCAAGGCCTACGTCGCCGAGCTGCGCGAGCTCATCAAGGCGCTCGGCGTCTCGGAGGCCCGCATGGAGATGGGCCAGATGCGCTGCGACGTGAACCTGTCGCTGCGCCCGAACGGCACCGAGACCTTCGGTACCCGCTCCGAGACGAAGAACGTGAACTCCCTGCGTTCCGTCGAGCGCGCCGCCCGGTTCGAGATCCAGCGGCACGCCGCGGTGCTCTCCTCCGGCGGCACGATCGTGCAGGAGACCCGGCACTTCCACGAGGAGGACGGCTCCACCACGGCCGGCCGCATCAAGGACAACGCCGAGGACTACCGGTACTTCCCCGAGCCCGACCTGGTACCGGTCGCCCCGGCCCGCGCGTGGGTCGAGGAGCTCCGCGAGGGACTCCCCGAGCTGCCGCGCCTGCGCCGCAACCGGCTCCGCGAGGAGTGGGGCGTCTCCGAGTTCGACATGCAGTCGATCCTCAACGCCGGTGCCGTCGACCTGATCGTCGCCACCACCGAGGCGGGCGCCCCCTCGGACCAGGCCCGCAAGTGGTGGATGGGTGAGCTGGCCCGCAACGCCAACGAGACCGGCCGCGGCCTCGACGAGCTGCCCATCACCCCGGCGCAGGTCGCCCGGGTGGCCGAGCTCGTCGCCTCGGGCGACCTCAACGACAAGCTGGCCCGCCAGGTCATCGAGGGCGTCCTCGCGGGTGAGGGCGACCCGGACGCCGTCGTCGCCGCGCGCGGCCTCAAGGTCGTCTCGGACGAGGGCGCGCTGTCCACGGCCGTGGACGAGGCCATCGCCGCCAACGCGGGCATCGCGGACAAGATCCGGGCCGGCAAGATCGCGGCGGCGGGCGCGCTCGTCGGTGCGGTCATGAAGGCCACCCGCGGTCAGGCCGACGCGGCCCGGGTCCGCGAGCTGATCCTGGAGAAGCTCGGCGTCGAGGGCTGACCTGCGGTCAGCTCCCGTCGGCGGGCTCTTTCGAACGAAGGGGCGACGCATCCGGTCACCGGGTGCGCCGCCCCTTCGCGCGTGTGCCGCCCGCCCGCCGTGCGCACCCGCGCCGGTGTGGCCCGTCCCCGATCCCGTCCGTCACCATCCCCGTCCGTCGCCATCCCCGCCCGCCGCCGACAGCGGGCCCGTCGGTCCCGGAGGGTCCGCTGAACACCGTCCTCGCCGCGACCGTCTCCGTCGCCGTCCTCCTCGCGGTCCTGGCCTTCGCCGTCGTACGCCCCCGAGGACTGCCCGAGGCCGTCCTGGCGGTCCCCGCCGCCGTGCTGGTCGTGGTGACCGGGGCCGTACCGCTGAGCGAGGCGCGCGAGCAGACGGCGGACCTGCTGCCCGTGGTCGGCTTCCTCGCGGCCATCCTCGTCCTCGCCCAGCTCTGCGCCGACGAGGGTCTCTTCGCGGCCGCCGGCGACCTGGTCGCGCGGCTCTGCGGAGGGCGTACGACCACGCTGCTCGGCGGGGTCTTCGTGGTGGCCTCCGTGATCACGGCCGTCCTCTCGCTGGACGCCACCGTCGTGCTCCTGACCCCCGTCGTCTTCGCCACCGCCGCACGGGTGGGCGCGCGGCCCCGCCCGTACGTCTACGCCTGCGCGCACCTGGCGAACTCGGCGTCGCTGCTGCTGCCTGTCTCCAACCTCACCAACCTCCTCGCCTTCACCGCGAGCGGGCTCTCCTTCACCCGGTTCGCCGCGCTGATGACGCTGCCCTGGCTGGCCGCCATCGCCGTCGAGTACGCCGTCTTCCGCCGGGTCTTCGCCGAGGACCTCGCGGCCGGCGCGCACGCACCGGACCCGGAGGCCGAACGCACCGAGGTGCCCGTCTTCACCCTCGTGGTGCTGCTCCTCACCCTGGCGGGCTTCGTCGTCACCTCGTTCGCGGGCGCGGAACCCCTCTGGGCGGCCCTGGCCGGCGCCCTGGTCCTCGGGGTGCGCGCGCTGGGGCAGCGCCGGACCACCCCGCTGCGGCTGCTGCGCTCGGCGAACCTGCCGTTCTGCCTCTTCGTGCTCGCCCTCGGGGTCGTGGTCAAGGCCGTCGTCGACCACGGGCTGGGCACCGGCATCGGCAGGGTGCTCCCCGACGGTTCCTCGCTGACCGCGCTCCTCGCCGTCGCGGCCGTCGCCGCCGTCCTGTCCAACCTGATCAACAACCTGCCGGCGATCCTCGCCCTGCTCCCGGTGGTCGCGGCGGCCGGCCCCGGCCCGCTGCTCGCCGCGCTGATCGGGGTCAACCTCGGCCCCAACCTCACGTACGTCGGCTCGCTGGCCACCCTGCTGTGGCGCCGGATCCTGCACGCCCACGACTCCCCGCCCGACCTCGGGCACTTCACCCGGCTCGGCCTGCTGACCGTCCCCGCCACCCTCGCCCTCTCCACGGTCGCGCTGTGGGGGTCGCTGCGGCTGATCGGCGTGTGAGGGGCCGGGCGAGGCGTACGGTCACGGACCGCTCCGCCGTCAGGTGGCCGGGCCGGGCCGGGCCGCCTGCCCGTGCCGGCCGTCCGTCGGGAACGATCAGTAAGGTCCGTACGCATGGACGACAGCGTGTACGTGGGCAACGCGGGCGCCGACGCGGCCCTCGACCGGGGATGGATCCTCGGACACTTCAAGGGTGCCGGCGACCCCCGCCACAGCGAGCAGGTGGAGATCAAGTGGGGCGTCCACCCGCGGGGCGACGAGCGGGCGCAGTGGGTGCGGGGCGAGGAGCGGACCGCGCTGCTGGTCCTCATCGGCGGGCGGTTCCGGGTGGAGCTGCCCGGACGCGACGTGGTGCTCTCGCGGCAGGGCGACTACGTCGTCTGGGGACACGGCGTCGACCACTCCTGGTACGCGGAGGAGGAGTCGGTCGTCCTCACGGTCCGGTGGCCCTCGGTGCCCGGCTACGCGGTCCCCGCGGCGGTGGACTCCGGGGCGGGGGTCCCCGGCGGAGACAGGACGCAGGGGGCGCCGGCGACGGGGGAGCCGGACGGTCGCGGTGGGCCACGGTCGCGGTGACGTGTGCGTCACGACACGGGATCCGGCCGGTCCCCGCCCCGGAACGCCGGGCCCCGTGGGGAGGAACGGCCCCGTCACGGCACCGGGCGGGCCGGCGCGTTAAGAGGGTTCTCATACGAAACACCTAGCGTGCGGCGCATGAAGACCACCCCCTCCAAGACCTCCACCGCCCCCGCCGCCGAAGACGACCGCGAGGAGCAGCCGCCCACCTCGGCCGCCGCCGGCGCGGTGGCGCGGGACGGCTCCCCGTCCGCAGGGGAGAAGAACGGCGCCTCCGACCCGCTCGCCAAGGCCGACCCGCTCACCGAGGCCGACCCGCTCGCCCCCACCGACCCGCTCCCCGGGACCGGTGCCCCCGCCATGCCCGGAGCCGGCACCGGGACCGACGGGTCCGGTGACGTCGAGGACCTGGACGGCGAACACGTCGACGAGGAGGACGACGACCCGTCCTCCCGGAGCGTCGGTTCCGGCGCCGGAGCCGTCGTCTCGGCCGCCCTCGGTGTCGTCGGTCTCGTCGGTGGCTGGAGCGGCAAGGTCGCTTCCGAGCGCGAGACTCTGATCGGCCAGATCAAGACCTCCGGCGGCGGCAGCGCCGCCCGGCAGGTCTCCGAAATCTACGGCGACTCCTGGCACGCCACGGCTCTCGTCAACGGCCTCTTCGCCGTCCTCGCCCTGCTCGTCGGCGTCTTCGTGCTGGTACGACCCGCCTTCGGCACGCCCTCCACCCGGCCGCAGCCGTCCTGGATCCGCTCCGTCGCCCTCGGCGGCGTGGTCCTGGGCGCGTTCGGCGTGGTTCTCTCGATCGCCATGTACTTCGACCTGATCGTCGGACTGCCGAACGCCTCCTGACCCCTTCCGCACGTCGGTGGTCGGCCCTCCCCCCGGAGGACCGGCCACCGGGCGGTGTCCGGCGGATCCCAGCCGGGGCACGCTCTCGGGCACCCGCCGGACACCAACCGGCCGTGTCCGACCACGCGCGCCGGGCGGACGGCGCCCGGCACGGCACCTCGCGGCGTCGTCGGAACGTCCGAGTACATCCGGTGCACGGGCGATCCTCCGCCCCGCGATGCACCGCACCGGACACCCCCGCTGATCCGACGCGCGTGGTCGGACCCGCCTAACCGACCTTCACCAGCAGGATCCGGTCGTCGCCCGGCTTCGGGTCGCCGCGCCCGTCCGTGTTGCCGGTCACCAGCCACAGCGTGTCGCGACCCGCCGCGACGACCGTGCGCAGCCTGCCGTACGTCCCCTCGAAGAACGCCTGGGGCTTCGCCAGCGGCTCCTTCTCCGAGCCGGTCAGCGGGATCCGCCAGAGCCGCTCCCCACGCAGTCCCGCCATCCAGATCGAGCCCCGCGCGTACGCGATGCCGCTGGGCGAGGCGTCGGCGGTCTTCCACTGCGCGACCGGGTCCAGGAAGTCGCCGCCCGCGCCCTTCGGCGCGACGCCCTCGACCTCGGGCCAGCCGTAGTTGCCGCCCGGTTCGATCCTGTTCAGCTCGTCCCAGGTGTCCTGACCGAACTCCGAGGCCCACAAACGCTTCTCGCCGTCCCACGCGAGCCCCTGCACATTGCGGTGGCCGGGCGAGTAGACCACCGAGTCCGCCTCCGGATTGCCGTGCACCGGCTCCCCGTCCGGGGTCATCCGCAGGATCTTGCCCGCCAGTGAGTCCTCGTCCTGGGCCAGCCCGTCGTCGCCCGTCTCGCCGGTGCCCGCGTACAGCATCCGGTCCGGACCGAAGGCGATCCGGCCGCCGTTGTGGACCACCCCCTTCGGGATGCCGCGCAGGATGGTGTCCGGCGCCCCCAACTGCTGCCCCGCAGGGCGCCGTTCGTCGTACGTCATCCGGGCGATGCGGTTGTCGGACTCGGTGGTGAAGTACGCGTACACCTGGTGGTCGGCGCCGTACGTCGCGGAGACGGCGAGACCCAGCAGCCCGCCCTCACCGGTCGGCGACACCCCGGGGACCGACCCCAGCAGCGTCTTCTTCCCGCTCGTGGCGTCGACGCGGGTCACCGTGGCCTCGTCCCTGGAGGAGACCAGCAGGTCGCCGCCGGGCAGCACCGCGACCCCCCACGGCGAGACCAGGCCCGTGGTGAGCGTCGAGACGACCTTCGCCGATCCCTCGGCCGGCGGCAGCGAGGCCGTGGGGGAGGGGGAGGCCGACGCGGAGACCGCCGGGGAGGCGTGGGAGGGGGCGGCCGGGGTGTTCGCGTCCGGCGCGGAGGAGCAGCCGGCCGTCACCACCAGGGCGCCCGCCGTGAGCACGGCCACCGCCGTTCCGCGCGTCCCGGGGACACGTACTGATCCGAACCTCGCACCGCGCACCGCACCGATCCTTCTCCGGGCCCGTCGGGCCCCGTCGTCCGTTCCCGGGCCGCCCGTCGCGGACCGTCCCCCGCCATGGTGCCCGCACGGACGCCGCGCAGGCGGGCATCGCGCCGATCCGGCCGTGCTCCGGACCGGAGTCACGCCCGCGGAGCGCCGGGCGCGGGCCCGTCAGTCCCACGAACCGAGGGCCGGCGGAAGCGCGGCGATCTCGGCGAGATCGCCCTCGGTGAGCTCCAGTTCGGCGGCCCCGGCGTTCTCCACCGCCCACTCCTCCCGCTTGGCGCCCGGCACCGGCACCACGTGCGGCCCCTGCCGCAGCACCCAGGCCAGCGCCACCTGTGCGGGTGTCGCCCCGTGCCGCTGCGCGACCCGGCGCAGCCCCGCCACCACCGGCTGGTTCGCGGCCATCATCTCGGCGGTGAACCGGGGATGGCGGGCCCGGGGGTCGTCCGGTTCGAAGCCCTGCCCCGGCTTCAGGGTGCCGGTGAGGTAGCCGCTGCCCAGCGGCATCGCGGCCAGCAGCCCCACTCCGCGCGCGGTGCACCAGGGCAGCAGGGAGACCAGCGCCTCCGGCGACCACACCGACAGCTCCGCCTCGACCGCGCTGACCGGGAAGACCTGCTGCACGCGCTCCAGCTGCCGGATCGTCGCATCGTGCAGCCCCGCCCGTGACCGGCGCGGAACGCGCGCCCCCACGGCGCACAGCCCCAGCGCGCGCACCTTCCCGGCGGTCACCAACTCCGCCATCGCGCCCCAGGTCTCCTCCACCGGCACCTCCGGATCGGCCCGGTGCAGCTGGTAGAGGTCGATCACATCGGTCTGCAGCCGTCTCAGCGAGGCGTCGCAGGCCCGGCGGACGTACCCGGCACGGCCGTTGGCGACGATGTGCTGATCGCCCACCATCAGCCCGCACTTGGTGGAGATGAAGGCGTCCTCGCGCCGCCCTTCGAGGGCCCGGCCGAGCAGCCGCTCGTTGGTGAACGGGCCGTACATGTCGGCCGTGTCGAGCAGGCGGACCCCCGCGTCGAGTGCCGCGTGCACCGTACGCAGCGAGCGCTCACCGAGCCGTTGTGACGCGCTGTAGCCCCAGCTCATCGTCATGCAGCCCAGCCCCACCGCGCCCACGGCGAGCGCCGCTCCACCGATCGTCCTGCGCTCCAACTCCCCGAACCCTCCCTCGGCCCCGCCCAGGGCTCGCCCCGTGCTCGTCCCACGATAGGGAGTGGACAGCCACGGTCCGTCACGCGGCTCGGGTGACGGCCCCACCCGAATGCACCCGGACGGCCCGCCCTTAGCCTCGTGGAATGAATTCCACGACCCGTACCGACGTGTGGCTCCCCCTGGCCGCCGACGAGATCGAAGGCCTCCCCGAGGGCCCCACCTATCACTTCTGGGACGGCGGAGCCGACTTCCCGGCCGACCCCGCGCGGTGCGCCTTCTACGTGGTGCCGTACATGAAGGGTCCCGAGGTGTCGGTCCGGCCCCTCACCGGGATGCGGGCGGTACGGGTCGTGCAGACCCTTTCGGCCGGCACCGACCACGTGGAACCCGCCCTGCGGGGGTTCCCCGCCGGCGTACGCCTCTGCAACGCGCAGGGGGTGCACGAGGCGTCGACCGCCGAACTCGCCCTCGCGCTGGTCCTGGCCTCCCTGCGGGACCTGCCCGGCTTCGTGCGCGGCCAGGACGCCGAGGTGTGGCGGTCCGGCTTCTACCCGGCGCTCGCCGACAAGTCGGTGCTCATCGTGGGGTACGGCTCCATCGGCTCGGCCGTCGAGGACCGGCTCGCACCCTTCGAGTGCGCGCGGATCGCGCGCGTCGCGCGCACGCCCCGGACCACCGCGCGCGGCCCCGTCCACGGGCTCGGCCACCTGCCCGCGCTGCTCGGCGAGGCGGACGTCGTGATCCTCTCCACTCCCCTGAACCCCTCCACGAAGGGCCTGGTCGACGCCGCGTTCCTCGCCGCGATGCCGGACGGCGCGCTGCTGGTGAACGTCTCCCGCGGGCCCGTGGTGGACACCGGGGCGCTGCTCGCCGAACTGGAGGCCGGACGGTTGCGGGCCGCGCTCGACGTCACCGACCCGGAACCGCTGCCCGCCGGCCACCCGCTCTGGCACGCACCGCACGTCCTGATCAGCCCGCACGTGGGCGGCAGCACCTCCGCCTTCCTGCCGCGCGCCAAGCGGCTGATCGCCGGTCAGCTGACCCGGTTCGCCGCGGGGGAGCCCCTGCACAACGTCGTGCACACCACCGGCTGACAGCGTTCCGGAGCCGTCCGGCCACACCACGTACCGACAACGTCCCAGCTCGTCACGGAGAGTAGAAGGAGTATGGCTATGCGTGACGAGTCTGGTGTATCGTCCGGAGGCGGGGGGCTGCGCCGTGGAAGGACGGCGGCGGGGCGGGCAGCTGGACGCGAGGGGGCAGTGGCGATGTGCGGCCGACAGCGGGACGGACGGACGCGGGACCGGCGACGGCGGGTCCCGGCAGGGGCGCTGCCCGGCGGACACGGGCCCGCGCGAGGGCTGCCGGGGGTGCGCGGTGCGCCGGCGGTGCCCACCACCGCCCACCGGACCGCCCACGAGCCAAGGGCCCTCCGGTGAGCGCCCTGGACGCGTCGCTCTCCCGCCGGGCCGCCGCGTCCGCCCGCACGAGAGTGCTGCCCCAGATCCTGCTCGCCGTCGTCTGCGCGGGCTACGCGGTCGGTGCCGCCGTCGGCTGGGGCTCGCCCCGACTCGCCCTTTTCATGGGCGACTTCGGCCTCAGCCTCGCGGCACTCATCGCCGCCGTCTCCTGCCTCCTCTACGCGGGTGCGGTCGACCGCCCCTCCCGGGCCGCCTGGCTGCTCTTCGCCTTCTCCTCCGCCATGGGCGCCTGCGGCAACGCCGTCTGGGGCTGGTACGAAGTCGTCCTCGGGGCGGACGTACCCCCGCTCTCCGCCGCCGACTTCTTCTTCCTCTGCTTCGCGCCGCCCGCCATCATCGGACTGCTGGTGCTCGCCAAGCGCCCCGTCACCCGGGCCGGCTGGGTCTGCCTGGTGCTCGACAGCTGGCTGATCGGCGGCTCGCTGCTCACCCTCTCCTGGAGCCTCGCCCTCGCGCACGCCGCCGACGTCGCCGCCCCCGAGGGCGAGAGCGTCGCCCGCGCCGCCCTGTCGCTGGCCTATCCGCTCCTCGACATCGTGCTCGTCTCGATGGTCCTCGCCCTGCACTTCCGGCGGAACAACGTCAACCGCTCGGCGGTCAACACGGCCATCGCCGGACTCGCCCTGACCGTGGTCAGCGACGCCCTGTTCACCTCCCCGCTGCTCCGCTCGACCTACCACTCCGGGCAGCTCCTGGACGCGGGCTGGTTCGCCGGCTCCCTCCTGCTCGCGTACGCGCCCTGGGGCGTACGCCACTCCGCCGCCCAGGCCGGACACGACGCCCGAGCCGAAGACCCCGACCGCCGGGCGCGCACCACCAGCCGCCCCATCGCGGGATCACTGGCCGCGCTCACGCCCTACCTCGCGGCGGCCGTCTGCACCCTCGGCATCCTGTACAACGTCGTCGAGGGCCGCCGGGTCGACGGCGTGGTGGTCTTCACCGGCTGCGCCGTCGTGCTGGCCCTCGTGCTCCGCCAGGGCATCATGCTCATGGACAACCTCACCCTCACCCAGGAACTCGCCCTGCAGGAGAACCACTTCCGCTCCCTGGTCCAGGGCTCCAGTGACGTCATCATGATCGCCGCGCCCAGCGGCACGCTCCGCTACGTCAGTCCGTCCGCGGCCGGGGTGTACGGCTGCCCGGCGGAGGACCTCGTCCACACCGAGCTCGTCTCGATCATCCACCCGGACGACCGGGGCAGGGTCGTCCACCAGCTCCGCCGCTTCCTCGCCTCCCACCCGGTCGAGGAGCCCACCACCCGCATCGAGTGCCGCTTCCGGTCGGGGGGCGGCGAGTGGCTCAACGTCGAGTCCACCGTCAACCGCCACCACGGCGGCCTCTTGCTCAACAGCCGTGACGTCACCGAACGCGTGCGCCTCCAGGCCCAGTTGCAGCACAACGCGGAGCACGACCCGCTCACCGACCTGCCCAACCGCGCCCTCTTCACCTCCCGGGTGCGCCAGGCGCTCGGCGGACGGCGCGCGGGCGACCCCGGCACCGCCGTGCTCTTCATCGACCTCGACGGCTTCAAGGCCGTCAACGACACCGTCGGTCATCAGGCGGGCGACGAACTCCTCGTCCAGGCCGCGAAGCGGCTCGCCGACTCCGTCCGCGCCGGGGACACCGCCGCCCGCCTCGGCGGGGACGAGTTCGCCGCGCTGATCGTCGGCGACGGCACCCGCGACCAGGCCGCGCGGGAGTACCAGGTCCACGAGATCGCCGACCGGCTGCGTCTCACCCTCTCCCAGCCGTACCTGGTCGGCCCCGGCGAGGTGCGGGTGGCGGCCTCGATCGGCGTCGCCTTCGCCGAGCCCGGGATCACCCCGAACGACCTCATGCGCAACGCCGACCTCGCGATGTACCGCGCCAAGGCGGCCGGCAAGGACCGGGTCGAGCTCTACGCCCCCCAGATGCAGGCGGACGTCGTACGCCGCTCCGAGCTGGCGGTCCGGCTGCGCACCGCACTGCGCGACGGCGAGTTCGCCCTGCTCCACCAGCCCGTGGTGCACCTGGCCACCGGTACGGTCGCCGCCGTGGCCGCGCAGGCCCGCTGGCGGTCCTCGCAGGGCATCCTCTTCACCCCCGCCGAGTTCCTGCGCGTCCCCGACGACGGCGACCGCACCGCCGAGCTGGGCCGCTGGCTCCTCGAGGAAGCCGTCCAGCAGGCCGCCGAACGCACCAGGGCCGGATACCCGGTCTCCGTGTCGGTCCGCCTCTCCGCCGCACGGCTGCTGGACAACGCCCTGCCCTTCGGCTCCGTCGAGGCGCTGCTGACCCGGCACGGCCTGCCCTCCGGCGCACTGATGATCGAAGTGGGCGACAGCGACCCCCGGATCTCCTTCGACGAGCTGGAACGC
Source organism: Streptomyces sp. AM 2-1-1 (assembly GCF_029167645.1). Lineage (NCBI taxonomy): Bacteria > Bacillati > Actinomycetota > Actinomycetes > Kitasatosporales > Streptomycetaceae > Streptomyces > Streptomyces sp. AM 2-1-1. The sequence goes on along the minus strand of NZ_CP119147.1, from coordinate 1,991,437 downwards.
CGCCTGGTGGCACTGCGCCGCCTCGGCGTCCGTATCGCACTCGACGGCTTCGGCAGCGGGTACGCCGCCATCAACGCGCTGCGCCGCCTCCCCATCGACGTCCTCAAGCTCGACCGGGGCCTCGTCGAAGGCGTGGTGGAGTCGGCCCGGCTGCACAAGATCACCAGCGGACTGCTGCGGATCGCCCGCGACCTCGGCATGCAGTCGGTGGCCGACGGCGTCGACGTCCCGGAGCAGGTCCTCGCCCTGCGGGCCATGGGGTGCACCCACGGCCAGGGGATGGCCTTCACGGGGCCGCTGGACGAGTACCGGCTGCGCCACGCGCTGCGGCGCGGACACTTCCCCGTACCCGGCGTCCCCGCACCTCGACCCGTGCTCGCGGGAGGCTCGCCCCACCCGCTCGGCGGCTCACATGATGAGACGTCCGTCCCACCCGCTTGACACGGTCGCCGTGCCGGAGAGAGGGTCAATGCCATGCGCACCCGAATTCTCGTACGTGGAAAGCGCGTCGGCTGAAGCGGAGTCACACGACACTCCGCCTACCGCACCGGCGCGCTCCCCTCGCTTGCCTCACGGCACGAGGGGTTTTTTGTTGCACTGGCACTCCCCAAAACCCCGCAAAACCCTCAGCCTCGAGAAGAGAATGCCGATGACCGAGCAGGCCACCGGGGCCCAGCACCCCCAGTCGCGGTCCCGTACCGGCGGACAGCCGTCCGCCACCGTTGAGCACGTCACGGGTGCGCAGTCCCTCATCCGTTCTCTCGAGGAAGTCGGCGCCGACACGGTATTCGGCCTCCCCGGCGGCTGCATTCTCCCCGCCTACGACCCGCTGATGGACTCCACGCGGGTGCGCCACGTCCTGGTGCGGCACGAGCAGGGGGCGGGTCACGCGGCTTCCGGCTACGCCCTGGCCACCGGCAAGGTCGGCGTCTGCATGGCCACCTCCGGACCCGGTGCCACCAACCTCGTCACCCCGATCGCCGACGCGCACATGGACTCCGTGCCGATCGTCGCGATCACCGGTCAGGTCGCCTCCGCGTTCATCGGCACCGACGCCTTCCAGGAAGCCGACATCTGCGGCATCACCATGCCGGTCACCAAGCACAACTTCCTGGTGACCAACGCCGACGACATCCCGCACACCATCGCCGAGGCCTTCCACATCGCCTCCACCGGGCGTCCGGGCCCCGTCCTCGTCGACATCGCCAAGGACGCCCTCCAGGCGCAGACCACCTTCAGCTGGCCGCCCACCCAGGACCTCCCGGGCTACCGCCCGGTCACCAAGCCGCACGCCAAGCAGATCCGCGAGGCCGCCAGGCTCATCACCCAGGCCAAGCGCCCGGTGCTGTACGTCGGCGGCGGCGTGATGAAGGCCGGCGCGACGGCCGAACTGAAGGTCCTCGCCGAGCTCACCGGAGCCCCGGTCACCACCACCCTGATGGCGCTCGGCTCCTTCCCCGACAGCCACCCGCTGCACGTGGGCATGCCCGGCATGCACGGTTCGGTCACCGCCGTCACCGCCCTGCAGAAGGCCGACCTGATCGTCGCCCTCGGCGCCCGCTTCGACGACCGCGTCACCGGGAAGCTGGACAGCTTCGCCCCGTACGCGAAGATCGTGCACGCCGACATCGACCCGGCCGAGATCGGCAAGAACCGTCACGCCGACGTGCCGATCGTGGGCGACGCCCGCGAGGTCCTGGCCGACCTGGTCCAGGCGGTCCAGGCCGAGCACAACGAGGGCAACACCGGCGACTACGGTTCCTGGTGGAAGGACCTCGAACGGTGGCGCGAGACCTACCCCCTCGGCTACGACATGCCGGAGGACGGCAGCCTCTCGCCGCAGCAGGTCATCCAGCGCATCGGTGAACTCGCCCCCGAGGGAACGATCTTCGCCGCGGGCGTCGGGCAGCACCAGATGTGGGCCTCGCACTTCATCCAGTACGAGAAGCCCGCCACCTGGCTCAACAGCGGCGGCGCCGGGACGATGGGGTACGCGGTCCCGGCCGCGATGGGCGCCAAGGTCGGCCGGCCGGACGCCCCCGTCTGGGCCATCGACGGTGACGGCTGCTTCCAGATGACCAACCAGGAACTCACCACCTGCGCCCTGAACAACATCCCGATCAAGGTCGCCATCATCAACAACGGCGTCCTCGGAATGGTCCGGCAGTGGCAGACCCTCTTCTACAACCAGCGGTACTCCAACACCGTGCTGAGCGGCGGCGGCGCCGACGTCGACGGCGTCCCGGCGAAGGGCACCCGGGTGCCGGACTTCGTCAAGCTGTCCGAGGCGATGGGCTGCTACGCCATCCGCTGCGAGGACCCCGCCGACCTCGACAAGGTCATCGAGGAGGCGAACGCCGTCAACGACCGCCCGGTCGTGATCGACTTCATCGTGCACGAGGACGCCATGGTGTGGCCGATGGTCGCCGCGGGCACCTCCAACGACGAGGTCATGGCCGCCCGCGGCGTCCGCCCCGACTTCGGCGACCACGAAGACGACTGAGAGACAGAGAGAGACCGACTCCATGTCCACCAAGCACACGCTCTCCGTTCTCGTCGAGAACAAGCCCGGTGTCCTCGCCCGGATCACCGCCCTCTTCTCCCGGCGCGGGTTCAACATCGACTCGCTCGCCGTCGGGACCACCGAACACCCCGACATCTCCCGCATCACCATCGTGGTGAACGTCGAGGACCTGCCGCTGGAGCAGGTGACCAAGCAGCTCAACAAGCTGGTCAACGTCCTGAAGATCGTCGAACTGGAGCCCGGCGCCGCGATCCAGCGCGAGCTCGTCCTGGTGAAGGTCCGCGCGGACAACGAAACCCGCTCGCAGATCGTCGAGATCGTCCAGCTGTTCCGCGCCAAGACCGTGGACGTCTCCCCGGAGGCGGTCACGATCGAGGCGACCGGAGGCGCCGACAAGCTGTCCGCGATGCTCAAGATGCTGGAGCAGTACGGCATCAAGGAGCTCGTCCAGTCCGGCACCATCGCCATAGGGCGCGGCGCGCGCTCGATCACCGACCGGTCCCTGCGCGCACTCGACCGCACGGCATGACCACCGGAGGGCCGGCGCACGCGCCCCGGCCCTCCGCCCCCCGCCTCGCCGCTCGGATGGCGAGACCGGAGAACGTACACGGCGCCCCCCGCCGTACGGTGGGACGCAACACCTGCACACCAAGGAGAAAACCCAGTGGCCGAGCTGTTCTACGACGCCGATGCCGACCTGTCCATCATCCAGGGCCGCAAGGTCGCGGTCATCGGATACGGCAGCCAGGGCCACGCCCACGCGCTGTCGCTGCGCGACTCCGGCGTCGACGTCCGCGTCGGTCTGCACGAGGGCTCCAAGTCCAAGGCGAAGGCCGAGGAGCAGGGCCTGCGCGTGGTCACCCCGGCCGAGGCCTCGGCCGAGGCCGACGTCATCATGATCCTCGTGCCGGACCCGATCCAGGCCCAGGTCTACGAGGAGTCCATCAAGGACAACCTCAAGGACGGCGACGCGCTGTTCTTCGGGCACGGCCTGAACATCCGCTTCGACTTCATCAAGCCGCCGGCCAACGTCGACGTCTGCATGGTCGCCCCCAAGGGCCCGGGTCACCTGGTCCGCCGCCAGTACGAAGAGGGCCGCGGCGTCCCCTGCATCGTGGCCGTCGAGCAGGACGCCTCGGGCAAGGGCCTGGAGCTGGCACTCTCCTACGCGAAGGGCATCGGCGGCACCCGCGCCGGCGTCATCAAGACGACCTTCAAGGAAGAGACCGAGACCGACCTCTTCGGCGAGCAGGCCGTCCTCTGCGGTGGCACCGCCGCCCTGGTCAAGGCCGGTTTCGAGACGCTGACCGAGGCCGGTTACCAGCCGGAGATCGCGTACTTCGAGTGCCTGCACGAGCTGAAGCTCATCGTGGACCTCATGTACGAGGGCGGCCTGGAGAAGATGCGCTGGTCCATCTCGGAGACCGCCGAGTGGGGCGACTACGTCACCGGCCCCCGCATCATCACGGCCGACACCAAGGCCGAGATGAAGAAGGTCCTGACCGAGATCCAGGACGGCACCTTCGCCAAGAACTGGATGGCCGAGTACCACAACGGTCTGCCCCAGTACAACGAGTACAAGAAGGCCGACAGCGACCACCTGCTGGAGACCACCGGCCGTGAGCTCCGCAAGCTCATGAGCTGGGTCAACGACGACCAGGCGTAAGCCTCACGGCCGCCGGGCGGGCCCGCCCCCATCAGCGGGCCCGCCCGGCGGGCACCGCACCGCGCCCGGCTCCGCGCCGCCACGGTCGCCGAAGGGCCCGAACGGGCGGAAGGACCCCCGCGGGCGCCGCCCGTCAACACCGCGCGCGCACGCGCGTCCAGGGGGTCCACCCTCGTGAGGGTGATCCTTCCTCCGGGGCGCAGTCAGAACCTCTTCGCATGACTACACTGCTCAACACATATACGCGTCAGGCCCACAATGTCGTGCGTCTTCCACGCGGCTAGCCTCCACCGCCTGCGGCCGTCGGGACGGCCGTCCGCACTGGACTTGTGAGGACACACGTGAGCTCGAAACCTGTCGTACTCATCGCCGAAGAGCTGTCGCCCGCCACGGTCGACGCCCTGGGACCGGACTTCGAGATCCGGCACTGCAACGGCGCCGACCGCGCCGAACTGCTCCCGGCCATCGCCGATGTGGACGCGATCCTGGTGCGTTCCGCCACGAAGGTCGACGCGGAGGCCATCGCCGCCGCCAAGAAGCTCCGGGTGGTGGCCCGCGCCGGTGTCGGTCTGGACAACGTCGACGTCTCCGCCGCCACCAAGGCCGGCGTGATGGTGGTCAACGCGCCGACCTCCAACATCGTCACGGCGGCCGAGCTCGCCTGCGGTCTGCTGGTCGCCACGGCCCGCCACATCCCGCAGGCCAACACCGCCCTGAAGAACGGCGAGTGGAAGCGCAACAAGTACACGGGTGTCGAGCTCAGCGAGAAGACCCTCGGCGTGGTGGGCCTCGGCCGCATCGGCGTGCTGGTCGCCCAGCGCATGTCGGCCTTCGGCATGAAGATCGTCGCGTACGACCCCTACGTGCAGCCGGCCCGCGCCGCGCAGATGGGCGTCAAGCTCCTCAGCCTGGACGAGCTGCTGGAGGTCTCCGACTTCATCACCGTGCACCTGCCCAAGACGCCGGAGACCGTCGGTCTCATCGGCGACGAGGCGCTGCACAAGGTCAAGCCCACCGTGCGCATCGTCAACGCCGCCCGCGGCGGCATCGTCGACGAGGAGGCGCTCGCCTCCGCCCTCAAGGAGGGGCGCGTCGCCGGAGCCGGCCTCGACGTGTACGCCAAGGAGCCCTGCACGGACTCCCCGCTCTTCCAGTTCGACCAGGTCGTCTGCACCCCGCACCTCGGCGCCTCCACGGACGAGGCCCAGGAGAAGGCCGGCATCGCCGTCGCCAAGTCGGTGCGCCTCGCGCTCGCCGGCGAACTGGTGCCGGACGCGGTCAACGTCCAGGGCGGGGTCATCGCCCAGGACGTGCGCCCGGGTCTGCCGCTCGCCGAGAAGCTCGGCCGCATCTTCACCGCGCTCGCCGGCGAGGTCGCGGCCCGCCTCGACGTCGAGGTGTACGGCGAGATCACCCAGCACGACGTGAAGGTGCTGGAACTCTCCGCGCTCAAGGGCGTCTTCGAGGACGTCGTCGACGAGACCGTCAGCTACGTCAACGCCCCGCTCTTCGCGCAGGAGCGCGGTGTCGAGGTCCGCCTCACCACCAGCTCCGAGTCGGCCGACCACCGCAACGTCGTCACCGTGCGCGGTACGCTCGCGGGCGGCGAGGAGGTCTCGGTCTCCGGCACGCTGGCCGGCCCCAAGCACCTCCAGAAGATCGTCGCGATCGGTGAGCACGACGTCGACCTGGCGCTCGCCGACCACATGGTCGTCCTGCGCTACCAGGACCGTCCCGGTGTCGTCGGCACCGTCGGCCGCATCCTCGGCGAAGCCGGTCTCAACATCGCGGGCATGCAGGTCTCGCGCGCGGACGTGGGCGGCGAGGCGCTCGTCGTCCTCACCGTCGACGACACCGTTCCGCAGCCGGTGCTGAACGAGATCTCCGAGGAGATCGGTGCCGCCATGGCCCGCTCGGTGAACCTCGTCGCCTGAGCGGCCCCCGCACGGTGTGACCCCGCACCCGGGCCCGTACGTCCTCGTCGACGTCCGGGCCCGGGTGCGTCTTCGTCCCGGGCCGCCCCGACGTGTGGTCGAACGTCCGGTCATGGGCCTGGAGTTGGGTCCTGGGGCCCACGACGCGCACGCCACCCCGCCCTAGCGTGTCCGGCAGTCATGTCGTGCACGTGCACCGGGGGTTGGGGTCATCATGTCGGCTTTCGATGGCATACACCCCCACGGCGGGGCCGGAGGGGCCGACGGGACCAGTGGTGCGGCTCCGGCACCGGGTGGCCGGCAGCCGATGCCCCGCGCCCTGGCGCTCACGCAGGTCCTCCTCCTGGTGCTGGTCGCGGCGACCGCCGTGGGCGCGGTCGGTCTCTTCGGCTCCGCCTTCGCCGTGGACGCGGTGGGCGGCGAACTCCTCGGCATCGTCGCCTGGGCGGCCCTGCCCGGGGCGGCCGCCTGGTGGCTCTCGCGCCGGCTGCACGAGGGCGGCAACGGCCTCCGGTGGGCGGTCACCACCCTCCAGATCTGGCTGGTGGCAGGCGGGGCGTCCAACCTGGCCGGCGGTTCGGCGCACGGCCTCACCCAGCTCCTCGTACCGTCCCTGATCCTGATCCTCGTCTCCCGGCGGCGGAGCCGGGAGTGGTTCCGGCTGCCGCCCGGCCGGCGCGCGGCACGGCCGGAGTTCTCCGTCCCGCACCTGATCACCTGGCGCCGCGACCGGGGCCAGACGGCTCTGGAGTACCTCGGCCTGGTGCTGATCGTCGTCGCGCTCGTCGGGGCGCTGACCGTCGGCGGCCTGGGCGGCCGGATCACCGAGGGCCTCCACTCCGCGATCTGCTCCCTCACCGGCTCCTCCTGCCCGGTCTCCGGCAGCGGATCGGTCGAGGCGGGAAGCGGCACGAGCGGCGGTACGGGCGGGAGCGCCGGGACGGACGGCGGCACGGGCTCCCCGGGCGGTTCCACGACGACCACCGGCGGTGCGGGCTCCGACGGCGGCTCCACGACCACCGGCGGCACGGGCTCCCCGGGCGGTTCCACGACGACGACCGGCGGTGCGGGCTCCGACGGCGGCTCCACGACCACCGGCGGCGGGGCGGAGGGCGGTTCGAGCGGCGGGGCCGCGTCCGGCGGCACCTCCGGCTCCACGGCCGGCCCCACCGGCGGCACGGACACCTACCCCGGGACGACCGAGGAACCGGAAGCCGCGTACGACCCGCCGGTCCGGGCCGTCGACTCCAGCGGTTCCGACGACGAGGGCGGCGACGGCGGAGACGGGGACGACGAGAAGCAGGACTGCGGCGGCTGGGGCATCTTCGGCTGCGCGTGGGACCAGACCACCCAGGTCGTCAAGGGTGTCGCGGTCGACGGTTTCTGGGGCGACGTCACCGGAATCGTCGACCTCTTCAAGCCCGACACATGGTCGGGCCTCGCCGACTACGGCAAGCAACTGGGCAACCAGTGGACACAGGACTCGAAGGACGCCGCGGGCAAGTGGAGCGACGGCGACTACCTGGGCGCGGTCTTCGACTGGGGCAAGGCGTCGGTCGGCACCGTCGTCAGCGTCGGTGACACCGTGTTCGTCGGCGACGAGGTGCGCGACCGGTGGAACAACGGGGAGAAGACGCGCGCCGTCACCGACGTCATCTGGAACGTCGGCTCGCTCTTCATCCCCGGCTACGACGTCGCGAAGGTCGTCGGCAAGGTCGGCAAACTCGGAAAGCTCGGCAAGATCGCCGAAGAGGTCGCCGACGCGGCCGGGGACGCCGGCGCGGCCGCTCGCCGGGCGGCCGCGGCAGCCGAGGCGGGAGACCTCGAAGGGCTGAGCAAGGCGGCGAAGGAGGCCGACGAGGCCGCGGACAAGGCGGAGGACGCGGCCCGCAGAAGCGGCTGCGTCATCGCCTCCGGACCGCTCGTGCCCACCGGCGCGGGCGGTGGCAGCGGCGGATCCGGCGGCGTCCCGGGGCCGGGCACCGGCATCCTCGCCGCAGGTTCCGCCGGCCGGATCGTCCTCGCGGAGGGCGGCTGCGACCCGGAGGCCAAGGCGGCGGCGGAGAAGGCCCGCGCCGACGCGCAGGCGGCCGCGCTCGAGAAGAAACGGCTGGAGGAGCCGGAGCGCGCCCGCAAGGCGGCCGAGGAACTGAAGCAGTACCCGGAGCCCCGGCGCAACGACACCTCGGACCCGCGCAACTACGAGCCCGCGCCCTGGGCGAAGGACCTGAACGACCCCGAGCTGGGTTCCGCCGACCTCGGCGACGGCTACTGGGCGAGCCGTGACCGCAACCCGCCGCCCAACTGGACCAACGAGTCCTGGCTCCGCTACCAGGAGCAGGTCACCGGTACGGTCCGGGGCCGCGAGTACGTCGTGCCGAACCCCAGGGAGGGGAAGCCTGCGGTCGAGTACGACGGCTGGGACTCCAGCAGGCAGACGTTCCTGGAGGCGAAGAACGGCTACACCAGCTACCTCGCCCAGCCGGGCAGGGCGGCGCTCACCGCCTCCGGCAAGGAGAAGTTCCTCGCGGAAGCGCGCGCCCAGGTGGAGGCGTCCGGGGGCCGTGCCGTCGAATGGCACTTCTCCGACCCGGACGTGGCCAAGGCCGCCCGCGCCGCCTTCCGCGAGGAAGGGCTGCCGATCAAGGTGGTGCACACCGCGCAGAAGCCGATCGACAGCGCGAGGAAGCCGGGGGCGTTCGACTGAGGGGTGTCCGGCGGCGACACGGGGGGTGCCCGGGGGTGTCCGGCCAGGTCGACGCGAGAGGTGTCCGGCGGATCGACGCGAGGGCTCGGCATCCGGCACGGCGCCCCGCGTCGCAGCGGACGTCGTGTCACCGGCCGGCCGTGATCCGCCGGACACGGTCCCGTGCGGCCCGGAGCCCGGAGCCCGGAGCCCGGAGGGAGAACCCCCTCGGCCCGGCACGGCGCAGGTGCTAGCCTTCCGGAGGCCGTGCGAGAGAACGAGGAGGTGGTACCCGTGAACCCATTCACTGTGGTGCTCTCCTCCGGGGTCACGGTCGGGCGATAGGTCGTCCGGGAGCGCCGTACGCGAGCTCTCCCGAAAGGCACGACCATGCGTTTCACCTCCGAACAGCGCCTCGACGACGACGTCGTCGAGCGCGAGTTCACCCTCGGCGACATTCCCGGCATCCTGTGGACGCCCGCCTCGGCATCCGCGTCCGCACCGGTGCCGCTGATCCTGCTCGGCCACCCCCCGCTCGGTCTGGGCACGATGTACCCCCGGCTGGTGGGGCGGGCCCGGCAGGCCGTGGCCGACGGCTTCGCCGCAGCCACCGTCGAACTTCCCGGAAGCGGCGACCGGCCCCGTCTGGCCGCCGTCGACCGGGCTCGTGCGGACATGCGCAGGGCCGTTCAGGCCGGCGAACCGGTCGGGGACGAGACCGTCGACGCGCTCGTCCTCCCGCTGGTCGAACAGGCGGTCCCGGAATGGCAGGCCGCCCTCGACGCCCTCCTCGCACTGCCCGGGATCGGCGGGCCGGTCGGGTACTCGGGAGGAGTGATCTCCCTCGGAATCCGGCTGGCGGTGGTCGAGCCGCGCATCGCGGCCGCCGTCCTGTTCGCCGGGAGTTTCGTCCCCCGCTCGATGGTCGAGGAGGCCCGCCGGGTCACCGTTCCCCTGTTCGTCCTGTTGCAGTGGGACGACGAAGGGAACGACCGGCAGGCGGCCCTGGACCTCTTCGACGCCTTCGGCTCCGAGGAGAAGACGCTGCTCGCCGGCATGGGCGGCCACACCGGCGTCCCGCAGTCGGCGGGGGAGGCCGCGGAACGTTTCCTCGCCCGGCACCTGAGCTGAGCGGCACCTTGTAGGAGGTGGGGCCCTGCCGACCCCGGCAGGGCCCGCACCCTGCTCGGGGCAGTCTCCGCACCGCTGGGTGAACTCCCCGGGTCGCCGGGCGATCACCGGGCCGCGGGCCTCGTGGGAGTCGCTCGACACCATGTCCCCGTCCCCGTAAGCGGATTCGACGAGTGACCGGAGCGGGTCACGGAGCCGGTGACCCGGTCATCGGCCGTTCACCTCCACCAGCCGGTGGACCGAGTCCGGACTCAGCGCCGGGTTCGCGGCAGCGGCGTGGGCCGGTTCCTCGTCGTCGAGGGGTGCGGGGGCGTCCGGATGGTTCTGGGCGCGCAGGACGCGTACGCCGAGATCGTCGTCGGCCGGGCGAGTGACGAGGTCCGGCGGCAGCAGGTGATCCCTGGCCGCACGCCGGCGCAGCAGGGGGTGTCCGGAGAGTGCGTTCCGGCGGACGGCCTCGGGATCCTGGGGTGACCCTGCCTGGACAGGCAGGACGAAGTCGTCGTCCAGGGGGACCTCGTAGTCGATCCGACGCGTTCCTCCTCGCTCAGTCCGGGGTCGACGGACACGGCCGGCCGGCCGTGTCGGGGTCCGTCGCGAGCGTGCGGCGCTCGGCCGGTCCCAGGTCCGCGTGGTGGGCGACCTTCCCGGGTACGTCCGGGTCGGGAGCGGCGGCCAGTGCCCGGTGCCCGGCGCTCGGCGGGCGGAGGTCGGTGCGGCGCGCGATCCGGCCCGTATCTCCGGGTCGGGATCGGCGGACAGGAGGGTCACGACATCGGGAGGGAGAGTGGGTCGAGGCGATCGTCGCCCGGTCCTCGTCTCCACCCGACGACGCACCGCGACCGACGCCGCGCACCGATCCGCCACGAACCGCCGGACAGCCTCTACTCTGCTGACGCGAGAGGCGTGGACACGGGCGACGGAGGAAGCGGATGCGGCGTGTGGTGCGGGGCTTCTGGGGCCCCCGGGTGGAATCCGTCGAAGCGCTGGCGGAGCGCTGGGACCTGACGCTCCACAAGGTGGCCGAGCTGCTCGGCGACGCGTCGGGGACCGTGTGGGAGTGGCGGCGCGTACGGGCGTCCGGAGCGGACGACACCCCGCTCGCGCGGGGGCGGGAGCCGCTGGCCGGGGTCCTGCGCGAGGCGCGCACGGCCGACGACTGGTCCGACCGGGTCGGGACCGGGCTCCGGGTGATCGCCGCCCCGGGCGCGGGGGTTCGCGTGGAGATCAGCGGACTCGCGGGCGGGGCACCGGAGTTCCTGCTCCACTCCGTCGTGGTGGCCGTCGAGGCGCCCGACGGTGCCGAGGTCCCCGAGGGCGAACTGCTCGCCGCGCTCGCGCACGTCTGGGACCCGGACTTCGGGGACGTCAGCGACGACGACCTCCTCGACGCACTGGAGGACGAGGCCGGTCACACCGTCGGCGACCCGCTCGTCGGCCGGTACGGCTACCTCTCGCCCGCCCGGGCCGCCCTGATCCCGGACGGGCTCGGGGCCGGCCGGCGGGAACTGCCCGGCGGGGGCGTCCTGCTCGCCCTCGGCGGTACGGCGCAGGTGCTCACGGCGTACGAGGCGCTGGGCGCGGCGGGGGCGCTCCGCCCGCTGCCCCGTCCCCTGGACCGGGCGGTGCTGTGAGCGTGCGGGCCGGGGAGGCCTTCGACGCGCGGCGGGCCGTCGCCGAGGTGGCGGCTCTGGCGGCCGGCCCCGTACCGGCGCGGGGGCCCACCCTCGGCGAGGGCGACCCGGTGACGGGGGAGTGGCGGGCGACCGCCGGAGAGGGGTTCCGCCTCGTCCCGCTCTGGGAGAGCGACGACCTGACCGGGGCGTACGGGAGCGACTGGACCGACGCGGAAGGTGCGGCCCAGCGGCAACTCGGCCTGCTCGTCGCGGAGCTGGACGTCCGATGGGGGCCGCACCGGCGGGTGGCGATGCACCCGGCGCTCTCCCGACGGCGGGCGGGCCGGCCGCTGCCCGAGCCCTTCGCCGCACTGCTCGACGAGGACTGCTACGGCGACCTGAGCGTCTGGGGACCGCTGCCCGGACGCGACCGCTGGGTGGGAGTGAGCGTCGGCCACAGCGACGGGGACGCGCCCCTAGTGATGGTCACTCTGGTCAGCGAGTCGCCCGTCGTCGAGCTGGACCCGGACGAGGAGTGACGTTCCCCGTACGGACGGCCGACGCGGCGGCGGTGGACCACGCCCACGGGCTGCTTGTGCCGTCGGCCGCCGGAAGGTTCGCTACCGCCGGTAGTCGACGGCCTCGGTCCCCAGCACGTTCAGCAGGGCCAGCGCCTCGGCGTCGGACGACCCCGGCGGTGCACTGTAGAGCACCACGTGCTGGTCGCAGTCGCTGAGAGCGAGGCTGTCGCAGTTCACGGTGACCTCGCCGACGACCGGGTGGTGGAAGGTTTTCCTGAGAGTCGGGGCGACCTGCACGTCGTGCCGCTCCCACAGGCGGGCGAAGTCCGGGCTGCCGCTGCGGAGTTCGTCGACCAGGCCGGTCACGTCGGGGTCGGCCGGATAGCGGGCCGCGGTGGCGCGCAGCTCCCTCACGACGTGGTGCCGGAACTCGGAGGCGTCGGACACCCCGTACAGCGGGCGGCCGGGCCGCCGCTCCCCGAGGAAGGCGCGGCGGGCGAGGTTGCGTTCCTCGCGGGAGACGGCCGCGAAGTCCTCCATGAGAGCGGCCGCGAGGGGGTTCCAGGCGAGCACCTCGAACGCGGCGGACATCACGACGCCCGCCGTCTGCGGCAGTCGCTCCAGGAGCGCGAGGATGCTCGGCCGGACGTCCCGCCGGTGCAGCCGGTTGCGGACCGGCGCGGTGCCCGCGAGGACGTGGAGATGGTCGGTCTCGGCGTCGGTGAGCCGCAGTGCACCCGCTATCCCGGCGAGGACCTCGCCCGACGGCCGGGGCGCGCGGCCCTGCTCCAGACGGACGTAGTACTCCGTGGAGATGTGCGCGAGGACCGCGGCCTCCTCGCGGCGCAGCCCGGGGGTGCGCCGGCGTGGTCCGGAGGGGAGACCGACGTCCTGCGGCGGGAGCCGCTCGCGGCGGCTGCGGAGGAAGGCGCCCAGTTCCTGTCTGTCCATGGCCCCAGTGTGCACGGGGTACGGCGGCGTTCCCTGGTACTACCTGTGCCTGTATCCGGTCCGGCCCCGGCCCAAGACTGCTGTCATGACGAACAACCAGGAATTCCCCCCTGTCGGCCTGCTCACCAACAAGGTCGTCTTCATCACCGGCGCCAGCCGCGGCATCGGCGCCGCGGCGGCCAGGCTCTTCACCCGTGAGGGGGCGGCCGTGGTCCTCGCAGCCCGTTCGACGAGCGCCCTCGACGAGATCGTCACCGGCATCCGTGCCGACGGCGGCGTGGCCCACGCCGTGCCCATGGACCTCGCCGACCGCGTGAGCATCCGTGCGGCCGTCGACCGCGTCGAGGAACTGCACGGCAGGTTGGACGGCGCCTTCAACAACGGTGCGGCGATCCAGCGTCCCGGCCCGCTCGACACCACCAGCGAGGACGACATCGACGAGCAGTTCGCCGTGAACTTCCGGGCGCACTGGACGGCCATGAACGCGCAGGCGGCCCTCATGCGGCGCGGCGGCGGCGCCATCGTCAACACGTCGAGCATCGGGAGCCGCCGCGCCAATCCGGCCCTGCCGGCGTACGGCGCGATGAAGCGGGCGCTCAACAGTCTCACCGAGACCGCCGCCGTGAGCTGGGCCGGCGACGGTATCCGCGTCAACGGCATCACCCCGGGCGGCACCACCACCGAGATGATCGACAGGTGGGAGGCGGAGACCCCCGGCATCACGGCGCGGCTGACCACATCCATCCCGCTGGGGCGGATGGCGGAGCCGCACGAGGTCGCGGAGGCCGCCGCATGGCTGCTCAGCGACCGTGCGGCGATGGTGACCGGCGTGATGCTGCCGGTGGACGGCGGGGCCGGCGCCTGACGGCAGGCGCCGGCCGACTGCCTCCGGCGACCGGTGACGTGGCGGGCGAGCATCTTCTCCCCGGCCTCACCGACGGCACGGCCGGTCCCGTCGGCGCTCGGGTTCCCGTCGGTGCACGGCATCCGGGGCCGCTCAGATCCGTGCCGCCTTCAACGCCATGTGCAGCAGCAGCCGGTCCTCGCCGTCGCTCAGGTCGAGACCGGTGAGCTGCTGGATCCGGGAGAGCCGGTAGTAGAGGGTCTGGCGGTGGATGCCCAGCTCGGCCGCGGTCCGGCCGGCCTGCCCCGCGAGGTCGAGGAAGGTCTCCGCCGTGCGGGCCAGTTCCGCGTGGACGGGCGCCAGCAGCGTGGACACCGCGGGGTCCGGGCCGGCACCGGAGCGGGGGAGCGCGGTCAGCAGGCGGTACGGGCCGATGCCCGACCACGGGGCGACCGGCCCGAACCGGGGCTCGGCCGCTGCGGCGCGGGCCGCCGACACCGCCTCGTGCCAGGCGTCGGCCAGCCCGGCGAGGCCCCGGCGCGGAGCGGCCACCCCGGCGGTCGCGGCCGCGCCCGCGTCGGCACGCAACCGCTCGGCCGCCGAGTGCGCGGGGCCGGGTGCGTCCGGGGAGCGGAGCCGTACCAACGCGGCCAGAGAGAGCGCCTCGGCTCCCGGCGGCGCCCCCGGGAGTGCCCGGGCCGGGGATGCCACCACCGCGAGCGCCGCCGCCGACGGCACCGTACGGGCCGAGGGGGTGTCGTCCGCGGTCCAGGGCAGGACGCAGACCATCGCGTGCGGCCCGTCCGCGTCGGCCCCCAGCGACTCCCGGAGCGCGGTCAGTGCCATGTCTCGCTGCCAGCCGTGCCCCGAGGTGAGGGCGGCGCCCAGTTCACGGGAGAGGCCGGCGCCCGCCCGCGCCTCGTCGGCGAGGAGCGCCCCGATCCGGTCCGCCACCTCCATGGCCGCCGCCAGCCGCTCGTCGGTGGGGCCGGGCTCCGTGTCCAGCAGCCAGACGTAGCCGAGCACCACGCCCCGGTGGCGTACCGGGAGGCAGATCCGGCCGCGGTTGACCCCGGCCTCCGGGCCCGCCGGAATCCGGACCGGCCCGGTGGCGCGGGTGATGCCGAAGCCCTCGAACCAGGCACGGACCGCCGGGGTGGAGCGCCGGGTCAGGATCGACCGGGTGCGGACCGGGTCCATGGCCGTGTCGTCGTCGCTGTCGTGCACGCCGAAGGCGATCAGGCCGAAGTCGCGGTTCTCCAGGGTGGCGGGAGCGGTGAGCAGCCCGGAGATCTCGTCGACGAGTTCCTGGTAGTCGCCTTTCATCCCGCCATTCTCGCACCCTTCAGACACATGTCTGAGGTGGTGAGCACGGATGCGTGACAGCTGTCGATGGCAGACGCTCGGGGGGATCCATAGATTTCAGCGTGGGTCTCCGTGCCGTCGGGGTCCGGACCGTGCGGGCGTCCTCGCCCGTTCGTCCGGCCCGTGCAGGGCCGCGGAAGACCGTTCCCGCAGTCGTCCATCCGTACTTATGTGGAGGTGCCCCGTGCTGGGTCCCGTGATTCTCGCCGCGTCGCGCAGCGACCGCATGCGCCGGTTCGTCTCGGCCGCGCCGGGCACCAAGCAGGTCGTCGACCGCTTCATCGCCGGTGAGAACGTCGACCAGGTCCTGCCGGTCGTCGAGTCCTCCGTCGCGAAGGGCCTGGAGCTCACCCTCGACGTGGTCGGCGAGGACATCACCACCCCCGCCGAGGCCGCCGCCGCGCGCGACGCCTACCTGGAGCTGGTCGGCCGTCTGAAGGAGCTGGGCCACGGCACCAGGGCCGAGATGTCCGTCAAGCTCTCGATGTTCGGCCAGGCCCTCGAGAACGGCCACGAGCTGGCCCTCGCGAACGTCCGCCCGGTCGTCGAGGCCGCCGCCGCGATCGGTACCACGGTCACCCTGGACGCCGAGGACCACACCACGCTGGACTCGATGTTCGCCATCCACGAGGAGCTGCGGAAGGACTTCCCGCAGACCGGCTGCGTGATCCAGGCGTACCTCTTCCGCACCGAGGACGACGCCCGCCGCCTCTCCGCCGCCGGCAGCCGCGTGCGTATCGTGAAGGGTGCGTACAAGGAGCCCGCCTCCGTCGCGTACCAGGACAAGGCCGAGATCGACAAGGCGTACGTCCGCGTCCTGAAGATCCTCATGGAGGGCGACGGCTACCCGATGATCGGGTCGCACGACCCGCGCCTCGTGGCCATCGCCCAGGAGCTCGGCCGCACGTCCGGCCGCAAGCTGGACGAGTACGAGTTCCAGATGCTCTACGGCATCCGCAGCGACGAGCACGTCCGCCTCGCCGCCGAGGGTCACCGGATGCGCGTGTACACCGCGTACGGCACCGACTGGTACGGCTACTTCATGCGCCGCCTCGCGGAGAAGCCGGCCAACCTCCTCTTCTTCGCCCGCTCCGTCCTCACCAAGGGCTGATCTCGCCCCGGCGATCCCCACCCCGACGAACCAAGGAGACAAGGCACTCATGGATGCTGTCACCCAGGTCCCCGCGCCGGTCAACGAGCCGGTCCACTCCTACGCCCCGGGTTCCCCCGAGCGCGCCCGCCTGGAGGCGAAGCTCAAGGAACTCGGCGAGAACCCGATCGACCTGCCGATGACCATCGGCGGCGAGAAGCGGATGGGCGGCGGCGCGCGTTTCGACGTCGTGCAGCCCCACAACCACCGGGCCGTCATCGGTACCTTCGCCGGCGCCACCGAGCAGGACGCGCAGGACGCGATCGACGCCGCGCTCGCCGCCGCACCGGCCTGGCGCGCGATGGCCTTCGACGACCGTGCCGCGATCATCCTGCGCGCCGCCGAGCTGCTCTCCGGTCCGTGGCGCGAGACGCTGGCCGCCTCCACGATGCTCGGCCAGGGCAAGACCGCCCAGCAGGCCGAGATCGACACCCCCTGCGAGCTCGTCGACTTCTGGCGCTTCAACGTGCACTACGCCCGCCAGATCCTGGCCGAGCAGCCGCCGGCCAACTCCACCGGTGTGTGGAACCGCATGGACCACCGCCCGCTGGAGGGCTTCGTCTACGCGATCACGCCGTTCAACTTCACGGCCATCGCGGGCAACCTGCCGACCGCCCCGGCGCTCATGGGCAACGTCGTCGTGTGGAAGCCGTCCCCGACCCAGACCCACTCCGCGGTGCTGCTGATGCAGCTCCTGGAGGAGGCCGGTCTGCCCAAGGGCGTCATCAACCTGGTGACCGGCGACGGCATCGCCGTTTCCGAGGTGGCGCTGAACCACCGCGACCTCGCCGGTATCCACTTCACCGGTTCGACCCCCACCTTCCAGCACCTGTGGAAGACGGTCGGCAACAACATCGCCCACTACCGCACCTACCCGCGGCTCGTCGGCGAGACCGGTGGCAAGGACTTCGTCGTCGCGCACCCGTCGGCCGACCAGGCCGTCCTGAAGACCGCGCTGACCCGCGGCTCCTTCGAGTTCCAGGGCCAGAAGTGCTCGGCGTCCTCGCGCGCCTACGTCCCGGCCTCCCTCTGGAACTCCGGCTTCAAGGAGAAGTTCGCGGCCGAGGTCGACGCCATCACCATGGGCGACGTCACCGACCTGTCGCACTTCATGGGCGCCGTCATCGACGAGCGGGCGTTCGCGAAGAACAAGGCCGCCATCGACCGCGCCGCCGCCGACCCGGCGTGCACGATCGTCGCGGGCGGCACCTACGACGACTCGGTGGGCTGGTTCGTCCGCCCGACCGTCATCGAGTGCACCGACCCGGAGAACGAGGTCTTCACGACCGAGTACTTCGGCCCGATCCTCGCCGTGCACGTGTACGAGGACGACCAGTACGACGCCATGCTGGAGCAGATGGAGTCGGTCTCCGACTACGCCCTGACCGGTTCGGTCATTGCCAACGACCGCGCCGCCGCGGCCCACACGATGGAGAAGCTCCGCTACGCGGCGGGCAACTTCTACATCAACGACAAGTCGACCGGTGCCGTCGTCGGCCAGCAGCCCTTCGGCGGCGGCCGTGCCTCGGGCACCAACGACAAGGCCGGTGCCCCGCAGAACCTCCAGCGGTGGACGCTGACCCGCGCCATCAAGGAGACGCTGGTCCCGCCGACCGAGTACACCTACCCCCACCAGGGCTGACGCCCCCAGGGGCCGCCGGCCGCAGCTCGCTCGTGACAACGAGGCCGGCGTCCCGCCCAGAACCCCGCCCCCGCCCGGCATCCCCCCTGCCGGACGGGGGCGGTCCGCCGTGGTGCGGGCCGCCCGTCCCCGCGCCGCCCCCGTGGCGGTCCCGCACCGCGTCCCGCTGCGGGCTCTGCTTCGTCCCGAGCCACGGGTCCGTTCCCTCCTGACCGGCACCCGGCCCCGACGGGCGCGGGCACCCGGCCTCGCGGTGCGTCCGGGCCGGGACGCACCGCACCCCTGCCCGCCGACGAACGGCGGACAGGGGTGCGGTCGGGCGGCGTCCGGGCCCGTGGCCGGCGCCTCCGCGCAGCTTTCGGGTCCCGGCGGACTCAGCCGCGCTGTCCGGGCACCTTCGGCGCCGTACCCCAGGTGCCGGGCTGCCAGACGCCGGAGCGGCGCAGCGATGCGGGGCAGTGCCGGAATATCTCGTCGATCTCGACCAGCAGCGCCAGCTGCGGCCGGGTGCCCGCCGCGTCCGCCAGGTCGTCGAAGAACGGCGCGTCCCGCAGGATCCGGGCGCGGCCGTTGACCCGCAGCACGTCCATGACGCCGGGGATGAGGTAGAGCAGGCCCACGTGCGGGTTCTGCAGGATGTTGCGGAAGCCGTCCGAGCGGCGGTTCCCCGGCAGGTCCGGCAGGGCGAGGGTGCGCTCGTCCAGGACGAGCGTGAAGCCGGCCGCCCCGCCCTTCGGTGAGGCGTCGCAGTTGCCCTGCGCGTCGGAGGTGGCGATCGTGCACAGCGGGGACCGGTCGATGAGCCGCAGGTCCTCCTCCGTCAGCGTGTCGTGCACCTTCTCGATGACGATCGGATGCGGGGCGCCGAGGAGCGCGGTCAGCTCGTCGGCGTCGGTGAGCTCGACGTGACCGTCGCGGGAGGCCGCGGAGGACGGAGCGGGGGCGGGCGCTGCGGTGCTGAGGTGCAAGGCGACTTCCTGGCAGGTGACCTGAGGGTACGCACGGACGGGGGTCGCCCTCGCCGGTACGCGTGGGTGGCCGGATCTACGCGGTCCGCCACCCGGACCCTCGGGGCGCAGACCGGTTTTTTCCGGCCATGCATACGATGTTAGGGTCACCTTACTGTAGGCCCTCGGGTGATCTCCTGGCGGGCATGAACCCTGCGTGGAGCGTGGCAACGGCTCCACGAGGAGCCGTTGAGGAGCGAACCATGCCGGATGCGATACCGGCCACCGTGAGAGGCGCCCGGTGAGGCCGGCCTCCGCCACCCTGCCGACGGCGCCCACCGCCCCGCCGGCCGGCGGCGGAACCCGCCGCGAGGGTTCCCGTCCCGCTCTCGCCGCAGGCCTCGTGGCCGCAGTGGTGGTGCTCGTACTGATCGCCGGGATCAGCCTCGCCGTCGGGTCGGGGCACGTCCCGCTCGCCGACGTGTGGCACGCCCTGTTCAGCCCCGACGACTCCCGGCGCACCCACCTCGTGGTCCGGACGGTCCGCGTCCCGCGCACCCTCGCCGGCCTCCTCGCCGGAGTGGCCCTCGGGCTCGCCGGAGCGCTCATGCAGGGCGTCACCCGCAACCCCCTGGCCGATCCGGGACTGCTCGGCGTGAACGCCGGAGCCTCCGCCTGTGTGGTCCTCGCCATGGGCGTCCTCGGCCTCACCGCCCCCGGGCAGTACATCTGGTTCGGCTTCGGCGGCGCACTGCTCGCCGCCCTCTTCGTCTACGGCGTCAGCTCGGTGGGCAGGGAGGGCCCCACCCCCGTCAAACTGGCGCTCGCCGGAGCGGCCACCACCGCGCTCCTGCAGTCGCTCACCACCACGATCCTGCTGACCGACAGCAAGACCTTCGACCAGTTCCGCTTCTGGCAGGTCGGCTCGCTCTCCGGACGGGAGACCGATGCGCTCTGGCAGGTACTGCCCTTCATCGTGGCCGGATCCCTCCTCGCCTTCGCCGTCGGTCCCCAGCTCAACGCCCTCGCCCTCGGCGACGACGTGGCGCGCGGCCTCGGGCAGCGGGTCGGCCCGGCCCGCGCGGCCTCAGCCCTCGCCGTGGTGCTGCTCTGCGGCTCGGCGACCGTGATCGCCGGACCCATCGGGTTCGTCGGACTGGTCGTCCCGCACGCCGCCCGGCTGATCACCGGCCCCGACCACCGCTGGGTCCTCGCCTACAGCGCGGTCCTCGCCCCGATCCTGCTGCTCGCCGCCGACATCGTGGGCCGCCTGGTCGCCCGCCCCGCCGAAGTGCAGGCAGGCATCGTCACCGCGGTGATCGGCTGCATCCCCTTCATCGTCCTGGTGCGTCGCCGGAAGCTGGTGGAGCTGTGACCGCCCCCGCCGCCCCGCCCGCGCGCGGCCGCACCGACGGGGCCGGGAGGGCCGGCGCCACCGACGAGGCCCGCGCGGCCGTGCACGAGGTGGCCCGGGTGCGCCGCGCCGGCCGCGCCCGCTACCTGCTCGTCTGCGTGGTCCTCGCCGTCGCCGCCGTCGCCGTCCTCTGCGCCTCGCTGGCGTACGGGGACATGGCGGTCCCGCTCTCCGACGTCGTCGCCGCCCTCACCGGGCGCGCCGACCCCGCCACCTGGTTCATCGTCGGGGAACTGCGGATGCCCCGCGCCCTGATGGCCATCCTGGTCGGCGTCGCCTTCGGGCTCTCCGGCGCGGTTTTCCAGAGCGTGCTGCGCAACCCGCTCGCCAGCCCGGACGTGATCGGCATCAGCTCGGGAGCCTCGGTCGCCGCGGTGCTCGCCTCCTCGCTGTTCGCCGTGAGCGGGGTGCTCCTCTCCGCGTTCGCGCTGGCCGGAGCGGTGCTCACCGGCCTGCTGATCTACGCGCTCGCCTGGCGGCGCGGGGTCACCGGTGCACGGCTCGTCCTCGTCGGCATCGGGATCGGCGCCGGACTCTCCAGCGTGGTCTCCTACCTGATGACCCGTTCCGAGGTCACCGAGGCGCAGTCGGCGCTGCTCTGGCTCACCGGCAGTCTCAACGGCCGGTCCTGGGACCTGCTGCGGCCGCTGGCCTGGTCGCTCGTGGTGGTGCTGCCGCTGCTCTTCCTGGCGGCCCGGCAGATGCCCGTGCTCCAGCTCGGCGACGACACCGCCGCGGGGCTGGGCGGGCGCACCCAACGGGGCCGGCCGGCGCTGCTCGCCTGCGCCGTCGCCCTCGCCGGAGTGGCCACCGCCGCCGCCGGGCCGGTCGGCTTCGTCGCGTTCGTCTCCGCGCCGGTCGCCCGCCGGCTGGCTCCCGGGCGGGGCGCCTCACTCGTCGCCTCCGGTCTGACCGGAGCGCTGCTGGTACTGGTCGCCGACTTCGCCGCGCAGCACGTGCTGGACCTGGTGGACCTGCCCGCCGGATCGGCGGGGCAACTGCCCGTGGGGATCGTCACCAGCGTGATCGGTGCCCCGTACCTGATGTGGCTGCTGATCCGCACCAACCGCGCGGGCCGGGGCGGATGACCCGCCCGCCCGCCGGCCGGACGCCACCCCCGCCGTCCGTGCGCGCACGACCGGCGGAGCCATCGGGTCCGGCCGGCCCGTCGGACCCGTCGGGACCATCAGGACTGCCGGGAGCATCGGGAAAGGAACACCGCGTGAGCGTGGAACACAGCCTGGGAGCGCGCGGACTGCGCCTCGGATACGGCAGCCGGGACATCGTCAAGGACCTCGACATCGACATCCCGGCGGGCGGGGTGACGATGATCGTGGGCCCCAACGCCTGCGGGAAGTCCACGCTCCTGCGGTCCCTCGCCCGGCTGCTCACCCCCTCGGCGGGGTCGGTACTGCTCGACGGCGAGGACATCCGGTCGCTGCCCACCAAGGCGGTCGCCCGGATCCTCGGCATCCTCCCGCAGACCCCCGTCGCCCCCGAAGGCATCACCGTCGCCGACCTGGTCGGCCGGGGCCGGTACCCGCGCCAGGGCTGGCTGCGCTCCTGGACCGCCGAGGACGACGCGGCGGTGGCCGAGGCGCTCGTCGCCACCGACGTGCTGGAGCTCGCCGAGCGGCCGGTCGACGAGCTCTCCGGAGGGCAGCGCCAGCGCGTCTGGATCGCCATGGCGCTCGCCCAGCACACCGACGTGCTGCTGCTCGACGAGCCGACGACCTACCTCGACATCAGCCACCAGCTGGACGTCCTCGATCTGCTCACCGATCTCAACCGGGAGCGCGGGGTGACGCTCGTCGCCGTCCTGCACGACCTGAACCTGGCCTGCCGGTACGCCGACCACCTGGTCGCGATGAAGGACGGCCGGATCGTGGCGGAGGGCCGCCCGGCCGGGATCGTGACGGCGGAGCTCGTCACCGAGGTGTTCGGCATGCGCTGCTCCGTCGTCCCCGACCCGGCCTCCGGCACCCCGATGATCGTGCCGATCGGCCGTCACCACGTGCCGGACGCACGGCCGGCCGCCTCCTCCGCCTGAGCGGCGTGTCCGCTGCTTCGCCGGGCCGCCTCCGAGCGTCCGCCGAAACCTCTCGTGAGGCGGCTCAACTCCCCCTGAAGCGGCCTGTACCGCGCTTTTCGCAGGCCCCGCGGCGGGTGCGAAATAAGGTTAGGCTAACCTCAAGGGCATGAAGAACGTGCGTCTCCGGAACCCTCTTGCCCGTCGTTCCGGCACCCCCACCCGCTCCCGCGCCTCCCTCGGCCTGCTGGCGCTTCCGCTCGCCGCCGTGCTGATCGGTGCGACCGGCTGCTCCTCCGACGACTCCGACACGTCGGGCGACTCGGCCAAGGACGCGTCCGCCTCCTCCGCCTCCACCGGCGCCTTCCCGGTGTCCGTCGACACCAAGTTCGGCTCCGTCACGGTGAAGGAGCAGCCCGAGCGGGTCGTCGCACTCGGCTGGGGCGACGCGGAGACCGCGCTCGCCCTCGGCGTGCAGCCCGTCGGCGCGAGCGACTGGCTCGCCTTCGGCGGCGACGGCGTCGGCCCGTGGGCCAAGGGTCTCTACACCAAGAGCCCGGAGAAGATCGGCACCATGGAGCCGGAGTACGAGAAGATCGCGGCCCTCAAGCCCGACCTGATCCTCGACACCAAGTCCAGCGGTGACCAGGCCCGTTACGACACCCTCAGCAAGATCGCGCCGGTCATCGGCGTCCCCGAGGGCGGCGACCAGTACAAGCTGTCCTGGGAGCAGCAGACCCGGATGGTCTCCACCGCCCTGGGCAGGAAGGCCGAGGGCGACAAGCTGATCAAGGGCATCGAGGACAAGTTCGCCGCCGCGGCGAAGGCGCACCCCGAGTTCAAGGACAAGACGGTCACCCTCGCCTCGAAGACCTCGGTCGGCTGGGGCGCGTACGTCTCGGGCACCGGCCGCGTCGACTTCGTCGAGCGGCTCGGCTTCAAGAACAACCCGGTCATCGAGAAGCAGGCCGGTGACGCGTTCTCGGTCAGCGTCTCCGAGGAGAACCTCGACCAGTTCGACGCGGACCTGCTCGTGATGGCGCCCATCGGCGTCGCGCCCGCCCAGGTCACCTCCGACGCCCTGTACAAGAAGATCCCCGCGGTCGCCGGCGGCCACGCGATCGTCTTCGACCAGGACGGTCTGAGCCAGGCGTTCGCCACCGACTCGGTCCTCTCGACCTCCTACGCGATCGACCACGTCGTGCCGGAGTTCGCGAAGTACGTCGAGAAGTAGGCACGAAGGGGCCCGCGGTGTGCGGGCACCACCTCACGCGGGCCGACGGGCCGGCGGGACGGGCGCACGGTCGCGCCCGTCCCGCCGGCCCGTTTCCGTCCCCCGGACCTCGCGCCGCGGTGGAGCGGCCGTCTCAGATAGTAGGAAGTCCGAGTAACTGTGGAGACAGGGCGGCCCGGGTGTCCTACTTTTGTAGGAGCCGAACGATTCGCTTCCACCAGCGACTGGTGGCGGTGAACGGACACGCCCGATGCAGGCCACCCCTGCGGCGTCCGCTCCCGCACCTTCCGGCGTCACCCCCCGGTTCCGGCCAGGCCGACGGCAGCGCGTCACCCGCCGCCGTACTTCGTCCGCGGCCGGGCCCCGGTCCGCGCGCGCCGCCGGCCGTACCCGATACCCCTGATTCCCGTGACACCCGTGATCTCCAGGAGGCGTTCCCCATGGCAGAAGCAACCGTCCGCCGCCGCGTCCGTCACACCCCCCGCCCCACGGAAACCGAGCGCGAGAACGCCGCCGCGGCCCTCCAGCGCGCCCTGGACCGCCGCGACAACGGCGGAGCCACCGGCCACTGAACCCACCGGGGCCCGGAGGCCTCCGCCCGTGGCGGCGGATGCCTCCTGACCGCGGCGAGCCGTGCCGGTCAGCCGCGCGCGACCTCGAAGTGGTCGATGCGGGCACCCGACTCGGCGAGCGCGGTGACCTTCATCCTCGGGTGCGGGCCCACCGTGACCTCCACCGCGAGGAACGAGTAGCCGGTGTAGCGCACCCGGGACCACTCCACGGTCTCCGCCGCGTGCACCCCGCCCCTGGCCACGTAGTACGTGTCCACGCTCTCCTGGTCCCTGACGTGACCCTCGTAGGTGTCGGGGGCCGGGAAGTCGTAGAGCGACTTGCCCGCGCCGCCCGCCGTGACGTAGACGATGCCGTCACGGGTCGGGTCCGTGCGCTCGCCGATCGGCACCGTGCGGGCGACCGTGTTCCTCAGGATCGCGTCCGTGCGCTCGTAGACGTGGTTGTGGCCGTTGATCACCAGGTCCACCTGGTGCTTCTCGAAGAGCGGCACCCATGCCTCGCGGACCCCGCCCTCGGAGGCGTGCGCGTTGGTGGTCGAGAAGGCGCAGTGGTGGAAGAAGACCACGACGAAGTCGACGTCCTCGCGGGCGCGCAGCTCGCCGAGACGGCGGTCCAGCCACTTGGTCTGCCGGCCCGCGCTGATGCCGAGGTTGGCCGGGATCTCGTTCGAGACGTCGTTGGCGTCCAGGGCGACGACACCGACGTTGCCGTGGACGAACGAGTACGCGCCCGGCAGGCCGACCGGATCCGGGCCGTTGTCCGGCAGCGACCAGCGGGCGTTCTGGCCGCCGTAGCCGTCGGGGGAGTACCAGGCCTCCATGTCGTGGTTGCCGGTGGTCACCATCCACGGCACCGTCTTCGCGACGGTCTCCGTCTGGGCGAGGAACTGGTCCCAGGTGCGCGCGTCGTAGACGTCGGTCTCCCGGCCCTGGCCCGAGGGGTCGGCGTAGCAGATGTCGCCGGCGTGCAGGTGGAAGGCCGGGTTCTGACCGAGCAGCAACTGGTCGTTGCCGAGGGCGTGGTAGCTGACGCCCTGGTCGCCGAAGGCCGTGAAGGTGAAGTTCTCGGCGCGCGAGGGCGCGGTGGTGAATGTGCCGAGCGTGCCCAGGTTGCGGGTGTCCGCCGGGTCGAAGCCGTCGTGCCCGACGCCGTAGTAGTACGTCGTGCCCGGCCGCAGCCGCTCCAGACCCGCGTGCACGTAGAACTGCTCGGCGGCGGAGATCGCGCCGTTGTTCAGCGACGGCGTGGAGAGCCGGCGCACCTCGGCGTCGATGCGGCGGCTCAGCGACCACGGCTTGAGACCGATGCGGACGTAGGGGCGCTTGACGGCGAAGGGGACCTGCCACGAGACGCTCATCTGCGTCTTCGGGTCGGCGCCGTAGGCGAGGTGGCGGCCGAACGGGGCCACCAGCGACCCGTCCACCCGCGTGGTGGAGCGCGAGGTGAGCACGGTCGGGGAGCCCGGCGCGGCAGGGTGGGCGGCGGCCGGCGAGGCGGTGAGGAGGCCGGTGCCCAGACCCGCGCCGGTGACGGCGGCGGTCGCCACGCTGGTACGCAGCACGCCGCGGCGCGTCAGCCTGGTGCGGAGATACTCGTGTTGCTCCGCCATGCTCATGCGGGCGGCGAGCTTCTCGGGGATGCCGAAGCGGGGGATGTCCATGGCCAGAACATCTACTTTCCGGGTGTCCCGATCCCCATCGACAGGTGAACGCCACGCGTACAGCTCACCATCTGTCCGTATAGTGGACGGTGTGTGTCATGAGATGGGACGCGTGGATAAGCTGCCGTCATGTCTCGCAGCATCAATCTCGCAGTGATCCCCGGTGACGGAATCGGCCAGGAAGTCGTTGCCCAGGGCCTCAAGGTCCTCAACGCCGTCCTCCCGCAGGACGTGAAGCTGGAGACCAAGGAGTACGACCTCGGCGCCCAGCGCTGGCACCGCACGGGTGAAACCCTCCCCGACGCGGAGCTCGCCTCCCTCAAGGACCACGACGCCATCCTGCTCGGCGCGATCGGCGACCCCTCGGTCCCGTCCGGCGTGCTGGAGCGCGGGCTCCTGCTGAAGCTGCGCTTCGCCTTCGACCACTTCATCAACCTGAGGCCGTCGAAGCTCTTCCCGAACACCGCCACCCCGCTGGCCGGCCGCCCCGACATCGACTTCGTCGTCGTGCGGGAGGGCACCGAGGGCCCGTACACCGGCAACGGCGGCTCGCTGCGCACCGGTACGCCCGCCGAGGTCGCCACCGAGGTCAGCGTCAACACCGCGTACGGTGTCGAGCGCGTCGTCCGCGACGCCTTCGACCGCGCCGCCGCCCGCCCCCGCAAGAAGCTGACGCTGGTCCACAAGAACAACGTCCTCGTCTACGCCGGGCACCTGTGGAAGAACACCTTCGACAAGGTCGCGGCCGAGTACCCCCAGGTCACCACCGACTACCTGCACGTCGACGCGGCGACGATCTTCTTCGTCACGCAGCCGGAGCGCTTCGACGTCATCGTCACCGACAACCTCTTCGGCGACATCCTCACCGACCTCGCCGCCGCCGTCACCGGTGGCATCGGCCTGGCCGCCTCCGGCAACATCAACCCGACCGGCGCCTTCCCGTCGATGTTCGAGCCGGTCCACGGCTCGGCCCCCGACATCGCCGGCCAGGGCAAGGCCGACCCCACGGCCACGATCCTCTCCGTCGCCCTTCTGCTGCGTCACCTCGGCCACGAGACCGAGGCCGCGCGCATCGAGGACGCTGTCTCCGCCGACCTGGCGGAGCGCGACGGGAAGACCCGCACCACCGACGAGATCGGCGACGCGCTCGCGGTACGCGTAGCAGGCTGACCCGACGACTCTCCAGGAAGCCGCCGGGTCGCGAAAGCGCCCGGCGGCTTCTTCACGTGCGGCCCCGGGTGCCACCCTCGATCCGGGACCGCACTCCCGCCGCGTTTCGTGCCCGGCCCTCCCCGCGTGATAATCGAACGTGGGGCCGCGGCTCATGGCACTGCTCGGACGTCCTCGCGTCTGCTCGCACCTGCGGGCGGGGATGGGCGGGAGCACGGTCCCTCACACACAGATACGGTGAAGGACACGCACTCATGACGACGCCCACGATCGAGCTCAAGCCCACCTCGTCCCCGCTGTCCGACGCGGAGCGCGAGGCGATCCTCGCCGCCCCCGGATTCGGCCGCCACTTCTCCGACCACATGGTCACCATCCGGTGGACCGAGGGCCGCGGCTGGCACGACGCTCAGCTCGTCCCGTACGCCCCCCTCTCCCTCGATCCGGCGACCATGGTGCTGCACTACGCCCAGGAGATCTTCGAGGGACTGAAGGCGTACCGGCAGCCCGACGGCACCGTCGCCACCTTCCGCCCCGAGGCCAACGCCAAGCGCTTCCAGCGCTCCGCCCACCGCCTCGGCATGCCCGAGCTCCCGGTGGAGACCTTCATCGAAGCCTGTGACGTGCTGGTCCAGACGGACAAGGCATGGGTCCCGGCACACGGCGGCGAGGAGTCCTTCTACCTCCGCCCGTTCATGATCGCCACCGAGGTCGGCCTGGGCGTGAAGCCGGCCAACGAGTACCTCTTCCTCGTCATCGGCTCCCCGGCCGGCGCCTACTTCCCCGGCGGGGTGAAGCCGGTCTCCATCTGGCTCTCCGAGGACCGCGTCCGCGCCGTCCCCGGTGGCATGGGCGACGCCAAGACCGGCGGCAACTACGCCGCGTCCCTGCTCGCCCAGGCCGAGGCCACCGCCAGGGGCTGCGACCAGGTCGCCTACCTCGACGCCGTGGAGCACAAGTGGGTGGAGGAACTCGGCGGGATGAACCTCTACTTCGTGTACGAGGACCGCATCGTCACCCCCGCCCTCACCGGCTCCCTCCTCGCCGGCGTCACCCGTGACTCCCTCCTCACCGTCGCCCGCGACCTCGGTTACGGCTCCGAGGAAGGCCGCGTCTCCATCGACCAGTGGCGCGAGGACAGCGCGAACGGCACCCTCAAGGAGGTCTTCGCCTGCGGCACGGCTGCCGTGATCACCCCCGTCGGCACGGTGAAGTCGGCCGGTGGCGAGTGGGTCCAGGGCGACGGCACCCCCGGCGAGGTCACCATGAGGCTCCGCGAGCGCCTCCTCGACATCCAGCGCGGCACCACCGAGGACACCCACGGCTGGATGCACCCGCTGGGCGACTGACGCCCGAGGACGGGGCTGCGTACGACTCACCGCGCACCGAGGCCGCACCCGGGAGTTCGCCGGGTGCGGCCTCCGTGTGCGCGGGTTGTGTCCGAAAAGCTCGTCGCGACGGCTCGGGCCGTTCGGAGGCGGGTGGTGGTGCGTGCGGACGCGCGGCGGGGGCACCCGGGTCGCGGCGGGCGACGACGTGGCCCACGGGGGGAGCGCGTACGGATCCCCTACGCCTCCCGCTCCCCCCGCACCAGGTCCGCCAACTCGCCGAGCGAGCCGACCGACCAGTCCGCGGTCGCCCGGACCGCCGGGTCGTCGGCCCACCAGTGGCCCCAGGGCCCGCGCCGCAGGTGGGCGGTGCGCAGGCCGGCGGCGTGGGCGGGGAAGACGTCGTTGGCCGGGTGGTCGCCGACGTACAGGGTGTGTTCGGCACGGGTACCGGACACGCCGAGGACACGGGCGAAGAAGGCGGGGTCCGGTTTGGCCGCGCCCCACTCCTCGGACATCACGACGAGGTCGGCGGGCAGCCCCAGCGCCCGCAGCAGCTCACCGGCGCGGGCGGTCTGGTTGCCGGCGACGACGACCCGGACGCCGAGTTCACGGAGGCCGCCCAGGGTCGGGCGGACGTCCGGATAGAGGTCCGACTCGTCGAGGTACTCGCCCCGTCCCGCCGCCTCCCGGGCCCGCCACTCGGCATCGACGTCGAGGCCCGGGCGGGCGAGGCGCAGCGCGTCGGAGTTGTCGCGGCCCTGGGTCACCACCGCCCCCACCAGGGCGCTCAGGGTGTGCCGCGGGATGTCCAGCCACCGTGCCCAGGCGCCCCAGTAGCGGTTGTCGTTGGTCAGCGTCTCGCCGACGTCGAAGACGATGGTCTCGATCATCGGGCCGACCCTACTGGGCGGGCCCGGCGGCGGGAGCGGCCCCCCCGCCGCACCCGCCTCCTGTTTCACCCGGGCCGCGTCGGGCAGGCGCGGACTGCAGGCACTGCCGAGGTGACCTACGTTGGCAGTGCAAGGTTCGTCCATCCGAGGAGGCCCCGTGACTGACGGAAGCAAGGACAAGGTCAAGGGCAAGGCCAAGGAAGCCATGGGCAAGATGACCGGTAACCGCGGCAAGGTCGCCGAGGGCAAGGCGGACCAGGCCAAGGGCGCGGCGAAGGACGCCGTGGGCGATGCCCGCAGGAACCTCCGCGACACCTCCGGCCCGAAGGACCCGCTGATCACCGACGACGAGTGACGTGCCAGCCCCCCACGAAGGGCCCCCGCCTTTTCCGGGCGGGGGCCCGTCGTCGGCCAGGGCCCGGAGCCGGCGCACCGGGCCGGGTGGACGGAGCGGGCGGCAAGCCCGGGGCGGGCCGGACCCGCGCCCGCGCGGGACCGGACGCGGGGAGGCGGCGGGAGCCCCGCGAAGGACGGTCCCCAGGAGACGTGAGTCACGACCGCATTCTGAGACGGGCCCGTCACGGAGGCGGTGCTGTGCCAGACTGCTGCCGTGTCCTCGTTGTCCACGATTATTGGCAGCAGGCGCGCCGGTCCGCAGTGACCGTCCCGTACCACCACGTACGGCACGGCCACCGTGCCTCAGACCCGCGCGCAGACCTCTCGCACCCGCGAGGGGTTTTTTCGTTTTCCGGCCCCCACCCAGGCCGGGGCGGGGTGCGCGAGATCATGGGGGCAAGTGGAGCCCGATCGTCCGGATCCACTCATCCGACAGGAGTCGCATCAGCATGACCACCAAGGCCACCGCCACCGACGACAGTTTCCATGTCTTCGACACCACCCTGCGCGACGGTGCACAGCGTGAAGGCATCAACCTGACGGTCGCCGACAAGCTGACCATCGCCCGGCACCTGGACGACTTCGGCGTCGGCTTCATCGAGGGCGGCTGGCCCGGCGCCAACCCCCGGGACACCGAGTTCTTCGCCCGCGCCCAGCAGGAGATCACCTTCGCCCACGCCCAACTGGTGGCGTTCGGCGCGACCCGCCGGGCCGGCGGCAAGGCCGCCCAGGACCCGCAGGTCAAGGCGCTGCTCGACTCCGGTGCTCCGGTGATCACGCTGGTCGCCAAGTCCCACGACCGGCACGTCGAACTCGCCCTGCGCACCACCCTGGACGAGAACCTGGAGATGGTCCGCGACACCGTCTCCCACCTGCGCGAGCAGGGCCGCCGGGTCTTCGTCGACTGCGAGCACTTCTTCGACGGGTACCGCGCCAACCCCGAGTACGCGAAGGCCGTCGTCCGCGCCGCCTCCGAGGCCGGCGCCGACGTCGTCATCCTCTGCGACACCAACGGCGGGATGCTCCCCGCCCAGGTCCAGGCCGTCGTGGCCACCGTCCTCGCCGACACCGGCGCCCGTCTCGGCATCCACGCCCAGGACGACACCGGCTGCGCCGTCGCCAACACCCTGGCGGCCGTCGACGCGGGCGCGACCCACGTCCAGTGCACCGCCAACGGCTACGGCGAACGCGTCGGCAACGCCAACCTCTTCCCGGTCGTCGCCGCCCTGGAACTGAAGTACGGCAAGACGGTGCTGCCCGAGGGAGCGCTCGGCGAGATGACCCGCATCTCCCACGCCATCGCCGAGGTGGTCAACCTGACGCCCTCCACGCATCAGCCGTACGTGGGAGTTTCCGCCTTCGCCCACAAGGCCGGGCTGCACGCCTCCGCGATCAAGGTCGATCCCGACCTCTACCAGCACATCGACCCCGCCCTGGTCGGCAACAGCATGCGGATGCTCGTCTCCGACATGGCGGGGCGCGCCTCCATCGAGCTGAAGGGCAAGGAGCTCGGCATCGACCTCGGTGGCGACCGCGAGCTGGTCGGCCGCGTCGTCGAGCGGGTCAAGGAGCGCGAGCTGAAGGGCTACACCTACGAGGCGGCCGACGCCTCCTTCGAACTCCTGCTGCGCGGCGAGGTCGACGGCCGCCCGCCCCGCTACTTCCGCACCGAATCGTGGCGGGCCATCGTCGAGGACCGCCCCGACGGGGTGCACGCCAACGAGGCGACCGTGAAGCTCTGGGCCAAGGGCGAGCGGCTCGTCGCCACCGCCGAGGGCAACGGACCCGTCAACGCCCTCGACCGGGCGCTGCGGGTGGCCCTGGAGAGGATCTACCCGCAGCTCGCGAAGCTGGAGCTGGTCGACTACAAGGTCCGCATCCTGGAGGGGCGCACCGGCACCGAGTCCACCACCCGCGTACTGATCACCACGGGCGACGGAACCGGTGAGTGGTCGACCGTCGGTGTCGCGGAGAACGTGATCGCCGCGTCCTGGCAGGCGCTGGAGGACGCGTACGCCTACGGTCTGCTGCGCGCCGGGATCGAGCCGACGGAGTAGGAGCCGGCGGCGGCCGTCCCGCGGACCGCGGGACGGCCGCCGCCGTCACCGCGGAACTACTGCAGCCGCCACTTCTGGTTGGCGGCCCCGGTGCAGCTCCAGATCTGGGCGCGCGCCCCGTTGGCGGTCGAGGCGTCCGTGACGTCCAGGCACTTGTTCGCCGCCGTGTTCACCACGTCCCCGGTGGTGGCGTTGTACGTCCAGCGCTGCGCGCCCGTGCCGTTGCAGGTGTAGAGCTGGACCTTCGCGCCGTCGGCGGTCGATGCCGAGGTCACGTCCAGGCAGGCGCCGAGGGCGCGGATCGTGCCGTCGGCCTGGACCGTCCAGCGCTGGGCCGCCGAGCCGTTGCAGTCGTAGAGCTGGACCGCCGTGCCGTCCGCCGCGCTGCCGTTCGCCGCGTCCAGGCACTTGCCGCCGGTGCCGGTGAACGCCCCGGAGGTGCCGGGCGTACCGCCGGTGCCGGACTGGGTGCCGGACCAGGTGAAGGTGGCCGAGGTACGCGCGGGCAGCGAGTAGCCGAAGGTCGAGCCGCCCCAGTTGACGGTGAGCTGCTGGGCCGAGGAGCCGCCGTTGTAGGCGATCAGCGCCTTGGAGCCGTCGGTGTTGCGCCAGGCGACGTTGGGAATCGCGGAGCTGGCGGTGGACGCGATGCGGGAGGCACCCGGGCGTACGAACTTCGTCAGGTGGCCCATCGTGTAGTACTCGACGGTGTAGTCCACCTGCCCGCTCCTGCTGTCACCGTTGTGGACCGTGATCAGACCGTCGCAGGTGCCGCAACCGCCGTTGTGCGGGCCCCGGTTCTGGTCCACCGCGAGCGACCACTTGGTGACCGACTTCGCCCAGTTGCGGGTGTAGTCGATGATGTTGAGCATGTCCTCGCGCTGCTGGTCGGCGATCCAGGTGCCGCCCGAGTGCTCGGTCTGGAACGCGTCCGTCGTGGGGTACTGGTTGTGCACCGCGGTCTGCTTGGCGATGTCCCCGCCGTAGCCGTGCCAGGCGATCCCGCCGAAGTTGGGGTGGCTGCGCACCGCGGCGTCGTCCACGGTCGGCGCGGCGTACGCGTCGTAGGTGTCCCAGTTCCAGTCGTGCGCCAGCACCTTGGTGGAGAGCCCCGCCGCCTGGAGCTTCGGCAGCAGCTCGCTCTTGGTGAAGTAGGCGAGCCCCGATCCGTTCCAGCTCATCGAGGGGTAACCCGAGCAGCAGGTCGGCTCGTTCTGCGCGGTGACGTACTGAACCGGGACGCCCTGGGCCTGGTACGCCTGGAGGTACTTCACGAAGTAGTCGGCGTACGTGCCGTAGTTCTCGGCCTTCAGCCAGCCGCCGTTGAGCTGCCCGCTGTCCTTCATCCAGGCCGGGGCGGTCCAGGGCGAGGCCATCGTGGTGAGGGCCGGGTTGAGCTGCTTCGCCTGCTTGGTCAGCGGCAGGACGTCCGCGAGGTCGTGCGCCACCGAGAACTTCGCCAGCGTGGGATCGGTCTGCCCGGCGGGGAGGTCGTCGTAGGTGTACCCCGTCCTCGCCAGGTCCGAACCGCCCATCGGGTTGCGGACGAACGAGAGCCCGATGCCCTCGGTCGGCGAGAAGAGCTTCTTCATCGTGGCGTCCCGGGTCGCGTCGCTCAGCGCCCCGCTGCTCTTCATCAGCCAGGCCGCGGTGTCCGTGAAGGACGCGCCGCCGCCGGTGAACGTCTGGTACCGGGTGTTCTCGTCGACCGTCACCGTGGTGCCCGCGCTCCCGCTGCCGGCGGTGAAGGCGACCGGGGTCTGGGCCTGGAGGCCGCGGGTGACATGGCGGCCGCCGGAGTCGTCGGTGGTGGTCAGGACGATGGAGACACTCTCGCCGGCCGCCTGCGCGGCGGGCGCGGTGATGCCGGCGAGGCCGGCGGCGGCGAGTGCGGTCGCCAGGGCCGCCGCGGCGGTTCTGCTCGATCGGATCATGGGGGAATTGCCCTTCTTCGGGACTTCTTCGGAACGTCTCGGAGACTTCTTCGGCACGGAGTGGGGCGTTGCCGTCGATCGAGGCGTGAGTGAACTGCCCCCGCGGGGCCCCGTCAAGAGGGAGCGTGCGTACAAGAAGTGAAGTCACAAGTGCCGCCGCCTGCTTGGCAGATGGGCATGGATCAATGTCGGTGTGAAGTATTGACGCCTCTGCTGCGGCGGAGTTAACTCCAGCCGCGACGCCGGTACCGGTTCCGGGACCGGTACCGCCGACCGGCCGCCCCGGTGGCCGGCGCTCCGCGCCCTCGTCGTGTCCACCGGAAGGGCGACCGCCACGCCGGTGGCGAAACGTCCCGTACGCCATGTTCCACCCAGGTTCCGCCGTGTCAGGGAGGTTCCGTTGCGCGTCACCATCGCCGATGTGGCCCGGGCCGCCGGAGTCAGTAAGACCACCGTGTCGCGGGTGCTCAACACCAAGGCGGACGTGGACCGTTCCACCGCCTCGCGCGTTCGTGAAGTGATCGCGCACCTCGGCTACGTGCCCAGCTCCGGCGCGGTCGGCCTGGCCCGGGGCAGCAGCCGCACGGTGGGCATGCTGGTGCCCTCGTTGACGTGGTCCTGGATGGGCGAGGTCCTCCAGGGCGTGGTGGACACCGTCGAGGCGGCCGAGTACGGCCTGCTGCTCTTCACGTGCAACCGGGGTGCCGAGTCCGTCCGCCGTTTCACCACCCAGGTGTCGGCCCGCGCCTTCGACGGACTCGTGGTCGTGGAACCCGAGAACACCCTCGGCCACCTCACCGCGTTCCACCGCAGCGGCCTGCCGATCGTGCTCATCGACGACCGGGGCCACCACCCCGAGTTCCCCTCGGTCGCGACCACCAACCACGAGGGCGCCGCGAGCGCGGCCCGGCACCTGCACGCCGACGGGCGCACCCGCCCGCTCGTCCTCACCGGGCCCGCGCACTACGGCTGCGTACGCGAACGGCTCGACGGGTTCCGGTCGGTGCTGCCGGACGCCCGCGTCGTCCGGGGCGACTTCACCGAACGCGGCGGCGAACGCGCCATGGCCGAAGTCCTCGACGCGGGGATCCCGTTCGACTCCGTCTTCGCGCACAACGACGTCACCGCCACCGGCGCCCTGAGAGCGCTCCACGCCGCCGGCCGGCGGGTGCCGGACGACGTCGCCGTCATCGGCTTCGACGACATCCCGATGGCCGCGCACACCGCACCCCCCCTGACCACCGTCCGCCAGCCCACCCGCGCGATGGGGGAGACGGCGGCCCGGATGCTCCTCGCCCACCTCGGCGGCACCCCCGCCCCGGACGAACCCGTCGTGCTCCCCACCGAACTGGTGGTCCGCCGCTCGGCGCCCTGACCCCGTCCCGGTGCCGGCGGCTTCGGACAGCCGCCCGCACCGGGACCCACCCACCCCCGCGGGATCCCCCACGCACCGCCGCCCCACCCCGCACCCCCCGCCCGGACCGCTGCCGGACCCGCGCAGCCGAGACGAGAGAAGAGCCACCATGCCAGCTACCCGACACCGAAGAGGATCGGCCCGGGCCCTCCTCGCCGCCGTCACGGTTCTCGCCGGACTGATCACGGCAGCCGTCCCCGCGGCCGCGGACGACCCCGCACCGGTGCTCGTCGACCGGTTCGAGGGCGAGGTCCCCCTCGGCGCCCCGCCCGCCGACTCGATCTTCACCTGGGGCTCGGACGCCGACGACCAGCCGAAGCTCGCCCTCACCGAACGCGCCGACGCCCCCGAGGGCTCCAAGGTCCTCGAAGGCACCTACGACATCAGCGGCTGGGGCGGCCTGAGCCACGAGTTCGCCGTCGACCAGGCCCCCCAGAACTGGAGCGCCCACAAGGGCATCCGCTTCTGGTGGTACGGGCAGAACAAGGCTCCGCTGCCCCCCGGCTCCGGCAAGAAGATCAACTTCGAGATCAAGGACGGCGGCGCCCACGGCGGCGCGTCCGAGCTGTGGACCATGTCCTTCACCGACGACTGGGAGGGGTGGCACCAGGTCGAGGTCCCGTTCGCGGACTTCGTCTACCGCGGCGACTACCAGCCCGTCGGCGGCATCGACCACATCCTCGGCCTGGACAGGATGTGGGGCTACGCCCTCACCCTGCCGACCGGCGCCCCCGGCTCCTTCGCCATCGACGGCATGGAGCTCTACGGCAAGGCCGACCCGGCACTGAAGGCGAGCGTCTCGACCGACGCCGCCGTGCACCCGGTGGACAACGGCGGCGCCGCGACGTTTCGCCTCACCCTCTCCACCACCGGCGGCCTGCCGATCGAGGAGCCCGTCACCGTCGCCTACACCACGCAGGGCGGCACCGCGGTGGCCGGCACCGACTACACCCCGGTCACCGGCACCTACACCTTCCCGGCGGGCACCGCCTCCGGCGCCACCCACAACGTCGTGGTGACCACGAAGAAGGCGAGGAAGGCGGCCGAGGCCCGGACGGTGCCGCTCGCCCTCACCGTCACCGGCGCGAAGACCCCGGCGGAGAACCCGCAGGTCGTCATCAACGCCCACGGGCTGCCGTACCAGAACGCCAAGCTCCCGGTGAAGCAGCGCGTCGCCGACCTGCTGTCCCGGCTCTCGCCCGCCGAGAAGGCCGGCCAGATGACGCAGGCCGAGCGCAACGCGCTGCGCACCCCCGGCGACATCGCCTCCTACGACCTCGGCTCGCTGCTCTCCGGCGGCGGTTCGGTCCCCACGCCCAACACCCCCGAGGCGTGGGCGTCGATGATCGACTCGTACCAACTGCGCGCCCAGGCGACCCGCTTCCAGATCCCGCTGATCTACGGCGTGGACGCGGTGCACGGCCACAACAACGTCATCGGGTCGACGATCATGCCGCACAACATCGGCATCGGCGCCACCCGCGACCCGGTGACCGCCCAGAAGACCGGCGCGGTCACCGCGAACGAGGTCCGCGCCACCGGCATCCCGTGGGACTTCGCCCCCTGCCTCTGCGTCACCCGTGACGAGCGCTGGGGCCGGTCCTACGAGGCGTACGGCGAGGACCCGGCACTCGTCGAGTCCATGGAGACCGTGATCCAGGGCATGCAGGGCGCCGCCTCCGGCAACGACCTGGACCGCAACGACAAGGTGCTCGCCAGCGCGAAGCACTTCGTCGGCGACGGCGGCACCGAGTTCGGCTCCTCCACCACCGGTGCGTACACGATCGACCAGGGCGTCACCAAGGTCACCCGCGAAGAGCTGGAGGCGGTGCACCTCGCGCCGTTCCAGGAGGCGGTGGACCGCGGTGTCGGTACCGTCATGCCGTCGTACTCCTCCCTCGACATCCTGGGCGACGACCAGGGTCCGGTGAAGATGCACGCCAACGCCGAGATGATCAACGGCGTCCTCAAGGACCGGATGGGATTCGACGGCTTCGTCATCAGCGACTGGCAGGCCATCGACCAGATCCCCGGTGACTACGCCAGCGACGTGCGCACCTCGGTCAACGCCGGTCTCGACATGATCATGGTGCCGACCGCGTACCAGGACTTCACCACGACGCTCAAGGGCGAGGTCACCGCCGGCCGCATCAGCCAGGCCCGGATCGACGACGCGGTGTCCCGCATCCTGACCCAGAAGTTCAAGCTGGGTCTCTTCGAGGAGCCGTACGCGGACACCTCGAACATCGACGACATCGGCTCCGCCGGCCACCGCGCGGTGGCCCGCGAAGCGGCCGCCAAGTCCCAGGTGCTGCTCAAGAACGACGGCGCCGTCCTCCCGCTGAAGGCGGACCAGAAGGTCTACGTCGCCGGCTCCAACGCCGACAACATCGGCAACCAGGCAGGTGGCTGGACCGTCAGCTGGCAGGGCTCCTCCGGCGACATCACCGAGGGCACCACCATCCTGGAGGGGATGAGGAAGGACTCCTCCTCGGTCACCTACTCCCAGGACGCCTCCGCCCCCACCGACGGCTACGACGTGGGAGTGGTCGTCGTCGGCGAGACCCCCTACGCCGAGGGCATCGGGGACGTCGGCAACGGCAACGACCTGGAGCTGACGGCCGCCGACAAGGCCGCCGTCGACAAGGTCTGCGCCGCGATGAAGTGCGCCGTCCTGATCGTCTCCGGCCGCCCTCAGCTCATCGGTGACCGCCTCGGCGCCATCGACTCCCTGGTCGCCTCCTGGCTGCCGGGCACCGAGGGCGACGGCGTGGCCGACGTGCTCTACGGCAAGCGCGCCTTCACCGGACAGCTGCCCGTCACCTGGCCGAAGTCCGAGAGCCAGCTGCCCATCAACGTGGGCGACGCGGCCTACGACCCGCAGTTCCCCTTCGGCTGGGGCCTCACCACCCTCAAGAAGGCGCCCGCGGGCGGCGAAGCCACGCTGACCGCCCTCGCGGTGGCCGCCCAGATCGCGGAGAAGCTCCACCTCGGCACCACCCCGGCGGGCAAGGCGATCGTGGATCAGGCCCGTCTGCTGGTCCAGCAGAAGACCGGTGGGAAGCCGACGGCGGCGGTCTCCAAGCCGTTCGCCGAAGCCGACCACCTGCTGCTCACCGGTGACCTCACCGGCGCGGTGGCCAAGCTGCGGGCGGCCTACCGGGCCGCCTGACCCCGCGGTAGGACGCGTACGGGGGTGTGCCCGGGCGGAGATTCAGCGCCCGGGCACACCCCTGTGCGGGTTCCGCCCCGGTTCCGGTCCCGCCCGGTCCCGGCTGTTCCCGCCCGTTCCCGCCCGTGGCGACGCGCGGGACGAGCCTTCCGGAGTAGCGTGAAGTATGCGAAAAAGTCAGGTATTCGCATTTCTGGCCGGCCTGCTGCTGGCCCTCGCCACCGTGCTGTCGGCCCTCGCCCCCGCCGCGACGGCGTCGCCCGCCCGCGCGCCGGACGCCACCGTCGCGGACGCGGCCCGGGCCCTGCGCGAGGACCCGGTCTACGTGGATCCGGGCGCCCGCGACCAGCTCTCCACCCGGCAGGAGAAGGCACTCGAAGACCGGATCACCGATGCCGACAAGCCGGTCCTCGTCGCCGTCCTCCCGAACACCCCCGCCTTCCCCGAGGAGGGCCTCCTCGCCACGCTGCGCGCCGACACCGGCATCACCGGGGTGTACGCCGTCCGCCTCGGTGACGGATTCGACGCCGGCGCGGACCCGCGGGTGATGCCGGTCCGCGCGGTCGACAACCTCACCGCCTCGGTGAAGGCCCCCGCCGCCGACACCTCCACCGACGCCCAGCTCGACGCCTTCGTCGACAGCGCGCTCGAACAGGCCAAGGGCACCGCCCCCGCCTCCTGGTCCGGCCAGGAGAACGGCTCCGCGGCCCCCGGGTCCGCCGGTACCGGACTGCTCGTCCTCGCCGGCGTCGCCGTCGCGGGGAGCGCCGGAGCGTACGCGGTCCTGCGCCGCAACCGACGGCGGGCCCGCGCGGAGGAACGCGCCGCGCTCGACAAGCTCCGGGTCGTCGTCGACGAGGACATCACCGCCTACGGCGAGACCCTGGAGCGGCTCGACTTCCACCCCGCCGAGGCCGGCGCCGACGAGGCCATGCGCGCCGACTACGAACGCGCTCTCGACTCCTACGAGAGCGCCAAGTCCCGCATGGGCAGGGCCGAACGTCCCGCCGACGTCCGTCCCGTCACCCAGGCCCTGGAGGACGGCCGCTACTCCCTCGCCGTGCTGGAGGCCCGCCGCACCGGATCCCCCCTGCCCGACCGGCGGCCCCCCTGCTTCTTCGACCCGCGCCACGGCCCCTCGGTCGCCGACGCGCGGTGGCGTCCGGCCGGCGGCTCGCCCCGCGAGGTCCCGGTCTGCGCCGCCGACCGGACGCGGCTGGCGGACGGCGAGGACCCCGAGGGCCGCACCGTGGACGTGGGCTCCGGCCGCCGTCGCCCGTACTGGGAGGCCGGGCCGGCCTACGGCCCCTGGGCCGGCGGTTACTTCGGCGGCGGGCTGCTCCCCGGCCTGCTGGTCGGCACGATGCTCGGCTCGATGCTCTCCACGCCCGCCTACGCGGCCGAGTACGGCGGCGGTGACTTCGGCTCGGGCGGTGACTGGTCCGGCGGCGACGTCTCCGGCTCCGACTTCGACTCCTCCGGCTTCGGCGGGTTCGGCGACGGGGGCGGGTTCGGCGACGGGGGCGGCTTCGGCGGCGGCGGTGGTTTCGACGGGGGCGGCGGGTTCTGACCGGCCCTCCCGGCCGCACGCCCGCGTCTCTTTTGCCGTTCCGGCAAACGAACTTGTCGCACCGGCTGCGCGGGCGCACCATCTCCGTCGAAGGAGGTGGTGCACCATGAACGACTCGACACAGGGGCACGACCGGTACGACGTGGTGGTGGTCGGCGGCGGGGCAGCCGGACTGAGCGGGGCTCTGACGTTGTCCCGGGCACGGCGGTCGGTGCTGGTGATCGACGCGGGCCGGCCGCGGAACGCGCCCGCGGCGCACGCCCACAACTACCTGGGCCGGGAGGGCGTTCCGCCGCTGGAGCTGCTGGCGGACGGCCGGGCCGAGGCGGCCGCGTACGGCGCGCGGATCATCCCGGGCGAGGTGGCGGCGGCCCGGCCCCTGCGGGACGGGGGGTTCCGGGTGGAACGCACGGACGGCACGGCGGTCGAGGCGCGCAGGCTCCTCGTCACCACCGGCCTCGTGGACGAACTCCCCACCGTCCCGGGCCTGGCCGAGCAGTGGGGCACCGGGGTGCTGCACTGTCCGTACTGCCACGGCTGGGAGGTGCGGAACCGGCCCGTCGGCGTCCTGGCCACCGGTCCGACGGCCGTGCACCAGGCATTGCTGTGGCGGCAGTGGACCGACGACGTGACGCTCTTCCGCCACCTCGCGGACGAGTTCGGCGACGAGGCGTACGAACAGCTCGCGGCGCGGGGCATCGCCGTGGTGGACGGCGAGGTGGCGGGGATCGCGACACGGGACGGCCGGCTCACCGGGGTCCGGCTGGCTTCCGGCAGGGTGGTGCCGCGCGAGGCCCTCGCCGTCCAGACCCGCTTCACCGCACGCTCCGGCGTACTGGAGAGCCTCGGGCTGGAGCCCACCGCCATGGAGATGGCCGGACAGGTCCTGGGGACCTACATCGCCGCCGACCCGACGGGCGCCACCGAGGTGCCCGGGGTGTGGGTGGCGGGCAACGTCGCCAACCTGATGGAACAGGTGATCGGCTCCGCCGCGGCCGGGCTGAAGGCAGCCGCCGCGATCAACGCGGATCTCGTCGTCGAAGACACCCGCCGCGCGGTGGAAGACCGCCGCTCGGCCACGAACGCCCAGGAGACCGTATGACCGACGACAGCACCGCGCCCACCGCGGCCGGGACGCGTACCGCCGCGCAGATGTGGGACGACCGCTACCGCGAGAGCGACCGGATCTGGAGCGGGAACCCCAACACCGTGCTCGTGCGCGAGGTGGCGGACCTGGAGCCGGGGCGCGCGCTGGACCTGGGGTGCGGGGAGGGCGCCGACGCCGTCTGGCTGGCCCGCCGGGGCTGGCGGGTCACCGCGACCGACCTCTCCCGGGTGGCGCTGGAGCGGGCGGCCGGCCACGCGGCAGACGCCGGGGTCGCCGACCGGATCGACTGGCAGTGGCACGACCTGGGAGCGACCTTCCCCGAGGGGGAGTTCGACCTGGTGTCGGCGCAGTTCCTGCACTCCATGGGGGACCTGCCGAGGGAGCGCATCCTGCGGCGGGCGGCCGTCGCCGTCGCGCCCGGTGGGATCCTGCTGGTCGTGGGCCACGCGGGCTTCCCGCACTGGGAGAAGAACCCGGACCCCACGGTGGCCTTCCCGACGCCCGAGGAGGTGCTGGCGTCACTGGAACCGGCGCCGGGGGAGTGGGAGGTGCTCCTCAGCGGTGAGCACGAGCGGGTGCAGAACGACCCCGACGGCAACCCCACCAACCGTACGGACAACGCGCTGAAGGTCCGGCGCAGGGGGTGACCCCCGTCCGGGGGCGCCCGGGGCCCGGACCCCGGAGACGGTCTCCCGGCCGCGTGACGCGCGAGCGCCCGCCCCGGTCTCCCCGGCGGGGGAGGGTGGGGCGGGCGCGCTCGGGTGCCGCTCGGATCAGGCGGCGGCCTTGATCGCGGAGATGTCGAAGGTCAGCTTGACCTTGTCGCTGACCATCACGCCACCGGTCTCCAGGGCGGCGTTCCAGGTGAGGCCCCAGTCGGAGCGGAGGATGGTCGCCGAGCCCTCGAAACCGACGCGCTCGTTGCCGTAGACGTCGGTGGCCGAGCCGTTGAACTCCAGGTCGATGGAGAGCGGGCGGGTCACGTCCTTGATGGTGAGATCGCCGGTGACGCGGTAGTCGTCGCCACCGAGCTGCTCGGCGCCGGTGGAACGGAACGTCATCAGCGGGAAGGCTTCGGCGTCGAAGAAGTCGCCGCTGCGCAGGTGGCCGTCACGGTCGGCGATGCCGGTGTCGATGCTGGCGATCCTGACGTCGATGGAGGCGGTGGAGTGGTGCGGGTCGGTGCCGTTCAGCACCAGGGTGCCCTCGTGCTCACCGAAGGAGCCGCGCACGTTCGTCACCATGGCGTGGCGCACCGTGAAACCGATGCTGCTGTGGGCCGGGTCGATCGTGTACGTGCCGGTCAGGGCGGCGAGCGCGGGGTCCACGGCGGGCTTCTCGGCGACAGCGGTGGTGGTGGCGGCGACCGGCTTGCGGTTGAACAGAGCCATGGCTCCTCCTCGGGAGACGTGTGCGGCGGAGTCGAAGGCCCTGGGTTGTTCAACCTTCAACGAGTTTGACTGTAGCCCCGTTTAGTTCAAAGTTCAACATCAAGCGTCCGGTCTCTTCCCTCCCGCCCCGGGGAGCCTCTCCGATCCGCCGGCGCCGGGCGCGCCGCCACCGGCGGATCCGCCGTTCTCCGGTATTCATCGCGTCGCCACGGACGCGGTCTGGCGGACGCGCGTAGAACTCGGGCACTATCGCCCTAGCCGCTCCCGCGACGCCCCTCGAACCCCACCCCCCACGCCGTCGCGGGCGACTGTCCGAAAGTTGTCATGAGCAGGAGGAATCCCCCATGTTGAACCGCCCCAGGCTCCGCTCCGCACTCACCGCCCTCGCCCTCGTGCTGGGCGCCCTCTTCGCGCCGGGGGTCGGTGTCCTCGGCGGCGCCACCGACGCGCACGCCGCCACCAAGCTCACCCACGCCCAGGCCACCGCCCGGTT
Source organism: Streptomyces sp. AM 2-1-1 (assembly GCF_029167645.1). Lineage (NCBI taxonomy): Bacteria > Bacillati > Actinomycetota > Actinomycetes > Kitasatosporales > Streptomycetaceae > Streptomyces > Streptomyces sp. AM 2-1-1. The sequence goes on along the minus strand of NZ_CP119147.1, from coordinate 1,948,627 downwards.
CAGCTCGTCCGGGATCACCTGGTCGTCCTCGGGCGGCTGTTCCAACCGGAACGTCGCGACGTGCACCTCCTTCGACCAGCTCAACCTGGCCACCGCCCAGGGCGCCCAGACCCTGAAGAGCGCCACCGGCTGCGCCCTCAACATCACCGGCGGGACGGAGACGGGTCATGCGGGCGGCACCTACTCGCACTGGAACGGCTACAAGCTCGACTTCGCGAAGAACACCTGCCTGAACAACTACGTCACCGGCACCTTCACCTACATCGGGCTCCGCGGTGACGGGTACGCCCAGTACCAGGCGGCCTCCGGCAACCTCTACGTCAACGAGGGCAACCACTGGGACGTGACGTACTACAACTGCGGCGGCTGCTGACGCCTCGGCCTCCCACCTGCGCGTGTGCCCCCTCTCCCACCGTGGGAGAGGGGGCACACGCACCATGGGGGAGTCAGGAACCGACGCTCACGGTGAAGCGCCGCGGGTTGCCGTCGTCGGCGGCGCCCGAGACGTCCGGCCGGCCGTCGGGGCGCACGTCGTCGTAGGGGAAGGCGTAACCGATCGGGCTGTTGGCGTGCACGATGCGGGACCAGTGGTTGGTCACCGGCCCCTGGTAGTAGTCCGCGGCGCTCGTGCCGTTCGGCTGGTCCGGGTGGCCGAGCATGATCGACCGGTTGAACCCGGCCGCCAGCCGCGCCAGCAGGGCCTTCTTGTCGTCGGAGTCGGCCGGGTCGTTGGTGAAGGGCCCGTGGTTGCAGGTGAAGACGTCCTTGGAGACCGGCTTGGTGAACGTATGGCCGCCCTCGAAGACGAGGGTGTCCCCGCTGACCCGGCCGGTCCGCACGCCCCGGCCGCCCTGGAGGTCGATCCGCAGGTCGGTGGAGCGGTAGGTCTCCCAGACCTGGTCGATCTGCGCGGTGAACAGGTCCCGGAAGGGCATCCGGTCGGGACGGTCGAAGTACGGAGCCATGAGGTTCTGCGGCGAGACCACCCGCAGCACCCGGCCGTCCGCGTCCCGGGTGACCAGCTCGTCCCACGGCTGTCCGTCGGCCGCCGCCTGCGCGATCAGGCCGTCCGCGATCCGCTGCACCGCGCCGTCCGGCAGCGGAGCGACGGTGTGCGTGCCGTCCCCCTCCAGCGTGAGCCCGATCGGAAGCGCCGTGACGAGGTCGACGTAGCTGATGTTCGCGTACAGCTGCTGCGGGTTGAAGGTGAACTCGCAGAAGGACCAGGTGCGCCCGTAGTTCGGGTCCGCCGAGGTGGCGAAGGCCGGCTCCACCAGGGACGGCCCCGGGTCGAGGTAGAAGTCGAGGGTGTCGTCCCGTACGAAGTAGACCCGGGCGCCGTACATCTGCGGGAGCGTCAGGACGACGGGCGCGCCGCCCGCCGCGTTCAGCGGGATCGAGCAGTCGACCGGCAGCGGAGTCCGCGCGGCGGCGGGGGAGTCCGGCCGGTAGAGGCTGCCGTCCGCGCGGAGCAGCACCCAGCGGTCGGTGCCCTGCTCGTGTCCGGTGACGTAGGCGCGCACCGTGCCCGGCAGCGAGCGGTTCACCAGCGCCAGCTCGCACGTCGCGGCGGCGGCCGAGGCGCGCGGCGAGAGGGCACTCCCCCAGACGGGATAGCTGAGGGCGGCTGCCGAAGCGGCGGCGCCGGCGAAGAACGTGCGACGAGAGATCACGAGGAGCTCCGGAGGGGTGGGGGGTGGGGGTGTACGGAGCGCGACGGGGCCGCGCGGGGCGGTGGGGGCCGCCTGTGGTGCGGACCACTCTCGTCACGCCCGTCACAGGCGTCAAGGGATGTGACTGAGAGCGCTCTCAGAATCGGCGTTTCTTCACAACTCGTCTTCACCAAACCGTTGTTGGCATGTAAGAGGGGCGACGGTGCCGTCTGCGCGGTCAAGAAGTGAAGGTTCTGCGAGGGGGCGGGGGCGCGTCGGCCGCCGGGCCGGAAAGGCGCGCGAGCGGCCCCCGGGGCCGGGGGACCACTAGGCTCTTTGCCGCGCGGACTCCCTGCGCGGCCGCTCGGGCGCTCGACGGCACTTTGTGGGAAATCCACAAGGGGAAGAGGGGTCGGGATGGTGGATCGCACGCATGGTGCGACTGTTCTGTCGCTCCTTGCCAGGAAACGGGTCAGGAGACTGTACGGATTCGACGGCGGTATTCCGCTGCCTGATTCGTAGGGTCGGTACATGACCGTTGTGGACGAAATCCCGGGTGAGCCGAGCGACACGCGTGGCCGGGTGGCCGAACTGCTGACCCTGCGCGAGCAGGCGCGGCGGGGTCCGAGCGACCGGGCCACCGAGGCGCAGCACGCCAAGGGCAAGCTGACCGCCCGCGAGCGCATCGAACTCCTGCTGGACGCCGGTTCGTTCAGGGAGGTCGAGCAGCTCAGGCGGCACCGGGCCACCGGCTTCGGTCTGGAGTCGAAGAAGCCCTACACCGACGGTGTGATTACCGGCTGGGGCACCGTCGACGGCCGGACGGTCTTCGTCTACGCCCACGACTTCCGCATCTTCGGCGGGGCGCTGGGCGAGGCGCACGCCACCAAGATCCACAAGATCATGGACATGGCCATCTCGGCCGGAGCTCCGCTGGTCTCACTGAACGACGGCGCCGGTGCCCGCATCCAGGAGGGCGTGAGCGCGCTCGCCGGCTACGGCGGCATCTTCCAGCGCAACACCCGGGCGTCCGGTGTCATCCCGCAGATCAGCGTGATGCTCGGCCCGTGCGCGGGCGGCGCGGCGTACAGCCCCGCCCTCACCGACTTCGTCTTCATGGTCCGCGAGACCTCGCAGATGTTCATCACCGGCCCGGACGTCGTCAAGGCGGTCACCGGCGAGGAGATCACCCAGAACGGCCTCGGCGGCGCCGACGTGCACGCCGAGACCTCGGGCGTCGCGCACTTCGCGTACGACGACGAGGAGACCTGCATCGCCGAGGTCCGCTACCTCATCGGGATGCTCCCCTCGAACAACCGGGAGAACCCTCCGGCGGTGGCGAGCGACGACCCCGCGGACCGGCGGAGCGACGTCCTGCTGGACCTGGTGCCCGCCGACGGGAACCGCCCGTACGACATGCACAAGGTCATCGAGGAGCTCGTCGACGAGGGCGACTACCTGGAGATCCACGAGCGCTGGGCCCGCAACATCATCTGCGCCCTCGCCCGTCTGGACGGCCAGGTCGTCGGCATCGTCGCCAACCAGCCGCAGTCCCTGGCCGGTGTCCTGGACATCGAGGCGTCCGAGAAGGCCGCCCGCTTCGTCCAGATGTGCGACGCTTTCAACATCCCGATCATCACTCTTCTGGACGTACCCGGCTTCCTCCCGGGCGTGGATCAGGAGCACGGTGGGATCATCCGGCACGGCGCCAAGCTGCTCTACGCGTACTGCAACGCCACCGTGCCGAGGATCTCCCTGATCCTGCGCAAGGCGTACGGCGGTGCGTACATCGTCATGGACAGCCAGTCCATCGGTGCCGACCTGACCTACGCCTGGCCGACCAACGAGATCGCGGTCATGGGAGCCGAAGGTGCCGCCAACGTCATCTTCCGGCGCCAGATCGCCGAGGCCGAGGACCCCGAGGCCATGCGGACCCGCATGGTCAAGGAGTACAAGGCCGAGCTGATGCACCCGTACTACGCCGCGGAGCGCGGTCTGGTCGACGACGTCATCGACCCGGCCGAGACCCGCGAGGTGCTGATCGCCTCGCTCGCGATGCTCCGGAACAAGCACGCCGACCTGCCGTCCCGCAAACACGGCAACCCCCCGCAGTAGTCGACGGCCGCGCGCGATCCGCGCACCGGTCCGACACCCTGCCCAGAAAGACGGAGACACCCCATGAGCGTCACTTCAGCCGAGTCCGTGCTGCGCGTCGAGAAGGGCCACGCCGCCCCCGAGGAGCTCGCGGCCATCACCGCCGTGCTGCTCGCCCGTGCGGCGGGCCGGCCCGGTCCCGTCTCCCGGCGCCGGGAGATGGCCGGATGGCGCCGCCTTGAGCGCACCCCCGGCTTCCGTGCGCCGCACAGCTGGCAGGGCTGAGACCGCTCCCCGGAGGCCTCCGGCGAGAGCCCGAGCCCTCCGGACCACGCGACGCCCCGCGCACGCACGACGCCAGAAGGCCCCTGGAGGGCCCTTGAGTGCCCTTGTGGCCCCGGCCGGGTAACAACCTCCGGCCGGGGCCATTGCATGGCCGGAAACGGCCACCACGGCCGCCGTCGGCCGACGGGGACGCCGGGAAGGCGACGGCCCCGGGCGGAGGGCGGCTCCGGCTCTCCCGGCGTCGGGACCCGGAGAGGCCGCCGGGAAGCCGGCCGCGGGCCTGCCGGCGGCGGAGGCGAGGGACGCCCCGAGCCGGGAAAAGGGCATCGGGAGGCCCGGGGGAAGACGCCGGGACGGGCGGACGGGCCGGACCGGTCCTCCGCCGTGAAGCCGTTGACGCGCTCCGGGGCGATCCGGACGGTCAGCCGGACCTCCTCCGCCTCCTCCGGCGGCGGATCATCGCCCGGACGGCGCCGCGAGAGCCGCCGGCGCAGCGCCTCGTCCGGATCGGGCAGCGGTTCGGCGGCTCCCCGGATCTCGGCCGACCGGTACGGGTCGCCCGGATCGAAGACCGGGGGGCTGACGCGCGGGTCGCGCCCGATGTTCCGGGCCTTCTCGCGTCCGGCGGTCAGGGAGTCGAGGACCGCGTCGCCCCCGCCCTCGAACCACACCACCGGAAGCCCGCGGTCCCCCGCCGGGTCGACCGTGGCGAGGGTGGCGGAGTTCTCGGCGTCCAGAAGAGCGGTGGAGGCGGGGGCGAAGCCCGCGCACGACGTCACGTCCGCCCCCAACAGCGGTACGCCGCACCGGGGTTCCCGCTCCGGAGCGGAGCACCCCTCCGCGGTGGCCGCCACCGGCGCCCCGCGAAGAAACCCCGCCCCCCGGCGACGGCCGGAGGGCGGGGCTTCTCTTTCACGCGGTCGTACCCGGTCGTACCCGGTCGTGACCCTGATCCGCCGGACCCCTAGCGCAGACGGGCCATGAGGGCGTGTTCGACGAGGGTGATGAGGGCGCTCTTGGCGTCCGAGCGGTGGCGGGCGTCGGTGGTGAGGATCGGGGTGTCGGGCCCGATCTGGAGTGCTTCGCGTACTTCGTCGGGGGTGTACGGCTGGTGTCCGTCGAAGCCGTTGAGGGCGATGACGAAGGGGAGGCCGCTGTTCTCGAAGTAGTCGACGGCGGGGAAGCAGTCGGCGAGGCGGCGGGTGTCGACGAGGACGACGGCGCCGATGGCGCCGCGTACCAGGTCGTCCCACATGAACCAGAAACGGTCCTGCCCGGGGGTTCCGAACAGGTAGAGGATCAGGTCCTGGTCCAGGGTGATGCGTCCGAAGTCCATGGCCACCGTGGTGGTGGTCTTGTCCCCGGTGTGGGTCAGGTCGTCGATGCCCGCCGAGGCGGACGTCATCACGGCTTCGGTGCGCAGCGGGTTGATCTCCGAAACGGCACCGACAAACGTGGTCTTACCCACGCCGAAGCCCCCTGCCACCACGATCTTCGCCGAGGTGGTGGAGCGGGCCGCTCCGCCGCTAGAGCTTGCGAAGTCCACTGAGCACCCTTTCGAGCAGTGTCACATCTGGCTGGCCGCCGGCGGTCTCGTCGCCGCCGGGCTGATGGATAGCGACGAGTCCGGCCTCGGCCAGGTCGGCGACGAGGATCCGGGCAACGCCGAGCGGGATCGAGAGAAGGGCCGAGATCTCGGCCACCGACTTGATCTCCAGGCAGAGCCGGCAGATCCGCTGGTGCTCGGGCAACTGCCCTTGCAGCTGGGACGGATCGGCCGTCGTACTGACCAGCGCCTCGATGGCGAGCTGGTAACGCGGCCGCGTCCGTCCGCCGGTCATGGCGTACGGACGGACCAACGGGTTGTGCGCGGCGGGCGCGGGCTGCGCGGGCCCCGGAGGCCGCTGCGCCACCGGTTGGATCCGGGGCGCCGGGGCCTCGTACCGCTGCGGCGGCTCCTGGCGGGGCTGCCACTCGGTGTCCCGCCGCTGGGACCACCCGGGCCCCGGCTGCTGAGGCCAGTCGGCTCCGCGCGGATGCGGCTGCGCGGCCCGCCGGGGCGGGAAGTACGGGTCGTGACCCTGCTGCCCGCCCTCGCCGGCCGAGGCGGAGGGGAAGGTGAAGCGGTCGTCCCCGCGCTCGTCCGGAACCCGCTGACTGCCGTCGTACGGGTGTCCGCCTGTGGGTGCTGCCACGTCTCCTCCTCCTGCTGCCAGTCGCCGGTCCCCGTGGGTCCGCGCCACCGCACCCTATGGCGCGGTGACGAGAAACGCACGGTCTGTCTCCTAGTTGAGAAGACTTCCCTGGAGTTCGGCGCGCAGATCCGGCGTCAGAACACCGCCGGCGCGGTCCACCAGAAGTGCCATTTCGTACCCAACCAGACCGATGTCGGCGTCCGGGTGGGCGAGGACGGCCAGCGAGGATCCGTCCGAGATCGACATGATGAAGAGAAACCCCCGCTCCATCTCCACAACGGTCTGGTTGACGGCGCCGCCCTCGAATATCCGGGAAGCACCCGCGGTCAGCGACGTCAGACCGGAGGCGACGGCCGCCAGCTGGTCGGCACGGTCCCGCGGGAATCCCTCGGACATGGCCAGCAGGAGTCCGTCGGCGGAGACCACCACCGTGTGCGACACCCCGGGGGTGCTGTCCACGAAGCTGGTGATCAACCAGTTGAGATTCTGCGCCGCCTGGCTCATCGGGCTCACACTAACGCTCCTGGTTGTAGGTGTTACCACTGCTGTCCGACCCCTGCTTGCGTCCCTGCTGGATGCCGCGCCGCAGGTTGCTCAACCTGCCGCGGATGTCCTCGGGGGCACGGGAGATCTGGGGGCCGCCCTGCTGGGTCTGCTCCGCGGTGCCCTCGACCAGATTGGCCTTGGGCACCCGCCGGGGAAGCCCCGAGGGGGTTATTCCGCCGGCCTTCGGGTCCCGGAGCTTCTCGGCCCGGACCCAGCGCTCGTCGTTGGTCGAGCGCCAGTCGTCCGGACCCTGGCCGTCCTGCGGCTCGCCGTCCTGGGGGTCGGCGGCCGCCGGGGCGTCCTGCCGCCGGGGTGGAGCGGCCGCTGCGGGAGCGTCGTTCGCCGCCCCGGAGGACGGACGGTGCTGCTGCCCGCCCCGGCGCGGAAGCCCCGCATCGGTCATCTCGTGACCGGCGTTCGCGGTGGGGCCCGAATGATCGAAGCCTACGCGCTCGGAAGTCTCCTCGGGGGCTGCGGGAGCGGATTCCGCTTCTTCCTGGACGGGGGTCGCGTAACCGCCCTGGAAACCGGACTGATCCGGCCATCCGACCTGCTGGTGCTGGTCACCGAGGGGCGTGAACCCGTCACCGTACGAAGGCTGTTGTGCATCCGGAGCCGCGTACGCCGCTTCCGTATAGCCGTTGGCCGCAGGCTGCTGGGCGTCCGTCGCGTAGGTGGCGCCGGAGGCGTACGGGTCGTACGCCACCTGGTGGCCGGTCTGCTCGAAACCCTGGGGGGACGGCTCGAAGGACCCCTGCTCGTACGACCCCTGCGGCTCGAAGGCGCCCTGCTGCGGCTGCTCGAACCCACCCGGGGCGTAGTCGTTCTGGCCGTACGGCGCCTGCTGCGGCTCGTACCCGGTCCCGGGGTAGCCGTTCTGCTCGAACTGCGGCTGCTCCTCGCCGCCGGTGTGGGCGGCCTCCAGGGCAGCCCGGCGCTCCTCGCGCATCAGCGAGCGGCCCACCGGGTCGAGCGCCGACGGGTCACTCTCGTAGCGCGAGTCGTCGAAGCCCAGATCGGCGGCCGTACGCATCCCCGAGAGCTGCGGAGCCGGAGCGAAGGACGGCTGCTCCTGCTCCGGGATGATCGAGGAGACGGTGAAGTCGGCCGGTTCGGTGGCCGATCCGCCACCGCCCCCGTGGGTGATCGCGTCGGGCAGCATGACCAGGGAGGTCGTGCCCGCCTGCTCACCGGAGGGACGCAGCTGGACCCGGACGCCGTGGCGGTCGGAGAGCCGGCCGACCACGAACAGCCCCATCCGCTGCGAGACCGTGGCGTCCACCGTCGGCGGGTTGGCGAGCTTGTGGTTGATGTCGGCGAAGTCCTCGGCGGTGAGGCCGATCCCCTTGTCGTGGATCTCGATCATCACGCGGCCGTCCGGCAGCCGGGTCGCGGTGACACGGACCTTGGTCTGCGGCGACGAGAACACCGTGGCGTTCTCCAGCAGCTCCGCCAGCAGGTGCACGAGGTCGGTCACGGCCTGACCGTGGATCTCGGTGTCCGGGACGCCGGTCAGCTCGATGCGCTCGTACGACTCCACCTCGGAGGAGGCGGCGCGCAGCACGTCCACCAGCGGCACCGGCTGGTTCCAGCGCCGGCCCGGCTCCTCGCCCGCGAGGACCAGGAGGTTCTCGCCGTTGCGGCGCATACGGGTGGCCAGGTGGTCCAGCTTGAAGAGGCTCTCCAGCTGGTCCGGGTCGGCCTCGTTGTTTTCCAGGCCGGTGATGAGGGTCAGCTGGCCCTCGATGAGCGACTGGTTGCGGCGCGAGAGGTTGGTGAAGATCGCGTTGACGTTCCCCCGCAGCATCGCCTGCTCGGAGGCGAGCCGGACGGCCTCGCGGTGCACTTGGTCGAAGGCGCGGGCGACCTCGCCGATCTCGTCGCTCGTGTTGATCGGTATGGGCTCGACCCGGGTGTCGACCCGGCCCGGCTCGGTCCGCGACAACTGGTCGACCAGCGACGGCAGCCGCTGCTCGGCGACGCCGAAGGCGGCGTTGCGCAGCCGGCGCATCGCCCGGCTCATCTGGCGGGCCATGAACCCGGCCACGACGAAGGCGGCGAGCAGCGCGACGACGACGATCGAGGCGTTCACGATGGCGTCGGTCTTGGCATCGGAGGAGATCTGCGCGGCCTCCTCCACCGCCTTGTCCACGAGCTCGTCGGTGACGGTGGCGTACCCCTGGAACTTCGCGGTCGACGCCGCGCTCCAGGTCTCCGGGGTGATCCCCTTCGCCTTCAGTTCGGACGGGGAGAGGCCCTGGCCGATCGCCGCTGCCATTCCGTCGAAGACGGAGCCGTCGACACTGGGCGGGGCCACGAACGGCTTGCCCAGCGCCTCGGCCTGCTCCTTGGCGGCCTTCAGCTGCTCCGCGCCCTCGGCGGCCTTGCCCGCCATGACGTCCTTGAGGCGGTTGATGCTCGCCTGGGTGCCGCCGGAGTTGAACTCACCGAGCGCTATCTGCTCCAGGTAGTTGTACGACCCGAAGGCCTTCACCTGGTCGTTGAACTTCTTGTCGTTCCCGCTCGGGCGCACCAGCAGGTGCAGTCCGATCGACCGCTGGAGCGAGGCCGCTCCCTGCGAGAGCTCCAGCGCGTAGACGGTCCGGCCGTAGCTGGTGACGTTGCCGGTGCCGAGGCCGAGCTCGTTGGCGAACTCCATCAGCGAGTGCTGGATCTGGGTGTACGCCTCTTCGGTCTTCACCGGGTCCATCGCCGTGGCGTACGCGCTCTTGCGCAGCGCCTCCAGCTTCGGCTCCTCGGCCTTGAAGAGCTTCAGACGGCGCAGCAGGCCCGCCTTCTGGGGCATCCGGGCGACGGAGTCGGTGAACTGTGTCGCCGCCTTGTCGGTGGCGGCACGGGTCTCCGCGACGACGGAGGCGTTCGTCTCCTTCGACAGGAGGGGCTGAGCGGTGAGGTCGCGCTCGTTCAGCAGCGCCTGCCCGTACACCGAGGCGGCACGCACCACGAGCGCGGTCTTCTCCGCGTCCTGGGCCTCGTTCCAGGTGTCGATCGACCCCTTCACCTGGAACCCGCCCATGGTGAGGCCCACCAGTGCGGGGATCAGGAGGATCGCGTTCAGCCGCGTCGCCACCCGCCAGTTGCGGGGAGACAGCTTGCTCGTACTGCCGACGGGCGATCCGTCGGCGGCCGCCTCCGCACGGTCGGTGCGCTCCCCGGGGGATCCCACAGTGCGCGGCGGCGTGAAGTTGCCCCGCTCAGGCTGCGTCGGGGAGCCTTCGTTGCTTCGCCTCACTCGACCAACAACCTCTCGGCGTCGGCACCTACGTTGTGCCGGTAAATTCGTTCAGGGCCGTACTACTCGGGAGTTCGCCGCATTTCAGCATGGGGACCGGCCGCGTTCCAAACACTTGAACCGGATCACTCCCCGTGGCGTACGCCTCAGATAAAACGGGCATAAAGAACGAGCCCCGCCAAAAGGCGGGGCTCGTATGAGCAGAGCGGCACCGGACGGATGCGTCGGGTGTCGGCCCGCGGGAAATTCATCGTCGAAACGTTATGAACGCGGAGGCGGATCGTGTCGAAGGACACAGGGCCCGCCCTCGCGCGGCTACGGCAACTTGCCTACGTCTCTACCGACTTATGCCTACTTCAGACGGGCCATGAGGGCGTGTTCGACGAGGGTGATGAGGGCGCTCTTGGCGTCCGCGCGGTGCCGGGCGTCGGTGGTGAGGATCGGGGCGTCCGGTCCGATCTGGAGTGCTTCGCGTACTTCGTCGGGGGTGTACGGCTGGTGTCCGTCGAAGCCGTTGAGGGCGATGACGAAGGGGAGGCCGCTGTTCTCGAAGTAGTCGACGGCGGGGAAGCAGTCGGCGAGGCGGCGGGTGTCGACGAGGACGACGGCGCCGATGGCGCCGCGTACCAGGTCGTCCCACATGAACCAGAAACGGTCCTGCCCGGGGGTTCCGAACAGGTAGAGGATCAGGTCCTGGTCCAGGGTGATGCGTCCGAAGTCCATGGCCACTGTGGTGGTGGTCTTGTCCCCGGTGTGGGTCAGGTCGTCGATGCCCGCCGAGGCGGACGTCATCACGGCTTCGGTGCGCAGCGGGTTGATCTCCGAAACGGCACCGACAAACGTGGTCTTACCCACGCCGAAGCCCCCTGCCACCACGATCTTCGCCGACGTGGTGGAGCGGGTCGTCCCGCCGCTAGAGCTTGCGAAGTCCACTGAGCACCCTTTCGAGCAGTGTCACATCCGGCGTGCCGCCGGCCTCTCCATTGCCCGGCTGGTGGATGGCCACCATGCCGGCTTCCGCCAGGTCCGCGACCAGGATCCGGGCCACACCGAGCGGCATGGACAGCAGAGCCGAAACCTCGGCCACCGACTTGACCTCGCGGCAGAGGTGGCAGATCCGCTGATGCTCGGGCAGCAGCGTTCCCAGGTGCGCGGGGTCGGCCGTCGTACTGACCAACGCCTCGATGGCGAGCTGGTAACGCGGCCGCGTCCGTCCGCCGGTCATGGCGTACGGACGGACCAGCGGCTGGTCGCCCTCCCCGTCGTACGACGCGTGGTGCAGGGCGCCGTACGGATCGGGTGAGGCGGGTGGCGGGGTCATGAATCCTCCGGGCGTGACGGCGAGGTGTCCACTCGCCGTCTGCAAGGGGCCGGTGGGGGCGGTAGCGGCCGGACGAGTGAGGGTGGTGGGCAGTACCTGAGGAGATCGTGAGGGATTTCCGCTGCGCGGCCGCCTAGTGGAGCAGACTGCCCTGGAGCTCGGCGCGCAGGTCGGGCGTGAGGACGGTGCCGGCACGGTCGACGAGCAGAGCCATTTCATAACCCACGAGGCCGATGTCGGCCTCCGGGTGGGCGAGAACGGCCAGCGACGAACCGTCCGAGACCGACATCAGGAACAGGAAGCCGCGCTCCATCTCCACCACCGTCTGGCTGACGGCGCCGCCCTCGAAGATCCGGGAGGCACCGGCGGTCAGCGAGGTGAGCCCGGAGGCGACCGCGGCCAGTTGGTCGGCACGGTCGCGCGGGAATCCTTCGGACATGGCCAGCAGGAGTCCGTCGGCGGAGACCACCACCGTGTGCGACACCCCGGGGGTGTTGTCCACGAAGTTGGTGATCAGCCAGTTCAGATTCTGCGCGGCCTGACTCATGGGGCTCAACTAACGCTCCTGGTGGTGAGTGGGGCCGAGTGGGAAGCTGCCGGTCGACTGGCTGTTCGCCTGCCGACCCTGCTGGATGCCCCGGCGGAGATTGGTCAGACGCCCGCGCACGTCATCGGGCGCACGCGAAACCTGAGGTCCGGACTGGTGATTCTGCTGCTGGGCGGTACCAGGAACCAAATTGGCACGCGGTACCCGGCGGGGAAGCCCCGAAGTGGTGACACCGCCGGCGGCCGGCTTCTTGACACGCTCGGCCTGACGTACGAGCTCGTCGTTGGGCGAGGCCCGCCACGGTCCGGTCGGCGTCGCGTCCCCGGAGGACCGGCGCGGGGCCGGCGGGGTCGGGACGCCCTCGGGCCGCGAGGGATCCACCGTCGCGTCGGCCGGCGGGCCGCCCTGCTGCGGACCGTGGAACCAGTTGGTCTCCAGCGTGTCGTACAGCGGGGTGCGGCCGTCGCCGGGACCGGCCGGCGGCAGCGCCTCGGGGGCGGACCGGCGCGGCGGCAGCGAGCGCGGAGGCAGTTCCCCGGCCGGAGCCGGACGCGGCACGCCCTGCTCCTCGCCGCTGCCGTACCGGCGCGGAGCGGGCAGCCCCTGGCCCTGGCCAGGGGCCCCGAAGTCGGGGCGGGCGAACTGCGCGGTGCTCGCCGGGTCCTGCTGCTGCGGGACCGGCGGCGCCGAGAAGTCGGGGCGGGCGAACTCCGCGGTGGCGGCGGGCACCTGGCGGTCGTCGCCGGGAGTACGCCGGTCCAGCGGCGAGTTGAACCCCCGGTTCGGGAGAGGACCCGTCCCGGCCGCGAACGGGCCCGTGGACTCGGCCTCTTCGTGACCGCGGGGAACGTCGGAGGGACCGCGCCGCTGCGCGCCCTGCTCCTCCATGCCCCAGGTGGTGCTCTGCGGGTGCTGCTGCGGGGGGTTGCCGCCGGGCAGCTCGGCACGCGGACCACCGGGCGGCGGCAGCTGACGGCCGGGGCCGCCCGGCTGCTGGTACCCGCCCTGCGGCTGGTTGCCCTGCCCCTGCTGAGGCTGGTCGCCGTGGCCCGGCGGACGGCCGTACTGCGGCTGCCCACCCCGGCCCTGCTGCGGGTCCTGGCCGAACTGACCGGCCGGACCGTTCTGGCCCTGGCCCTGGTGGGCCGGATTGCCCTGGCCCTGCCACGGCTGCTGCTGTCCGGGGGCGCCGAACACGTCCTGCCGCGCGGGCCTGCCGCCCTGCTCCGGCCGGCCCATCGGCGTCTGCGTGGCCCCGGCGTTGTGTCCGAAGAGGTTCGGCTGGTCCTGCTCCTGACCGCCCCGCGGACCGCGGGCACCCAGCCGGGCGCCACCGCCCTGCCGCTGAGGCTCGGGCCGTCCGAAGTCCTGCGGACCCTGCGGCCGGCCGGCCTGCGGACCGCCCTGGGGAGCGGACGGGCCGCCGGGCTGCCGCTGAGGTCCCCCGGTCTGCGGTCCGCCCTGCCGGCCGGGCCCCTGGGGGCCACGCGGTCCCGAGTCCCGGGAGGGCAGCGCCGCACGCGGGCCGGAGCCCGTGCCGACCTGACCGCGGGCGGGCGCCGAAGCGGCGAGACCCTTGGCGGCCTGCGAGCCACCGAGACCGGCGCGAGGAACACCCGCACCGGAGTTGCCGCCGGCGAGCAGACCGCCCGGCGCGCTCGGGGCCTGCCCCGCGCCGCTCTTGGACGGGGGCTGCTTGCCGCCCTGCGCGACGTCCACGGGCAGCATGACGAGCGCCGTGGTGCCACCGGAGTCCGAGGGCCGGAGCTGGATGCGGATGCCGTGACGCAGGGAGAGCCGGCCGACCACGAAGAGGCCCATGCGGCGCGAGACCGACACGTCCACGGTGGGCGGCGAGGCGAGCCGCTCGTTGATCGCCGCGAGGTCCTCGGGCGAGAGGCCGATGCCGGTGTCGTGGATCTCGACGAGAACCCGTCCGTCCGGCAGCGCGTGACCGGTGACCCGGACCTTCGTCTGCGGCGAGGAGAACGACGTGGCGTTCTCCAGCAGCTCGGCGAGGAGGTGCACGAGGTCGTTGACGACCCGGCCGGCCACTTCGGTGGCGGGGACCGCGGCCAGTTCGATGCGCTCGTACTGCTCCACCTCGGAGGCGGCGGCGCGGAGCACGTCGACCAGCGGGACGGGGCGCGTCCACCGGCGGCCCGGCTCCTCACCGGCGAGGACGAGGAGGTTCTCGCCGTTCCGGCGCATACGGGTCGCGAGGTGGTCGAGCTTGAAGAGCGAGGAGAGCTGGTCCGGGTCGGCCTCGCGCGACTCCAGTTCGGAGATGAGCGAGAGCTGACGCTGGATGAGGCCCTGGCTGCGGCGCGAGAGGTTGGTGAACATCGCGTTGACGTTTCCTCGCAGGAGCGCCTGCTCGGCGGCGAGGCGGACGGCCTCACGGTGCACGTCGTCGAAGGCCGCGGCCACCTGGCCGATCTCGTCCCGGGAGTGCACACCCACGGATTCGACGGAGGTGTCGACGTCCTGCGGGTCGGTCTCGGAGAGCTGGCGCACGAGCTCGGGCAGCCGGTCCTGGGCGACCCGGGTCGCGGTGTCCTGGAGACGGCGCAGCGAGCGGATCATGGACCGCGCCACGACGAACGCGCCCACGAGGGAGACGCCGAGCACCAGCAGGATGATGGCACCGTTGAGGATCGCCTCGCGCTGGGAGGCCTCGCGCAGCTCGCGCGCCTTGCCCTCCATGTCGCTGAGGAGGGTCGCCTCGATGGTCTCCATCGCCTGGATCTTGGTCGAGCTCTGGTCGTACCAGTCGAGGTACGAACGCGACTTGCGGCCCTTCATGCCGACCGTCGTGTCGAGCACCTGCTTGGCGTAGGTGTCGGCGGCCTGGATCTCCGGGTTGCCACTGGTCAGCGGCGCGGTGAGGTCGGAGGCGCTGTTGCCGGTGGTCGCGTAGATCGTCTCGAAGGAGTTCATCGACAGGCTCTCCTTGCGGAGGGCGTTGCGACCGAACTGCTTGTCGTTGTCACCGAGGTGCGTCGTCTTGCTGTTGCCGCCCGGCAGAGCGGCGGCGATGACCGCCCGCTGGACCGAGGCGTACTCCTTGGCGGAGGAGAAGGCCGCCAGCGCACGGGTGCGCTTGATCATCTCCGGGCTGGAGGTCGCCTGCGCCATGTCCTGGGAGAGGCTCAGCAGCGAGGTGATCAACTGGCTGTACTGGTCGATCGTGTTGACGCTCGGGCTGCCCTGGGCGTAGGCCGTCTTGCGGATGTCGCGGATCTGCCCGAGCTGCGTCGCGATCATGTTGACGCTGGCGTGGATGCCTTCCAGCGCCTCGTCGTCCTCGGTGTCCCCGATGGCCATGGTGGCTTCGAGGAAGGCGTCCTTGGCCCGGTCCGTCTTCTTCCGGGGCTCGGTGACCTTGTAGTTGGTCGCCTTGACACCGTTGGAGAGCGGTCCCGCCGACTGGTCGCGCTCGACCTGCAGGGCCTGCGCGAGCGCGGTGGCCTGCTTGGTCATCTGCGTCAGCAGCTGCATGTGCTCCAGCTGCTGGATGTCGTTCATGGACTCGTTGATACGGAGCCCGCCGAGCGAGGTCGCCGCGACCACGGGGAGCGCCAGGAGGGAGACGAGACGGGTGCTGATGCGCCAGTTACGCAGTGCTACGCGTGAACCCGTACTGGCCCGCTCACGGGGTTGTGCCGCCGCTGCCGGTTCGGCGGCTTCGGTCGTCGTGGATCCCGGGCGCGAAGTCGGCTCCGGACCGTCGCCGGACCCCGCGGCCCCGGGATTCTGGGCGTGCTGGGGCGAGGAACCGCGGTCGGTCCCGCCGCGCGGCTCCTGTTCCGCCGGAGCGCTGCCATCCCTCTTGAAACGTCCCTGCACTAGCGTCGCAACCTCTGGACCAGGCGTCCCTCCGCATGACGCGGTGGTGACGGTGTCGGCGTGTCGGGGCACTGGACGCGCCCCATGGTGGTCGATGAACGACCGGCGTTCTTGAACCCCCTCCGCCGCCACTCGGCGCTGCGTTGCGCCCCTGCGCGCCGGTCTCTACCCGCGGCGGTGCGTGGAATTCCAGCACAGTGCCGGACCTCCAACAAGGGCCGCGGACTCCCCATGGGCGGGCGTGACGTCCTGTGATGGGGGCGTGACCAGCCGTGCAGCGCGTTCCCGTGGAAAGTGGATCATTCCGGACGGGGAGGCTGGAAGAGTGCGGTGTCCCATCCCTGATGATCAGGAGCGGAATGGAGCATTCAGTACTGCATTGTCCGTTTCCTCTTGCGTGATCATCATTCCGCTATGCGGCATTTGTTACCTCATTCGTGAGGAAACTCACATGATGATCGCCGTCTCATCCCGGCCAATGTCGGGAAATCGATGTTTAGCCTGACGCATTACTTGGGATGGCGACCCCACGGACGGGCCCCCGGGGTACGCCCCCGGCGGCAAGGTCGCACGGCGGACGAACACCACGCGGCCCCGCGAGCTCGCCAACTCCCGGCGCACCACGCCGGCGCATCCCGACGACCCCTCCACGCCGAGCGCCCCCGAGCGACCCGCTCACCCGGTCGACCTGCCCGCGCGCGGACGACCGACCCGCGCCGCACCGTCCTCCGGCAGGCGCACATGCCGGCACCCGTGCGCCGGGGGAGATCCGGGGAGTGGCGGTCGGCGGTCGGCCGGACACTCCCGGTCTCCGCACGGCGAGGCGATAGCCTGGAGCGTCAGTCTTCAGCCAGCCAGCAAGTGAGGGGCGACAGCATCCCGTGCGCATCGCCAGGTTCTCCATCGACGGCAATGTCGCCTTCGGCGCCGTCGAGGGTGAGGGCACCGTGGAATCCGGTGGCCTCGTGCTCGACATCATCAAGGGCATTCCGTACGCCGACTTCGAGCTCTCCGGCACCAAGGTCCCGCTGAGCAAGGTCAGGCTCCTGCCCCCCGTGCTGCCCAACAAGGTCGTGGCCATCGGCCGCAACTACGCGGAGCACGCCGCCGAACTGGGCAACGAGGTCGGGGACGTCCCGGTCGCCTTCTTCAAGCCCACCACCTCGGTGATCGGCTCCGGCGACGCCATCGAGTACCCCTCCTTCTCGGACGAGGTCCACTACGAGGGCGAACTCGCCGTGGTGATCGGCCGCATGTGCCGTGAGGTCCCCCGCGAGCGCGTGAAGGACGTCATCCTGGGCTACACCTGCGCCAACGACGTCACCGCCCGTGACGCGCAGAAGCGCGAGAAGCAGTGGGCGCGGGCCAAGGGCTTCGACACCTCCTGCCCGCTCGGCCCCTGGGTGGAGACCGACCTCGACCCGTCCGACCTGACGATCCAGACGACCGTCAACGGAGAACAGCGCCAGCTCGGCCGCACCAGCGAGATGGTCCGTTCCATCGAGGACCTGGTCGTCCACATCACCGAGGCGATGACGCTCCTCCCGGGCGACGTCATCCTCACCGGCACTCCCGCGGGGGTCGGCCCCCTGCACGTCGGCGACGAGGTCGCCGTCACCATCGAAGGCATCGGCACTCTCACCAACAAGGTGATCACGCGTGGTTAACGGCTCTTCTCCCCGTGTCCGGTTCTGTCCCTCCCCGACCGGAAACCCCCACGTGGGCCTGGTCCGGACGGCCCTCTTCAACTGGGCCTTCGCCCGACACCACCAGGGCACGCTGGTCTTCCGCATCGAGGACACCGACGCGGCGCGCGACTCCGAGGAGTCGTACCAGCAGTTGCTCGACTCGATGCGGTGGCTCGGCTTCGACTGGGACGAGGGTCCCGAGGTCGGCGGCCCGCACGCCCCGTACCGGCAGTCGCAGCGGATGGACGTCTACCGTGACGTCGCCGAGAAGCTGAAGGCCGGCGGGTACGCGTACGACTGCTACTGCACCACCGCGGAGCTCGACGCCCGCCGCGACGCCGCCCGCGCGGCCGGCAAGCCCTCCGGGTACGACGGTGCCTGCCGCGACCTCACCGCCGAGCAGAAGGCGGCGTACGAGGCCGAGGGCCGTTCGCACATCGTGCGCTTCCGGATGCCCGACGTGCCGCAGACCTTCACCGACCTGGTCCGCGGTGAGCTGACCTTCCAGCCGGAGAACGTGCCGGACTACGGCATCGTCCGCGCCAACGGCGCCCCCCTGTACACGCTCGTCAACCCCGTCGACGACGCGCTGATGGAGATCACCCACGTCCTGCGCGGCGAGGACCTGCTCTCCTCCACCCCCCGCCAGCTCGCCCTGTACGCGGCCCTGACCGAGCTGGGCATCGCCAAGGCCACCCCCCTCTTCGGCCACCTGCCCTACGTCATGGGCGAGGGCAACAAGAAGCTGTCCAAGCGGGACCCCGAGGCGTCGCTCAACCTCTACCGGGAACGCGGCTTCCTCCCGGAAGGGCTGCTCAACTACCTCTCGCTGCTGGGCTGGTCGATCGCCGAGGACCGCGACATCTTCTCCGTCGAGGAGATGGTGGCCGCTTTCGACATCGCGGACGTCAACGCCAACCCGGCCCGCTTCGACCTCAAGAAGGCCGAACACATCAACGCCGAGCACATCCGCCGGCTCGACGTGAAGGACTTCACCGAGGCGTGCGGCCCCTGGCTGCGGGCGCCGTACGCGAACTGGGCCCCCGAGGCGTTCGACGCGGACCGGTTCGCCGCGATCGCGCCGCACGCCCAGACACGGGTGACGGTCCTCTCGGACATCACCGCCAACGTCGACTTCCTCTTCCTGGACCGGCCCGTCGAGGACGAGGCGTCCTGGGCCAAGGCGATGAAGGAGGGCTCCGACGCCCTGCTGTCCACCGCCCGCGCCAACCTCGCCGGCGCCGAGTGGAACGCCGAGGCACTCAAGAGCGCCGTCCTCGCGGCGGGCGAGGCCCACGGCCTCAAGCTCGGCAAGGCTCAGGCCCCGGTGCGCGTCGCCGTCACCGGCCGTACGGTCGGCCTGCCGCTCTTCGAGTCCATGGAGATCCTGGGCCGCGAGAAGACGCTGGCCCGGGTGGACGCGGCCCTCGCCAAGCTGACCGCGTAACCCACCACCGCACGTACGCACCTCCCGAGGGGGCGGAGCGCCGGAACCCCGGCGCTCCGCCCCCTCGGGCATGTCCGGCGCCTCGCCGGCCCCTTGCACCGCGCCCGTGCGCGCCCCCGTCCTTGGCCGGTTGTCGCCGGGCCCGCCGGGCGAGGGGCCGGTAGCGTGGCGGACATGCCGATCCGCGCCGTGCTCTGGGACATCGACGACACGCTCTTCGACTATTCGGGCGCCGACCGCATCGCCATGGCGCGGCTGCTGGAGCTGGAGGGACTGCCCGCCCGCTACACCACGCCCGAGGAGGCGCTGGACGCCTGGCGGGTGATCACCGCACGCCACTGGGCGCGGTTCGCCGCCGGGGAGGCGGACTTCGGCGGGCAGCGCAGGGACCGGGTGCGGGAGTTCCTGGCGCGTGACCTGGAGGACACGGAGGCCGACGCGTGGTTCCGGCGGCACGCGGCCCACTACGAAGCCGCCTGGAGCCTCTTCCCGGACGTGATCCCGGTCCTCGACCTGCTGGACGGCTACCGCCACGGCGTCCTGTCGAACTCCAGCTCCGGCCACCAGGACCGCAAACTGGTCGCGCTGGGCGTCCGGCACCGGTTCGAGGCCCTGCTCTGCGCCGTGGAGCTGGGTGTCTCCAAGCCGGAGCCGGGCGCCTTCCACGCCGCCTGCGAGGCGCTCGCGCTGGAGCCGCACGAGGTGGCGTACGTCGGGGACGAGCCGGACATCGACGCCGCCGGGGCGGTCGCGGCGGGGTTGAAGGGGATCTGGCTGGACCGCGGGCAGCGGGGCGGCCGGGCCGATCTCGTACGGATCACGGGCCTCGGGCAGCTGCCGGCGCTGCTGTCGGGCGATACCCGTTTTGGAGCGTCGGACACCTTCGGGTAATGTTCTTTCTGCGCCGCCCGAGCGGGCCGAAAGATCCGGCCGGGAAGCGCAGACAGGGACAAGACCCGCAGGGGTTGCGTTTCAGTGGGCTATGGTGTAATTGGCAACA